>DASXSB010000103.1:0-50831 GCA_036506275.1 Candidatus Methylomirabilota bacterium | reverse complement strand
TTTCAAGGGGGAGTCTAACGCATTGTGCTCCGGAGCCCGTGCCTCCGTCGGCGTGCTGATCTTTCGCGTAGTCATCGCGGCCTAGACTCTTGTGGCGATAATAGGGGCGTCATGCGCGACACCGGACATCCGGCCGTCAACATCGCATTCCTCACGGGGGCGTCGTGTGCCGGCAAAACATGGACGTCCGAGCGACTCGCATCCGAGCACGCGCTGCCCATCCTCGACGTCGACGCCGAGGTGTTCGCGCCGATCTTTACCATGTATCGGCGGCCGGAGCTGCGGAACTCGATCAATCCCACCAGCTCGTGGGCATTCCTTCGCAGGCAGACGGACTTCGACCGGCGGTTCCGCCTGCACCACCGAGAGTGGTTCACGCGGACAGGCGTGCCCGCCGCCTTCGTGGCCGTGGGCTGGATCTACTGCTTCCGCGAGTGGCGGATACCTCCCCTCGACTGTCGATTCAAGCTGTTCGTCCTGCAGCCGAGCTATGACGACTTCTTCGTCCGGTTCCGGGCCGCGGTGGGGGAGCGGTTCGGCGGCGCCGCCTCGTTCTTTGGGGAGCGGCCCCAGGAGCAGCGGAACGAGGCGGACAAGCACTATCGCCAGTTCCGGGACCGCGACGTGGAGCTGCCGGCGGGCGACGAGATGGAATACGAGGTGTGCGTGACGGCGGAGGAGTTGATACCGCGCGTCGCGCGCTACTGCCTGGGTGATGGCTCGCGGGCGGTACCGGAGAGGAAGCCGCCTACGGCGGGCGCGCGGCCATGACGGCGTCGAGGACGCGCACGACCTGGAGCCCGATCACTCGAATGTCGTAGTCTTTGACCTTTTCCTGCGCGCGCCGGCCGTGTCGCTCCCGGAGATTGGGCTGCTCGCGATAGCGGAGAATGGCGCGAGCGGCCGACAGGCAATCGAGATACGGAACGACGATCCCGGCGTCGTCCTTTCCGAGCGCGGCCGCTTCCAGACACGCGACCGGAAACGGGTCCTCGCGCGACGGCAGGTAGAAGGCGTCGAACGCGTTGAAGTAGGCAACGGCTCCGTGCGCTCGCCGATGAAGTGCACGGTCTTCGTAAAATTCGCTCGTTCCAGATCGAAACGCACGAGCTCGCGATGGTAATCGTCGACGTGGCCGACCCACACGAAGTGGACGTTGTTACGCGCCGTCGGGCGCGCCGGCCGCGAAGGCGGGCCCCGATACCGGACAGGATGCCGCCGCCCCGGCGGACGGGAGGGGGCCAGACCCAGGGTTCGGCGATCTCACGAAACTGGGTGTCGAGCTCCCCGCCCTCCAGGAGCACGATGAAGAAATCGGCATGGCGCTGGGTCTTGTACCAGCGCAGGAAATTGAGGAGCAGCAAGGGCGCGCCGTGCGGCCGGCACTGTGCGAAACGAAGAGAATGGTCGCCATCGGCGCTTTCCGCCGCGAGAGCTTACGGCCGAGGGTGGCGCCATTTCAACGTGACGCCGCGCGGCGGCCGGCGATTTGAGGGATCTGTCCCCCTTCATTAGAATCGAGGGCGACGTGTGTGCGTCAGGAGACCGGGATGAACTTCGCCGCCCGCCTACAATCTCCGTCGTCATAACCTGTTACAACCACGCGCGATTCCTCGCGGAAGCGATCGAGAGCGCGCTCGCCCAGACGCGAGCCGCCGCGGAGGTCGTCGTGGTCGACGATGGGTCGTCCGACGACTCCGCGAGTGTGGCCGCCCGCTATCCCGCCGTCCGCTTCATCAGCCAGCGGAACGCCGGCGTCGCCGACGCTCGCAACACGGGCTGGCGCGCCTGCCGCGGCGACTACGTCGTGTTTCTCGATGGGGACGATCGCCTCCTGCCGGGCGCCCTCGACGTCGGTGCGCGCTGCCTGGAAAACCACCCCGAGTGCGCGTTCGTGTTCGGCCGCTGTCAGCGGATCGGCGCCGACGGCGCCGTCCTGGGCCCGGAGCCGTGGCCGCGCGTCGATCACGATCACTATCGACACCTGCTGCTCGACAACTACATCTGGATGCCGGCCACGGTGATGTACCGGCGGACCGCGCTGGAAATGGCAGACGGCTTCGCCCCCGACCGCGACCATGCCTGCGACTACGATCTCTATCTGCGACTGACGCGGATGCGGCCGGTGTTCTGTCACGGCGAGATCGTGGCGGAGTGGCGGTTGCACGGCTCCAACGTGTCGAACAATGCGGCCGTGATGTTGCGATCGACGCTGGGGACGTATCGGCGGCAGCGGCGCCACGTCAAGACCGATCCCGCCTTGATGGAGGCGTACCGGCGGGGTCGACGCTTCTGGGAAGACCGGTACGGCAACGCCGCCTTCGAGTCGCTGCGCGCCTATCTCGAGCGCGCGGAGCTGGTGCCGGCCGCCGCCGTCATGCTCGCGCTCCTGCGCTACAGTCCGCGGGTCGTCGTCGATCGCGCGCGCCGGTGGCTGGCCCGCGTGCGCGCGACATCGAACGCGGACGTCCGCAACGATCGGCGATGAGCCAGGGCTGCGACGTCTCCGTCGTCATCAGCACGTACAACCGGTGCGACACGTTGCGGGGAGCGCTGGAGAGCGTGCTCGCGCAGGAGACGGGCCCGGTGACGTACGAGATCATCGTCGTCGACAACAACTCCACGGACGGCACGCGGGAGGTGGTCGACTCCATCATCGCGCGCGGCCACCGCCACGTCCGCTACCTGTTCGAGGGCCGCCAGGGCCTCTCCCACGCCCGCAACGCAGGGATCGCGGAGGCGCGGGCGCCGCTCATCGCGTTCACCGACGACGACGTGCGCGTGGCGAGCGACTGGGTCGCCAACATCAAGCGGGCGTTCGACGGACACCCGGAAGTCGATTACGTCGGAGGCCGGGTGCTCCCGCGGTGGCCGACGACGCCGCCCACGTGGCTCACGCGGGATCACTGGTCGGCGATGGCGCTCAGCGACTTCGGCGACGCCCCCATGTACGTGAACCACGAGGCCCAGTACTGCCTGATCGGCGCCAATCTCGCCTTTCGCCGCGAGTCCTTCGACCGCTTCGGTCTCTTCCAGCCGGACTTCCAGCGCGTGCGGGACGGCATCGGCTCCACGGAGGACCACGAGCTCCAGCTCCGGCTGTGGGAGGCGCAGCGCCAGGGGCTCTACGTTCCCGACCTCGTGGTGTTGGCGGAGGTGGAGCCGCGGCGTCTGTCGAAGCAGTACCACCGCCGCTGGCACACGGGCCACGGACACTTCTATGCGGCGATGCGCGTGCAGGAGGTGGAAGCGGCCACGATCCGGTTGTTCGGCGTCCCCGGTCATCTGTACCGCCACGGCATGGCGGAAGCGGTGACGTGGTTGACGTACTGGGTGCGGGGCGATCGCGACGCCGCCTTTCTGTGCGAGACGCGGCTGCGCTTTCTGGTCGGGTTCGTCCGGAAACGCCGCGCCGATTTTCTCGCCACGTCCGGCCACGGCACGGCGCGCGAGATCGTCCTCTTCGTCCGGTCGATGGCGGGCAAGGTCGGGACGAGGGCGAAGGGGCGCGGGTAGGCCCTGGGCATTGCCATCCCACCCGCGATACTCTTACCGAGATCAGCTGATCGAGCAGGCGGCTCGCGCCCCGGGGGTCGGCCATGAACATCTTCAAGGCGATGGCGGTCAAGGATCTCGACGAGGTCACGCGGGCGATTCCCGTGATCGACTTCGGGCCCGCGTTCCGGCAGGAGCCCGGCGGGCTGGCGGCCGTCAGCGCGCAGGTGCGCCGGGCCAGTGAGGGCGTGGGCTTCTTCTACCTGGCCGGCCACGGGGTGCCGCCCGCCGTCGTGGACGACGCCTTCGCGGCCTCGCGTGAGTTCCACGCGATGTCTCAGGAGGAGAAGAACCGGCTCAAGATCGACGAGAACAACATCGGCTACCTCGGTCTGAACCAGAGCATCCAGGGCGCCTCCAGCGTGCACAAGGCGACGCGCCCGAACTACAACGAGTCGTTCTTCATCACGCACGACCGCGGCGCCGATCATCCCGACGTGATGGCCGGCAAGCCCCTGCGCGGCACCAATCATTGGCCGGACGGCCACGCGCGCATGCGGGCGGCCATGGTGCGATATCTGGAGACGTTGACGACGGTGGGCGATCGGATGCTGCCCGTGCTCGCGCGCGCGCTCGACATGCCGGCCGACTTCTTCACACCGTTCTTCGCCAACGAAGCGCACGTCACGCTGCGCTTCCTGCATTATCCGTCGCAAGAGGTCGACGACGACGAGCAGTTCGGGCAGGGGCCGCACACGGACAACTCGTTCATCACGATCCTCGCCCGCGAGGACGTCCCCGGTCTCGCGGTGCGGCTGCCGAGCGGGGAGTGGCTGGCCCCGCCCGTGATCCCGGACACGTTCCTCGTCAACCTCGGCAACATGATGAAGCGGTGGTCGAACGACCGCTTCCACTCCACGCCGCACGGAGTCGTGAACGACTCCGGGAAGGACCGCTACTCGATCGCGTTCTTCTACAGCCCCAACGTCGATTCCGTCATCGAGTGCGTGCCCACGTGCGTGAGCGCCGACAACCCGCCGCGCTATCCGCCCGCGGTCTATCGGGACCTCGTCCTCGCGTTCTACAACGCGAACTACTTCCACCGACAGGGGTACCGCGGGCAGCGCGACTGACGCCCGCGGGCGCCCACCGCGCCGACACTGACGCGGGCCCGGGGCGCCTCGACTCGAGATTCTTGAAGCGCACCGTCGCCATGAACTCGAGAACGGGCTCGAGATGCTTCGCGTACAGCGCCTCGCTGGCGGCGACGAACAGCACGCCCTCCAGGCGCGTCCCCGGCGCGCTCGCGAAGAAGGCCGTGTACGTGCGTTCCCCCGTCGCGGCCTCCAGGACCGCGCTCGCGGACAGCGCCTCCACGCCGTTCCGTCGTCCGCCCCGCACGTCGCCGCCTCGCACCACCGTCGCCCGATTCGCCTGAAGCAGCGCCTGCCACGAGACGTTGAACCACTGTCGGAAATCCTGACCTCCGCGCTCCTGCCCCGGTTTGATCGTGAGCGAGACCTGCCGCGCGCTCAGGTCGGGCGGGACGAGGACCACGGTACCGTCGGGATGGTCGCGTCGCTGCCATCCCGGCGGTCGGAAGAACAGCACGTTGCCCGCTTGCTCCGTCTCCGGCGGCTGTCCCGAGTGACCGGCGTGCGCCACGCTCGCGATCGCGTCCGGCGCGCACGAGACCAGCACGAGCACCCAGAGCGTCCGCGCGCGGAACCGACGGCCCATCCTCCGCGCTCGCTCCATCGTCGCGGAGGGCGGCGCCCGCGCTAGTACCCGCGCGCGCGGTCGACGAGGTTCAGCAGGGGCGTGCCCGCGAGATAGCGACGGAGGTTCTCGGCGAACAGCTCCGTGCACCGGTCGTCGTAGCTCGGCAGGAAGCCGGACACGTGCGGCGACACGATGACGTTAGGGGCGGCGTACAGCGGATGCCCGGCCGCGGGCGGCTCCTCCGCGAAGACGTCGATGGCGGCGCCCGCGATCCGGCGTTCCACGAGCGCGGTGGCGAGCGCGACCTCGTCCACGCTGGGGCCCCGCCCGACGTTCACGAGATACGCCGACCGCTTCATCATGGCGAGCTCGCGGGCCCCGATCATGTGACGCGTCTCCGGGGTGAGCGGCGCGCACATGACGACGACGTCGGAGCGCGGGAGGAGATCCGGAAGCTCCTTCGGCGAGAGCCACGCGTCCGGCAGCGCGCCGTCCGGGTCGCCCGTCCCCGGCGGAGAGTAACCGGCGTCGCGCCGCCGCGAAGGATCGCGCTTGCACGCGAGCACGCGCATGCCGAAGGCCGTCTTCGCGAGCCGCGCCAGCTCGCGGCCGATGCTGCCGTAGCCGATGATGCCGAGCGTGGCGCCCCGTATCTCGGTGGGGACGAACAGGTCCCAGCGCCGCTCGTCCGGCGGCCAGCCGCCCCGGGCTTTCCACTCCACCATGCGCGGCACGCGGTGCGCGAGCGCGAGGACGGCGGTGATCGCGTATTCCGCGATCGTCCCCGCATGGACGCCGCTGGTGGTGGTGAGCGGAATCGTGGTGTCGGTGTAGAGCGGGTGATCGTGCAGCGCGTTCACGCCCGCCATGTGCAGCTGCACCCAGCCGAGCTTCGGCGCCCGCGCGAGGTCCCGGGGCGGGGCGCCGGCGTAGAGCACGTCCGTGCGCGCGTAGTCGGCGGTCTCGGCATCATCGCGCCGCACGGCCAGATCGGGCGAGACCGCGCGCAGGCGCCCGAGCTGGGCGTCGGTGAACGGCATGGTGACGAGCACATCGAGCGGCGTTCGCGTCACCGCGGCTTCGTGGCAGAGAAGACGAACGCGCGGAGCGGACAGCGCAGCGGCGTCTCCCCGAAGGCGGCGGCGAGGTTTCGCGCCAGCGTCGCCTCGATTTCGCGTACGGCGGTCCGGCGCCGCTCCATGATCTTGCCGTAGAGCGGAGTGCCCTCGACAAGCCCCGTGGCGGCAGCGACCGCGCTCGGGCTCTCCCCGGTCCGCGGGTTCTCGGGAAAGAACGACGCGATCGTTTCGTGCACGATCTTAGCGTTGATGTTGCGCTCGAAGCCATCCCACACGTTGAAGAGATGGCGCCCGCCCGCTCTCAGGACGCGGTAAGCCTCCCGCAACCCGGCGACCTTATCGGAAAAGAACATGAGCCCGAACTGACATATCACGGCGTCGAAGGAGGCATCGGGAAAGGGAAGCTTCGTGGCGTCGGCCTGCCGCCATTCCACCCCGGACGTGGCCCATGCCTTCTGGCTGGCGTGGGCGATCATCGGCTCGTTCAAGTCGGTGGCGACGAGCGCGGCGTGGCCGTGGAGACGACGCGCGAGCCGCTCGGTGAGGATCCCCGTTCCACACGCCGTTTCCAGGATCCGCATACCGGGGACGATCGGCAGACGCGCGGCGAGGTCGTCCGCGTAGTGATGGAAATACATCGGTCCCAGGTAATGATCGTAGTTCTCGGGGATCGACCCGATGAAGGCGGCCGACCCCTTCGTCGTCACGCGCTAAGCTCCGGAATCACCCACAGCGGTCGCCGGCCGGCCGCCACCCGCTGGATGTTGTCGAAGCCGTTCCGGAAGCGCGCCGTCCAGTTCTCCCATGTCGGTCCCGCCGAGTGCGGGGTCAGCGTGACGTTGGGCAGCGTGAACAGGGGATGCGTTGGCGCCGGCGGCTCCTCCATCATGACGTCGAGCCCGGCCCCCGCGATCCGCTGTTCCTTCAACGCCTGGTACAGCGCGTCCTCGTCGATCACGGGCCCCCGCGACGTGTTGACGATGATCGCGTTCCGTTGCATGAGCGCGAGCTCGCGGGCCGCGATCAGGCCCCGGGTACTATCCGTGAGCGGCACGTGCACGGTGAGCACGTCGGACGTGCTCAGCAGCTCGTCCAGCAGCGCGTACTGCACACCGAGCGCCTCCTCCTCGTGCTCCGCGAGGCGGATGATGTCGTGGTAGCGGATGCGCATATCGAAGGCCGCCGCCCGTCGCGCCACTTTCTTTCCGATGTTGCCGAGGCCGATGATGCCAAGACGGCGCCCCGACAGCTCGTAGATGCGTCCGGCCGCGCTGCCGACGTGCCACTTCCCCGCCACCACCTCGTTGTGGAAGCGCACGAGCCGCTTCAGGACGGCCAGCATCAGCATGATCGTGTGCTCGGCCACCGCCACCGCGTTGGCGCCGCCGTTGTTCGCCACCGGCACCTTGGCCTTGCGCGCGGCCTCGATGTCGACGCGGTCGTAGCCGGCGCTCAGGAGCTGGACAAGCCGCAGCTTCGGCGCCGAACGGAAGAACTCGCTGCCCATCTGCCGCGCGAGACCGAGGTAGTACTCGGCGTCGCCGGCGGCCTCGTAGAAGGCGGGGGTACCGGGATCGGCGATGACGAGCTCGAAGCCGGGTGGCGCCAGCGAGCGCGCGATCTCGAGGATCTCCGGAGACTGGTGGGGCGCGAACAGGATCTTGGTCATGCCGGGCTCCTCTGACATACGCGGGCGTCGTCCGAGCGCGAGCATCACGCCGCGCGCGCTCACGGCTGGGCGAGGGGAATGGTGGCGGTCAGGCACGGCTCGTCGCCGACCACGCGCGTCGTGTGGCCCTGGCCGGTCGTGTCCTCCACCAGCCGCGCGTCGCCGGCGCCGAACACGTGCTTGCTGCCATCGCCGAGTCCGATCTCGAGGCGGCCGGAAAGGACGATCACGAACTGTCGCCGGGGAGCCGGATGCCAATCGAGGAACTCGCCGCGCGGCCACAGGCGGAACGAGATCTGCTTCGCGGGCAGGCCCTTCGTCCATTCCGGAGTCTGCGCGAGGTCGACCGAGTCCAGGCGCGACCGTCCGTCGGCGCCGGCGTAGAGGCGGAACGTCTTCGTCATCGCGCTCTTCCACTGTCCTGCGCGAAGCCGTAGAGGCGTGCGGCGTTCTCGCACACGATCTTGCGCCGGACGTCGGCGGGGAGATGACCGAGCTCGCGCTCGATGTATTCCGCGGAGTCGGGCCAGACGCCGTCGGGATGCGGGAAGTCCGAGCCCCACATGATGCGGTCCGCCCCCAGCTCGTCGATGAGCTTCACGCCGACGGGATCCGTCTGGTAGGTGGCCCAGCACTGACGCCGCCAGTACTCGCTCGGCGCCATCGTGAGCGGGAGGTCCTTGAACTGGTCCTCCCACTCACCGTCCATGCGCCACAGGATGTACGGGATCCAGCCGATGCCCGCCTCGCCCAGCACCACCCGCAGCCGTGGATACCGCTCGAGCACGCCGCCGAACACGAGCGACATGAGCACCTGCGCCATGTTGATCTGAAACCCGGTGATGTGAACCGCGAACGCCTTGCGCGCCAGCGCCTTCTCGGCGTCGGTGACGTCGGCGCCCGCGCGCGTGAGATCCGAACCGATCTGCACCAGCTTCTGGAGCGGCTCCGGCAACCGGGTGCCGATGGTGTGGAAGTGGAGGGGCAAGCCGCAACCGTCGATCGCTTCCCAGAGCGGATTCCAGTACGGGTCCCACAGTGGCTTGAGATCGGGCGAGTTGGCGATGTCGAGGCCACGCACAGCCCCGCGCTTGACCACGCGCTCCACTTCGGCGATCGACGCCTCGATGGGATTGTTCGGAATGGAGGCGAGGCCCGCGTAACGGTCGGGGTGCGTCGCGCAGAAGTCGGCCAGCCACTCGTTGTAGATCCGCATGACCTCCACCGTGGCCTCGGGATCGTTCATGCGGCCGGTGGCGCCGAGGATGCCGTAGAGGACTTCCGCCTGCACGCCGTCGCGGTCCTGATCGCGCAGGCGCAGGTCGGGATCGGTGAGGCGCCGGATGCCTTTCTTCCCGTCCTGGTAGAGCCCGGTGGCGGCCATGCGGTCGGCGCGGTGGATGCGGCCGGGCACGTACTCGCGCCCGCCCGACCCCATGCCGCACGCCAGCCCGAGGCCCGCGCCTTTCTTGGTCGTCCACGTCGGCCCCTTCGGGCCGTCCACGACGTGCGGCATCCGGTCCTTCATGGCCGCCGACGCCCTGGTGACGAAGAGATCGGGAGGAAGCCAGCAGAGGTCCAGGTGACAATCGGCGGAGATCATCTCGTAGCGCATCGCCGTCGCCTCCCTACTTGATGAATCCGTAGAACTTGCCCGCGTTCTCGCACGTGATCTTGTGAACGACGTCGGCCGGAAGGTGGCCGAACTGCTCGTCGATGTACTTCGAGGACTCCGGCCACACGCCGTCTCCGTGCGGATAGTCCGAGCCCCACATGAGCGTCTCCACCCCGATGTCGTCGATCAGCTTCGTCCCGATGCGGTCGAACTGGAAGGTGGCCTTGCACTGCCGCCGCCAGTAGTCGCTCGGCTTCATGGTCAAGCCGAGGTCGCGGAAGCGGTCCTCCCACTCGAAATCCATGCGATCGAGCGCATAGGGGATCCAGCCGATCCCGCTCTCCCCGAAGGCGATCCGCAAGCGCGGATAGCGCTCGAGGACGGCGCTTCCGATCACGGCCGCGATGATGTTGATGAGGTTCATCTGGAAGCCAGAGACGGTGGTGAAGAGCGCCGTGCGCCGCGTCTTGCCCGTGAGCTTCTCGCGCACCTGCGGCGGCAACGTCGGAAAGGTGTGGAACTGCAGCGGCACGTCGACCTCGTTGACGGCCTGCCAGAGCGGCTCCCACATGGGATGCCACATCGGCTCCATGTCCCACGAGCACGAGAGCTCCACGCCGCGCAGCCCGAGCTTCGCCACCCGGTACACCTCGCGCACGGCGGCGTCGATGTCGCCGTAGGGCAGGCAGGCGAGACCGAGCTGACGATCCGGATGATGAGAGCAGAAGTCGGCGAGCCAGTCGTTATAGATGCGACACATCTCGGCGGCGGCCTCGTGATCGTCGAGGCGGGTGGCGGCGCCGAGGATGCCGTAGATCACCTCCGCCTGCACGCCGTCGCGTTCCATGTCGCGCAGGCGCAGGTCGGGATCGGTGGGACGGCGGATCCCCTTCTTGCCGTCTTCATAGAGCCCGGTCGAGGCCATGACGTCGGCACGGTAGTGCGTCCCCGGCATGTACTTCTGGCCGGATGGCCCCACGCCGCCCACGAGACCGAACGAGGCGCCTTTCTTCGACGTCCAGTAGGGACCGTCCGGGCCGTCGGTCACGTACGGCATGCGATCGCGCATGGCCGCCGTCGCGTGGGCGGTGAACAGATCGGCAGGGATCCACGGCATGTCGATGTGGCAGTCGGCGGAGATGCGCGTGTAGTTCATCGTGACCTCGATTCAGGGCTTCAGGCGAACGTCCTCGTACGGTGCCGAGTACGGATACGACGGAATGAGCGTGAGCGCGGGCTCGTCTACGCGAGGCCCCACGCCGCGGATGAATCCGTTCTCCCAGATCGGCGCGAAGACCGCACGCTCGTGGAGGGTCCGCTGGATCTGGTGGAGCAGCTCCTCCCGCTTGCGGGTATCGAGCTCGCGCGACTGCCGCTCGAAGAGGTCCTGCACTTCCGGGATCACCGCCGTCGTGTAGGGACCCCCCTTGATGGCGACGAGCTGCAGGCGCGTGGCCGCATTGCCGCCGGAGCCGAGGCCGGCGAAGACGAGGCCCTTCAGCTTGCCGTCGCGCCAGGCGGAGAAGAACGCCGCGCGCTCCATGGTGCGGATGCGCGTCTTGATGCCGACCGCGGACAGGTACCCCGCGATCGTCTCGCCCGCCGACTCGTACGGCGGGCCGATGGCGAGATCGCCGCCGTCGAAGCCGCGCGGATAACCCGCTTCCGCGAGGAGGCGGCGGGCGCGGCCGGGGTCGTAGGGATCGGGCTCGATGGGGAGCGCGAACTCCAGCGAGCGCGCGACGATGTTGCCGGTGATGCCGGCGAAGCCGAGCTGCTCGGCCGCGTTGAGAGCGGCGCGGTCGATGGCGAGGCTGGCGGCCAGGCGCACGCGCTGATCCCGCCACGGCGAGGCGGGGTCGGCCTGATCACGGAAGTCGAGAAAGAAGACGCTGTGGGTGCGGACGGCGAGAAGGCGCAGCTTCGGCGTCCGCTGCACGTCCTCCGCGATGGGACCATTCAAGAAGTACGCGATGTCGACGTCGCCGCGCTTGAGGGCGGCCGCGCGCGTCGTCTCGTCGGGCAGGCTGCGAAAGACCAGGCGCTTCACGCTCGGGACTTTCCGCCAGTAGCCGTCGAAGGCTTCGAGCGTGAGCTCGATGCCGGGCGTGACGCTGACGACACGATACGGCCCAGCGCCGATGGGTGCCTTCCGGAAGCCTTCCTCCCCTACGGCCTCCAGATACTTGCGCGGCACCACCCAGCCCGCGCTGGTGGCGGTCGTCCCGTAGAAGGTGATGAAGTCCGGCCACGCTTCCTTGAGATGGAACTGCACACGCCGCGCATCGAGCGCGCGCACCTCCTTGACTTTGGCCTTCAAGACCTGGGCGTTGGCGCCGCGGTAGCGCTCGAACGAGAACTTCACGTCGTCCGCGCTCACGCGCTCGCCGTTGTGGAAGCGGGCGCCCTCGCGCAGCACGAACTCGTAGACGAGCCCGTCCGGTGAGCGCGACCACGACGCCGCCAGCGACGGCGCCGTGATTCCGGTCGGCATCGGTTTCAGGAGCGCGTCGTGGACGGCGTAGAACACGAGGAAGGGGGTGATGGCGCCGTCACTGTCGCCGGGATCGAGCCAGCGCGAGGCGAGCGTGAAGTGCACCGCCCACGTCATCTGCCCCGGCTCCGCCCCGGCTCCCCGCGCCCCCGCGGGGACGGCGGCGGTCAGCGCGAGCAGCGCGAGCGCGCGGGCGAGGTGCCTCACGGGAGCGGATGATACCCGACCTCCCGCGACGGCGCTGTGCGGGCGTCAGCCCCCCGCCAGCACGAAGGGCACCCCCGCGCTCGCGGCCACCGCGCGGAGCTGCTCCATGAGATCGTCCGGCACCGGGACGCCGTGCTGGAGGCGCTCGCTGCGCGTTGCCATCTCGGGATCGCCCGCGACGAGCACGGGCTGGGCGGGATCGGCGCGGCGCGCGCCGTGCAGCACATCGATCACCTGATCGAGGTCGTCCTCGAACTCGCCGTCGGCACGGAAGGCGCGCGGATCGAGGGCGAGGAAGAAGTGGCCGATGTTGTGCGGATCCGATGGCTTCTGGGTGCGATTGCGGATGGGGGAGAACGACGCCCCCGCCAGCGTGCCGCCGAGGATGTGCACCATCACCGCGAGTCCGTACCCCTTGTGGCCACCGACCTCGCGCGGCCCTCCGAGGGGCGTGATGCCGCCCTCCGGACGCTCGAACACGTAACGAAACGCGTCTGCGGCGTCCGTCACCGGCCGGCCGGCGGCGTCGACGACCCAGCCCGGCGGCAGAGCGCGGTGGTTGAGCTTGTGCACCTTCACCTTGCCCGCGGCCACGGTCGTGGTGGCCATGTCGAGCTGGAACGGCGGATTGCGCCGGGCGGGAGCGGCGAAGGCGAGCGGGTTGGTGCCCAGCACGGGCTCGGCGGCGAACGTCGGAACCATGGAGACGCCGCGCGTGCTCGACGCCACCATGCCGATCACGCCCCGCTCGGCCGCGATCCGCGCGTAGCATCCGGCGGCGCCGAAGTGGTGCGAGTTGAATACCGAGACCACGGCCACTCCGCTCTCGAGGCACTTGTCGACGGCGCGATGCATCGCGTGCGCCGACACGGCGTGGCCGAGAGAGGCGTCGGCGTCGATGAGCGCGATGGACGGCGTCTCCCGCACGGTCTTCCACACCGGGCGCATGTTGAGACGACCGGCGCGGAACTCGCGATCGTACGTCGGCAACATCGAGATGCCGTGGGAGTCGACGCCGCGGAGATCGGTCTCCAGCATCATGTCGGCGGTGGTGGCGGCGTGGTCGGCCGCCATGCCCCACGCCTCGAACACGGCGACGAGCTGTTTGCTGATCTGCGACGCGGGCACTCGCATGACGCGCACTTTATACTACCGGCGCCGTCGAGGGGAGGCGTCGTGATGGAGATGAGCGCGGGTCGTGCCGTCATCGAGCTCTTGAAGGCGGAGCAGGTCCAGCACGTGTTCGGGATCGTGGGCAGCACATTCCTCGACGTGCTCGACGTGCTCTATGACGACAAGAGCGTGGCCTACATCAACGTCCGGCACGAGCAGGGAGCCGCCTTCATGGCGGACGGCCTCGCGCGCGTGTCCGGGCTGCCCGCCGCCTGCCTCGTCACCGCCGGGCCGGGGGCGACGAACCTCGTCACCGGGATCGCGGCCGCCCACGTCGCGCACTCCCCGGTCATCGCCATCGCGGGGGGACCGCCGCTCGGCCACGCGCATCGGGATGCGTTCCAGGAGCTCGATCTCGTCGCGATGTTCGCGCCCGTGACCAAGCTCGCCCTCCGCATCGAGAAGCCCGCCCGCATCCCGGAGATCTTCCACCTCGCGTTGCGCACGGCCATGACGGGGCGGAAGGGTCCCGTGTTCATCGACATTCCGCGCGACGTCCTCAACGACCAGACGGTGACGACGGATATCGGGGAGCCCGCGACCTATCGCCCTCTGCACGCGCCGCACCCGGATCCGGGCGCGATCCAGGCGGCGGTGGCCGTGCTGCGGCAGGCGGAGCGACCGCTGATGCTCGTCGGGGGCGGGGTGACGTGGGCGGAGGCCAACGACCTTGCGCAGCGGCTGAGCGCGGAGGCCGGGCTGCCGATGATCACGGCCTACGGCCGCAACGACGCCGTCTCCAACGACGATCCACTCTACGTGGGCCCGCTCGGCCGCGCGGGCTCGCCGGAGGCGGCGGCGGTGTGCCGGCGCGCCGACGTCCTGCTCGTCGTCGGCTCCCGGCTCGGGAACTTCACGACGTTCTACGACGATCGCTACATCGTGGCGGGAACGCGCATCGTCCAGATCGACGTCGATGGCCGCGACCTCGGTCGCGTCTACCCGGTGGTGGTGGCGATCCAGGCCGATGCCGGCCACGCGCTGGCGGCGCTGCGCGACGCCGTCGGTCGCGCCGGGCTACGGACGTCCGAGGCGTGGCGCGCGGAGGCGCGAGAGCTGCGCGCGAAGCGCGAGGCGCGGCTGGCCGCGGAAGCGCGGCTGACGGCCGTGCCCGTGAAACCGCAGCGGATCTACGCCGAGCTCCGCGCCGCGCTGCCCGGCGACACCATCGTCGCGCTCGATGCGGGGGCGGCGCCGGCCTACGGCTACGACCGCCTGCGGTTCTCGCGGCCGCGCACGTTCCTCACACCGCTCGATCTCGGCGGGCTCGGCTTTGCGTTTCCGGAGGCGCTCGGCGCCAAGCTGGCGCGGCCGGGCGCGCCCGTGCTCGCCATCCACGGCGACGGCGGGTTCTTGATGAACGTGCAGGAGCTGGAGACGGCGGTGCGGCACGGCATCGACGTGGTCACGCTGGTGATGAACAACAACGCGTGGGGTTCGGAGAAGGCGTACCAGAAGCATTTCTACGACGAGCGGTACGTCGGGGCCGACATCGGGAATCCGCGCTTCGACAAGCTCGCCGAGCTGTTCGGCGCGCGCGGCTACTACGTCGAGCACGCCGATCAGGTCGGTGACGTCGTGCGAACGGCGCTGGCGGCGGGCAAGCCGGCCGTCATCGAGGTCCCCATCGACCCCGACGAGTTTCCGGTGCCCGCCACCACCGCTCGCCGCCGGCGCTGATCCCCCGCGCGAACGACGTCAGTGGCGGCCGCGGCGGTCGCCGTGGTCGCCCCGGTCGCCGCGCTCGCCGCGGTCGCCGCGCTCGCCGTGGTCGCGCCCCTCCCGACGCTCCTCGCGCCCCTCGCGACGGTCCTCGCGCCACTCGCGGCGCGCCGCCCATTCACGTCCCCACTCGTTGCCCCACCGCGGCGGCGCGTGATGATTCCACGCTCGCCAGTGACCCGGAGGAACGCGGTAGTACTGCACGGGGACGAGCAGGATCGGACGCGGCACGAACTGGGGACCGATCACGACCCACGGACCGTTGTAGCCGCGGCTCATGTACCAGCCGCCGTTGCTGAAGATCCAGTACTGGCCGCCGTAGAAGAAGAGGTTCGCGGGACCGTTCGTCACGTAGTGGACCGCGGGGACCTCCGGCACGACCACCAGCGGCGGTGGCCCCGGAAAACGGATGCCGATGTCGACGTGCACCTGGGCGACGGCCGGAGTGGCCACGAGCAGCGTGAGCAGCGCGATGGCGACGGAAATCATGTCGTCTCTCCTTGGGGGCGCTGCGGGATTTCCTGCTCGTTCCAGCTTAACGTGGACCCCCGCCGGGACCTAAAAACCGGGTATGTTTGACGCCTCATCCAACCGCGTGTGTCCCGAACCCGGGAGGGGCCCATGAACTACGGCGTCGTGCTTCCCATCTGGCAGCTCACGATCGCGGAGGCGGAATCCCTTGCCCTGCACGCCGAAGAGCTCGGCCTGGATGGCGTTTTCGTCCCCGATCACATCCTGGCCAAGCCGGCGACCACCCAGCACTACGGTGGCCACTGGCCGGATCCTTTCTCGCTGCTCGCCTATCTGGCGGGGCGCACACGCCGGATCCGCGTCGGCGCGAGCGTCATCGTGCTTCCCTACCGCAACGCGCTCGTCACCGCCAAGGCCGCCGCCACCGTGGATCAGGCGTCGGGCGGCCGCTTCATCTTCGGTGTGGGCGTGGGCTGGGACGAGGCGGAGTTCATCGACCTCCGGTTGCCGTTCCGCGAGCGCGGGCGGCTCAGCGACGACTACCTCCGCGCCATCAAGGCGGCGTGGGCCGCTGACGTTCCCCAGTATCAGGGCGATCACGTGAGCTTCGCGGGCGCCACGTTCTCGCCGCGCCCCGCCCAGCGGCCGCACCCGCCCATCTGGGTCGGCGGCTCGCCGGGAACGATCTCCGCGCCCGCCGTGCGCCGGTGCGCGCTCCTCGGCGATGCCTGGCATCCGCTCGCCCTCGGTCTGGACGAGATCGAGAAAGGCTTCGCGATGCTGCGCGATCTCGCCGCCCGCGGAGGGCGGAAGGAGAAGCTCGGACTGGCGCCGCGCAATCTCCTCGACCTCGCCGACGCCGCCAAGGGCGATGGACGCGCTGCCTTCCAGGGCTCGGTCGCCGAGATCGCCTCCGACATCCGGCGCGTGCGCACGCTCGGCGCCGAGTGGATGACGTTCGATCTCCCGCGCACGGGAGTGCCGGCGATGATGCGCGCCATGGAGCGGCTGGCGGGTGAGGTGAAGCCGGCCGCCGCCTGAGGAACCTAGATGTAGCCGGTCGTCGCCAGGTACTCCGCGGTGAGGAGGGCGCCTTTGGCGGCGCCCATCTTGGTGTTGTGCGACACCACGACGTAGGCGATGCCGCGCTCGAGCGCGGGCGCCTCGCGGATGCGGCCGACGCTGGTCGTCATGCCGCCGTCGGCGTCGCGGTCGAGCCTGGGCTGCGGCCGGAACGGATCGTCGTGCACGGTGATCATCCGTCGCGGCGCCGACGGAAGGCCGAGGCGCGTGAACTCGGTGCCGAACTCCCGAAAGGCGGCGGCCACGTCGGCGGGCGTCGCCGGGGATCCCAGCCCCACGGTGACGGCTTCGGTATGCGCCTCCGTGATCGCCGCCCGCGTGCAGGTGGCGGCGACGGGAAACGCGGCGGGAGTGATGGCTCCGTCCCCCAGCACGCCGAGGATCTTCCCCGTTTCTCGCGCGACCTTTTCTTCCTCACCGTCGATGTACGGGATCAGGTTGTCGAGGATGTCGAGCGCCATCACCCCCGGCGATCGTCCGGCGCCGGACACGCCCTGCATCGACGTCATCACCACGCGCTCGACGCCGAACCGCTCCTGCAACGGCATCAGCGTGACGGCGAGACCGACCGTCGTGCAATTCGGCAGCGGGACGATGAAGCCCCTCCAGCCGCGCCGCCGGCGCTGTACGTCGATCAGCGCCGCATGACCGTGATTCACGCCGGGAACGATGAGGGGCACGTCCGTCTCGTAGCGGTGCGCAGAGGCGGTGCTCAGCACGGCGGCCGTCTTCGCGTACTCGGGCTCGAGCACGCGGGCCGCCGCCGACTCCACCGCGCTGAAGACGACGTCGATGCCCCGCACGTCGAGGCCGTCGCCGTTGGCGACGGGGAGGTCGAGCACGGCCGCGGGCGGCTCCTCCGTGCACCACCAGCGTCGCGCTCCCGACTTCGCGTCGCGGATGGCTTCGCGGTACGCCTTGCCCGCCGACCGTTCCGACGCGGCCAGCATGACGACCTCGAACCACGGATGTCCGTCGAGCGCGACGAGACACTGCTGCCCCGCGATGCCGGTCGCGCCCACGACGGCTACACGCTTCTTGATGTCGCTCATTGGACCGCGCTCCTTGGGCCCCGAAACGCGCGAGGCCCGCGATCACCGGTGTGGTCGCGGGCCCCGTGGTTCGAAGACGTCGTCGAGAGTTCTAGCTCGGTCGCGCGCGCCCCACCGCTGCCGCTGGGCGTCCCGTGCCGCGGGACCCCAGCCGCGCCTTCTCGCTCGTTCGCTTCATCGTCGTGGTCACGTTGCCCGCAGTGTAGAGAGTGTGTGCACGCGGGTCAAACTCCGAATCTTCCGCTGCGGTTTGACCGCCTGCCGGCATTGGCCTACGTTACCGGAAACGTCATCGTCCGAAAGGAGCGATTCATGAGCGTTCCGGCCACGATGAAGGCGACGGTGCTGGTGGCGCCGCACCGGTTCGAGTTACAAGACAGGCCCGTGCCGGTGCCGGGCGAGGAGGACGTGCTGGTCCGTGTCCGTGCCTGCGGCATCTGAGGCACGGACCTGAAAATCATCCACGAGGGCATGCCGAAGATGCCGCCGTACGGCGAGTTCATCTTCGGCCACGAGTACGCAGGCGACGTGGTCGCCCTCGGCCGCACCGTGGACGAGTTTCGGGTGGGCGACCGGGTGGTCGTCGAAGCGCACATGGGCTGTCGCCGTTGCGAGAACTGCATTCGCGGCCTCTACACCGCCTGCCTGAACTACGGGAACAGCAGGCGCGGTCACCGGGCCAACGGTTTCACCACCAACGGTGGCCTCGCCGAGTACGCCGTGAACCACGTCAACACGCTCTACAAGATCCCGGACGGCGTGAGCTACGAGGAAGCCACGGTCGTGATGACCTCGGGCAGCCCGCTCTTCGGGCTGGAAAACGCGGGCGGCTACTTCGCGGGCGAGACGGTCGCCGTCATCGGCCCCGGCCCCATCGGCCTCATGGCCATCCAGCTCGTGAAGGCGCTCGGCGCCACCCGCGTGATCCTGACGGGCACGCGGGAGTCGCGGCTGGCCATGGGCCGGCAGCTTGGCGCCGACGTCGTCGTCAACAGCCGCGAGCGCGATGCGGTGGCGGCGGTGATGGAGGCCACGGCCGGGAAAGGCGCCGACCTCGTCGTCGACTGCGCGGGCGGCGACGAGACGTTCGATCAGTCCATCAAGATGGCGAAGAGCGGCGGCAAGATCGTGCTCGTCGCCTTCTACCACGGCCCCGTCACCGCCGACGTGAGCCACGCCGTGCGGCGCAACGTCACCATCTACACCGAGCGCGGTGAGGGCGGCACCAGCGTCGGGCGCGCCCTCGCCCTCCTCGCCGCCGGCCGCCTCACCGCGAAGCCGCTCATCACGCACCAGTTCCCGCTGAGCCGCGTTCACGACGCGGTGGCTGTCCTCGAGCAGCGCATCGGCGATCCGCTCAAGGTGGTGTTGAACCCGTGAGGCGCGTCGGCGCCCTCGTCGTGTGGCTGCTCGCGGCCATCCCCCTTGCCGCCGCTCCCGTCGCGGCCGCCGACTTTCCCACGAAGCCGGTCGAGCTGACGGTGCTGTTCGGGGCCGGCAGCGCCGCCGACCTGCTCGCGCGCAAGCTCGCCGATCTCGCCGGCAAGGATCTCGGTCAGCCGGTGGCGGTGGTGAACCGGACGGGCGCGGGCGGCGCCGTCGGCTACAGCTACGTGAAGAGCCAACCCGCCGACGGCTACGCGATCGTCTGGAACTCGAACAGCGTGAGCACCGCCTACCACGCCGGGAACATGAAGTTCGACTACACCGCCTTCGCGGGCGTGGCCGCGCTCACGAGCGAACCGGTGTCGCTGGCGGTGAAGGCCGACGCCCCGTGGCGCGATCTGCGCGAGCTGCTCGCCCACGCGCGCGCGCATCCGGGCCAGGTCCGCATCGGCAACTCCGGTCGCGGGAGCTTCACGCATCTGGTGGCGGTGGCGCTGGAGAATCGCGCCGGCGTCAAGCTCACGCACGTGCCATTCGGGCGGGAGCTGGCCGTAACGACGGTCCTCGGCGACAAGATCGAGGCGAGCGTACAGCTCCCTGCCGAGATCATGACGCAGGTGACCGGCAAGCAAGTGCGTGTGCTCGCCGTCAGCGGCGAGCGACGGCTCCCGTCGCTGCCCGACGTCCCCACCTTCAACGAGAGCAGCGTCGATCTCACGATGGCCTTGTGGCGGGGCGTGGCCGTCCCCAAGGGAACGCCGGAGGCGGTCATCGCGCGGCTCGAGCGAGCCTTAGTCCAGGCTGCCGAGAGCGCCGACTTCCGTGAATTCGCGACCAGGATGGGAGCGGGGATCGAGATCAAGAACGCTCGGGAATTCGATCGGTTCATAGCCGCTGACGACCGCGAGATCGCGGCGCTGATGGAGCAGATCGGGCTCAGAAAGCAATAAGAGTGGGGCGCGACCGCGGGAGCGCGCTCGGGCTCGCCGTCTTCGCTGTTGTCTACCTGCTCGCCGATCGCCGCTATCCGCTCGACACTCTCAGCACCCCGGGCCCCGGCCTGTTTCCTCTCCTCGCCGGTCTCGCGCTCCTCGCGCTCGCCGGGTGGCAATTCGCGATCCCCGATCGCCGGCCCGACCACGCGCCCGCGGCCGTGCGGGAGCCGTCGTCGGCACGCGCGCCGCTCGCGATGGCCGGCGTTCTCGTCATCTACGCGGCGCTCTTGCCCGTCGTCGGATTCATGCCCGGCTCGTTCGCGCTCGTCGTTGTGTCGGCGCGGCTCATGGGGCTGCGCCGCTGGTGGGCGGCGGCCACGCTCGCGCTCGGGGTCGTCCTCGCCAGCCGCGTGGTCTTCGTGACGTGGCTCGGCGTGCCCTTGCCGTGACCGAGCTCATCGCCGTCGAGGCTCCGCTCCCGTGAGCGACCTCTTCGTCGCCCTCACGCCCGCCAACCTGTTCGCATGCTTCCTCGGCGCCGTGCTCGGCACCATCGTGGGCGTGTTGCCCGGGCTCGGACCGGCGGGCGCGATGGCGCTCGTGCTGCCGCTGACGATCAAGCTCGGGCCGACGGCCGGGCTCATCATGCTCGCAGGGATTTATTACGGCGCGATGTACGGGGGGTCCACGACGTCGATCCTCGTGAACGTTCCCGGGGAAGCGGCGAGCGTCGTCACCACCATCGACGGCTACCGCATGGCCCGCCGCGGTCGCGCGGGCGCCGCCCTCGCCATCGCCGCCATCGCCTCCTTCGTGGCGGGCACGTTCAGCGTGGTCGCGCTCCAGGTGGCGGCGCCGCTGGTGGCGCGCGCCGCCCTCGCCTTCGGTCCCGCCGAGTACTTCGCGTTCGCCCTCCTCGGCGTCGTGCTGCTGGCGAACCTCACCGGCGGCTCCCGCGCGAAGTCGTTCGCCATGGTCGTGGTCGGCGTGATGCTCTCCACGGTCGGCATGGATCCGCTCGGCGGCAGCGTGCGCTTCACGCTCGGCGTGGGCGGGGCCGAGGCCGGCTTCAGCTTCATCGCGGTGACGGCCGGGCTCTTCGGCGTCGCCGAGGTTCTCACGACCATGGCCGAGCCCGGCTCCGTGGTGGCGGCGGCCCGCGTGAAGTTCCGCGAGCTCTATCCGAACCGGGAAGAGCTGCGGCGCGCCGTGCCCGCCATGCTGCGCGGGACGGTGCTCGGCTTCTTCGTCGGTCTCGTGCCGGGGCCGGCGGCGACGCTGGCGTCGTTCGTCTCCTACGGCGTCGAGCGGAAGGTCTCGAAGTATCGTCACGAGCTGGGAACGGGCGCCATCGAAGGCGTGGCGGGGCCGGAGGCGGCCAACAACGCCGCCGCCGGCGGGGGGATGATTCCGCTCCTGTCGCTCGGGCTGCCGTTCACGCCGTCCACGGCGGTGCTGCTGAGCGGCATGCTGCTCATGAGCGTCACGCCGGGACCGTTCCTGCTCCGCGATCATCCGCAAGTCTTCTGGGGCGTGATCGGCAGCTTCTACGTCGGCAATATCATGCTGCTCCTCCTCAATCTCCCGCTGGTGGGACTGTTCGCGCGCGTCGCCACCATCCCGCCTCGCTACCTGATGCCGGGCGTGCTCGTGCTCTGCGTGGTGGCCGCGTACTCCGACAACAACAACCTCTTCGACGTGTGGGTGCTGATGGCGGCCGGAATCGCCGGCTACCTGATGCGCGCGCTCGGCTGGAACCCGGCTCCGCTCGTCCTCGGCCTCGTCCTCGGTCCGCTCCTCGAGCGCTCGCTGCTGCAGGCGCTCACGATCGGACGGGGCGACGTGCGGGAGCTATGGGCGTCGGCGGCGGCGGCGGTCATGCTGGCGGCGGCCGTGGTCGTTTTCGCGTTTCCCATTGCGCGCGTCGCCGGCCGTCGCCGGCCGCGGGGCGCGTGAGCGGCGACGCGGCGCCGTCGCGCCGGGCCGCGGCTACGCGGAGGCGCCGCGGTGGCGGCTCGGCCGTTACGCGGAGTCGCCGTCGCGGCGGGCGCCGGTGAAGCCGAACAGGTGGCCGGCGACGCGGCGGATC
This sequence comes from Candidatus Methylomirabilota bacterium, assembly GCA_036506275.1. Lineage (GTDB taxonomy): Bacteria > Methylomirabilota > Methylomirabilia > Rokubacteriales > CSP1-6 > DASXSB01. Next base: position 28,639 of record DASXSB010000103.1, on the reverse strand, counting down.
TGGATCTCGTCGGAGCCCTCGGTAATCCGGTAACGGCGGTGATGCCGATAGATGTGCTCGAACGGACGATGGCGCGTGTAGCCGATCCCGCCGTGGACCTGGATGGCGGTGTCGGCCGCCTCGCACACGAGACGGTTCGCGCGGTAGTTCGCCATCGACACCCACTGGCTCACGCGAAGATGATGCTGGCGGTCGAGGTGCCACGCCGTCTTGTAGACGAGCCCGCGCACCATCTCCGCCTCCGTGGAGAGCTCCGCGAGCGGGAACTGGATGGCCTGGTTGACGGCGAGCGGCTTGCCCCACGTCTTGCGCGCCCGCGCGTAGCGGACGCTCTCGTCGATGCAGAACTGGGCGGCGCCGAGGCTGGAGGCGGCCTGGCGGATCCGGTTCTCGTGCACGAAGTGCTGGGCGACGAGGAGGCCCTCACCCTCGGCGCCGAGCATCGCGCGCGCCGGCACCCGCACGTCGGTGAGCGTGACCTCGGCGTGATCGGACGGCATGTTGAACGTCCACCACATGTGCTCCACGCGGAAGCCCGCCGTGCGGGTGGGCACCAGGAAGGCGGTGATCCCACGCGTGTCGCCGGCCGCGCCCGAGGTGCGCGCGAACACGAGATCCACGGTGGCGGTGTGGAGGCCGGTGTTGAAGCGCTTGGCGCCGTTGATCATCCACTCGTCGCCCTCGCGTCGCGCCGTGGTCTCCATCCAGGTGGCGTCGGAGCCGTGGTTCGGCTCCGTGAGGCCGAAGGCGACCCGATGCTCGCCGGTGATCATCGCCTCCAGATACTCCGCCTTCTGCTCGGCGGTCCCGTGCGCGTGCACCACGTGCACGAGCGGGAAGTTGCCGACGATCGACGACTCGTTCTGGAGATCGTTGTGGAGCCCGAGCCCCTTCGCCGCCAGATGCTCGCGGATGATGGCCATGGCGAGGTTCGACCCGTCCTGCCCGCCCAGCTCGCGCGGCAGGGCGAAGCGCAGGTGTCCCGCCTTGTCGGCGCGGCGGCGCATTTCCTGGAGCAGCTCTTCCCACTCCCGCCGCGGCTGCCCGTCGTTCTCCCAGTCGGTGCGCGCCCACTCCCGGCGATGGTCGAAGTACTGGATGTGCGCGCGCTCGAGCGGCTTGATCTCGCGCTCGATGAAGTCGTCCAGCTCGGCGAGCTTCTTCTTGATGTCGACCGGGATCTCGAAGTCCATGCGCTGTGCGTCCTTCCCCGCGCGGGTCCGAGTACCGCGAGGGTCCGACTACAATAGCCGCGCGATGAGCGACGCTCAAGCCGTGGCCGCGACGCTCGGGACGGTGGTCGCCGCCCGCATCGGCCCTCCCGGTGAGGTCCGAAACGTGACGCGACTCACGGGCGGCGCCACCAAGATCACGTGGTCGTTCGACGCGCGCGTGGGCGACGGCGTCGAGCCGCTGATCCTTCAGCAGTCGTCCCCGCGAGTGTCGACGCCGGGCGACCCCATGGCCTCGCTGCCGCGCGTGTCCGGCGCCGACGAGGCGGCGTTGCTCGGCGCCGCCGCGAACGCGGGCGTGCCGGTCGCCGCCGTGAGGGCAACCCTCGCGCCCTCCGATGGCCTCGGCGTCGGTCTCGTCACCGATCGCATCGAGGGCGAGACGCTCGGCGCCCGGATCGCGCGCGACGAGCGCTTCGCCGCCATTCGTCCCCTCCTCGCCGGGCAGTGCGGCCGGATCCTGGCCGCGCTGCACCGGATCGACGTGGCGGCCGCGCCCTTCCTCGCCGAGCAGGGGCCGGCCGCGCAGGTCCGGCTCTATCGCGAGGTGTACGAGAGCTTCGATCATCCGCGGCCGGCGATGGAGATCGCGCTGCGGTGGGTCGCCGCCCACGCGCCGACGACGGCGCCGACCGCGATCGTCCACGGCGACTTCCGCAACGGCAACTTCGTGGTCGGCGCTGATGGCATCCGGGCCGTGCTCGACTGGGAGATCGCGCACCTCGGCGATCCCATGGAAGATCTCGGTTGGCTCTGCGTGAAGACGTGGCGCTTCGGCGGCGCCGCCCCCGTGGGCGGGTTCGGCGCGCGGGAGGCGCTGTTCGCGGCCTACGAGGGCGCGGGCGGCGTCGTCGACGCCGCGCGCGTTCGGTTCTGGGAGGCGTTCGGCTGCGTGAAGTGGAGCATCATGTGCATGATGAAGGGTGAGAGCGGTCGCCGCGGTGGCCGGCACGACCTGGAGCAGCTCGCCATCGGCCGCCGCGCCGAGGAGCCGCTCTGGGACTTCCTCGACCTCGTGCACGGACGGCGCGGCTGACGCCGATGCCGAACAGCCGGCCGCCGGCGGCGGAGCTCGTCGAGGGCGTCCGCGATTTTCTCGAGCGCGAGCTGCTGCCTTCGCTCACGGGCGACCGGCGGTTTCAGTGCCGCGTCGCCATCAACGTCCTCGCCATCGTCGCCCGCGAGCTCCGCCTCGGCCCCGCCGCCGACGCGCGAGAGCTTGCCGCTCTCGCCGGCCTCCTCGGGGAGGACGGACCGCTCCCCGAGCTGCGCCGCACGCTGGCGGCACGGATCCGCGCTGGTGACGTCGATCCGAGCAGTGCCGAGCTTCTCGCGTACGTCCGCGGCGCCCTGCGCGACGCCCTCGCCATCAACAGCCCGAAATGGCTGGGCGACGACGGCGGTCGCCCGGTCGATTGACGCGTGCCCGGCAGCCCGATATAAGACTCGCTTACGCGCCAACCGCACCGCGACCGGACAGCGGCGGGGCGGGGGCAGGGGAGGGCCGACTGGACATCATCCTGCAACTCACGCTGAACGGCCTCGCCGTGGGGTGCATCTACGGCCTGGTCGCGCTCGGCTTCGTCCTGATCTACAAGGCCACCGAGCTCGTGAACTTCGCCCAGGGGGACCTCCTCATGCTGGGCGCGTTCACCTGCTACATGTTCGTGGTCTGGTACGGGGTCGGGTACTGGCTCGCCTTCGCGCTCGCCATCGTCATCGTCGCCCTCTTCGGCGCCGTGCTCGACGCGACCGTGCTGCGGCGGGTGATCGGACAACCGCAGTTCGCGGTGGTCATGCTCACGATCGGTCTCGGCGCCATCTTCCGGAGCTTCGCCTCGATCACGTGGGGATCCGAGATCTACACGCTGCCCACCCCGTTCAGCGCCCACGCCACGCGCGTGACGGGCGTCACCGTCAGCCACGAGTACGTCTCGATCATCGTCGGCACCGTCGTCCTCTGCGCCGTGCTCTACGCGTTCTTCACGTACACGAAGGTGGGAGTGGCGATGCAGGCCGCCTCCCAGAATCAGCTCGCCGCCTACTACATGGGAATTCCCGTGAAGCGGATGTTCTCGCTCGTGTGGGCGATCTCGGCGGGCGTGGCTGCCATCGCGGGCGTGCTGCTGGCGCCGGTCTCGCTCATAGACATCAACCTCGGCTTCATCGGTCTCAAGGCGTTCGCGGCCGCGGTCCTCGGCGGCTTCGGTTCCATCCCGGGCGCGCTCGTGGGCGGCCTCACCATCGGCGTCATCGAGCTCTTCTCGGGAGCGTATCTGCCGCAGGGGTTCAAGGACGTGGCCGCGTACGTCGTGCTGCTCGCCGTGCTCGCCGTGCGCCCGCAGGGAATGTTCGGCACCGCCGGCCGCAAGAAGGTCTGACGCCGCATGCGCTTCGTCTTCAAGACCAGCTACGAACAAGACCTCGGGCTCTTCCGCGATGCCGTGCAGCGCAACTCCTACGCGGCGCTCTTCGTGGCCCTGCTCATCCTGCCTCGTCTGGCGCCCGCCTTCGCGGGCGACGTGAGCCTCGTCTTCATCTACGGGATCTGCGGTCTCTCCTTGATGGTGCTCGCCGGCTACACGGGCCTCGTCAGTCTGGGCCACGCCGCCTTCCTCGGCATCGGGGCCTACGCCCACGTCTACTTCGTCCACGATCTCGGGGTGCCGTGGATCGTGTCGGTGGCGCTGGCGACGGCGGTGGGGGCGATCGCGGGCGTCGTCGTCGGGCTCCCCGCCCTGCGCATGACCGGCCTCTATCTGAGCATCGCCACCCTCGCCTTCGCGCTCATCATCCAGGAGGTGTTCACGCGCTGGGAGCGCGTCACGGGGGGCTTGAAGGGCAAGGCGGTGGACAAGCCGGTGGTCTTCGGTGTCTCGTTCGCGAGCGACGTGGCGTTCTACTTCCTGTGCCTGGCCTTCCTCATCGGCGCCCTGTGGCTCACCGGCAACCTCCTGCGGGCACCGACGGGACGGGCGTGGGTCGCCATCCGGGACAGCGAGATCGCCGCCCAGTCGATGGGCGTCAACCTCGCCATCTACAAGACGATGGCGTTCGCCTACTCCGCCGGCCTCATGGGAATGGCGGGGGCGCTCTTCGCGCACAAGATCGGCTTCCTCGCGCCCGACATCTTCAGCGTGCTGCTCTCCATCCAGTTCCTCTTGATGGTCGTGGTGGGCGGTCTCGGCAGCTTGCACGGGGCCCTCCTCGGCGCCGTCTTCGTGGCGCTGCTGCCGGTGCTGATCTCGGAGGCGCGCGACGTCGTTCCCGCGTGGGCGAGCATGGTGGCGAGCGTCTTCGGCAAGAGCGCGGCGGCGGCGACGCTGCACGGCGTCGATCGCTTCGTCAAGCAGCCCGGGCTCGAGCCCGGCATCTTCGGCCTCATCCTGGTTCTCTTCATCCTCTTCGAGCCGCTCGGGCTCTACGGGCGGTGGCTCAAGATCAAGCTCTACTTCTCGCTCTTCCCGCTCTACAAACGCGCCACCTTCCGGCGCCAGAAGGCATACATGCGCTCGGAGCGCCTGCGATGAGCTTCTTCGTCGCCGAGGATCTCGCCATCAACTTCGGCGGCATCCGCGCCCTCGACGGCGTGAGCTTCGAGGTGGAGACGGGCCAGGTGTTCACGATCATCGGGCCCAACGGAGCGGGGAAGACCACCATCTTCAACCTCGTGTCGCGCATCTACGACGCGAGCCAGGGGCGCCTGACCTTTCGGGGGGAAGACATCACGCGGGTGCCGCCCCACGAGATCGCCCGCCGCGGCATCGCGCGCACGTTCCAGAACATCGAGCTCTTCGAGCACGCCACCGTGCTCCAGAACCTGCTCCTCGGCCGCCACGCCCACGCGCGCACGCGCTTCCTGGAGGAGCTCCTGTTCCTGCCCCGCGTGCGCGCCCGCGAGCTGGAGCACCGGGAGGCCGCCGAGAAGGTCATCGACTTCCTCGACCTCCATCCGTATCGCGACAGCCTTGTCGTGAACCTGCCCTATGGCGTACGGAAAGTCGTGGAGATGGCGCGCGCGCTCTGCACGGAGCCGTCGCTCCTGCTCCTCGACGAGCCGTCCTCGGGGCTGAGCGTCGAGGAGACGCAGGAGATGGCGTTCTGGATCGAGGACATTCGCAACTTGCTCGGCATCACCGTGCTCATGGTCGAGCACGACATGAGCCTCGTGGGCGCGGTCTCCGACCGCGTGCTCGCCCTCAACTACGGCCGCCGCATCGCCTTCGGGACCGCTCGCGAAGTGCAGCAGCATCCCGAGGTGATCAAGGCGTACCTGGGGGGATGAGCATGGCGGCGGCGCCGCTCCTCGAGGCGAGCAACGTCGAGACGTACTACGGTCCCATCATCGCCGTGCGCGGCGTGAGCTTCACGGTGCCCACGGGCGCCATCGTCACCATCCTCGGCGCCAACGGCGCCGGAAAGACGACGATCCTGAAAACGATCTCGGGCGTGATGGATCCTCAGAAGGGCACCGTGCGCTTCCGGGGCCGCGAGATCCAGGGGATGGATCCGGACCGCGTCGTGCGCCTCGGGTTGAGTCACGTGCCCGAGGGCCGCGAGGTCTTTCCGCTGCTCACGGTCCGGGAAAACCTCCGCATGGGCGCCTACGCGCGGACCGACTCCGACGGTGTCGCGCAGGACCTCGCGATGGTCTACGACTACTTCCCCGTGCTGCGGGCGCGCGCGGACCAGCGCGCGGGCCAGCTCTCGGGCGGCGAGCAGCAGATGCTGTCGATCAGCCGCGCCCTCATGGCGCGCCCGACGATGATGCTGCTCGACGAGCCCTCGCTCGGCCTCGCCCCCAAGCTCGTGACCGAGATCTTCGACATCATCGTCCGCATCAACCGCGAGCGCGGGGTGACGGTGCTCCTCGTCGAGCAGAACGCGCACATGGCTCTCACCATCGCCGACTACGGATACGTGCTGGAGGTGGGGCGCATCGTGATGGAGGATACGTGCGCGCGCCTGGTCGAGAAGGAGGACATTAAGGAGTTCTACCTCGGCGTCAAGGAGCGCGGCATTCGGGGCGCGCGGCGCTGGAAGAGGAAGAAGACATGGCGTTGACGACCGGAGACGGCCTCGGCACCGTGTACGGGCAGGACACGCTCCCCAAGCTCTTTCGACACGTCGTGCGCGAGCGCGCCGACACCGTCGCCATGCGCGAGAAGGATTTCGGGATCTGGCGCGCGATCACGTGGCGGGAGTACGGCACGCGCGCCCGCCACGCCGGCCTCGGCCTCATCGCCCTCGGCCTCCGGCCACGGGACGTGGTGTCGATCATCGCCGACAACTGTCCGGAGTGGCTCTACACCGACCTCGGCACCATGTCGGTGGGCGGCGTCACCAACGGCATCTACACCACGGACTCGCCCTCCCAGGTCGAGTACATCGTCAACGACAGCGGCACGCGCTTCTTCTTCGCCGAGAACGAAGAGCAGCTCGACAAGATCCTGGCCGTGCGCGGGCGCTGTCCCACCATCGTGAAGATCGTCGTCTTCGACATGGAGGGGCTGCACGGCTTTCGCGACAGTCAGGTCATCGACTTCGCGACGCTGCTGGAGCTCGGCGCGCGCTACGAGCGCGAGCACCCGGAGGCGTTCGAGCGGATGGTGGAGATCGCGCGCCCGGACGATCTCGCCATCCTCGTCTACACGTCCGGCACCACCGGCCCCCCCAAGGGGGCCATGCTGAGCCATCGCAACATCCTGTTCCAGCTCGAGTACGCGGACTTCCTGACCCCGTCCCGCGCCGGCGACCAGCAGCTGTCGTTCCTGCCGCTGTGTCACGTCGCGGAGCGGACGTTCTCGGTCTTCTACCCGCTGCGCACGGGCGCCACCGTCAACTTCGCGGAGAGCATCGACACCGTGCCGGAAAATCTCCGGGAAGTCGCGCCCGCCACCTTCTTCGCGGTGCCCAGGATCTGGGAGAAGTTCTATTCCGGGGTCGCGCTGCGGATGCGGGACGCCACGATCCTCGGCAAGCTCGCCTATCGGTGGGCGCTCTCGATCGGCATGCGCGTGGCGGAGCGGCGGATCCGCGGCGAGCGGCCGGCGCCGTGGCTCCGCGTGCTCTATCGCGTGGCGGACTTCGTCGTGCTCGACAACGTGAAGCGCTCCCTGGGCCTGCATCGCGCGCGCGGTGCCGCCACCGGGGCCGCCCCCATCGCCCCCGATCTCATCAAGTGGTACATGGCGCTCGGCCTCGACCTGCGCGAGGTGTACGGCCAGACCGAGAACTGCGGCCTCGCCACCGCCATGCCCCCTCACCGCATCAAGCTCGGCACGGTCGGGATCGCACGCGGCGGTACGGAGGTGAAGATCTCGGACCACGGGGAGATCCTGCTCAAAGGGCCGCACGTGTTCCTCGGCTACTACAAGAACCCCGGCAAGACCGCGGAGACGCTCGCCGACGGCTGGCTGCACACGGGCGACGTCGGTCACCTGGACGCCGACGGCTTCCTCACCATCACCGACCGCATGAAGGACATCATCATCACCGCCGGCGGCAAGAACGTGACGCCGTCCGAGATCGAGAATCAGCTCAAGTTCTCGCCCTACATCTCGGACGCGGTCGTCATCGGCGACCAGCGCCGCTTCCTCTCCTGCCTGGTCATGGTCGATCACGAAACGATCGCGCAGTTCGCGCAGGAGCGGAGCGTGCCGTTCACGAACTTTGCGTCGCTCTGCCGCGCCAAGGAGGTGCAGGACCTCATCTGGGGCGAGATCGAGCGCGTGAACCGGGGGCTGGCGCGGGTGGAGACGATCAAGAAGTTCCGTCTCATCGAGCAGATCCTCACGGCGGAGGACGAGGAGCTCACGCCCACCATGAAGCTCAAGCGCGCATTCGTGAACCGAAAGTACAAAGACCTGATCGAGGAAATGTACGCCGAGGGCTAGCGACGACGACGGGGTAGAAACCACGATGCGGTAGAAATGCGAGCGGGTAGAAACCACGATGCGGGTAAAAATGCGAGCGGGTAGAAACCACGATGCGGTGCCACGCGCACCTGGACACAGCCCATCTGCGGCGGTCCCGGGCACGCGGACCCCGCTACAAAAGGAGCGGAGCATGAAACGGATCCTGGTCGTGGGAGCGCTGGCGGGGGTGGTGGCGCTGTCGGGAGTCGCGATGGCGCAGAAGGAGATCCGCGGCGTCAGCAAGAACGAGATCGTGCTCGGCATGCACACCGACCTCTCGGGGCCGGCGGCGACGTACGGCGTGTCGTCGTCGAACGCGGTGAAGATGCGCTTCGACGACGCGAACGAGAAGGGCGGCATCCACGGCCGCAAGATCCGGCTCGTGGTGGAGGACACGCAGTACCAGGTGCCGCGCGCGGTGCAGGCGGGCACCAAGCTCATCAACCGTGACCGCATCTTCGCCATGGTGGCGCCGCTCGGCACCCCCATGAACAACGCGCTCTTCAAGGACCAGTTCGAAGCGGGCGTGCTGAACCTGTTCCCGCTGTCGGCGGCGCGCTCCATGTACGAGCCGTTCCACAAGCTCAAGTTCTACGGCGCCGCCTCCTACGTGGACCAGGTGCGGGCCGGCATCAACTACTTCGTGACCAAGAAGGGCAAGAAGGCCGTGTGCGCCATGTACCAGGACACCGACTTCGGCAAGGAGGTCATGGACGGTGTCCAGATGCAGGTCGACAGGATGAAGATCAAGCTCGCCGAGACCACCACCCACAAGCCCACCGATCAGGACTTCACGGCCCAGATCACCAAGCTCAAGGCGGCCGGCTGCGATCTCGTGGTGCTGGGCACGATCGTGCGTGACTCCATCGTGCCGTACGCCACCGCGCGCAAGATCGGGTGGACCGACGTCGACTTCCTCGGGTCCGCGGCCACCTACGACCTGTTCGTGGCCGCCGCTCAGGGGGGCGTGACGGAGGGGCTCTACGCCATGGGCCTCACCGACATGCCGTACCGCGATCATCTGAGCCCCGCCGCCCAGGTGTGGTTCGATCGCTACAAGGAGCGGTTCAACGCCGACCCCAACATCGGCGCCATCTACGGTCACGTCGCCGCCGATCTCACCGTGGTCGGGCTGGAAAAGACAGGTCCCGAGCTGACGGCGGACAACTTCGTGAGGGCGCTGGAGTCGATCCGGGGTTATCGCGACATCTTCAACGGACCCGAGGTCAACTTCGGCCCCGACAAGCACCAGGGAGCGAACTCCTCCTTCCTGGCCGTGGTCAAGGCCGGGCGCTGGGTGCGGGTGACCGAGCCCCTGAGCTTCTAGTTCCTGCCTTCGCAATGGCGGCGCGGCGCGGTCGTCCGTCGGGGACGCCGTGCCGCGCCGCCAGCGGAGCCCGCCCCGCCCGGTCTGGTGTCGGGCGAAGTTTCAAGTCTCGCGAGGCGCTACCCCCACAGATCGCCGGCGGCGCGGTGGCTAACCGCCAAGCATTCCGACGCTTTCGAGTTGTGGCCGGGATCTTCGATGGGCTATTTCGAGGGAATTCGCGGCCACCGTCGGCGGGCGTTACAGTTTCCGCGTGTGGACCGTCGGTTCACTTTATAAGTCGCTGCGGCCGAAGAACTCTCGTGGGTGGCATGTGGCCTGCTTGAAGCTTATTGGTCTGCGACACTATGCAGGCGACGCCCCCACCGGGGGGATCCGATCGGAGGATACCGTGACGCGAGGGACGTTGGTGCTCGCTGTCTTCATGAGCCTTGCTGTGGCCGGCCTCGCGGGCATCGGCGAAGCCTCGATCATCTACGAGCTCGAAGGGGTGACTACGGTCAGCCCCGGTGTGTTCCAGTGGTCGTACGTGGCTCATCTGGCCTCGGACCAGAAGATCGATTCCTCTCTCGGACGCAACTTCGCGGTGCTCTATGACTTCCGGAGCCTGATCCCGGGAACGTTCCAGTCGATCCCGCTCGTGGCGGGAATCACGCTGTCGTCCGTGACCGAGAACGTGACGAGTCCGCAACCGATCTTTCAGGCCGTCCCCGACGACGCTACCGTTCTCAACCTCGTCACCAACATCAATGGCGCCTTCACGCCGCCCGGTCCGACCGACGTGTTGCTCTACCGCGTTATCGCGCAGTCGCTGCTGAGCCTGACCGCGCTGACGTTCCAGTCCGGCCAGGACATCAAGAACGTCCCCGGCGATCTGAGCAACAACACGCTCGGCGGGAACAGCGTCATGGTGGAGGCCCCGACGGGGTCCCCCACGGGTGCCGTGCCCGAACCCGCGACCCTGCTCCTCATCGGCACGGGGCTGGTCGGTGTCGGCGTCGTGCAGCGTCGCAGCCGCCGCCGGCCCTCCGCGGACTGATCCGGCTCCGCCGCACGCCCTTCGCCGGCGGATAGCGCTTGCGCGCGGAGGCGGATCGGGATGCTCGGCACGGAGCTCGGAAGCCTCAGCCTGTTCATCGTCGCCGCCCTGGCGTTATTGCTCACGCCCGGCCCCGCCGTGCTCTACATCGTCACCCGCAGCCTCGACGGGGGGCGGCGTGCGGGGCTGATCTCGGTCCTCGGCGTCCACGTGGGCACGCTCGTCCACGTCGTGGCCGCCGCCGCCGGTCTCTCGGCGCTCCTGGCGACGTCAGTGGTGGCCTTCACCGCGGTGAAGTATCTGGGCGGGGCGTACCTGATCTACCTCGGTGTGCGACGCCTGCTCGACCGCTCCCTCAGCGTGACGTCGCCGTCGCCGGGGAGGACGGGATCGCGACGCGCGTTCGTCGACGGCGTCGTCGTGAACGTCCTCAACCCGAAAACCGCGCTGTTCTTCCTGGCTTTCCTGCCGCAGTTCGTCGACGTCTCGCGCGGCGCCGCGGGCATCCAGGTGCTCGGCCTCGGCCTCCTGTTCGTGCTGCTCGGGCTGATCACGGACAGCCTCTACGCCGTCGGCGCCGGCACCGCGGCGCAGTGGCTTCGCCGCAGCCCGCGCTTCCTGCGAAGCGAGCGGTGGATCTCGGGCACGATGTACATCGGCCTCGGCCTCGCGGCAACGGCCACGACCTCGACCCGCAAATAGCGCTTCATCCCCCCGGCTTGCGCGCGATCACGGCCTTGGTGATGCCGGGGACGACGTCGTGCACCGCGACGGGCTCGAGCCCGTGCCGCGCCATCAGCGCCGCCACCGACCCCGGCGTCAGCGACGGCGCCTCGGGATCGATGACGACCGCGGTCAGGAGCCAGAGCGCGGCGGCGGCGGGCCCGGTGCGGTCGTCCTCCACCATGAAGTCGTGCACGATCAGTCGCCCGCCGGGACGCAGGACCTTGAACGCCTCCGCTACGACTCGCTCGCCGTCTCCGGCCGCGATGGCCGACAGGAGGTAGGACGCGACGACGACGTCCTGGGGCGCGAGCCACTTCGTGTGCAGGGCATCGCCGCCCACGAACGTGATGCGATCTTCGAGGCCGGCGGCCGCGATGCAGCGCTCGGCGAGGGGGCGCACGTTGGGAAAGTCGAGGATCGTCGCCGTCAGCTCGGGGTACCGGCGACAGAGGGCGACGCTGAAGGCGCCCGTGCCCCCGCCGACGTCCAGCAACGTCCGCGAGCCGTCGAGATCGACGAGCTTGGCGAGCACGCGCGCGGGCCCACGCGACCCCGCGTCCTGAGCCGCGCTGAAGCGCTCCGCCTCCACGGTGTCTTGCATCAGTCCGTAGAAATCGACCCGCGCCCCGCGAAGCGCATCGTCGAGCCGGGTGAGCGCCGGATAGACTTGACGGTCGATCTGGAGGCGGTAGTAGTCGCCGAAGTACCCGGGCGCGCTTCGCACGAGGTACGTCGTGCTCGCGGGCGCGTTGGCGTAGCCGCCGGGCACGGTTTCCAGCAGTCCGAGGCTGACGCATGCGGTGAGCAAGCTCAGCAGACGCGTGGGAGCGATGCCGCTCTCGGCGGCGAGCGCCTCCAGTGATTTCGGCCCGTCGGCGAGCCGGCTGAAGAGATCGAGGTTCAGCGCCGCGAACAGGGCTTTGGACGCCATGAATCCGTAGGCGATCGTCGAGATCCCGCGAACGTCGGTGATGGCGGTCATGATTCCCCCTCCCGTCGTCTGGCGACGTTCCCCTCCTGTACCGCCCGATGGTGATCGAAACGTGATCGTTGCGAGCGCGCGCGCGGCAGGGTACGCTGTGGCGACACTGATCGAGAGGAGTGGTACGTAGCAGGATCCGAGCGGCTGTGAGGGGTCGCGTTCGATATAGCGCCAGATCCGCCTGCGGGCGGATGACGAGGTAGGGACCGATCGAGGTTTTCGGCGGATGGTCCCTCGGCGAGCACGGTCGTGATGGCTGGAGCAAACCGGCGCGGTGACGCGCCGACAAAGGCCAGCCAGCGTGCAGGCGGGTCGGTCGACCCCCTTCTGAACCCCTCCTGACCGTCTGCGAGGCCGCGTTGTGCCCGGCGGCGCCGCGTGGTCTCGTGCGCTCGAGCGTCGCGGGCATGGGCCTGCGACAGCGGCGGACTCCACTCCTCCGTCTTTTCCTGTGGGGGTAGCGCCATGTGCGGAATCTTCGGTTACGTGGGGACGAGAGGGGACGCGGCAGACCTCGTATTGCGGGGCCTCAAGAATCTCGAGTATCGCGGCTACGATTCGTGGGGGGTCGCGGTCGCCCAGGACGGCCACGCCGTCCTCGAGAAGCGCGTGGGGAAGATCGGCGATGCCGTACCCAGTCTTCCCGCGAGCGGGCTCGGTCTCGGCCACACGCGCTGGGCCACGCACGGAGGCGTCACCGAGCCCAACGCGCATCCGCATCTCGACTGCGACGGTCACCTCGCGCTCATCCACAACGGCATCGTCTCGAACTACCGGGAGCTCAGGGACCCGCTACTCCGCGCCGGCCATCAGTTCCGGTCGGAGACGGACACCGAGGTGGTGGTGCACGTGCTCGAGGACTGTCTGGCGGAAACGCCGCCGGGACCGGAGCAACTGGTCATCGCGACGATGGCGGCCTTCCGGCGATTGGAGGGTCTGAACGCCATCGCCGTGCTCGACGTTCGCACGGGTCAGCTCGCCGCCGCCAAGAGCGGCTCCCCTCTCGTGCTCGGCTGGAATCACGAGGGACACATGCTCGCCTCCGACTACAGCGCGCTCCTCGAGCACACGCGGCGCGTGACGTTCGTCGACGATGGCCAGGCGGCGCTGGTGAGCCGTGACGGCCACCGCCTCTTCGACGTGGCCACAGGCGCCGAGCTCGTTCCCGAGATCGTGGAGGTGGAATGGGAGGCGGCGGCCGCGGAGCTCTCGGGGTTCCCCGACTACATGACGAAGGAGATCCACGAGCAGCCGGCGGTGCTGCGGCGTCTCGCCGATGGCGCCGGCGAGCATGCGCGGCGGCTGGCGGCGATGATCGCCGACGCCCGCGACGTGTTCATCATCGGCTGCGGCACCGCCGGCCACGCCGCCCTCGCCGGCCAGTATTTCCTGGCGCGGATCGGTCGCCGCCGCGTCACCTTCGCCACCGGCTCCGAGTTCGCGTACCTGAGAGAGTTCGTCGACGAGGGCGCCCTCGTGATCGCCCTGTCGCAGAGCGGGGAGACGATCGACATCATCGACTCCGTGCGCGCCGCCCGCCAGCGCGGGGCGCGGGTGGCGGCCATGGTCAACGTCGAAGGCTCCACGCTGTGGCGACTCGCCGACCTCGCGGTGCCGCTGAGCGCGGGCCCCGAACGCTGCGTCCTCGCCACCAAGAGCTTCACGGCCAAGCTCGCGATCCTCTTGCTCACCGCCCTCGATCTGGCCGGGCAGCGCACGGCGGGCGCCGCCCTCCTGCGGGCGGCCGCCGACGAGATCGAGCGTCTGCTCGCCGACGAGCGTCGCGATCTCGTGCGCCGCATCGCGGAGTCGATCTACCGGCGTGACCACCTCTTCGCCATCGGCCGTGGTCCCAGCTATCCCATGGCGCTGGAGGCCGCCCTCAAGGTGAAGGAAGTGAGCTACGTCCACGCGGAAGGCTTCGCCGGGGGGGAGCTGAAGCACGGCGTCATCGCGCTCATCGAGCCCGGCACGCCGTGTCTCGTGCTCGCGCCCCGCGACGAGACGCGCGACGACATCCTCGCCGGCGCCATGGAGGTGAAGGCGCGGGGCGCGATGCTGATCGGCATCTCGCCGGACGCGCACGAGGCGTTCGACCACCACATCCGCGTGGCCGATCTGGGACCGGCGAGCGCGATCGTGAACGCGGTCCCGGCGCAGCTCCTCGGCTATTACCTGGCGCTGCTGCGCGGTCACGATCCCGACAAGCCCCGCAACCTCGCCAAGAGCGTCACCGTGAAATGAGGTGATCGCCGGCGGCGGCTACGACGCGGTGCCGAGGTCGAGAAGGAGCTGAGCGGTCGTCCGCACGCCCTGGAACAGATGGTCCAGGCGCAGGTGCTCGTTCGGACTGTGCTGTCGGTTGTTGGCGTTGGCATAGGGAACGAGCAGGGTGGGCAATTGCAAGATGTCCGTGAAGGCCCAGATCGGAACGCTGCCGCCCGCCGTCGGCATCAGCACCGCGCCCTGGCCGCCGTGGGCGCGCTCGACGGCGGCGATGATCTCCCGGCTGATCGGCAACTCGAGCGACGTCTTGGCGGGATCGTAGCCGCCCTTGTCGACGACACGCACCGCGCGCCCGCGGAGGGCGTCCGGCAACGGCTCCGTCGCCGACTCCAGCACGGTGAAACCCTGGGCGCGGACGTGATCGAGGAGCCGGCGGTAGACCTTCTCCCAGCGCTGGTTCTTCACCATCCTGACGTCGATGGCTACGGTGGCGCGGTGAGGAATGATCGTGTTCGCCTCCGCGCCCACGAAGCCGCTCTGCAGGCCACGAATGGTCAGCGTCGGACGGAACATGATGCGCTCCAGGTAATCGCCGGGGAGCGACACCCCGAGCTCCTTCCCGAGGGCGGCGAGGTCGAGCGGCAACTGCGCCATCATCGTGCGCTCGGCCAGCGTCGGCGCCTGTACGTCCTCCTCGAAGCCCTCGATCAGCGGCGCTCCGTCCGGCGTCGCCATGGAGGCGAGCAAGCCGTTCAGCTTCCAGGCAGGGTTGGGCACGGCGAAGTTCCCGGAGTGGACGTCGCGGCGTGCGGCCTCGATCTCGAGCTCGAGCTTGAGGACGCCGCGCGCGCCGCCGGTGACGGTGGGGCGGCCGCTCGCGTGCTTGGGCCCATCCGTGACGAGGACGACGTCGGCGGCGAGGAGATCGCGATGGGCTTCGGTGAAGGGTCCGAAGAACGGGCTGCCGATCTCTTCCTCGCCGTCGAAGATGAGCTTCACGTTCACGCGCGGCGACACGTCGAGGGCGTCGAGCAGCTCCAGCGCGTGGAGATGGCACCAGATCGGTCCCTTGTCGTCGGAGGCGCCCCGCGCGTAGAGCCAGAGGCCCGGCAGCTCCGCGTCGTCGACGCTGTGGAGATCGACGGCCGGCAGCCCGTCCTCGGCGAGGCCACGACGAAACACGGGCTCGAGAGGATTCGGCTGGAGCCAACCCCGCAGCGGGATCGGCTTCGTATCGTAGTGGCAATAGATCAGGACCGTACGCGTGGCGCCGGACACGCGGCGCTCCCCGAACACGGCCGGGTTGCCGCCGGTCTCCAGGAGCCGTCCCTCGAGCCCGCGCGCCCGCACCACCTCCGCCAGCCAGGCGCCGGTGGCGCGGACGCGCTCGCGCTCCTGGCTGACGGAGTTCATGCGAAGGAAGTCGACGAAGCTCTCCACGAGAGCGCGCCGGCGGGCGGCGAGTCGCGCGTCGAAGGTGCTCCAGTCGATCATGGGGAGAAGATAGCGCATCGTCGGCGGCGCCGCCGCGGCGGCGTTGACAGCGGCGACCCGACACGGTAAGGCTGCCGTATGCGTCTACGCCTCGCCCTTCGCGCCCGCACCAGCATGTTCGCCGTCGTTCTCATGGCGGCGGTGCCGCTTTCCGCCTTCGCGCAAGCGGCGCCGGCCACGGCGCCGTCCGGCGGCGACGTCGTCGCCGAGGTCGACGGCGTCCCCATCACCGGGGACGAGGTGACGAAGAGCCTCGGGACGTCGCTGAGCCGCCTGGAGCAGCAGATCTACGACATGAAGCGCCAGCGCCTCGACGCAATCATCGGCGATCGCCTGATCGCCGCGGAGGCGGCGCGGCGCGGAGTGTCGGCGGCCGAGCTGGTGGAGCGCGAGGTGACGGCGAAGGTGTCGCCGGTCACCGACGCCGACGTCGAGATGTTCTACGAGACGAACAAAGCGCGGCTGAACGCGGCCCTACCCGAGCTGCGCGACCGTATCCGCGCCTATCTCCAGAACCAGAAGACGGCGGCGGCCCGGGACGCCTTCGTCGGGACGCTCCGATCGCGCGCGAACGTCGTCGTACGCCTCGAAGCGCCCCCCGCCGTGCGCGCGCGCATCGTCACCGACGGCGCGCCCGTCCTCGGCGCCGCCGCGGCTCCCGTCACCATCGTGGAGTTCTCCGACTTCTACTGTCCGTATTGCCGCCAGGTGGTGCCGGTCCTGACGCAGGTGCGGGCCCGTTACGGCGACAAGGTCCGCCTGATCTACAAGAACCTGCCCCTCGAGAATCTGCACCCGGGCGCCACCCGCGCCGCGGAGGCGGCGCAGTGCGCGCACGAACAGGGGAAGTTCTGGGAGTTCCACGATCGCCTCTTCACGGAGCCCCCCGCGCCCGCGGACGGGACCTTCACGACGTGGGCGCGCGAGCTCGGGCTCGACACCACGCGCTTCGCGGAGTGTCTCCAGAGTGGGCGCACGAAGCCGGCGGTCCAGAAGGACGTCGAGGAAGCGCTCGCGCTCGGCGCGAACTTCACGCCTGCCTTCTTCGTGAACGGACGGCTGTTGTCGGGTGCGCAGCCGCTGGAGGCGTTCGTGCGCTTGATCGACGAGGAGCTGAAGCGGTCTCCCTGACGGCGGCTGGTCAGGACTCACTCAGCAGGATTTGCCGGCCACGGCGATTTTGTTTCCGGGCGCGCGGCGCGGTCGCCGCGCAATGCCTGGGAAAGCCTCGAAAGGACAGGACCCCCCTACCTGGCTCGCTCTATGCCTTGCTCTCCGTCGGAGACACCTCTCCCACGGAGCGAGGGATGAAAGCTGAGCGTTGCTGGCGCTGTGAGCTGCCGATCGCCCAGTCGGAGTCTCAGGTGCGGTCACCACTGGGTCGGGTGCACCTCGAGTGCTACACGTCGTGGTTCGTGGCTCGCTACGGGGTGGCGCCGCGTCTCGTCGCCGGTCCCGATTCGGAACCCAACGTCTACCGCTCGGCCCAGCGCGGTCCCGTCTAGCGCCGATCCTGCGTCGTGCGCGTCGCGGTCAGCGGCCGCTTCTCGCGCGCCAGCACCGTCTTCACGATCCGCGTGCCGTCCGCCGATGTCCACGTGAGGACCATCTCGCCTCCCACCGGTGCCACCACGATGCCGGCGCCGTTCGGGAACGCCACGGAGAGGTGATTCTCGCTGAGGGCGACGTCGAAGATCCCACCCCCGATGCGGAAGGCCGCCCACCGATAAAGTGAGCGTGGCGGCGCGTTGCCGCTCTCCAGGAGACCGAAAAACACGATGGTGTCTTCGAGGAGGCCGTACCAGCGGCCCGTGAAGGCGCCGAGCCCGCCCGACACCGACCCCGGGTCCTCCACCACGCCCGTGGCGGCGGCGTTCGGCATCAACAGCTCGCGCGCGGCGTCCCAGTCCTCGGCGGGCGGACACGTGAAGCGCGTGCCGGGCAGCGTGGGCGCGGTGAGGAACTCGTTCAGGCAGAGGCCGTACATCAGAGCGAAGCGGCCCCCGATGCCGCCCGCATGGCCGGTAAGGCCGCTCGTCTCGTCGAGGAGCAGGTACGGCACCCGTCGCCCGGCCAGGATGTGGTTGGCGCTCTCCCCGCGCGTGACGTTCCCGAAGAGGGCATCGTCTTTCGGGAAGATGACCCCGACCCGCTCGACCTTGAGACGCCGGAGCGACCGCTCGGTGACCGACGTGTCGAGGCGCCCGTTGGCGCCGATGGGGCGCACGCCGGGGGCCATGGCGACCGCGGCGAAGATGTCGGCGCTTCGAGAGGCCGCCTCCAGCGTGACGTAGCCCCCGAAGGACTGCCCGGCGAGGACGACGCGCCGATAACCCCGCTCGCGCTGAAGCCGCGCCTCCTCGAGCGTCCGCTCCACCGTCCGCGCGAGGGCGACGTCCACGTTGGCGTCGCCGAGATTGTTGCGCTTGAGGATGACGACGTCCCAGCCCCGCGCCTGGAGGAGCCGGAAGGCGGGCGGCGTGGGGGCGCGCCACTGCTCGGTGGTGGCGTTGATGCCGTGGTTCCAGATGATGATCCCTTGCGCGCGCTCGGGGCCGTTCATCTCGAGGTCGCAGAAGCCGCGCTCCATCCAGTAGAGCCGGGCGCCCGGCTCCTGATCGCAGGCAAGATTGGCGGGAGCGGCGCCGGCCACGGTGGCGGCGACGAGCACGAGCACCGACGCGAGCAATGCGCCCTGGCGTAGCATGGGGGCGCGCGAAAGTGAGCAAGGCCAGCGCCAAACGACGGATTTCAAAATTGGCGCGGAGTTCGACGCGTGAGAAAACGCGAGGACGCGAGAACCGTAAAGATTGCCGGCAGTAGTTGCGCGGTCTGCGCGTGGCTGCTCGTCGTGGTGATCGCCGTCGTCGTCCTGCCGCCGATGGCGCGCGCCCAGAACTTCGGATCGTCGTCACAGCGGTGGTTCCGGCTCGAGTGGACGGTGTCGGCGGGGGCGGCTCCGCGCCGCATCACGGGGTGGATCTACAACGACTACGGCACGTCGGCCGGGGACGTGCAGCTCCTCGTGGAGGCCCGCGACAGCCGCGACGCCGTCGTGGGGCGGCGGTATCAGTGGGTGCCGGGAAGCCTGCCGCCGCTCTCGCGCACGTACTTCGACGTGCGCGGCCTCCCCGTGGCGGACAGCTACCGCGTCACCGTGCACTCGTTCAACATCTACGAAGCCCTCGGCTGGTTCTGACCGCTTCGAAACGGCGACGCGGGTCGTAAAACGGCGACGCGCCCGGGCTTGGTGCCCGGGCGCGCCGTGGACGTTCGATCCGTCGCGCCGCTGGCTACGGCGACTCGGGACGGCGGACGATCAGCACTTCCGATGCATCCAGCGTGGCTCCGAAGAATCCACCCTGGCGAGGCAGCGCGCTTCCGCCCGTGCTCGACGAGCTCGCGGCGGTCGTGGTGGTGGTCGTCGCCGGATTCACGCGGACGACGACCTCGGTGCCGGGCTGGAGCTGTGAGATCGGCACCTGCTGGTTCCCCATCTGCAGCTTCGTGTTCGGGCTGACCCGGATCACGGTGCCGTCACTCAGCAAGATCAGATTCTGTCCCTGATCGACGCGCATGACGGTGCCCATCATTTCCCGGCTGGTGCCGGCGGGCAACGTCGACCAGCTCTGGCGATAGCCAACGGGCTGCGCGTCGCGCACGAACACCTGGGTGCCCGGGCGCAGCGTCCCGATCTGCATCGGCTGCCAGATGACCGTGCGGTCCGTCGCCTGCACCATGCGGCCGTCCTGGAAGGTGATCACGCGGCTCTGCGGATCGATGCTGGCCACCGTCCCGCTCGCGTCCACGGGCGGGTGCGGCGGCGGCGCCGTCACGGCCACCGTGCCGGGAGCGGCGGCCGCGGGGCCGGTCACGACGAGGACTTGCGTCCCCGGCTTCAGGCTCTCGATCGTGGCGACCTTGTTGTCGACGAGGACGCGCGTCGAGGGCTCCAGATGGACGATGCGGCCGTCGGTGAGCGTCAGGATCCTCCCGGACGGGTCGACGCTCTGGATGGTTCCCTTGACCTCTTCGGCCCACGCGCCGGCAGCAACGGCCAGGCAGAGTGCGGCCGAGATCAACGCCAATCTATGCAACATGTTGCACCTCCTGTTTTCGAGTCACGACGTGCGGATACGACGGAGACGAGGTGCAACGCCGCTGCCAGCGATCGCACGCGTGCGAAGCCGATTGGCCACGACCATTTAGGACGCGTGGCCTACCAGGGGGTGTACGTCTCTGGTATGATGCGACGCACTATGCCGCAAGGTCTGCGAGAGCTCGTGGGACGCGCGATGCTCGATGCCGATTTTCTCGTGGACCTCCAGCGCACGCCGGACGTCGTCCTCGCCCAGTACGAGCTGAGCGACGACGAGCGCGTCGCCATTCGTCTCGCCATCGATCGTCTTTCGACGGCGCCATCCCCTCAGCGCGCGCAAGCGCTGCGCACCGCTTTGCTCCGCCGCGTCGCCACTTGACGGCGCGCTCACCATGACCACCGCCGACACCATCGCGTTCCTTCGGGACGTGCGGCTCTTCAAGAGCCACGGCGACCCCGAGCTCGCGTCTCTCGCGCGCAACCTGCGCGAGCGCACGCTCAAGAAGGGGCAGGTGCTGTTTCGGGAGGGCGAGAAGGGCGACGAGATGTTCATCGTGCGCCGGGGCGTGCTCATCATCTCCAAGGCGGTCACCGGCCACGTGGAGCAGGTCCTGACGCGCGTGGGCGTGGGCGAGTTCTTCGGAGAGATGAGCCTCTTCGATCGCGCGCCACGCTCGGCCACCGTGCAGGCGGACAGCGACGCCACCATGCTCGCCCTCGACCGCGAGCGGCTGCAGGAGCTCATCGACGTCAACCCCCGCGCGGGTGCGCTCCTCATGCACGCGCTCGTCGAAGTGTTCATCGAGCGGCTGCGCGCCTCCAGCGATCTGGTGGCCGAGGTCACGCGGTGGGGGCTGGAGGCAACCGGCCTCGATATCGAGCCGCGATGACGGCCCGGCGATGACGGAAGGGACCGCTCCCCGCCGCGCCAAGCTCGAGCTCCTCGTCCGCCAGCCTGGCGAGGAAACCTTCCAGGTTCGCGAGGTCGCGAGCGCGCCCGCCTTCGTGCAACTCCGTCCGCAGCGCGTGGACCCCGACGTCTACGAGCTGGCGGTCGTGAACTCGCGGGTGGGACAGCACCGGCGCTACATCTTGAAGAACCGCCAGAACGACCGCTTCCTGCTCCTCTCCGACGCCGAGCGTTTCCTGTGGGAGCAGATGGATGGCAACACGTCGCTGCAGGAGATGGCGACCGCGTACGTGCTCAAGTACGGCGAGTTCAACTTCGAGATCCTGCCCGCGCTCATCCGCAAGCTCCAGCACTCGCAGCTCCTCACGATGCGCCCGGCGTCGCGGCTGCGCCGCGCGCTCGCGCGCAATCGGCGGCACCCCCTCGCGGCCGCGCTCGAAGGTGGCTTCACCATCCTGGAGCGGGTCGTCATCGCGAGCCGCGACGTCCAGCCGCTCTTCCAGCGGCTGTACCGGTGGGGCGGCTTCCTGCTCTTCACGCGCGTGGCCGCCGTCGCCTGCCTGCTCCTCGGCGCGGCCGGGCTGGTGGTGGGCGTGCGGCTGTGGTCCAACGCAGAAGCGGTGGCGGCGGGGCTCGGCGCGCATCCGGTGATGGCGCTCGTCAGCGTCAAGCTCCTGTTCATCCTCACCCTCGCCGCCCACCAGATCGTGCACGGCCTCGCCTGCGTCCACTACGGCCGCCGCGTGCGCGAGTTCGGCTTCACGTTCCTCCACGGCTTCGTGCCGACGTTCTACGTGGACGTGACCGACATCTTC
This sequence comes from Candidatus Methylomirabilota bacterium, assembly GCA_036506275.1. Taxonomy (GTDB): domain Bacteria; phylum Methylomirabilota; class Methylomirabilia; order Rokubacteriales; family CSP1-6; genus DASXSB01. The sequence goes on along the minus strand of DASXSB010000103.1, from coordinate 6,872 downwards.
ATGACGAGCCGCCGCGCGCGCGTGGTGACGGCGGTGTCGGGCGCCCTCGTGCACCTCGTCCTCGGCTCCGCGTGGTTCCTCATCGCGGCCTCGTCGGCGCCGGGCTTCATGCAGGCGTTCGCGGCGACGTCGGGGATCGTGCAGTGGCAGGCGTTCGCGCTCGCGCTCTATCCGTTCTGCTTCATCGAGATGGACGGCTATCACGTGCTCGTGGACGTCCTCGGCACGCCGACCCTCAAGCACGACGCCCTCGCCTTCGTGGGCGCGCTCCTGCGCGGTCACTGGCCGGCCCGCCTCACCCACGAAGAGGGCGTGTGGATCGGCTACGTGGCGCTGTCGGGCGTCTCCGTGGCCGCCTTCATCGCGTTCAATCTCTGGCTCGTCATCAGCGCGGTGGCCTGAGGGAGTCCTCCACCAGCGCCTCCACCGCGCGCACGATCCGGCGCGCGTTCGCACCGTCCCCGGCCGGCACCGTCGAAAGCGTCGCCGCCTGCGCCGATTCCGGAAGCGTGAGGAGCCGCGCCTGCGCCCGCGCGCGCAGCGTGTCGCCGACGAGCGCGGCCAGCTCGGTGAGGGCGGCGAGGCCGATGCCGAGCGCGTCCGCGCGGGTGGGCGCCCCTTGCACGCGGGCGACGACGAGGGCCCGCAGCACGGATGCGAAGCACACGTCGTCACCCCTGACGGCGACGAGATCGCGGTCCACCGGACCCCAGGCGAAACGCATGCGATCGCCTTCGGCGGCGATGGCGGCGTGGAGCGGCGCCGCGCTCGTCCCGGCCACCACCGCTACGAGACCCTCCGGCACCGCCGGCGCCAGAGGACCGACCTCGGCGGAGGCAGGCGCGGGGTCGAGGCGACGGATGAGCTCGCCATCGGCGCCGACGACGAGATGGTCCTCGACCACGGTGTCGAGCGCCCACAGCGAGCACACGACGGCGCCGTCGACGTCGCGCACCCGCCGCGGAGCGTGACGGCGCACGCCCTGCCAGTCCGGGCGCACGTACGTCCGCCCCTCGCGCACGACCTTTTCCACGCGTTCGCGCAGTTGCACGTACGTCCCGTCGCGCGTGAAGAGCCGCTCGTGCGGCGCCGGCCGCCACGCCAGCTCGCCACGGCGGAAGGCGCCCAGCGGATCGTCCCCCGCGGTCTCGTAGCGAAACGACTCGAGCAGCGCGAGGAACAGCTCTTCCCCCGGATACGGGCCCGCATAGGCGAGCAAGGGGCGGCCCTGATCAGCGGCGAGCGTCGCGACCAGATTGAGCACGGCCGTGCCGGCGCCGGGCGGAAGCCGCGCCGGCTCGGCGAGGGTGGGAATGAAGGTCACGGCGCCGTAGGGGAGGGGCTCGAAGGCGCTCAGGGAGAGGGAGCGCACGAATGGACGTGCCCCGAGCCAGAGCCGGTCGGGCGCGCTCCCCGCCGACGCGTCTGCCGCCGGCTGGATCGTCACCCAGCGGCCGTCCGGGATCCTGACCGTGGCCGCCGCCAGCCGGCCGGCCGCCGACCACCGGAGCGCGGTGAGGAGGTTGCCGTGGCGGTCCAGCTCGAGGACACGCTGCGCAGCCTGCACTTGCCTGGATGATACAATCGCTCAGATGGTGTCCGACGAGCTGGTCTGGCGTTCCGGCCTCGACCTCGCCGCGATGATCCGAAAGAAAGAAATCTCGCCGGTGGAGATCGCGGAGGCGCTGCTTTCCCGCATCGAGGCTCTCAATCCACGTCTCAATGCGTTTTGTCTCGTCACCCCCGACGTCGCGCGCGCGGCCGCGCGCGAGGCGGAGATCGCCGTGATGAAGCGCGAGCCGATCGGCCCCCTCCACGGGGTGCCGGTATCGATCAAGGACGTGCTCTTCACGCGCGGGATCCGCACCACGGGAGGGTCGCGACTCTTCGCGGAGATCCTGCCCGAAGAGGACGCGATCTCGGTGGCGCGCCTGCGGGCGGCGGGGGCGGTGATCCTCGGCAAGACGAACACGTCGGAGTTCGGTCACAAGGCGATCACCGACAACCCGCTCTTCGGTCCCACCCGCAATCCCTACCAGCTCGACCTCACGCCGGGCGGCTCCTCCGGCGGCGCCGCCGCCGCGGTGGCGAGCGGCCTTGGTCCGCTGGCTCTCGGCACGGACGGCGGCGGATCCGTTCGCATCCCTGCCGCGTTCTGCAATGTGTTCGGGTTCAAGCCGTCGTACGGACGGGTGCCGCACCACTCGGGCTTCCCCGGCTGGGAGCACGTCTCCCACGTGGGACCGATCACGCGCACGGTGCGGGACGCGGCCGCCATGCTCGACGTCATCGCGGGCGGCGACGATCGCGACCGCGCGTCGTTGCCGCCGGAAGTCGGTTCCTACGTCGAGGCTTGCGAGGCGGGGATCAAGGGGCTGCACGTGGCGTGGACGCCCGATCTCGGATACGCGCCCGTCGACGCTCGTGTCCGCACGTTGTGCGAGAACGCGGCGGCGGAATTCGAGTCGCTCGGGTGTCACGTGGAGGTCGTGAATCCGGGTTGGGAAAATCCGGAAGAGGCGTTCTCGACTTTGATCGCGGCCCAGTTCTACGCGGCGTGGGCCGATCAGCTTCCGCACGCGGAATCGATGCTGGATACGACCTTCGTCAAGTTCGTCCGGCGCGGCGGCAGCATCAGCGCGCATGACTACATCCACGCCCTGCGGCGCGTGAACGCGTACTGGCTCGAAGCGCAGACCTTTCTCGCCCGCTTCGACCTCCTCCTCACGCCCACCACCGCGGTGCCGCCGTTCGCGGTGGAGGCCTCACCACCGCGGGAGATCGAGGGCGAGGGCGTGTCGCCGCTCGGGTGGATGCCGTTCACGTACCCCTTCAATCTCACCGGCCAGCCGGCGGCGAGCGTCCCCGCCGGCGTCACCGACGACGGTGCTCCCGTCGGCCTGCAGATCGTCGGGCGTCGTCATGCCGACCGCACCGTGCTGGCGGCAGCGCGAGCCTACGAGGTGGCGTGCCCCTGGAACGAGGGTCGTCCGCTCCTGTAAACGGTGAGCCTCCCCGCGCGCGGCGTCCGATGAGCGACCGCGCGCGCTGGGCATTGGTCTCGGCCATCATGGCGGTCCTCCTCGGCCTCGTGGTGTGGCTCGTCGTCGTCGACCATCCCGTCGTTCACTTCGTGGTCCGGCTGTACAAGGACAAGCACTTCCTCAAGGAGACGGTGCGGTCGTGGGGCTGGATGGCGCCCCTGGTTTTCATCGCGATCCAGGCGCTCCAGGTCATCATCTCGCCCATCCCCGGCGAGATCACGGGCCCGGTGGGGGGCGCGCTCTTCGGGACATTCTGGGGGCTCGTCTACTCCACGATCGGGCTGACGGTGGGCACACTCTTCTGCTTCGGTGTCGGTCGGAAGTGGGGGGAGCCGCTCGTGCGCCCCTGGCTCAGCGAGCACCACTGGAACCGGATGAACTTCATCCTGGAAGCGGAGGGCGCGATCCTCTGCTTCATCCTCTACCTGATCCCGGGCTTCCCGAAGGACATCATCTCCTACCTGTTCGGCATCAGCCCGATGCCGTTCTGGGTGTTCGCCGTCGTCTCCACGCTGGGGCGGATCCCCGGCACCTGGATGAGCTCCTACTTCGGCGCCCACGTCGCCGAGCAGCAGTACGTCTACGCCGCGATCTTCATCGCCGCCATCACCGCGCTCTGCCTGCCCATCTATTACTACCGTGACCGCATCATCAAGCGGTTCCATCGCGCCAAAGAGCCCGCGGCGGGCAAGGCCCACCGGAAAAGTTCTTGACCGGCGCTCTGCGAGCCGGGTACAGTGTCGGGCACGCTCATGAACACGGCGCCGGGACGGCACTTCGGGTTCTTCTTTTACTACTTCGCCGAGGTCTGCCCAGGCGCTCTGACCTAGACCGAAAGCGCCGTGGGCGGACCGAACGCCCGCGGTGACAGGCTGATCGAGGCCGCGGGTGTGAAGCCCGCGGCCTTTTGTCTTTGGTCGTGCCGCAAACGATCGGAGTGAGGGAGAGGGACATGATCATCGTGCTCAGGTCGGGATCGACGGAAGCCGAGATGGACGACGTGTGCGATCGCATCCGCCGGATGGGGTACACGCCGCACACGATCCGCGGGGAGCTCCGGACCGTCATCGGCGCGGTCGGCGACGACCGCGGCAAGGAGCGGCTCCAGAGCCTGGAGTCGCTCGAATGCGTGGAGCTGGTGCAGCCGATCCTGCAACCCTTCAAGCTGGCCAGCCGCGAGGTGCGGAGCGAGTCGACGAAGGTCCAGGTCGGCGACGTTACGATCGGCGGCAAGCGGCTGGCCGTGATGGCCGGGCCCTGCTCCGTCGAGTCACGCGAACAACTGCTCGAGGTGGCGACGAAGGTCAAGGCGGCGGGCGCGGCCGTCCTCCGGGGCGGCGCGTTCAAGCCGCGGACCTCGCCGTACGCGTTCCAGGGCCTGGAAGAGGAAGGCCTCAAGCTCCTGGACGAGGCCCGGCGCGAGACCGGGCTGCCGGTCGTCACCGAGGTGATGGAGCCCGACAAGGTCGACGTCGTGGCCGAGCACGCCGACATCCTCCAGATCGGCGCGCGCAACATTCAGAACTTCTCGCTGCTCCGGCGAGTGGCCGAGACGCGGAAGCCGGTGCTGCTCAAGCGCGGCATGTCCACCTCGATCCAGGAGTGGCTGCTGTCGGCGGAGTACGTGCTGGCCGGCGGCAATCCCAACGTCATCCTGTGCGAGCGGGGCATCCGCACCTTCGAGACCTCGACCCGCTTCACGCTCGACCTCAACGCGGTGCCGGTGGTCAAGAAGCTCTCGCACCTGCCGGTCGTGGTCGACCCGTCCCACGGGACCGGTCACTGGGAATACGTCGAGGCCATGGCCATGGCCGCGGTGGCGGCCGGCGCCGACGGTCTCATCATCGAGGTGCATCCGCGTCCGGCCGAGGCGCTGTCCGACGGCCCGCAGTCGCTCAAGCCCGACCGTTTCACCCAGGTGATCGCGAAGATCCGGAGGGTGGCGGAAGCCGTTGACCGAACCGTCTGACGGGGCGGCGGAGGGGCCGATCGCGCGGGTGATCGGCGCCACCGTTCTATAATCGATGGCGGTCATGGGGTGGCGGGAACGGCTCGAAGTCGTGTGGGGCCGGCTTCGGGCCGTACGGCGCCGGATGCGCGACGAGCCGCTGATCGGGATCGCGCTCTCCGTCGCGTTCCACGCCCTGGTCATCGCGCTGATCGTGTACTTCGGCGGCCCGCGGTCCGCCTACACGGTCAAGCGCGGCGAGCCGCTCTTCGTCGAGCTGCCGGAGATCAAGGACGAGGCGCCGCACGGAAATCCCGCGGCGCGCACGCCGGGTCCCCCGGAGGCGCCGACGCCACCGGCCGCCAAGCCGGCGCCCGCGGCTCCGGCACGCGCCCCATCGCCACCACCGAAACCCGCGGAGGCGAAGTCCAGACCGCCGGGGCCGCCGCGAGTCGCCGCGCGCCCCTCCGAGCCGGTGCGCGAGCGCCCCACGCAGCAGCCGGACAAGCCGTCGCCGAGGCCACCCGAGCCGCCGCCGCCCGAAGCGAAGAGCGCACTGCCGACTCCTGCGCCTGCTCCGGCCCCGCCGGCGACGGCGCCGGCCGCGCCGCCCGCCTCCGCGACATCGCCGCCCGCACCGTCGGCTCCGCCCTCGGCGCCGTCACGCGGCGGCGCGCCCGGTTCCCAGGTGGCGGCGATTCCCCCTGATCCGGTCTTCGATCTGAAGTCCCTCGGCCGTGGCGGCGGGGCTGGCGGACGGGGGCAGGGGCGGGGAGGCATCGAGGGCGAGGCGGTGCCCCTCGATTCGCCGGACCCGAAGTACAGCGACTACCTCGACCGGGTCCGCCGGGCCATCAAGGACAAGTGGGGGTTTCCCTGCGCCGATGGGGCGCCGGATCGCTATGGATGCGTCCGGCGCGAGGGCGAGCTGGTCATCGAGTTCGGGATCGCGAAGGACGGCCACGTGCCGTTCATCTCGTTGAAGCAATCGACGGGCTCGGCCAACATGGATGCGTTCGCGCTCAACGCGATCCGGCTGGCTCAGCCCTTCCCGCCGGTACCCGACGTGATCAGCAAGACCGGGTTTCCGATCCTCGCCCGCTTCCGCTACATTCTCGTCGACCAGACGATGACCAACATCCTCAGATGAGCCGTCGGCGCCTTGACACCCGTGCCGGCGCCCCTGTAGCATGGCCGTTACTCTTGGATAGGCTCGTAGCTCAGTGGGAGAGCGCCTCTCTGACGCAGAGGAGGTCGGCGGTTCGAAACCGCCCGAGCCTACCATTTCACGGGGCTCGCACGATCACCGCTCAAGGAGTGTATGGCCGAAGCTGAAGAAGAGCGCCACCTCAGGCTGACCGGCGAGTTCGACTGCGACCCCTCGCCCCTCTCCACGGTCCGGCACTCCACCTCGCACGTCATGGCCCAGGCCGTCCGGCGGCTGTTCCCCGGCGTCAAGGTCGCTATCGGTCCGGCCATCGAGGACGGCTTCTATTACGATTTCGCCAAGCCCGAGCCGTTCACGCCTGACGATCTCGAGCGTATCGAGAAGACCATGCGCGAGATCGTCAAGGCCGATCTGCCCTTCGAGCGGCGCGAGATGGATCGGCACGAGGCCATCGGCTTCTTCCGCGAGCGTGACGAGCCGTTCAAGGTCGAGATCCTCGAGGGCATCGACGCGCCTCGCGTGTCGCTCTACCAGCAGGGCGAGTTCGTCGACCTCTGCCGGGGACCGCACGTCGCGTCCACCGGGGCGATCAAGGCCTTCAAGCTGCTCTCGTCGTCCGGGGCCTACTGGCGCGGCGACGAGAAGAACCCGATGCTCCAGCGCATCTACGGAACGGCCTGGCTCACCCAGGAGGACCTCGACCAGTATCTCT
>DASXSB010000102.1:0-14257 GCA_036506275.1 Candidatus Methylomirabilota bacterium | reverse complement strand
GGCGCCATCAGCGCAAACGGCATGCCAGAGGGGCAAGGGGTCCTCCCCGTCGGTGAGGCACGGGGGGAGACGCCCACCTGGATCGCCCAACCCTGCCGAGGTGAGAGCGGGCCCTGGGTCGGTTTCTCATTGTGACACCGTGGCCCCGCCTCCCACGGGCCTGGAGGGCGGAGGCGCGTCACGCCAGAGGGCTGCGGTTCCTCTTGCGCACTCGTCAGCACGCGGACCACCATTCCCGCACGGCAGCGCCAGGCCCGGTAAGCGGAAAAAAGCAACCCTGCTCAGAAACTTCATCAGTTTTTATCATCAGGCCTACCGCGCAGCGGTATGGCGCTCTCGTCATAATTTTCGTTACATATCTGGCTTGTTAAGCCGCCCTTATGGTCTATCTGCGCATTGTCTCCACGGATGTGAACGATTGAATCTGCACAGTGTATCTTGCTGTTGGGATATCAGACGTCGCGACCTACCGGGACACCTCGTCAGCCTGGAAGAGGAGGGTGGGGGGCACGGTGATCCCAAGGGCCTGGGCCGTCTTCAGGTTGATGACGAGCTCGAACTTCGTCGGCTGCTCCACGGGCAGATCGGCCGGTTTCGCGCCACGGAGGATGCGGTTCACGTAGGCGGCCGCCTGCCGGAACATCTCATCCTGGTTCGGGGCGTACTCGATGAGCGCGCCCTCCCGGGCCAGACCGGATTGCGTGTAGACCGTCACGACTTGGTGCGTGTTCGCGAGCTCGATGATCCTCGCGCGGTAGCGGAAAAACATCGGGTCTTCGAACACGATGAGCCCCGCCGCCTTGCTTTCCGCGATCGTCGCGAACGCGCGGGCGAGCTCTTTCGGGTCCGAGACGGTGATCACGCGCGTCGGGAGGTTCAAGGCGCGGCTCGTTTCGTCGATCACCCGTAACCGCTGCGGCGTCATGGGATTCGTGGGATTCACGAGGACGGTGGCGCTCGTCAGTGAAGGCACGAGTTCTTTCAGCAATGCGATACGTTTCTGGTCGAGCTCGGGTCCGAGTCCGGCGTTGCCGGTGAGATTGCCGCCGGGACGCGCGAAGCTCTCGACGAATCCCGCCTGCACGGGGTCGTTCAGCGTGTGGAAGACGATCGGGATCGTCGTGGTGGTGTCCTTCGCGGCCTGCGCGGCCGGCGCGGACGTAGCGAAGATCACATCCACCTTGAGCCGAACCAGATCGGCCGCGAGGGTGCGTAAGCGCGCGTACTCGTCACCACCAAATCGGTACTCGATGACGAGATTCTCGCCTTCGGTCCAGCCCAGCCTGCGCAGTTCTTGCCGGAAGATCTCACCGCGGGCGGTGAGAGTCGTACTGAGGTACCCCACGCGCGCGCGGGCGATTGGCTGTTGTGCCTGGGCCGCGACTGCTCCGGCCACGATGGCAATGCTGCCTGCGACGAACGCGCGGCGATCCACTATCCCAGCACCTGATCGGTGCGCAGCAGGCGGTGGCGCCACGGCGGGCAGCGGTGCGGGCGGCGCTTCCCCCAACGACGCGGCGACGAACCGGCGGCGGTTCATGCGGGGACGCTACGGCAGGGGCACGCTCGCAGTCAAATCGGCAGCGTGATCCAAGAGAAACTACTGGCCGAAGATCCGCTTCACCGCGCCGACACCGTCGCGGACGGCGCGCTCGGCGTGGTCGATGGCCGATGGTGAGCCCGCGCGGAGGTCCAGATACACTTCCGCTGATTGACCTTTCACGATGTGGACTTGTCGGACCTCGGCCGCATAACGCGGATGGCTGGCGCGGATGCGATACAGCCCTTCGTCGAGAGCGTGCCGCGCCTTGCCGTAGTAATTCGGCGTCACGGTCGTGACAAGGACGTTCTGCGGCGTCAAGATCTCGATCCGCGCATCGGTGATCGCCTTGTGGCTCTTCGCTTCCTGCACGACCGCGACGACCTCTCCCATGGCGGGCGCCCGCATGGGACTGAAGAACTGAGGGATCGCCAGAATCGCTCCGCCGATGGAGAGCAGGCCCGTGATGAGGCCGACCACGGCTTGAAACTTCGAAAGCGACGGACCCATCGTCGAGAGACGTTGGAACAGGGTGGTCAGCGTTCCAGAGTCGGTGAGCACGCGATTCTCGGTCGAAGAGGTCTCTCCATTCATCAGGTCGCAGGATCCTGAGCAAACGGAATGCCGAAACATCGGTCCGAACAACAGCGGGCTTTGTTGGCGATGAGGGTGTTGCTTCGATCCCGGCTGGCATGAACGTAGCCGTCAACGTGCCATCACGGCATGGTGGTCGCGTGCAGGCCGGGGGGTCGGCCGGAGCGCCGGGGCGTTCGCGTACCCCGGGTCCATCGTCGGGAGGCGATCGTCGGAAAGCGCTACAATCCGGCGCCGTCATCACCGAAAGGCGGGGAAACCATGAGTTCAGTCTCGGGCGTGCCGACATGCAACTCGGCGCGCGGAAACAGCTCGAGGAGCTGTCTGAACATGTTAGGCGCCTCGGCCTGACCGTCCCGCCATTGCTGCGGCTGCGAGCGGATCACGTGATCGAATGATGAGGCGCCGGGCGTTCGTGATTGGCGTCGGAGCGGTGCTCTTCGCGCCGGCCGCAACCCTGGCGCAACAGACAAAGGTTTATCGAGTCGGCATGCTATTCCAGGGTTCGGCGGATTCGCCTGGAAATTCCCTTACGACTCGACGCCGCATTCTCATCGATACCCTTCACGACCTCGGATACATCGATGGACGGAACCTCGTCGTCGACCGGAGATATGCGGAAAGCAGGTTAGAGCGATTCCCCGGCTTGGCGGCGGAACTGGTTGCGTTGAAGCCGGATGTCATCCTTGCCGAGTCGACACCCAGTGCCATCGCTGCCAAGCAGGCGACGGCGACGATTCCTATCGTGCTGCTAAACGTCTCCGATCCTGTTGGCAACGGGCTCGTCGCAAGCCTTGTGCGTCCTGGAGGCAACATCACAGGCGTCACCGACTTTGGCGTCGAGCTGGCAGCAAAGGAGCTCGATGTGCTGCATGCGTTATTTCCAAATGCCAAACGGTTTGCCGTTCTGATGTCCGACAACCCCGTCCATCCCTTTCAATTCAAGGCACTCGAGGACGCGGCGAGAGCTATCGGCCTCACCGTGACGCCGGAGCGGGCGAGATCTTTCGAGGAACTCGATGGGGCATTTGCGGCGATGGCCAGGAAAAACGTGGGTGCGTTCATCCTGCTTGGTGGGCCTCCATTCACGAGTGAAGCTTCGGCGGACAAGATTGTTGCGCTGGCGGCGAAGACCAAAATTCCAGGGATGTATCCAAACCGGTGGCGGGTGGAGAGGGGAGGTTTGCTGAGCTACGGTCCAAAAAACGAATTGACCTATAGAGTTGCCGTAACCTATATCGGCAGAATTCTGAAGGGCGCCAACCCGGCCGACCTCCCGGTGGAGCAGCCGAGGGAATTCGAGCTCGTCATCAACCTCAAGACCGCCAAGACGCTTGGCCTTACCATCCCGCCGTCGTTGCTGCTGCGCGCGGACCACGTGATCGAGTGACGGAGCGCGTCTCGTGTATAAGAACGCACACGATACTTCGATCACCAAGTCGCCTCGAGAATAGATTGGTCAGCCGCGCGCCACGCTGGCGTGGCGATCTCCGATCGGAGTCATCTCGACGATCTCTCCGTCGAGCAGCTCGATCCGATCGCATTGCGTGAGTACCCGGGCCTGCGCGAGTCGCTCGTACTCGTCGACGGTGAACCGGTAACGCCTCAGCATGACCGCCATCGTGACGACTCCTTCGTCACCATTCTACGCGTGATGCCCGGGACCTGGCGGTCGGAAAGCCGCTCTCGAGAGAGTCGAGCACCGCGGTAAACGAATGTCAGTGCGCGATATTTTCAAAATCCGACCCAGCTCCGCGCGGTGCGATCCATGCCCTGACCCGACATCGTGCTGGTCCACGCTCGGGCCGACTTCTATGCGGCCGGCAAGCCCGGGCCTGACGATATGGTCTTGCTCATCGAGGTCATGGACCTCAGCGGAACGGATCGGAGCGTGAAGCTGCCGCTCTACGCGCGGGCCGGAATCTCCGAGGTGTGGCTCCTCGATCGGGCGACGGACCGTGTCGAAGTCTACCGACACCCCAGTCACGCCGGCTATCGCGAATCGACAACTGTCGGACGCAATGAACGTCTGACGCCTCGGGCCCTCCCCATCCGAGTGACTCGCACTGCGGACGCTCAGCGTGCTTTGGTGACGTTCGAGCGTTCGTCGACGGCGACGTAGCGCACGGTCACCTCTGCAGGCCCACACCCTCGCAGCGATAGACGTCGGCGGTCATGTAGTCTTCGAGCCCGAAATATCCGCCCTTCGATTTGCGGTCGGGCGTCAAGAGCGCCACGTTTCCGCCCAGCCGTGAGGCCTTTTTCTGGAGATCCTGCATCTCGTTGTCGGCGACCGTCCCGAGCACGCGGCAGCCGCGAACGCGCTCCAGGTCATTGACCACGAGGACGCCGCCGGGTGTGGTGGTCGAGCCACAGCCCGTCGCCGCCAGCCCTACCACGCACGCTGTCACGATCCATCTCCTGCGCATCACGATCTCCTTCGTCTCCGTCTGCACTTCGAGCAACCCTGATAGGGTTCAGTCTACATTCGGAAATCGTGAAACGCTGGACGGCGGCGCCGAACGCGGCGCGCCGCTCACCCCCGCCAGTGCGCCAGCTTGTCGTTGAGCGCGTCCAGGCCGAGGACGATGATGATCGACGCGGCGGAGACGAGGCCGGTGACGGCGAACAGCTCGGCGGCGCGGAAGCCGTTGGCGAGGGAGCCCATCACGTAGCCCATCCCGCGCACGCCGGCGAACATCTCCACGATCAGCACGCCGAGCAGACAGAAGACGATGCCGAGGCGCATGCCGGCGAGGACGGCGGGCACGATGGCGGGGAGGATCACCTTCCAGTAGAGCTGCCACGGGCGCGCGCCGTAGGAGCGGGCCACCGTCAGCAGCGTGGCGTCGACGTCGCGCACGCTGCCCATCACGATGACGAGGATCGGGAAGAAGGCCTGGATGGTCCCGTAGACGATGGCGGGGGCGGTGCCGAAGCCGAGGAGCAGCACGATCCACGGCAGCACGAGAATTTTCGGGATGCCGTAGACGCCGATCACGAACGGCGTGAGGACCTCACGCGGCGCGCGCGCGGAGCCGAGCGCGATCCCCGCCCCCACGCCCAGCACCACCGCGATGACGTAGGCGATGGCGGCTTTCACGAGCGTGTCGCCGAGCGCGCGCAGCGCGGCGGCGCCGATGCGGCCGAACGCGGCCGCCACCGCCGACGGCGCCGGCACGAAGGCGGGATCGACCCATCCCGCCCGCGCCACCACCTCCCAGAGCCCGAGCGCGATCGCGATGCTGAGCACTTGAAGTCCGACGATTCGCGCCGTCTTCACGGAAGCTCTGACCCGCCCGCCGTCCTCACGGAAGCCCCGCGCCGCCGCGCGCGCACACGATCATCCCGCCCACCGCCGCGCCCGACGTTCCACGATGCTGGCGAGAGCATCCGTGGCGACTACGAGGGCCAGCGTCAGCAGCACCAGCGCCACGTAATCCGTCGTGCGTAGCAACCCGTACGCGTGGTTGATCAGCGCGCCCACGCCCGCCTTCGAGCCCAGCACCTCGCCCACGATGACGCCGATCACCGCGAGCGCGAGGCCGGCGCGCAGGCCGCCCACCAGCGTGAACAGCATCGATGGCACCATCACCAGCCTGAACGTCGTCAGCGGCCCCGCGCCGAACGCGCGCGCTACCGTGAGCAGCCCGGCGTGCACCTGGCGGATCCCGGCCAGGACCGCGAGCGTGATCGGGAAGAACCCGAGCAGGAAGCCGAAGGCGATCTTGGAGGCGGAGTCGAGGCCGAAGAACAGCATGAGCGACGGGTACCAGACGACGGCGGGGACGGCGTAGAGCGCGGCCAGGATCGGCGCGTAGACGCGGCCGAGCGTGCGGTGGAGGCCGAGCGCGAAACCGCACGCGAGGCCGGCGGCGACGGCGAGGACGTAAGCGACGGCGATCTCCCGCACGGTGACGAGCAGGTGCCGCGGGAGATCGGGATACGAGGTGAGCGTGAGCAGATCGATCAGCGCCGGCGGCACCACCGAGGGGGGCACGGCGAGGAGCGGATTCCACGCGCGCGCCGCGATCTCCCACAGCGCGAGCAGCGCCACCACGATCGTCACCCGCACACCGAAGACCCGCAGCGATCTCATGGCGCCTGCTCGCCCATCGCTCGCAGCGACTCCTCGCGGATCTCGCCCCACAGCTTGGCGCGGAGGGTGACGAGCTCGGCGGACTCCATCTCGCGCGGATAGGGAAGCGGCAGCGGCAGGATGCTCTTGATGCGGCCCGGCCGCGCCGTCATCACGACCACTCGCGTCGAAAGAGCCAGCGCCTCGTGCAGGCTGTGGGTGACGAAGATCACGGTCTTGCGCGTGCGCCGCCAGATGTCGAGCAGCCATTCCCCCATCAGCACCCGCGTCTGCTCGTCGAGGGCACCGAACGGCTCGTCCATGAGGAGGATGTTCGTGTCGAGGGCGAGGGCGCGACCGATGGCCACCCGCTGTCGCATGCCCCCCGACAGCTCGCGCGGATATTTCGCCGCGAACGCGCTCAGTCCGAGGGGGCCGAGGAGGTCGGTGGCGACCTGACGGCGCCGCGCGCGCGGCACGCCTTGCAACTCGAGGCCGAACTCGACGTTCTCCACGGTGGTGCGCCAGGGAAAGAGACCGGCGTCCTGGAAGACGGGCGCCACGCGGCGCGGATCCGGTCCGCTCACGCGCCGGCCGTCGATGAGCACGCGCCCGTGATCGGGCGCGACGAGGCCGCCGATCATGCCGAGCAGCGTGGACTTTCCGCAGCCGGAGGGCCCGATCACGGTGCAGAACTCGCCGGTGGCGACGCGAAGGGAGACGTCGTCGAGGGCGGGGACGGGGCCGGAAGAGGTCAGGTAGCGCTTGGCGACGTCCTCGACGACGATGAGGTCGGAGGACGGCACGGTCACTTCGCGGTCAGGATCTCGCGGGCAATCACCATGCGCTGGATCTCGGACGTGCCCTCACCGATCTCGGTGAGCTTGGCGTCGCGGAAGATGCGCTCCACCGGGAACTCCGTGATGTAGCCGGCCCCGCCGTGGATCTGCACCGCCTTCGTGGCCGCTTTCATCGCGGTCTCGGAGGCGAAGACCTTCGCCATCGCCGCCGCCTGCATGGCGGGTCGGCCTGCATCTTTGAGATACGCGGCGCGCAGCGTGAGCAGCCGCGCCGCCTCCACCTCGGTGCCGATCTCCGCCACCATTCCCTGGAGTCCGTTGAACTCCGCCAGCGTCTTGCCGAACGCGGTGCGCTGCTTCATGTACTTCAGGGCCTCGTCGAGCGCGGCCTGCGCGATGCCCACCGCCATCGCCGCCATCGCGATGCGTCCGCCCTCCAGCACCTGCACGGCGTTGACGAAGCCCTGCCCGCGCGGGCCGAGGAGGTTGCCGCGGGGGACCTTCGCGTCTTCCATGATCAGCTCGGCGGTGTCGGAGGCGTGGAGGCCGAGCTTCCGATAGGGCTTGCCGGCGCGGAAGCCCGGCGTGCCCTTGTCGAGGATGAACGCCGAGATTCCCTTGGCGGCGCGCTCGGGGTCCGTGCGCGCCATGACGACCGCCACCCCGGCCACGCTCGCGTTGGTGATGAACGCCTTGCTGCCGTTCAGCACCCAGTCGCCGCCCCGCTGCTCCGCGCGCGTGCGGAGGGCGGCGGCATCGGAGCCGGAGCCCGGCTCCGTGAGCCCCCACGCCCCCAGCACCTCGCCGCTCGTGAGGCGCGGGAGGTATTTCGCCTTCTGCTCGGCCGTCCCGAACATCGCGATGTGGTTCGTGCAGAGGGAGTTGTGCGCCCACATGGTGATTCCGACGGAGGCGTCGCCGCGGTTCAGCTCCTCCACGATGAGCGCGTAGGACACGTAGTCGAGCCCGGCCCCGCCGTAGTCGGGACTCACGAGCGCGCCCAGGAAGCCGAGCTCGCCGAGCTTGGCCACGATCGCGTGCGGGAACTCGTGCCGCTGATCGTAGGGTGCGATCTTCTCGCCGAGCTCCTCGCGCGCGAACTGGCGCGCGACCTCGCGTACGTGACGCTGCTCGTCGGTGAGCTGGAAATCCACGACGGCCTACACCGCGGCCCGGATGTGCTCGCGGACGAAGCGGACGATGTCCTGGGTGGAGGTGCCGGGGGTAAACAGCTCCTTGACGCCCATCGCCTTGAGGGCGGCGATGTCCTCGGGCGGGATGATGCCGCCCCCGAAGACGGCGATGTCGTCGCCGCCCTTTTCCTTGAGCAGGTCGAGCACGGCCTTGAACAGATAGTTGTGGGCGCCCGAGAGCACGCTGAGGCCGATGGCGTCGGCGTCCTCCTGGACGGCGGTGGCCACGATCTGCTCCGGCGTCTGGTGAAGGCCGGTGTAGATCACCTCGAAGCCGGCGTCGCGCAGCGCGCGCGCCACGATCTTCGCCCCGCGGTCATGGCCGTCGAGCCCCGGCTTGGCCACGACGACGCGGATCTTGCGCTCGTCAGTCATGATCGTGACCTCCGAGCACCGCCCGCAACCGCTCGCCCACGCTCACGATGGCGTCGCGATCGCCCGGCACCAGCTTCCAGTCGAATCCGCGGCCGTCGTTCTTCCAGCGCGGGATCAGGTGGAGATGGTAGTGGGGCACGGACTGGAAGGCGGCGGCGCCGTTCGCCTGCAGCATGTTGAGGCCGTCCATCTTCACTGCTCTCAGGAGGGCAATGGCGACCTTCTTGGCGGTGGCGATGGCGGCCTGGAGGTCCTTCGTCTCCGTCTCGAAGATCGTGGGCGCGTGCGCTTTGGTGATGACCAGGCAGTGGCCCTCGTTGAGCGGGTTGATGTCCATGATGCAGAAGGTCCGATCGTCCTCGTAGACCTTCATGGCGGGGATGGCGCCGTCGCGGATCTTGCAGAAGACGCAATTCGACGCCGCCGCGCGGGCCTCAGGCATGACAGTCCTCCCGGAGCATGAGGATCAGACGTCGACCGTCCACCCGTGCGTGTCCTTCACCGTCCCGTACTGGATGGCGACGATGGTGTCGTAGAGCTTCTGCGTGAGATCGCCGATGCGCCCGCCGTTGACGACGATCCGCTGGCCCTTGTAGGCGAGCTCTCCCACCGGCGAGATCACGGCCGCCGTTCCCGTGCCCCACACTTCTTTCAACGTCCCCCGGCGCGCGGCCTCCATGACCTCGTCGATCGAGATCTGGCGCTCCGACACGGAAAGCCCCCACTCGCGGAGCAGGGTGAGGGCGGAGTCGCGCGTGACGCCGGGGAGGATCGTGCCCGACGTCAGGGGCGGCGTCACGATCTCGTCCCCGATCTTGAGCATGATGTTCATCGTACCCACTTCGTCGATGTACCGGCGCTCGCGGCCGTCCAGCCACAGCACCTGCGTGAAGCCCTCGTGCTTCGCCTCCTCCGCCGCGTAGAGGCTCGCCGAGTAGTTGCTGCCCGTCTTGGCGGCCCCGATGCCGCCCTCCACCGCGCGCACGAAACGGTCGACGACGAGGATCTTGACCGGGTTCATCCCCTCCGGATAGTAGGCGCCCACCGGGGAGAGGATGACGTAGTAGATGTACGACTTCGCCGGGCGCACGCCGAGGAACGCCTCGTTCGCGATGATGGTGGGACGGATGTAGAGCGACGTCCCCACCCGCGCCGGCACCCAGTCGCGCTCGAGGCCGACGAGGGTGACGAGCGATTTCATGGCGACGTCGGGATCGAGGAGCGGGATGCACATGCGCCGCGCGGAGCCGTTCATCCGCTCCACGTGCTTCTGCGGCCGGAACATCCGCACCTTGCCGTCTTTCCCCCGGAACGCCTTCAGGCCGTCGAAGATCCCCTGCGCATAGTGGAGGATGGCGGCGGCGGGGTCGAGGGGAATGGGACCGTACGGCTCGACGCGCGGGTCGTACCACCCCTTCTCTTCCTCGAAGTCCATGACGAACATGTGATCGGTGAAAACGGTCCCGAAGGTGAGCTCGCTGTCCTTCGGCTTCTCCTTGTGCGTGGTCGCCTTCGTGATCCGGATGGTGTCGATCATGGCTCTCCCCTTACCCTCACGCGCTCAGAAGATGATGGGCTCGCGGTAGAGCCCGAAGACCTCGCGATAGACGTCGGAGACCTCGCCCAGGCTCGCGCCGTCCTTCACGGCGTCGATGAGGACGGGCATGATGTTCTCGCCGTGGCGGCAGGCGTCGCCGACCTGCTTCAGCCGCCGCGCCACCTTCGCCATGTCGCGGGCCGCCTTCGCGCGTCCCACCTTCTCGATCTGCTCCCGCTCCACCGACTCGTCGATGCGGAGGTAGTTGATGGCGCCGTCTTCCTTCATGACGTACTTGTTCACGCCCACCACGACCTTCTCGCCGCGATCGTCCATGAGCTGGTAGCGGTAGGCGGCGTCCGCGATCTCCCTTTGCGGGTAACCGGCGTCGATGGCGCGCACGATCCCGCCCATGGCGTCGATGCGGTCGATGTAAGCCATGGCCGCCGCCTCCATCTGATCCGTGAGCTTCTCCAGATAGTAGGAGCCGCCGAGGGGATCGATGGTGAGCGGCGCCCCCGTCTCCTCCGCCACGATCTGCTGCGTGCGCAGCGCCACCGTCACCGCGTCCTCGGTGGGCAGCGCCCACGTCTCGTCGTAGGAGTTCGTGTGGAGCGACTGCGCGCCGCCGAGGACGGCGGCGAGGGCCTGGAGGGCGACGCGGGCGATGTTGTTCAGCGGCTGCTGGGCGGTGGCCGACACCCCGGCCGTCTGCGTGTGCGTGCGCAGCCGCATCGACTCCGGCCGCTTCGCCCGGAAGCGCTCCTTCATGAAGCGCGCCCACATCCGGCGCGCCGCCCGCAGCTTGGCGATCTCCTCGAAGAAGTCGTTGTGGATGTCGAAGAAGAACGAGAGCCGGGGCGCGAAGCTGTCGATGTCGAGCCCGCGCGCGAGGGCCGCCTCCACGTAGCCGAGGCCGTCCGCGAGCGTGAAGGCCAGCTCCTGCACCGCCGTCGAGCCCGCCTCCCGGATGTGGTAGCCGGAGATCGACACGGGATTGAAGCGCGGCACGTGCGTGGCCGTGAACTCGATCATGTCGGTCACGATGCGCACGGCCGGCTCCGGCGGGCAGATCCACTCCTTCTGGGCGATGAACTCCTTCAGCATGTCGTTCTGCATGGTGCCGCCCACGCGGTCCCACGACACGCCCTGCTTCTCGGCGACGGCGAGGTACATGGCGAGCGCGATCGACGCCGTGCAGTTGATGGTCATCGAGGTGGTGACATCGCCGAGGGGGATGTCGGCGAAGAGGCGCTCGAAGTCGGCCAGCGTCGAGATCGACACGCCTTCCTTGCCGACCTCGCCGCGCGCACGCGGATGGTCGGCGTCGTACCCCATGAGGGCCGGCATGTCGAAGGCGGTGGAGAGTCCCGTCTGTCCCTGCGCGAGGAGATATTTGAACCGCTCGTTGGTGTCCTCGGGCCGACCGAAGCCGGCGAACATCCGCATCGTCCACAGACGCCCGCGGTACATCGTGGGATAGACGCCGCGCGTGTACGGGTACTCCCCGGGATAGCCGAGCTTCTCCGCGTACGACCAGTCGGAGAGATCCTCCGGCGTGTACAGCGGCGCCAGGGGCAGGCCGGACAGCGACTCGAAGCGCACGGGGCGCTCGGGGGCCTTGTCGACGAACGGGCGGTACGTCTGGGCTTCCCAGTCGCCCTTCGATCGGTTACGCGGGTCCCGACGGTTCATCGCTCCCTCATTTGAGGAGATCCCGTGCGATCACGAGCTTCTGGATCTGCGAGGTGCCCTCGTAGATCTGCGTGATCTTCGCGTCGCGGAAATATCGCTCCACCTCGTACTCCTTGATGAACCCGTAGCCGCCGTGCACCTGGACGGCGTCGGTGGCCACCTTCATCGCCGTCTCCGCCGCGAACAGCTTCGCCATGGAGGCCGCCGTCACGTACGACTCCCCGGCATCCCGGAGCCACGCCGCGCGCACGGTGAGGAGGCGCGCCGCTTCCACCGTCGTCGCCATGTCGGCGAGCATCCACTGCACCATCTGGTGGTGCCCGATGGGGACGCCGAAGGTCTTGCGCTCGCGCGCGTAGGCGACGGAGCGCTCGTAGGCGCCGGTGGCGATGCCGACGGCCTGGGCGGCGATCCCGGTGCGGCTCGAGTTCAGGATCCGCATCGCGATCTTCCAGCCTTCGCCGTGCTCGCCGAGGCGGTGGGCGACGGGCACGCGACAGTCCTCGAACACGAGCTCGGCGGTGTCGGAGGCGCGGATGCCGAGCTTGTCCTCCGTCTTCGGCACGTGGAACCCGGGCGTGCTCTTCTCCACCAGGAAGGCGGTGATGCCGCGATGCCCGGCCCCGCGCTCCGTCTGCGCGAACACGAGCGCCGCCGACGACTCCCGCCCGTTGGTGACGAACACCTTCCGGCCGTTGAGGACGTAGTCGTCGCCGTCGCGCACGGCGAGCGTCATGAGGTTGGAGGCATCCGAGCCGGCCTGGGGCTCGGTGAGCGAGAAGCAGCCGAGGAGGTGGCCGGCGGCGTACGGCTTCAGGAACCGCTCCTTCTGGGCGGGGGTGCCGAACCAGTTGACGGGATCACAGTAGAGCGAGTTGTTCACGGACATGATCACGCAATGGGACGCGCACACCCTCGCGATCTCGATCAGGGCCAGCACGTAGGACACGGTGTCGACGCCGGCGCCCCCCCACTCTTCGGGGATGGTCATCCCCATGAGGCCGAGCTCGCCCATGCGCTTGACCGTCTCGTGCGGAAAGCGCGCGTCGCGATCGATCTCGGCGGCGATGGGCCTGATGTCCGCTTCCGCGAACTCGCGCGCCATCGCCTGGATCATCTGCTGCTCGGCGGTGAGATCGAGTTTCATGTCACGTCTCCAGCAGCTTCTTGAACTCCTGCGTCAGCGCCGGCACCACCTCGAAGAGGTCACCCACGATGCCGTAATCGGCGATCTTGAAGATCGGCGCCTCCGGATCCTTGTTCACGGCCACGATCACCTTCGACGTCCGCATCCCCGCCAGATGCTGGATGGCGCCGGAGACGCCGAAGCCGAGATAAAGCTTGGGCGAGATCGTCCGTCCCGTCTGTCCGATCTGGAAGCGGTGCGGTCGCCACCCCGCATCCACCGCCGCCCGCGAGGCGCCCACGGCGGCGCCGATGACGCGCGCCATCTCCTCGAGGATGACGTAGTTCTCGGGGCCCTTCATGCCGCGCCCGCCCGAGATCACCGTCTCCGCTTCCGTGAGCTCGGGCAGACCGGTGGAGACTTCCTCCTTGCGCTCCACCAGCTTCATCTTGGCCTCGGGGGCGGCGACGTCGATGCGCTCCACCTTGGCCGCGCGGCCGGGCTGGGCCTCGGCGGGACGGAAGACGTTGGGCCGCAGGGTGGCGAGCCACGGTCCTTTCGCCCACGTCATGCGCGCCAGCAGCTTCCCCGCGTACACGGGGCGCGTCGCCACCATCTTGTCGCCGTCGAGCTTGAGCGCGACCACATCGGCGGCCAGACCCACGCCGAGGCGCGCGGCCAGGCGCGCCATCAGCTCGCGCTGGCGACTGGTGACGGGGCCGAGGATGGCGCGCGGCGACTCGCGGGCGGCGAGATCGGCGAGGATCTTCGTCCACACCTCGCCGCGATACGGCGCGAGGGCGGCGCTCTCGGCGAGGAGGACGCGGGTGGCGCCCCATTCCCCGAGCTGCTTCAGTCCCTCTTCGCTCGCCTTGTCGGTGAGCCACACCGCTTCCACGGTGCCCGCGTTGAGGCGCGCGGTCTCGCCCAGCACCTCCGCCATGACCTTCTTCGGTATTCCCTTGCGATCGTCTTCGACCACGCACCAGAGCGCGGGCATCGTCGTTCTCTCCTGTCTCGGTCAGATGGCTTTCGCGTCTTCGCGGAGCGAGCGCACCA
Source organism: Candidatus Methylomirabilota bacterium (assembly GCA_036506275.1). Lineage (GTDB taxonomy): Bacteria > Methylomirabilota > Methylomirabilia > Rokubacteriales > CSP1-6 > DASXSB01. Next base: position 260 of record DASXSB010000102.1, on the reverse strand, counting down.
GCTCCTTCACCGCCGTCTGCACGTCGCCCTCGACGATGCGGCCGGGCGGACGCGGCGGCAACGCTTCCAGGCCCACCACGGAAAGCTGCGGCGCCTCCGTGGCCACGCCGACGTCGGCCGCCTTCACGTCCTTGATCTCCTTCTTCTTGGCGCCCATGATCCCCTTGAGCGTGGGATAGCGCGGCTCGTTCAATCCCTTCTGCGCGGAGAGGACGGCAGGGAGCGGAAGCTCGAAGATCTCGAGGCCGCCTTCGACCTGG
>DASXSB010000101.1:0-24070 GCA_036506275.1 Candidatus Methylomirabilota bacterium | reverse complement strand
GCGTTTCGTAATCTGAGTCCGAGTCTACCGATCGTGGTCGCCGCCGCAGGTGACCTCGTCGGAATGGGACTCGCCAAGACCCTGGCGCAGCCGGGCGGCAACATCACCGGGTCACAAATTCTTTCGACGGACCTGGCGGCTAAACGCCTCCAGCTTTTCAAGGAATTGATGCCGAGCTGCGAGCGCTTCGGCCTGCTCCATCAAGCTGTCCAGGCGGAAGAGGCGGCATACTACGTGCGGCTGTTCGCGGAGCTGCAGGCGGCGGGCCGAGAAGCCTCCCTGCGCATTCGTTCTTTTGCCGTGACGAGCGATGCCGACTTCGAGTCAGCGTTTGCGGCGATGAAGCGGGAGCGGCTGGAAGCGCTTATCGTCGCGAGCAACCCGTTCATGTTCTCTCATCGACAGCGGCTCGCAGAGCTGGCTGCGCGCCATCAGCTACCGGTGATGCACGAGTATGCGGAGTACGTCGCGGCCGGCGGCCTTCTCGCATACGGCGTGAAGCTCGGTGAGTTTTGGCGGCGTGCGGCGCATTTCGTCGATCGGATCCTCAGGGGCTCGAAGCCCGCAGACCTCCCCATAGAGCAACCCAAGACGCTTGAACTTGTCATCAACCTGAAGACGGCGAAGGCGCTGGGCCTCACCATCCCAGGATCGCTGCTGCTGCGCGCGGATCAATTGATCGAGTAGGTAGGTATCCCGAAGCGCGGCTACGCCAGACGCGAGAGCGAAGCGAACGGCCTTACGTCAGTTGAACCAGCCCATCGTGCGGACGCGGCGGCGCTCCGCGCGGAGCTTGGACAGGACGGGCTTGAGCTGGCGGCGGCCCTCCTCGGTGCGCGCGCGTTGATCGAACTGGCGGACGAGGCGCTCGATCCGGAGCCAGGGATGCGCGTGGTCGCCGGAGGGGACGGCCGGCATTCCGCGATACGGGAGGCGGATGGGGATGGACGCATAGCTCGACCGCAGCCGGGGCCGAATGGCCTCGATCCGCGCCGCCGTAGCCGTCGCGGACGCGACGGCCGACCGGTGGGCACCGCCGCGGCGGGGCGGTTCCGACGTGACGCCATGCGGCCGCCCGCGTACCGCCGCGAGCCATCGAGATGCACGAGTTCTGAGGCGCGTCCACATTGGCGTTGAGTCCGGCGCGAGCGCTAGTGCATGGATCGCGCCTGCTTTGTAAAACCTCGAAACCGCATGCTCCCGGCCGCCGCCGGGCTTGACTCTGTAAGCGCTGGCGACGCGGCTGCGCCGGGAAGCGGAATTGGGGAGTGAGGGCAGCGCCGAGGGCCGGAATCAGTTCCGCGCGGCGAGAGCGGCGTCGCGAAACGCCGCCCCCGCTGCGCGTTCCAGGCGCGTTCCCTACGCCTTGGTGCGTTGGCGGCGACGGCGGACGGCGGCGAGGCCGACGAGGCCGGTGCCGATCAGCAAGAGCGTCGCCGGTTCGGGAACCGTGGCCGTCGGAACCTCGATGCGCACGGTGTTGCCGGCCAGCGTGTTGTCGCTGGGGTCGCCAGGAACGTTCTTCACGGTCTGCGCCGACTGGCTCGAGAGAGTGAGGAGGTTGAATGTCGACCGCGCGATGACCCGGTAGAGATCGGTGTTCGCGGTGCCCGTGGGCGTGAACGTTCCCGCGATGTCCGTCCTCAGATTCGGGAGCGCGGGATCATCGGAGGCGACCTCGAACGTGGGCTGGGGAACGGTAAGGTTCTGCACAACCGAGGTCAGGGTGATTCCCGCCACGAGCGGGGTCGACGTGAAGGACCCGGGGATCAGGCCCGTGAAGTCATAGAGAACGCCGAAGTTCGCGCCCACGGCGGAGTTGACCTTCTGATCGGGCGCGAGGCTGGCGAGATACGAGAACTGGAAGACGCCGGGACTGATGGTAGTGACACCCTCGAAGTTGTAGATGATGGAAGCTTCGCTGCTCCCGGTGAACGCCGCCACGAGAATCAACAACACAGCGGTCAATTGCAGAGCCAACCTCAACATGACTTCCTCCGACGCTTCATGTGACTAGAAAAGACTAGAAAGCCGATCGCACATCACTTCACAACCGATGCTCCTTCAACGTCCGAGCCTCATGCACGGTTCCGGCGACATCGAGCGCGGGCGGCCATTTCCGCGCGCACTCCGAGCTTCAAGAATCACGCCCGCGGTGTCGCCGACGCGGCGGCGACCGCGAGCCGCGGCTCCGGCGACCGTGCGCGTCACGCCGTGCGCGGTGGCTCCGTTTTTCATCAAGGCCGCTTGATGCATGTGCAAGTCGATGCATGTGCACGAATCACTCGGCGGGGACGTGGGCGGAGCGGCTGCGCATCGGCTTCAACTCGGCGCCGAGGCGCTCGAGCATCGCGAAGGCGGCGGGATTCAGCGCGTAGTAGACCCAGCGCCCTTGGCGGCGGTCGGTGACGAGGCCGGCGTCTTTCAGCGTCTTCAGGTGGAAGGAGAGCCGTGGTTGGCTCGCGTGCAGCTCGTCGGTGAGGTCACCCACGCGCTGTTCGCCGCCGCGAAGCTGCGCGATGAGGCGCAAGCGCGTCTCGTCGCCCAGCGCCCGGAAAAGTTTTACCGTCATCTCGACGTCCGGGGCCGCCGGCGTCATGCCGCCGATCTTCGTCAAGAGATCTCGACGTGTCAACAGAAGATCGCGCGACGGAAATCACGACACGCGCGTTACGTCACGCGCGAGCGCGCGCTAAGGGCGGTCGCTCTCCACGATCATCGTGCGCTGGGTCGCGCGCGATCTCGACACCGCGTCCTGCAACTGGCGGTAGACCGCACGCGGCCCCGGAATGCCTCTCATCTCGAGGCGCGGGAGCGACTCGTCGGTGGACGAGAGCGACACCGTCCCCACGTCCATGAAGCGGTTGAGAATCGATTGATGGAAGGCGAGATCACGCACACGGAAGAGCTGGATCTGATCGACCCGCCGGGACAGGATGCCGCTCTCGACCTCGAGGAAGGGATCGTAGAGCCGGTATTCCGTGCCGTAGACGCGGATCGCCGCCACGAGAACGGCGACGAGAGGCGGGACGAGCCCGAGCAAAACGATCGTCCACGACCGCTCGACCACCGCGGCCGCGACGCAGATCAAGGTGAGACAGCCGGAGAGGGCAAACGCTCCGAGAAAGCTCTTCCACGACGCCCGCATCGCGAGAGTCGGCGCCGGCTCGGCCATGCTCGGACGGTACGGCAAGGAGGGCGCGCGAGTCAAACAACGCCGCGGACCGCCGGCCGCCCGCGCGGGCCCCTCTCGCGGAGCGTGCTGGCATCCAGGCTGCATTGGCAACCGGTCGGCGTGAGCGTCGCTGTCGATGTCGCGGACGACGGCGGCCGCGGCGCTGAGGTGGATCAAGGGCGCCCAGGCTCGTGGGATTGACCACGCGCGGATGCCTTCCTTCCTCGGCGCCGCCACGCCACACCGAGTCCACCGCCGAGGAATGAATCATGGCCAAGCGCGCGTACAGTAGTCTGCCTCCCGTTGCGGCGCGAACGGCACGATGGAGAAGCGCGCTCTCGGTGTTCGCGCGCGCCAGCCACGCCATCTTCCGCATCGCCGTCGCCCTGCTCTTCTTGCAACACGGCCTGCAAAAGACTTTCGGGCTGCTGGGCGGCGTGCGTGGCCAGCCCGGCGCCACGGCGCCGCTCGCATCGCTCATGGGCGCCGGCATGCTGGAGCTCGTCGGCGGCTTCCTGCTGCTGGTGGGATTCCTGACGCGGCCGGTCGCCTTCGTGCTCGCCGGCGAGATGGTCATCGCGTTCTTCCTGGCTCACTTCCCGCGCGGCGGCTGGCCTCTCCAGAACGGCGGCGAGCTTCCGTTGCTCTATGCCGCGGTGTTCCTGTTCCTCGCCGGCAACGGCGCCGGTCCCGCCAGCGTGGACGCGGCGCTCAGGCCACGCTCGGTCACGACCTCTCCCCCCGTCGGTCCATCGCTCCGCCCTCGCGCCGAGGTGCGGCGCTCCGGGTGGTGAGCCTCGTCACGCCGCGTGCCAGAGCCGGCGTGCCGGAGCGTGCCGGAGGCGGAGCGCGCCGGCGGTGCGCCCGGCGGCGACGTTACTGGAACTCGAGCGTCGCCGCGCGCAGGCCACAGATCAGCTTGCCCGCGGTTTCGAGACAACGGTCGTTCGACGGCGGCATCACGGGGCCGGCGAGGGCGTCGCGGTGCCATCGCTCCAGCGGAAGGTCCTTCAGGATCCCGCGTCCACCGGCGAGCCGGAGCGCCTGCTCCGTCGCCCGTACCCCGACGTCCGCCGCGTAGGCCTTCGCCTGGTTCACGGCGAGCATGGTGGCCGCCTTGTCGCCGCTATCGCGGAGGCGGGCGGCGTCGTGGACGAGCAGGCGAGCGGCGCGGATTGCCGTGCCGATCTCGGCGATCGTGCGCTGCACGAGCGGATGATGGCTCAGCGGCGTGGGATCGGGCTTCTGCGTGCGCGTCTTCGCGTACTCGACCATGAACTCGAACGCGGCCTCGCCGATGCCGAGGTACACGGCGGCGTAGCCGATGGCGAAGCCGGAGAGATCGATGGTGAGCAGCTCCCCCGGCCGGCCGATGACGGCGTCGGGCGCCACGAAGGAGTCGTAGCGAATGGTGTGGCTGATGGTGCCGCGCATGCCGGTGGCGTTCCACAAGCCTTCGACCTTGACGCCGGCATCCGCGCTCGGCACGAGGGCGGAGATGGCGCCGGTGACGGCGCGCGTCTCGCCCTCGACGATGCCGGTCACGAAGTAATAGTCGGCGGCGTCGCCCAGCGAGCAGAACTGCTTCACGCCGGTCACGTGGTAGCCGTTGTCCACGGGGCGGAAGACGGTGTTGAGGACGAAGCGGTCGCGGAAGCTCTGCTCCGGCTCGCTCGTGATGGAAGCGATCCGCGCGCCCCGGCCCACGATCTCGCCGAAGTAGCGCTGCTTCTGCGCCTCGGTGCCGAGAGCGCCGATGAACGACGTGACGGTGGAGTGCATGTTGAACGTGAGGCCCGTCGCCGAGCACGCCTTCGCGATCTCCCGTAGCGCGTGGACGTAGGTGACGGAGTCGGCGCCGACGCCGCCGTAGGCTCTGGGGACGGTGAGGGCGAGGAGCCCGCTCGCGTGGAGGTCGACGTAGTTCTCGTACGGAAACGACGCCTCCGCGTCGTAGCGGGCGGCGCGGGCGGCGAAGCGCTCATGCGCGAGCACGGCCGCGCGCTCGACGATCTCGCGCTGCGCGTCCGAGAGCGGCGGTAGCGGAAAGATCACGGCTCCTCCAGCTCGGAAATTGCCGCACCATACCACAGCGCGGACGTCAGCACGGCCTCGCGGCGACGGGCGCGACCGTCGCAGGCCGGGCCTCAGGACCAAGATTCCGAAAAGTTCGTCCTTGCGTCAAACTGCCCCGCCTGAGACGACCGAGCACTTGGCGGGGTCGTTTGACTCCGGCGTCCCGCGCGTGCCATGTTCACTGTCCGCGGGACGAAAATCGCCGAACTCGCGCTCCGAAATCGCTTGCCCACGATATCGGGCGAGACGGGATTCGCCCGTGTGGGTGGTCTCATGGACTATGGGCCGAACATCGTGGGCAGTTGGCAGCGGGCGGCCGTGTTCGTCGACAAGATCCTGAAAGGCGCGAAGCCGGGGGACCTTCCGATCGAGCAGCCGACGAAATTCGAGCTGGTGATCAACCTCAAAACCGCCAAGGCGCTCGGCCTCGCGATCCCGCCGTCGCTCCTGCTGCGGGCGGATCAGGTGGTTGAGTGATTCGCCGGACCGACGGTGGGATGCCGCCCGCGGTCCTCCTCGAGACCGTCGACCTCACGTGCGCGTTCGGGAGCCTCCTCGCCGTGAACCGCGCGTCGGTGACCGTGCGCGAGGGCGAGCTGCGGTCGATCATCGGCCCCAACGGCGCGGGAAAAACCACGCTCTTCCGGCTGGTGGCGGGTGAGCTCGCTCCCACTTCCGGGCGCATCCGCTTTCGCGGGCGCGACATCACGGATCTCCCCCAGCACGACATCTGCCGCCTCGGCATCGCGAAGTCCTACCAGATCACCAACGTCTTTCCACACCTTACCGTCCTCGAGAACGTGCGGGTGGCGGCGCAGGGGCCCGTGCGCGCGTACAACTTCTGGGCGCGCGCGGACGGGCTCCCCGACGTCCGCGCCCGCGCGCTCGCCCTTCTCGACACCGTCGGCCTCGCCGGCAAAGCAGGACTGCTGGCGGCGCATCTCTCTCACGGCGAGAAGCGGCATCTCGAGATCGGCATCGCGCTCGCCGGCGATCCCGCGCTGCTGTTGCTCGACGAGCCCACCGCCGGCATGAGCCCGGAGGAGACGGACGAGACGATGGCGCTCATCCGCGAGCTGGCGACCACGCGCACGATCGTGCTCGTCGAGCACAAGATGAAGCTCGTCATGAACATCTCCGATCGCATCACCGTGCTCCACCAGGGCCAGGTGCTCGCGGAAGGCACGCCGGACGAGATCCGCGCCAACACGCAGGTCCAGCAGACGTATCTGGGCGCCGGCGACGCCGCCGGGCGCGCGGGCGGTGGCGTGGGCGCGAGGTGACGCCGCTCGCGGTCGAGGACATTCACACCTACTACGGCGAGGCCCACATCCTTCAGGGCGTGTCGCTGGAGCTGCGCGACGGCGAGGTCGTCACGCTCATCGGCCGCAACGGCGCCGGGAAGACGACGACGCTGCGCTCGATCATGGGTATCGCCCCGCCCCGGCACGGGCGCATCCGTCTTCGCGGCGAGGAAATCACCGCGCTGCCGACCCACCTCATCGCCCAGCGCGGGGTGGCCTGGGTCCCGGAGGAGCGCCGCATCCTACCGAATCTGACCGTCCTCGAAAATCTGCGACTCGGGATGCTCGGCGGGCGCGTCACGGACGGGGCCGGGCTCATCGACGCCGTCTTCGATTACTTCCCGCGCCTGCGCGAGCGCGCGACCCAGAAAGGGCGGCTCCTCTCGGGGGGCGAGCAGCAGATGCTGGCGATCGCGCGCGGCCTCGTGGCGCGGCCGCGCATCATGCTCGTGGACGAGCCCACCGAGGGCCTGGCGCCCCTTCTCGTGCAGAGCCTCACGGGGATCCTCGCCGCCATCAACCGCGGCGGCACCGCCATCTTGCTCGTGGAGCAGACGCTGGAGGTGGCGCTCACGCTGTCGCACCGTCTCTACGTGATGGACCAGGGGCGCATCCAGTTCACCGGCACGCCGGAGGACCTCCGCCGCGAGCCCGCCATCCAGCAGCGGTTCCTCGGGGTCTGACTCACTTCCCCGCCGGCGTCGCGGAAAGGCGCGCGAGCAGTGTGCCCCACACGCCCTTGGGGAGAAAGAGCACGAACACCATGAAGACGGCGCCGATCACGAGCGGCCACGACTCCGTGATCGCGCTGAGGCGCTCTTCGAGGACGAGGAAAATTCCGGCGCCCACGAACGGTCCGAAGAACGTCCCCGCGCCGCCGAGCAGCGTCATGATCACGGCCTGCCCCGACGTCGTCCAGTAGAGCGACTCGATCGGCACCACCGACAGGCGGAGGGCGTCGAGAGCCCCGGCCAGCCCCGTGAACCCGGCCGAGAAGACGAAGGCGAGCCAGCGCACGCGGCGAACGTTGTAGCCGCAGGCGGCGGCGCGCTCGGCGTTCTCACGGATCGCCTGGAGCACGGCGCCGAACGGCGAGTCGAGGATGCGCCGCAGCGCCGCCACCGCGAGGCCGACCAGCACGAAGGCGAAATAGTAGAACGCGGTCGACGTGTGGAGCCGAACGGCACCGACGCCGGGCACGAAGATCGGCAAGGCGGGAATGCCGCGCAAGCCGTCGTCGCCGCCCGTCCAGTCCGCGAGGTGAAACCCGATGAAATAGAGGAGCTGGGCGAAGGCGAGCGTGAGCATCGCGAAGTAAATCCCGCGGCGGCGCAGGCAGAGGAATCCGATGATCGCACCGCCCACGACCGCCGCCAGCACGCCGATGGCGAGGCCGCCCCAGAGCGACCCCACCCGCAGCTTGGCGAGCGCGATGCCGGTGCCGTAGGCGCCGAGGCCGTAATACGCGGCGTGACCGAACGAGAGCAGCCCCGTGAAACCGTAGAGGAGATTGAAGCCGAGCGCGAAGAGGCCGAAGATCAGCACCTGCGTGGCGAGGGCCTGGTAGGGTACGAGAAAGGGAAAGATCGCGAAGAACACGAAGAAGCTCAGGACGGGATGACGGGCGACCCCGTCGCGAACGCGCGCGATCATTCCATCAGCCCAGCCTCGCCGAAGAGCCCGCTCGGCCGCACCAGCAGCACCACCGCCATCACCACGAACACCATGATCTCGGCGAGCTTGGGCATGAAGTACGTGGTGAGGCTCACCACCTCGCCGATGAGGATGCCGGCCACGATGGCGCCGAGCAGGCTGCCCATCCCGCCCACGACCACCACCACGAACGATTCGATGACGATGGTGACGCCCATCTCCGCGTAGACGCCGCGCATCGGACCGGCGAGGATGCCCGCCAGCCCCGCGAGCGCGGTGCCGATCCCGAAGACGAGGAGCCAGATGCGGCCGAGGTCCACGCCGAGGGCGCGGACCATCAGGCGATCCCGCGACCCCGCCCGGATGATCAGGCCCACATCGGTTTTCTCGAGGAAGAGCCAGAGCGCGACGAGCACGGCGATGGTGACGCCGATCACGAAGAGACGATAGAGCGGAAAGGCGCTGAAGCCGAGGTTCACGGCGCCCGCGAGGGCGGGGGGAGGATCGAGGGTGAGGCCGATCTTCCCCCAGATCATGCGCGCCGCCTCCACGAGGACGAGCGAGAGCCCGAACGTGAGGAGGAGCGGGTCGTCGATGCTGCGGCCATAGAGCGGACGCACGAGCACGCGCTCGATGACGAGCCCGCACACGCCCACGAGCAACGGTGCCACCACCAGCGAGATCCAGAAGTTCTTCGTGAGGCCGAGCAGGAAGAACCCGAAGTACGCGCCCAGCATGTAGAGCGAGCCGTGCGCGAAGTTCACCACGGTCATGAGGCCGAAGATCAGTGAGAGGCCGACAGCCAGCAGCACCAGGATCATGCCGAGCACGAGGCCGGTGAAGACCTGGGCCGCCAGCGCCGCCAGCGTGAGATCGGCCACGCGCGCGCTAGGCCATGCCCTTCTCGGCGCACGTGCGCTCGAGCTCTTCGTTGGCCGGGATGCGCGTCACGATCTCGAAGAGACCCCAGTCGCCGCGGGTCTTGCCGGGCTCACGAGCCTTGACGATCCACATGTCCTGAAACGCCTTGTTGTCGCACGCGCGCCACCACTGCTTGCCCTTGTAGTGGTCGTACTCGCGGCTGGCGCGGAGCGCTTTCGCCACCGCTTCGGAGTCCGTCGACTTCGCCAGCTCGACGCCGCGCGCGATCTCCATGATGGCGCTGTAGGCGTAGCAGCCATAGTCCTGGGGCGGCGTGCCGTACTTCTTCTGGAACGATTCGACGTACCGCTTGGCGGACGGGTTGCTGTCCTGGAGCTCCCAGTAGAAGTTGATGCCGGCGTAGACGTCGCTCATCACGTCGGGCCCCGCCTGCTTGGCGTTGGCGAGCCAGTGGAGCGGCTGCGCGAGCTTCATCTCCTTCTTCATGCCGAAGCTGATGGCCTGCTTGAGGAACGCGATGTTGTCGGCGCCCGGCGTCACCGACATCAGCACTTCGGGCTTGGCGGCCTGGATGCGCGGGAGGTGCGCGGAAAACTCGGCGCTGCCGAGCGGGTAGGGCGTGGACCCGAGGACGGTGCCGCCGTGCTTCTTCACCGTCTCCGCCAGCACCATGTTGCACTGCTTGCCCCACGCGTAGTCGGCGTAGACGATCCACCACTTCTTGCCGAGGTTCTGCGCCACCCAGGAGCCGACGGCGCGACACGTGATGGTAGGATTGAGGGCTTCGTGGAACGTGATCGGGCCGCCGTCCGGCTTCGCGCTGATCTCGTCGGACTGGCTGACCGAGATGAAGAGCACGTTCGACTTCTTGGTCTGCTCGTTGATGGCCATCTGCACGTGGGCGGCGAGACCACCGACGATGAACTGGCACTTCTCGTTCTCGATCAGCTCCTTGGTGCGCTGGGCGCCGACGGCGGGCTTGAGCTGGTCGTCGCGCACGAGCACCTCGACCTTGCGCCCGAGGATGCCGCCCTTGGCGTTCAGCTCGTCGATCGCGAGCTCCGCGCCCTTCTTTTGATCTTCGGCGAGCACCGCGAACGGCCCCGTGAGCGGCGACGGAAACCCGATGCGGATGGGATCCTTGCTCTGCGCCCGGAGGACGTGGGGAAACGCGAGGGTGGCGGTGCCGGCGGCGGCGGTGGCGAGGAACGTGCGGCGATCCATGAGGCCCTCCTTGGTGCGTCCGAGTGGGCGGAATGACGAGTGGCGGAATGATAGGAGGGCCGCCAAGCGGCTGTCAACGCCGGGCGGCGCTCGGCACCGAGACGCGACGCGGCCGCGAGGTTCAGTCGTTGATCTCGGGCAAGCCCACCTGCGACATCAGCGCCGCACGCTGTTTCTTGAGATCCGCGTTCCCGGGCGACGTGTCGATCAACTCCGAGATGGCGGTGAACGCGTCGTACCAGACGCCGGCCTCCGCGTAGACGAACGGCACGTCGGCCTTGCTCGCGCGCGCGAGCTTGGCGCGAAGCTCCTCGGACGGCTCCACGCGCTCGATGGTGCCGCCGGCGAGGATGTCGCGCGAGCGACGCGAGGCATCCGGCACGATCGCGACGAACCAGCGATAGGCGACGCCGGGCGCGAGGCGCACGTTGTGATCCGCGAGACGGATCGTGTGGAGGCCCGCCTCGATGGGCGCTGGGATGCGGTGCTCGACCAGCGGCTGGGTCGCCCGAGGATCCATCACGGTGAACTCGACGGGATAGGGCGTCTTGTTGGAGACGAACCAGCGGAGTGACGGCTGTTCCTGCACGGTCAGCCCCGTGTGGTCCGGCGCCAGCACGGTGAGGACGAACAGCTCCCGTCCCGCGCCGCGCGTGCCGCCGCCAACGCGGCCGCCCGGCGCCCCCCGCAACGGCGGCTTGTACACCGGTACGGACGTCGTCGCCTGCGCGAGCCGGATCTCCGGGGCCGGTTGTGGCCGAAGGCGTCGGCCGTCTTCGCCCGCCCGCGCGGCGGACGGATACCCCGCCAGCAGCGCTGCCAGCGCGAGCAACGTCGCGAGCTTTCCATGCGTCATTCGTCCGCCTCCGTCTCTCATGGCCAGGTAACTCCCATCCCACGTAACGCAAGGCCGGCGCCAACCGTCGTGCCCGCCGGGCGTGCCCGGTATGCGTCGAATTCAAAAGACAGCCGCGAGCGCGACGCCGGAGGCGCCGGGACCGCCACTGTCAACGTCGTGGGCACCGCGACAACGCCGTGGAACATTCCCGGCGATCAGCCGATCACGCTTCGGCCGCGCGCACGACGCGATAGACGGCGATCTTTTCCTCTTTGCCCTTCAACGTGGCGTCGCCCACTCGTTCGGTGACGAACCGATCACCAAGATACCGCAACGTCGCCTCGCCGATGAGAATGCGGCACGGGCTGTGCGCGAACAGCTCCTTGTCGAAGCTTTCGAGCCTCGACGCCGTGTTCACCGTATCGCCGATCACCGTGTACTCGAGCCGGTCGGCGCCGCCCAGACTTCCGGCCACCATGGGACCGGTGAAGATCCCGATGCGCATCCCGATCGTGGCCAGCCCGCGCTCGCGCCACCGATGGTTGAGACGCTCGAGCGCGCTTTCGAGCGCCAGCGCGCACTGCACCGCGTTCACCGCGTCCGCGCGTATCTCCTCGTCGCCCGTCCTCGCCACGGGGACGCCGAACATCGCCATGATGGAATCGCCGATGTACTTGTTTATCACGCCGCCGTGGCGGCTGATCTCCCCCGCCATCACTTCCATGTACTCGTTCAGCCACTCCATCAGGGCTTCCGGCGCCAGCTTCTCGCTGACCGACGTGAATCCCATGAGGTCGGTGAACAGCACGGTCGCGACCAGGCGCTGCGAATGGGGGCGACCGCCTTCGAGAAACTGGTCGCGGTGCCGCCACAGGGCCTCCGCGATTTCCTTCGACACGTGCTTGGAGAAGAGCTGCATCAACGCAGCCCGCTCCATCGTTTCCCGGTACGCGAGGTACGAGGTGGCGCCGCCCGCGGAGGCGAGCCACGCGATCGCGGGCGGCACCAGCGGGAGCCACCAGCCGTTGGCGAACGCGAGACCGTCCACGAGCGTCAGGGCCACGAGGCCACCCACCGCCCCGAACGTGAGCCGCCACGGGGAGCGCACCACGACCGCCAGCAGCGCCGCCAGCGCGCTCCAGAGCAAGACCCAGAGCGCCTTCTGCCATTCGGGCGGACTCACGGTCGGCCGCGCACCGTCGATGCCGATGTGGAGGAGCTGGCTCGCGATGTGAGCGTGGAGGACGACGCCCGGGATCTGCTGATTCGTCACTAGGGTTCGGCTGTGCGGAATGTAGAAGTGGTCCTTGACGCTCTCGGCGGTGACGCCGAGGATCACGATCTTGTCCCGCAGCGCGCTCGCGTCCAGCTTCCCGGACAACAGGGCCGTGAGATCGAACGCCCGAAACGATTGCCGCGCGCCCCTGAAGTCGAGCAGGAACTGGTAGCCGCGCGCGTCGGCGGCGACATATCCGCCGTCGTTGGGCTCCAGAGGCCGAATCGTCACCTGTCCCAGTCGGAAGAGGCGCTCGTCGCGCGGATCGGCTCGTGCGGTCACGCCCGCCGGTCCCAGGTACAGGAGCGCCAATCGCAGCGCAAACGACGACACCGTCCGGACGCCGTCGTCGAGGAAGAGGAGCCCGCGCCGCACGGTGCCGCCGGGATCCACGAGGATGTCGTTGAATCCCACCGCCTCCGTGTCCCGGAGCGCGGGAGGCGCGGGCACGCCGCTCGCCCCGTCTCCGAACTTCATCACCCAGACGATGCCCTCGGGACGCGCGAGCGTGGCCGCGAGCCGCTCACTTCCCGGCGGCACCGGGCGATCGCGGTAGATGTCGACGCCGATGGCGCGCGGCTGGAGTCGGGCGAGCCGCTGGAGCACTTCGGCGAGGACGCCGTCCGACAGTGGCCAGCCGTGAGTCTGGAGGTCGCCCTCGGTCACGGTGATGAGCGCGATCCGGGTGTCCGGAGCGGCGGCGTCCGGGCGCAGCCGGACGAACCAGTCGTACGCCGACAGCTCGAGAGACTCGAGGGTGCCGAGCGCGCGCAGGGTGAGCGTGCCGAAGCAGACGGCGAGCGCGATGAGCACGGTGGCCGCCAGGGGCGATCGGGCGAGCGTGCGCCAACGCCGCGACCGGAGGCGGCGGGTTACAGCCAGTTGTTGATCAGGAGGAAGGCCGACCAAAACCCCGGGTGATCATAGCGCGGATCGGTGAGCATCTTCAGCTGCGCGCGCTGGAGCGCGCCCGCCCTCGAGATCGCGGGATTCTGGAGCTGGCGATAGAACTCCACGACGAGATCGGACGAGGCACGGTCGTTGACATTCCACAGCGTGGCGACCGCGCTCCGCGCGCCGGCCTTGATGGCGACACCGGCGAGGCCGAGGGCGGCGCGGTCGTCGCCCTGCGCCGTCTCGCACGCGCTCAACGTCAGGAGCTCCAGAGGCTCGTCGCGGAACTTGAAGACCCCCACGAGGCGGTCGAGACGATCGATGGTGAGCTTGTCGTCGAACGTGAGGAGGAAGCTCTTCTCGACGGCGTCGGTCCCGAACTCCGCGTGGGAGGCGATGTGCAGGACCGTGAACTGCTCGTCTTTCAGCTTGCGCTCGAGCGTGGCGCTGCGGAATTCCCGATCGACGAGCGTCTCGCTGCCTAACAGCGCGCGCAGCGCGTCCAGCTCACCGGCGACGTCGGGCAGCGCCGGAAACCCCTGGACGGCCTCGGTGACGCCCACGGAAAGAACCTTCATCTGCTTGCGCGCGATCGCATGAGGGTCCGTCAGGTTCAGGCTGGGTGTGATACCGACGGCGTACCGCGCGATCACGAACTGCTCGCCGTCGTGGAGGGCCGCGATCGGGATCGTGCGCAGCGGGCCATCGGGGACGAAGATCAGCGTGTCGATCTGCGCCGCTTTCAAGTCCGGCTCCAGGGGCGCGATCAACCACCGGTAGAGCTGCTGGGCGTGCGGGAGGTACTCGCGGGTGGTTCGCTTCTCCAGCTTGCGACGGAGCTCACGGATTTCCTGGGTGATCGTGTTCCCGCTCACCGCGACCGTCGTTCGCTTCAATCCGCCGGGCAGACTCACGAGGAGCTCGGTGCGGTCGGGCAGGATGATCGGATAGACCACGGCCGTGGAGCGGGACACGACGTCGAGCTTCGTCGTCTTGGCGAGGGAGGTGTCGACGCAGTCGTCCCGGAAATAATCCCTGAGCTCGGCGACCTTGAACAGCTCGACGGTGTCACGCGCTTCGACCAGGTACGGCTCCGCCCGCTGGCCCTCGACGGAGGCCGAGCGCTGGAGCAAGAGGTCCACGAGCTCGAAGTAGAGCGGCCCCACGGAGTCCCGGAACGATCCCTCCGGGTCGCGATAGCGGAGCAGCAACTCCTGGCGAATCGACTGGAGCGTGGAGACGGCGCGCCGGTAGGCGGCGATGGCGTCGTCGTTGGCGCCGAGGTTCCGGTACAAGCGCGCCGATTGCCATTGCCACAGGTAGAGCGACTCGGGCGCGTTCACCTGCTGAGCGGCGAGGATCGCCTTCCGCGTCAGCCGGAGCGCTTCGTCGTGACGGCGCTCCTCTTCGTAGAGCGCGCCGAGGTAGCCCCACGCATAGGACGCGGTGCGACGGTCGCCGAGCCGATCCGCCATCGCGCCGGCGTCCTGAAAGGCCTGGCCGGCGCGCCGCAGCAACTCGTCATGCGATGCCGTCAGCCAGGGACGGAGATCGCGGTACGCCACCCCGACGTTCACGAGCGTGAAAGCGGTGTCGTGAGAGGGCGTGGCATGGCGCAGGTCCTCTCGGGCCGCGTCGAGCAGCCGCTCGGATTCCGGCGGCGCGCCGTTCTTCCGGGCCGCGATCGCGGCATTGCTGAGCGAGCGGGCGGCGAGCGTGCGGTCCCCGGCGCGGCGGGCGAAGGCCGCGCTCTCCTCGTACGTTTGAACCGCGTCCGGGAATCGCTTCCGCGCCGACAGAAGATTCCCGAGGTTGTTGAGCGCGATGGCGGCCAGCGACGGGTTGCCGACGGTGCGGGCGATGGCGACGCTGCGCTCGAGCGGCGCCTGCGCCGCGTCGAGGGCGCCGGCGGCGAGCTGCGCGTTTCCGAGCGCGGCGAGGACGTGCGCTTCCCGCGCCGGATCGCCGAGCTTCTGCGCGAGCTCGAGCGCGACCTCGAGCCGCTTCTCGGCTTGCAGGTGCTGGCCCAGCTCCGAGTACGCCTCGGCCAGGTGGGTCAGGGCCGCGATCCTCCCCGTGACGTTCCCCGCCCGGTCGTATTCGTCGGCGGCGTCGGTCCAGCGCGCCACCGCCTGCTCGAGCGCGCCCTGCTGGAACGCTTTCATCCCGAGGCCAAACGACTGCTCTGCGGACGTGGTCGTGGGCGAGGCGGCGGTGCCGCCGCGGCTCGGGAGCGCGAGCGCGACGACGGCGAGGGAAGCGATCACGACGAGGGGGAGACGCAGCTTCACCGGATGCCGTACCGCCTCATCTTTTTGATCAGGCCCTGCCGGCTCATCCCCAGCACGCGCGCGGATTGCTGCTGATTGCGGTACAGCTCGAGGGTGTCGCGGATGATCCGCTTCTCCAGCTCCGACACCGCGCTTTTCAAGGAGTGATCGGCGGGCGCGGTCACGGCGAGATCGGGCTGGGGCCGGCGGATGCGCTCGGAGAGATCCTCCTCGCCGATCACGTTGCCGCGCGTGATAGCGACCAGCCGCTTGATCTCGTTCTCCAGCTCACGCACGTTGCCCGGCCACGCATAGGTGGTGAGCTTCGCGAGCGCCGGCGGTGAGAGCGTGGGCGGCTCCTTCTTGATCTCGCGACAGTAAGCGGCCAGGAGCGAGTGCGCGATGATCGGAATGTCGCCCGGTATCTCGCGCAGGGCGGGCGTCGCGATGTGAATCACCTTCAAGCGATAGTAGAGATCATCGCGAAACGTTCCGTTGGTGATCGCCGCCTCGAGATCCTTGTTGGTCGCGGACAGCACGCGCACGTCGACCGGGATCGGCTTTCGTCCTCCCACGCGCTCCACCGTGCGCTCCTGGAGGACGCGCAGCAGCTTGGCCTGTGCGGTGAGGCTCAGATCCCCCACTTCGTCGAGAAAGATCGTCCCGCCATGGGCGGCTTCGAACTTGCCGATGCGACGCTCGACCCCGGTGGCCACGCCTTTTTCGATCCCGAACAGCTCGCTCTCCACCAGGGTTTCCGGCAGCGCCGCGCAATTCAGCGCCACGAAGGGACGCCGCGCGCGGGGGCTCGTGTAGTGGATGGTCTTCGCGACCACCTCCTTGCCCGTGCCGCTTTCCCCGGTGATGAGGACGTCGACCACGCTGTCCTTGATCTGCTCGATCAGCTTCGAGATGGCCTGGATCTTGTCGCTGGTGCCGAGCAGCCGCTGGCCGGGAAGCTTTCCTTCGAGCTCCGTCCACAGGCGCGTGTTCTCCTCGAGGAGCTGATCCCGATGGCGTTTCAGCTCCTCCACCATCTGCGCCGTCTCGATCGCGATGGCGGCCTGCGCCGCGAGCGCGCGCAGGATCTCCTCGTCCTCCGGCGTGAAGGGGCCGCCCCCGTGCTTGTTCAGGACCTCGAAGGCGCCGATGGTCTCGCCATGGAGATTGGTGAGCGGCATGGCGAGGAGGCTCTTCGTCTCGTACCCGGTGACGGCATCGATCGCGGCATAGAAGTGCGGGTCGCGGCGGGCGTCGGCGGCGCTGATGGGGCGGCCCGTCGTCGCCACCGCGCCCGCGATGCCGAGGTGAGCGTCGAACCGCAACATCTCGTCCACGCCGAGCGCGACCTTGGACCAGAGCCCGTGCTTGTCGCGGTCCAGCAGGAAGAGCGTGGCGCGATCGGCCTCAATGAGCTGGGTCGCTTCGCGAACGATGAGGTCGAGCAACGCCGAGAGATTCCGCTCGGTGTTGAGCTTCTGGCAGATCGTGAGGATGTGGCCGAGCTTGTCGCCGAACCGATCGTGGTCGAGGGCTCGCGAGCTCACTCTTTCACCCGTTTGTCGTCCTGGCGTGGCCGGCTCGGGTCGGGGGCGGGGGCGGCCGGCGTCGAGGCCAGAAGGGCTCTCTACCACGGGCGCGCGGGGCTGTCAACCAGGGTTGCGGCGGGAATCACGCCGTGACACGGAGTTACGGGTGACGCATCCCGACACCACGCAGGTCGCTGACGACGGCGGCAGCGACCACTGCCACCACCGCGGCCGCCAGCGCCCACACCAGGCCCGCCGCCGCCCACGGCGATATCCGTGCGCTCAGCCAATCCTCGAGCAGCAATCGGTAGAGGACCACCGTGAGCGCGACGAGCACGCCGACGTAGAGCAGCGTCGCGAATCCGTAGAGCACTTCGAGTCGATGGCCGTGGAGCCCGGCCAGCCGCCTGGACCGCAGCGCCGGCACCATGTCGCGGCCGATCCAGAGCAGGGCGCGGTGACGCAGGTTGGGCCGGTCGAGGAGGTCCGTCAGCACGTAATACCCGTCGTACTCGAGCAACGGGTTGCTATTGATCAGGACGGCGAGGTAGGAGAGCAGCGCGAATTGCCACAGCACGGCGCCGGCCGCCGGCGACGGGATGACGAGCGCGACGAGGCTCGCCGCGCCGGCGAGGACGACGTCGGCACAGGCGCCGGCCAGGCTGACGGCGATGCGGGGCCCGCGCGCGGCCAGCCACATGTCGGACGTGTCGACGAACGCAATCGGCCCGAACCAGTACCAGCCCACTCCCGCGCCCCCGACGGTACGCCCGAACGCCTTCGTCGTGAGCGCGTGCGCGCCTTCGTGCAGGACGACGGAGCACAATCGAGCCGGGATCAGGAAGAGCAAGAGCAGGCCGCCGAGCTTCTCGGCGTGGAGGACGCTCCTCGTCGTCGAGAAGAACGCGATGAGTCCGCCCACCCCGATGATCGCCAGCAGGAGCAAGCCCGGGCGCGTGTAGAGGAGATACGCGCCCCCAGCATAGAGCCGCGCCGCGAGACGATCAACGCCCCGCCAGGTCCAATTCCACTCCATGACGCCGCGTGCGCGCAGCGCCCACCGTTGCCAGGCCGGTGCGCGCCCGGCCCAGGGGAGCACGTCCGCGCGGACGGCTCGCGTCCTCACGAACCCCGCGCGAGCCAGCCCGCCGACCAGTTCCACGATGACGTGCGGCGCGAGCGCCTTGAAGTGGAGGAAGTACTCGACGGTCAGGTCACGCAGCGTGTGCTCGCCGTCCAGGCGCTGCCACAGGAACCAGCCCTCCGCCGACAGGCGGTAATAAGCGCCCCGACTCGGGTCTTTCAGGATCGTGATCGTCTCGCGATCGATCGTCGACTGCTGCACGCTCACGATGCCGTCCGCGCGACGGGGGCGGTCTCGGATCCGGACCAGATCGGCGAGGGCGAGACCGGCGTCGGGTTCTTCAGCGATCGCTTCCATGAGGTCGGCACGGCGGAGGGCCAGGAGCTCGGTCGGCTCCACCGCGCGCACGGATGCATTGCGAGGCGCGTCGGTGAGCAGCGCCCCCTCGCCGAAGAGCGCGCCCCGATGGAGCATCGCCAGCCGCCGCTCGGACGCGCCGTCCGTCGCCTGCAGCACTTCGACGGCGCCGCTGCGGACGACATAGCAGGTGTCACCGGGCTCGCCCTGCCGGATGACGGTGTCACCGACAGACACCGTCACCTCCTGGAGCCGTGCGGCTAGCCGGCGCATGCGAGACGCGTTGAGGCTCGCGAACGGGGTGGCCTGTTTCAGGAAGTTCATCCGGAGGAGAGTGTCGGCGATTTCCGAAAAGCGTGACGCCACGGCCGGGAAGCTACGGAGCGTGTGGTGGAAGTCGTCGGCGCCGAGGCTCAGGAGAACGAGGTCGGTGAGGGCGGTGATGGTGGCTGCGCGTTGGTGGGACGCTCGGAGCAGCGCGATCTCGCCGAATGTTTCGCCCGGTCCCACCGTGGCCAGGACGACGGCGCCGTCGGGACGGCGTGTCGAGACTTCCGCGCGGCCGTCGACGACAAGATAGAAGCGATCGCCGACGTCATCCTCGGTGAGGACGACGGCGCCTACGGGATATCGTTCCTCGCGAAGCTCGCCCGCCAGCCTTTCGAGCGCGGGGCCCGGCAACGACGCGAACGCCGGGAGCGAGGAGGTCAGCGCCAGCCGCGTGGCGGAGGAGACGGCCGCCGAGCGTAGGACAGGCCCGACGGCGGGATCAGCGGCGCCGGGCGCGCCCGGCCGCGGCGGTCGCGCGTCGTCCGTCATTCACGACCGGCGCGAAAGACTCAGCAGCCGCCGCCCGATTTCGTGTACCGGGCCTGGAGCTCGTCGTCCGACAGGCTCCAGTCGACGTTGCGGAGCGCCGTCAGCTCCTCGTCCGTCAGATGGGCGCCGGCGCGCCGGGCCGCGCCCACCGGATCCGCGCGCAACTCCGCGCGAAAGGCCGGCTCGTTCATCCATTTGTCGATCAGTTGCTCGATCGCTTCGCGGCTCATCGTGTCCCTCCAATGGCGAATCGCGGAGAGGGCACCGGTCGGGACCGGTCGTACGGTGCGCATCGTACGGTCCGCTCGACACGGCCGTCAATGGCTGCTACGGTACGCGCCCGATCATGAGCCGCACGTCGAACGGCGATGACATGGCGCAGCGGCTCCGACACACACTCCAGGCGGAGTTCGATCGCCTGTTGCAGCAGAAGCCGGGCCCCGGCGGCGCGTGGGGAGCGGCGAACGACGCGCTGAATCGCTTCGCAGCGAGGCCCGTCCTCTGTCAGTTCGGCGATCGGCTGGTCCTCGCCTATGGCGTGTTCGTCAGCCTCGGATTCGGTGCCGGCGTGTTCTACTGGCTCTATCTCATCGCCCATCGCTTCCATCAGCCGCTTCCGGCCGTGCTTCCCATCCTCGGGCTGGTACCGGCGGCGTATCTCGGGTCCCGAGGCTTGTACCTCGTGGAGCGACAGCTTGCCGTTCGTCTCGGGCAAACGCGGGTAGCCGCGCGGGGCAATGCGTTCTATGGCGGTGTGCTGGGCGCGCTCTTCTACCTCGTCGTGATCTTCCGCAACGACCTTCGCACGTTGCTCTTCTTGCTCGATTGCGCGGCGCCGACGCTCGCGCTCATCTATGCCTTCGTGAAAATGGGGTGTCTGTCGTACGGATGTTGCCCGGGCCGCATCACCGATGCACGGCTCGCCGTGACGTACATGTCGAAGATCAACAAGGCGGTGGGGCACTATCGCTTGCGCGGCCTTCGCCTCCACCCGCTCCAGGTATACGAAGCCATCTTCGGGGTTGCGCTCTTCGCGCTGTTGAGCCTGCAACCGGCGGCCGCCTTCGGCACCGGCCGGAGCTTCGGATGGTTCCTCGTGTCGTTCAGCGTCGGACGCGCGATCTTCGTGCATTTTCGCTACCGCTTTCCCGGTGAGCGCGCGAACACGATCGTGTGGGGCGTTCTCAACGTCGCGCTGGTGGCCACCGGCATCGTGATACTGAGCGGCGCCGCGGTTCGCCGCGGGGCGGGGCCACCGGAGGCGGCGCTTTCAACCGAGCCCGCGTCGCTCGTGTTGCTGCTCGGCGTCTCGGCCGCGGTGGTGGTGGTCGGCGTCTGGCTGTTTGCGATCCAACACCGTGACATGGTCTGAACGCGACGACATAGGTCCGGCGCCGCCCGCAGATTGCCTGGCCGCCGGGCGCGAAGCTACGCGCGTGCAGCTCGCCGCGCTGCGCCGCCTGGCCTGGCCCCAGTCAACGTAGCTCGCACCCAGGCACGGCGCCTCACAGCGCTGGTCGGCGCTATCTCACGGCGCTATCTCCGAAACGGCGCGTGGCGCGCGCTGCCGCCCTTCAGCTGCCTGGTCTCCAGCTCCGACAGGTCGAGATCCTTGATCGGCTCCTTCTTGACGGTGAGTTTCCGTTTCTTCGCCTTGCCCTTGGTGCTCGCCTTCTTCTTGCTCTTCGCCATCTCCCGCCTCCTCTTCGTTGTCGGCGTGTTCCCTTCCCTGCCGGCGCCTTCCCTTCGTTGTTGGCGCGCTCCCTGAGCGCCGCGCGCATCGTCGTCGTCGGCGCTCTACGCGAGCGGGCCGCAGAAGCAGCGGAGCCCGGCCGAGAGCTGCATGAGCGTGTGTCCGATCGCGGGATTGCTCGACGCCTTGACCGGAACCACGCCCGCCGCTCGGAAGCGCGCCTCCGCCCGCCGATCGAGGGCCGGCACACCCCACGGCAGGTAATGTACGGCCGGGCGTCCGCCCCGCAATCCCGGCAAGACGTTGCAGTAGCTGAAGCCGAGATTGACGGCGCCGAACGCGTTCGCGCGTGGCCGCAGCCGCAGATCGGGGACGCCGACGACCCGGTAGCCGAGCTCGGTCAGGACATCGGCGTACGCGCGCAGCACCGCCTGACGCTCGCGGCCGAAGGCCACGAACTCGCCGGCGAGGGCCGCACGCGCGCCGTTGGCGGGAATGAAATGCCGCGAGAGCACGGCGTGCCTCACGATGTGCGGCAGCAGCCGCAGTCCGAGCGCGGGATCGGCGACCAGCGCCACCGGCCGGCGGCGGCGCCCGAAGCGGCCGAGGAGCGAGACGTCGAGATCGATGTGGAACGCCGCCTGGGCGGACTGCGTCAGGTCCTCTGCCTCGGCGTCGAACCGCGCGGCGGACGGGTCACCGAGGACGACGACGTCCGTGCCGAGCTCGGCCCTGAAGCTTTGCACGATCTCGCCGTGAGTGAGGCCGAGGCGGGCGCGGTTCTCGGCCATCGTGTCGGCGCCGATCAGGCAGCGCTCGCCGTCGTGGACCATGTTTCCCCCGCGCCAGTAGAGCGCGGAGCGGACGATCTTCGCGCCGAGGGCGCGCTCGGCTTCCGCAGCCTCCATGGCCGGCGCCACGGACGCGCGGTGGGCGTGAAACGCGCGAGGGATGAGGAGGACGCGCCCACCATCACGGTCGACGGCGGCGCGGGCATTGTCCTGCGCGTAGATCGTCGCGGACGCCGCTTCCACCACGCGAACGCGACCATCCGCGATGCCGAGGCCGCGAAGGCTCGCTCGCACGCGCTCGAGGTCGGCTCCACGTTCGGCGACGACGAGGAACTCCACCGTGGGGTCGAGGCGCCGCGTGAGATCACGCAGCAGCGTCAAGGCGAGGGGAGCGGTCCCGGACGACGGCGAGAGCTGTAATCGAAGCGCGCGGAGGGGAAAGCCGGCGCCGGCCGCGGCCGGTCGCAGCCCGAGGTCGCGGGGTCGAAAGCCCGCCCGCGACCCGGCCCGCCATCGGGGGAACTGCTCAAGGATGTCGACGGGTAGCCGCAGCGCGCGCAGGTCGTCGAGGTCGGCGCCCAGCGCGCGATGCAGCGTGGCGGCGACGGCGACGAGGTGGCTCTCGGCCAGCGCGCGCCGGCACCAGGTCAGCAAGCGCGCGACGCCGTGCGCGCTGACGAGGATTTTTCGTGAGGACCCGGCACCGAGACTTCTGCGTATGAGGCGGAGCTCCTCGCTCCACAGGGGAGGAACGCTCTCCTGCGCGGGAATGACGTTCGCGTTCATGGCGCCGTCGGCGTCCGTGGGCAACTCCTATGCCGGACTCGGAGGTTCTGCAAGCTCCAAATATTCGACCGCGGCTCGGCCGAGGGCGCGCGCGCGTTCGGCGCGCGAGCGTCCAGTAATGATGCCGGACGATGTAGTGGAATGAGGCCCTCGGTGCGCCACCGCGCCGGGGAATCCCGGTAGATCGCGGCTTGCAAGAGATTTGCAGTTAAGGGGGCAGGGCCGACCAACCGAAGTGGAGAACAAGGACGTGCTCACCTGACGGATAGGCTCGCGAACCCATCGGTGTCGCGGCTCTAGGAACAGCCGCCATGCGGTGTCCGTGTGAGAGCGCTGCCTGCCGTTTCAGCGCTGGATTGCTTGTTTACCGATCTCCCTCTGAACCCGCCGACGCCGCGCTTCAGATGTACGATGCCAACCAGCTCCTCCTGAAACGTCGGCCGCGCAGCCGACGTTCCTTGCCTCATCTGGCAAGCCAGGTCGAAGGACCAGGTTCTCGAGCAGGCGATCGCGCGGAGCGATTTTCTCCTGCGGGCGAACTGGGACGGCCACGCAATGAGCGATCTTCGGGCGCACACCACCGCGAGCGATCGACGCTTTAGCCACCTCTGGCATCGGCTCTATGGCCCGGAGGCGGAGGATGCGCTGGAGCCGTGAGCTCGTCGAGGAAGTCCTCAGTTCACGGCGACTCAGATAGGCGAATCCGCTCGCCCCCCTTGACGTTTTCGGCTGGCTTCCTCGAGACCGGGAGATCTGTCAGCGGCTTCTTGCGGAGCTTAAGCGTCTTCTTTGACGACTTCTTACGCGCTTTGCCAGCCATTGCCGCCTCCCGGGTGGTGGGCTCTTCACGTGTGGCGCATCGTGACCTGAGTGATGACGCCGCATAGTAGCAGAGGCATTGGGGCTATTGTCGTTCGGCATGGATCACGAGATACCCCGAGGCGCTCTATTCGACGCACGCTCGCCGGAGGTGCGGATTGCCCAGGCCAGAAGCGTCCTGCCCGTCAGCCGGCTGGAGCAATTCCAGACACCGGCGCATCGAAGCGTCTGCGCTCACGAATTCATCGAGCTGCAGAACCACGGCTCGACTCGATGGCCCTCGCGCTTCATCGCGTTCGTCGGAGGATGGGCCGAGATCGTGCCGCGTATGCTAACGCCTCCGGACGCCACGCGGCTGCCGTGATACGGCCGCTCGTCGGCGGCCTGTCATTGCGGGCGGAACGGGTCGCGAGGACGCTGGCGGGCGTCGCCGTCGCGACGATTCGCCGGATACGGAGCCCCGCGGCTCCATGGCCACGAATCCCACAAGAAATCGGCGAAGCGCAAGCTGAAGCTGAAGGGAAGGCGGGGGCGCGGGCAGCCTTGGACCGGGAGGCTTGCGTCCCACGCTGCGTCGACGTGAGCCTACCTCATCAAATT
>DASXSB010000100.1:0-48343 GCA_036506275.1 Candidatus Methylomirabilota bacterium | reverse complement strand
TCGTAACGGGTAGATGGTCTCCTCCCCCGCACCCTCCATCCGTTCGCAATCACCACCGGACGTCGAGCTCTCCGTCGTCATTCCCTGCCTCAACGAGGCCGACACCGTCGCCACCTGCGTCGGCAAGGCCATGCGCGCGATGCGCGAGGCCGGGATCAAGGGCGAGGTGATCGTCGCCGACAACGGCAGCACGGACGGCTCGCAGTCGCTGGCGGAGGCGGCCGGCGCGCGCGTGGTTCCGGTCCCGACGAAGGGGTACGGCAGCGCCCTCAGGGGGGGGATCGCGGCGGCGGGCGGTCGCTACGTCATCATGGGTGATGCCGACGACAGCTACGACTTCGGCGAGATTCCCCGCATCCTGGCCAAGCTCCGCGACGGCTACGACCTCGTGCAGGGCTGCCGACTGCCCTCGGGCGGCGGCACCGTGATGCCGGGAGCGATGCCGGCGTCCCATCGCTGGCTCGGCAACCCGTTCTTCTCGCTGCTCGGGCGGTGGTGGTTCGGGGTGCCCGTCCACGACGTCAACTGCGGCCTCCGCGGCTTCACGATGGCGCACTACCGGAGCCTCGACCAGCGCTGCACGGGGATGGAGTTCGCGGTCGAGATGCTCGTGAAGTCGAGCCTGCTCGGAGCGCGGATCACGGAGGTGCCGATCACGCTCCATCGGGACGGGCGTGTCTCGCGCACGCCGCACCTGCGCACCTGGCGCGACGGCTGGCGCACGCTCCGGTTCATCCTCGCCTACTCGCCGCGCTGGCTCTTTTTCCTCCCCGGCATGATCCTGATCCTGCTCGGACTATTCGGCTATGCCGTCGCCTTCCCGCGCCTGACCATCCGGGGAACGACGTTCGACGTCCACACCCTGCTCTTCGCCAGTCTCGCTGTCCTCCTCGGCCACCAGTCGATCCTGTTCGCGCTCTACACGAAGACCTTCGCCATCAGCGAGGGATTGTTGCCGGCCGATCCCCGCATGACGCGGATGGCGACGATCTTTCCGCTGGAGCGCGGGCTGCTGCTCGGCGGCGTCGTGTTCGGGACCGGTATCGTGCTGCTGGCAGGGGCGGTGAACATCTGGCGTGCCGCCGGCTTCGGGCCGCTGGACTACGACTACACCATGCGGTGGGTCATCCCGGGCGCCACTCTCACCGCGCTCGGCTTCCAAACCATCCTCGGGAGCTTCTTCCTCAGCATCCTCCGTCTGCGCCGCACCTGATGTGGCCGGAGGCCCAACAGGCGGCGCTGGAGGTCGTCCTCCTGTTGCTCGCCGTGGTCGTACTCGCTCCCCGCCGTCGTGCTCCCCGCCTCGCCCGGCTCTGGGGCTACCCGCGAAGCCCGACGACGTTCGCGGTGCTGCTCGGGATCGCCATCTTCGCCGGCGCCGCCGCCCGCGCCGTCATCGTCGGAATGCCGGTGCCGTTCGTCAACGACGAGTTCAGCTATCTGCTCGGGGCCGACACCTTCGCGCACCTCCGTCTCACCAACCCCCCGCACCCTCTGTGGCCGTTCTTCGAATCGATCCACGTCATCGTGCAGCCGACCTACGCCTCGAAGTACCAGCCCGCGCAGGCACTGCTCCTCGCTCTGGGACAGATCACGACCGGCCTCCCCGTCGTCGGCGTGTGGCTTCAGGTGGGACTGGCGGCGACGGCCATGGCCTGGATGTTCCAGGTCTGGTTGCCGCCGCGGTGGGCGCGCTATGCGGCCGTGATCGCCGCGCTCCACCTCACCTTCCTCGGTGGAGGACGGCTCGCTCCCTGGGGGTACAGCTACTGGGGCGGCGGCGTGGCCGTCATCGGAGGCGCGCTTCTCTTCGGCGGTGTGCGGCGACTGGTCGATCGCCCCCGAATCTCTGCCTCCCTCGCCGTCGGCGTCGGTCTCGCGATCCTCGCCAACAGCCGGCCCTTCGAGGGGGTGGTGCTGAGCATCGTTCCCGCGTGCGTCCTCGCCGTCTACCTCCTCCGCCATCGACGGGAGCCCGTGACGCTCGCGCGGGCGGTCGTTCCCGTCGTGCTCGTGCTCGGCGTGACGGGCGCCGCCATGGCTGTCTACAATCGCGCCGTCACCGGCTCTCCGTGGACGCTTCCCTACGCGATCCACGAGGCGTCGTACAGCGTGACGCCGCTCTTCCTGTTCGGACACGTGCGCGCGCAGCCGCCGCCCTATCGTCATCAGGCGCTGCGCGACTTCCAGATCGGCTACGCGCTCCACGCGTTCGAGTCCCGCCGCACGCCCCGCGGCTTCCTCGACGTTGTCGCGTTCAGGGTGGTGGCGCTGGGCGCGTTCTTCCTCGGCGGTGCCCTCGTGATCGCGGGGGCGGGCGCTCCCGGCGCGTTGCGCGATCCGTGGACGCGGATCGCCGTCGCCTCCGTCGCCGTGCTCGTCGTCGCCCTCCTCACGGAGACGTGGTTCTTCCCGCACTACGCGGCGCCCGCGGCGCCGCTGATCTACGTGGTGGTGACGCAAGCGCTGCGTCGTCTGCGGGCGTGGCGACGCGGGGGGAGCGCGATGCTGCGGACGGCGGTCGACGCCGTGATCCCGGTGTTGCTCGTGTCCGTGGTCGCGTCGCTCTTCCTGGCGGCGCCGCCGTCGGAACGATTCGGGCGGGCGCGGGCGAAGCTCGTCGCCGAGCTCACGGCGCAACCGGGCCGCGATCTCGTCATCGTGCGCTACGGGCCCGCGCACTTCGTGCACGACGAGTGGGTCTACAACGCCGCCGACATCGACGCCGCTCCCGTGGTGTGGGCGCGCGACATGGGCGACGAGAACGTCCGCCTCCTCGAGTACTTTCGCGATCGCAAGGTCTGGCTGCTGGAACCGGAGGCGCGACCGCTCCGCCTGGTGCCCTTGCGAAACTGAATGTCGCGGGGAGGCGCCGCGCCACCTGGGCGGAGGCGCCGCGGCGGCCCCGGCGTGGCCGCCGCGGCGCCATGGTCAACAGGCGCCGGCGGCTTCGGCTTCTTCCAGCAGCTCGTCCCAGTACTGGACGTGGCGGTCGATCTCGCGCTTCACGATGGAGACGAGGGCGGCCACCGCCGCCTCGCCGTCCCCCCGCCGGAGCACGGGCTGGACGGCCGCCTTGAAGTGGTCGAGCTCGAGGTCGACGTGAAGGGTCCACCACTCGGAGTCGCCGAATCCGCGCGATCGGAGGAAGTGCGTGAGCACGTACTCGTTGCGGATGGAGTGGAAGATCTCGCGGGCGCTGAGCGCGCTCACGGCGTCGAAGAACGTCTCTCCGTCCAGGCCGAAGCGCGCGAAGAACGACTCGTCGTAGCGACGGGTCGCCTCGCTTCGCGCCATCGCGCGCATCGCCGGCTCCGACAACCCGATATCGACGAGGAACTGACGGAACAATCGATCGTGACCATCGCGCATCTCGATGGCAATGTGCTCGGCGAGCGCGAGCACGGCCGCGCGGACGTTGTCGTCGTCACAGGTGCCGCTCTTGAAGATGCAGAGCCCGAACCAGGTGTGGAATCGATCGCGCAGGAGACGGTACTGGCCGAGCACGTACGTGAAGCGGTCCATCGAGACCTGGTCGGCGGCGAGCGCCGAGAAGAAGCGGCTCTTGCGGAGCGCCTGATGTGAATACTCTACAATCTCGTCGGCGACCACGTCTTCCGGCGTGCGAAGCGGCAAACACTCGACGGCGGATCCGATGCGCATGAGGCCCCTCCTCATGTGAAGGTGAACAGCCCCTCTGTTCACTGCGCGGGCGCGCCCGGCGAACGCAAATCGCGAGCCAGACGCGTGCGCGTCGGATGGCGCCGGAACTCAACGCATCGCCCACCACCATCCCCCCGTCGCGCTGCCCCGTAGCAGTGCGATGTGCACAGCCACTGGGCAGCAGGTTGAAGGTATACTCGCGTGCCATGACTCCGAACCACCTGAAGCGCCGCCTGAAAATGGGCGCGGCGCAGTTCGGAACGTTGTTGCATTTCGCCGATCCGCTCGCCGCGGAACTGATGGCGTCGGTCGGCTTCGACTGGCTCCTCATCGACACCGAGCATGGCCCCATCGACGTCGGCGTGATGGCCACCATGTTCGCGACCATCAGCCGTTATCCGGTGGCGCCCCTCGCGCGCGTGCCCGCGCTCAGCGAGGAGCATGTCAAGCGTGTCCTCGATGCGGGCGCCTGGGGCGTGCTCGCTCCCAACGTCAAGACACGCGAAGAGGCGGAGCTGCTGGTGGCGGCGTGCAAGTATCCGCCGGCGGGGCGGCGCAGCCTCGGCGCCGGGCGCTTCGCGCTGTCGTTCCGCACCGACGCGCCGACCTACTTCAGCCGCGCCAACGAGGAGATCCTCGTCATCGCGCAGATCGAGCACGCGGAGGCGGTGAAGAACATCGACGCCATCCTCGGCGTGCCCGGCATCGACGCCTTCTACGTGGGCCCCAACGACCTGTGCGCGTCGATGGGCCTCGCGCCCTCCCTGGAACCGCCGCACCGCGAGTTCCAGGAGGCGATGCGGACGGTGTTCGCGGCCGCCCAGCGCCACGGCGTGGTGCCGGGCATCCACTGCGCCACCGCCGATACCGTGAATCGCCGGATCGCCGAGGGCTGGCGCATGGTCGGGATGATCAACGATCAGCGTTTCCTGGTGGCGGCGGCCCGGGCCGCCCGCGACGCCGTGCGCACCGAGAGCGGCCCCGGATGAGCCTCACCGCGCTCGGGGTCATTCCGGCTCGGCTCCACTCCAAGCGGCTTCCGCGCAAGGTGCTGCGCGAGATCGCGGGGCGGCCGATGATCGCCCACGTCTACGAGCGCGCGTGCCGGGCCGCCCACCTGAGCGACGTCCTCGTCGCCACCGACGCCGACGAGGTGGTGGAAGCCTGTCACCAGCTCCACATCCCGGCCGTGCTCACGGCGAACACGCACCACTCGGGCACCGATCGCGTGTGGGAAGTGGCGCAGGGGCGTGTCGCCGACGTGTACGTCAACATCCAGGGCGATGAGCCCCTCGTCACTCCCGGCCACATCGAGCGTCTGGTGACTCCGTTTCTCTCCCTTCCCGACACGCAGGTGACCACGCTCCGCATCCGCGCCACCGCCGACGACGTCGGCAACCCCAACGTCGTGAAGGTCGTCTGTGACGCCGACCACCATGCGCTCTACTTCTCGCGCCACCCTGTCCCCTACGACCGCGACGGCACCGGCGTCGTTCGCTACAAGCACATGGGGCTGTACGCGTACCGGCGCGTCGCCCTCGACACCTTCCATCGCCTGCCACCGTCGGTGCTGGAGCGGGCGGAGTCGCTGGAACAGCTCCGCTTCCTCGAGCACGGCATCCCGATCCTCGTGGCGGAAACCGACGAGGCGACCATCGGCGTCGACACCGAGGAGGATCTGCGCGCCGCGGAGGCGCGCCTCGCGCACCGGCGGCGGTGAAGGCCGGCGCCGCCGGCCGCTTCCAAATCGTCGGCCTCATCCTCACCGCGCAGACGCTGGCGAACATCGGTCCGCTCGGCCTTCCCGCCATCGCGTCGCTGATCCGGGAAGATCTCGGCCTCAGCCTCACGGAAGCGGGATCGTTTCTCTCCGTGTATTACGTCGGCCCCGCGCTGCTGTCGTTTCCCGCCGGCACGCTCGCCGACACCTGGGGCATCAAACGCACGCTCGTGCTCGGCCAGCTCGTCATCATCGTCGGGCTGGTGGCGGCGAGCGCGTCGACCTCGTATCTCATGCTGGCCGCGCTCATGGTGGGGGCGGGTTGCGGTTATGGCTTCCTGAATCCCACGTCCACGAAGGCGGTGATGGTGTGGGCGCCGCCCTCGCAGCGGGCCACGCTCGTCGGGCTCAAGCAGGTGGGCCTGCCTCTCGGCGGCGCCATCGGAGCGGCCATTCTGCCCGTGGCCGCGCTCGCGCTCGGCTGGCGGGCGGCGGTGGCTCTCTCCGGCCTCGTGATCGCCGCCACCGCGGTCGCCACCGTTCTCGTCTATCGCGATCCGCCCGCCCCCGCCGTGTCGTCGCGCGCGCGCGATGGCGAGAGCCCGGTGCGCGAGGTGCTGCTCACGCGCGATCTCTGGCTCGTCGCCATCGCCACCGGTGGCTTCGCCGCCATGCAGACGGTCTGGCTCGCCTATCTGGTGCTGTATCTCCGCGACGTGGTCGGCACCTCGTTGCTGGCGGCCGGACGCTATCTCGCCCTCGCTCAGCTCGCGGGCATGGCCGGCCGCGTGGTTTTCGGCCTCCTTTCCGATCGCTTGTTCGGCGGGCGACGTCGCGCCCCCCTCGCCATCGCCGGCATCGCCTCCGCGCTCTGCTCCCTCGTGATCGGCGCCACCGGCCCCGGCGCCTCCGCCGTCGTGCTGGTGCCGCTCGCCGCCATCTTCGGTTTCGTGGGAATCGGCTGGAACGGCGTGCAGCACACGCTCATGGCCGAGCTCGCCGGCGCGCGCGCCGCCGGTACCGCGGTCGGTCTCGGGCTCGCGATCTCGTCGGCGGGCGTGACGGTCGGCCCCCTCGTGTTCGGGCACTTCGTGACGATGAGCGGGGGGTTCCGGGCGCCGTGGATCGGCCTCGCGCTCAGCATGGTGGTCTCGCTCGCGCTCCTCGCCGCCGTGCGCGAGCGTCCACGCCTCGCCGTGTGAGCGGGACTCTCAGCGCGGGACGGGCCGGCCGTCGCCCGCCGCCGGCCGCAGCTCCACCGTTCGCATCGGAAACGGGATCTCGATCCCGTCCGCGCGGAAACGACGCAAGATGCGTTTGCGCAGCTCGTGCTGCACGGTGAACTGATCGACGAAGGAGGCGACGTAGCAGGTCAGCGTGAAGTCGAGCGACGACTCCCCGAAACCGGGAATGAGGCGCACGAGCGGCTTCGGGTCCGCCAGGAGTCCCGGAATTTCACGCGCCGCGCGCGCCGCCTCGTCGCCGAGCGCGGCCTCGACGCGATCGGGGTCGGCGGTGTAGGCGACGCTCACCCGGAGGAGCAGCGCCATCCGCGATTCGGGCAGATCGTAGTTGGTGATGACGGACTGGGCGACCTTGGAGTTCGGGATCACCACCACGTTGTTCTGGAGCATCCGGAGCCGCGTGGAGCGCCAGCCCACGTCGACCACGTAGCCTTCCACGTTGTCGGCGAGCTTCACGTAGTCGCCGACGCGGATGGGCTTGTCCGCGAGCAGGTGCATGCCGGCGAAGAGGTTTCCGAGCGTGTCCTGGAGGGCGAGGGCGACGGCGAGACCGCCCACGCCGAGCGCGGTGAGGATGGGCGTGATCTGGATCCCGAGCGCCTGGAGCAGCACGAGGCCGCCCACGACGAGGATGCCCACGCGGGCGGCGGTGTGAGCGAGGCCGGTGACGGGGCCGCCCATGGCGCGGCGCTCGCCCGCCCGCGTGATGAGCGAACCGGCCACGCTGGCCACGGTGAACGTCACCGAGATCACGATGGCCGCGGTGAGGATGACACCGAGCTGCTGGCTGAGGCGTCGCGGCAGATCGGCGACCTCGATCGCCACGTAGAGCG
The DNA here is from genome assembly GCA_036506275.1 of Candidatus Methylomirabilota bacterium. GTDB lineage: Bacteria > Methylomirabilota > Methylomirabilia > Rokubacteriales > CSP1-6 > DASXSB01. The sequence continues at coordinate 40,883 of DASXSB010000100.1, read as the reverse complement.
CGAGGACCAGACACCAGAGAAACGACGGCAGGCGGATGACGTCGAGAAACCCGTTCGACGATCCGGACCAGCGGCGGAGCGCGGCGACGACCACCGCCCGCAGCGCGAGGGCGGCGACGGCAGTGACGACGAACGCGACCGCGGGCCAGAACAGCAAGAGCCACATAAGCCCTCCCCTTCGAGGTCCGAACACCGGTGCTATCGTAGTCGACCATGGGCCGGCGGCCATTGTTCTACGGCTGGGTCGTGCTGGCGGCGGCGGCGACGGTGATCTGCGTCGGGATGGGCGCGCTCTTCTCGCTCGGCGTCTTCCTGAAGCCGATCGAGGAGTCCATGGGATGGAGTCGCGGCGCGATCTCCGGCGTCGCGTTCATCAACTGGATCGCGATGGGGATCGGCTCCTTCCTGTGGGGCGCGCTCTCCGATCGCTACGGCACGCGTCTCGTGGTGGTGGCGGGCGGCTTTCTCCTCGGTCTCGGCCTCGTGCTCTCGAGCCAGGCGAGCTCGCTCGCGCAGTTCTACGTGACGTTCGGCATCGCCGTCGGTCTCGCCGTGGGCGCCTTCTACGCGCCCCTCACGTCGACGGCGACCAAGTGGTTCACGGCGCGCCGAGGGCTGGCGGTGGCGCTGGTGTCGGCGGGCATCGGCTTCGGCATCCTCGTCGTGTCGCCGCTCGCGCGGTGGCTCACGACCGCCCACGACTGGCGGACGGCGATGCTCGTTCTCGGCGATCTCGCCTGGCTCGTCGTCATTCCGGTGGGATTGCTCGTCCGCAACGCGCCCGGCGACATGGGGGCGGCGGCGATGGGGGGCGCGTCCACCGCGTCGCCCGACTTCTCCACGGCGCAAGTGTTCCGCGCGCCCCAGTTCTGGGCCATCGCCCTCACCCACTTCGCGTGCTGCGCGGCGCACTCGGGGCCGATCTTCCACATGGTCACCCACGCCATCGATCAGGGCGTGCCGCACATGGCGGCGGCAACGGTCCTCGGGGTCTCGGGACTGGCGTCGATCGGCGGCCGGATCGGGGGCGGGGTGCTCGCCGATCGGTTCGGCGCCAAGCCGACGCTCCTGAGCGGGCTCGCCCTGCAAGCGGTGATGGTCTTCGCGTACCTCTTCGCGCGGGAGACGGCGACGTTCTATGCCTTCGCGGTGGTCTTCGGCGCCGCCTACGGGGGCGTGATGCCGCTCTACGCGCTCGTCACCCGAGAGTGCTTCGGCGAGAAGATCATGGGCAGCGCGTACGGCGCCGTCTTCCTCGTCTCCACCATCGGGATGGGCCTCGGCTCCTTCGCGGGCGGCTTCGTCTACGACACCTTCGCCGGCTACGGCTGGCTCTACGTGAGCTCCGCCGCCATCGGCATTGCCGCCGTCGCTCTCGGCCTCACGTTCCGGACACCATCGCGCCTCGCCGCCCCCGTCCCCGCCGCGTCGGCGGCCGTCTGAGGGGCGCCCGGCGCCGGCCGGGCGTTTGACACCCGCAACCCTAGAGTGGTATCAATTCGGTCACTTTTCCCCGAGGTTTAAGCGGATCCCGGGCGTCAGGATGCGCGTTCGACTCACCAAGGAGGATCAACGCATGGGTCACGATATCGGTCGGCGGCACGTTCTCCGGATCTTCGGCGCCGCCGCGGCGGTGGCTTCCACCGGCCTCGAAGGGATTCTCGCCGCCCGGCGGGCTCCCGCGTGGGCGCAGGGCACGAAGCTGCACTGGGTGCGCTGGGTGGACTTCATCCCGGAGTCGGACGTCGAGCTGAAGCGTCAGATGCCGGAGGCGTCGAAGGCGCTGGGCGCCGAGGTCACCCTCGAAACCATCAACGCCAACGACCTCCAGGCGCGGATTACGGCCGCCGTGCAGTCGGGCGCCGGCGCCGACATCTTCAACTTCCAGTACAACTGGGCGCACCTCTACCAGAACGCGGTCGTCGACGTCGGCGACGTCGCCAACGCCGTCGCGAAGGCGGAAGGCGGGTTCTACGATGTGTGGGCGCCGTCGTGTCAGGTGAACGGCAAGTGGCTCTCGGCGCCGCACTCGATCGTGGGGAACGCGGTCGCCTACCGGCGATCGTGGCTGAAGGAGGCGGGCGCGAAGGAGTTTCCAAAGACTTGGGACGAGGCGCGCAAGCTCTTCGCCGTCATGAAGCAGAAGGGCAAGCCCTACGGGCAGACGCTCGGTCACACCTTCGGCGACGCCCCCACGTTCACGTACACGATGCTGTGGGCCTTCGGCGGCGCTGAGACCGACAAGACCGGCAAGAAGGTCACCATCAACACCAAGGGCGCCGTCGACTCCGTGAAGTTCATGCAGGGATTCTGGAAGGAATGCTGCGACGAGGGCGGGCTCGCCTGGGACGACACGAACAACAACCGCGCGTTCCATGCCGGCGAGATCTCCGCCACCCTCAACGGCGCCTCGATCTACATCGTCGCCAAGCGCCAGAAGGACAAGATCAAGGACGAGAAGGGCGAGCCGCTCTGGCAGGATATCGATCACGCCCCGTTGCCGTCGGGACCGGCCGGCGCCTTCCTGCTGTTCCTGAACCAGTCGAACGCGGTCATGAAATACAGCAAGAACCAGAAGCTCGCCAAGGACTTCCTCATGTGGCTCCACAAGCCGGAGAACTACGGCAAGTGGTTCACCACCCAGGAAGGCTACAGCGTGGGCTCCACCAAGAAGTGGGAGAACGATCCCATGTGGGGCAAGCTCGACGAGCCGCTCAAGATGTTCCGGACGGCCGCGCGCAACACTCGGCTCTTCGGCTACGCGGGGCCGTCGACGGGCAAGGCCACGGAGGCGTTCACCAAGTACATCGTCACCGACATGTACGCGAAGGGCGTGCAGGGCATGGCGGCCGAGGAGGCCGTGAAGTGGGCCGAGGGTGAGCTGAAGAAGATTTACGAGGGCTAGCGCAACGCACCATCCGCCGCAGGAGGGAGCCATGGCGCCGGAACACCGGACGCACCTCAGTCGTCGCGCGTTTCTGCAAGCGAGCGGAGCCGCTGCCGGCGTGGCCGCGGCCGCCGGGCTCGAAGGCATCCTCGCCGCCCGCCGTGCGCCCGCCTATGCCCAGGGCACGCGGCTCCACCTCCTACGGTGGAACGACTTCATCCCCGCCTGCGACGTCATCCTGCGCCAGCAGCTCCTCCCCGAGGCCAACAAGCTGCTGGGGGCGGAGGTCCAGCTCGAGACCATCAACGCCAACGATCTCCAGCCGCGGATCACGGCCGCCATGCAGTCGGGGAGCGGCGCCGACATCATCATGACGCTGCACAACTGGCCGCACCTCTACAGGAACGGGACGGTGGACGTCACCGATCTCGCGGAGTGGCAGGCGAAGGACCAGGGCGGCTTCTACATGCAGTCGGAGCAGGCGGTGAAGGACGGCAAGAGCTACCTGGCGCTTCCCTGGAGCATCTCCGGGCTTCTCATCGCGTACCGCAAGTCGTGGTTCAACGAGGTCGGCGCCACCGCGCCCCCGAAGACGCTCGACGAATACCGCCAGCTCGGCATGAAGCTCAAGAAGAAGGGCCACCCCATCGGGCAGACGCTCGGCCACACCTTCGGCGATGCCCCGGCGTGGTCGTATCCGATGCTGTGGAACTTCGGCGCCGCCGAGCGTGACAAGGCGAGCAAGGTCGTGCTCGACAGCAAGGAGACGGTCGAGTCCGTCAAATGGATGACCGCGTTCTGGAAGGACGCCTGCGACGAGGGCGGCTTCGCGTGGGACGACACCAACAACAACCGCGCCTTCCTCGCCGGCGAGATCAGCGCCACCCTCAACGGGGCGTCGATCTACATCGCGGCCAAGCGCGGCCAGGACAAGATCAAGGACGAGAAGGGCGAGGCGATGTGGCGGGACATCGATCACTTCCCGATCCCCAACGGCCCCGCCGGCTCCTGGGGCTACCACATCCCGTTCTCCCACATGGTGATGAAGTACGGAAAGAACCAGAAGCTGGCGAAGGACTTCCTGCGCTGGCTGCATGGTAAGGAGACCTTCCAGAAGTGGTTCGAGGTGGCGGAGGGTTTCTCGGTCGGCTCCACCAAGCACTGGGAACAGTCACCGATGTGGGGCAAGCTGGACGATGCGATGAAGCTCTACCGGACGGCGGCCCAGGCCTCGCGTATCGTGGGTTACGCGGGGCCCCCCGACGCCAAGGCGAGCGAGGTGTACTCGAAGTACATCGTCACCGACATGTACGCCAAGGCGGCGCAGGGCACGACCGCCGAAGAGGCCGTGAAGTGGGCGGCGGGGGAGCTGAAGCGCATCTATGGCTAAGCCGATGAAGAAGCCGATCGCGGGCGCCTCCGGGAGCGCGGCCCCGCTCGAGGTGGCGCTGCCGCGGCCGGGGGCCCAGCGCGCGCAGCCGGCCGCGATCACGCGGTGGCTCGAGAACGAGAAGCTGCTGGCGGCGGTCCTCCTCGCCCCTGCCGTCGTCCTCCTCGCGATGTTCATCGCCTACCCGTTCGTCATGGGGGTGTGGCTCTCGCTCTCGAACACCAGCGTGGGGAACATCGGCGAGTTCGTGGGGACGCGGAACTTCGTGAAGGCCTGGCACGACTCGATCTTCCAGACCGCCTTCCGGAACACGTTCTTCTACACGTTCTGGGCGACCCTCTTCAAGCTCGGCCTCGGCATGTGGCTGGCGCTGCTCCTCAACCGGAATTTTCGAGGCAAGCGCATCGTGCGCGCCTCCATGCTGCTCCCGTTCATCGTCCCCACCGTGCTCTCGACCTTCGCGTGGCGGTGGATGTTCGATCCCACCTTCAGCGTCCTGAACTGGCTCCTCTATCGGAGCGGCGCCATCACCACCAAGCTGCCGTTCCTCTCCGACGGCGTGTACGGGATGTGGTGCGCGATCGTCGTCAACACCTGGCGCGGCATGCCGTTCTTCGCCATCACGCTCCTCGCCGGCCTCCAGACCATCAACCCCGATCTCCACGAGGCGGCGTCACTCGACGGCGCCAACGCCTGGCAACGGTTCTGGCGGGTGACCTGGCCCCTCCTGAAGCCGGTGACGCTGGTGGTGGTGGTGTTCTCGATCATCCAGACGTTCTCCGACTTCCAGCTCATCTACGTGCTCACCGGCGGCGGTCCCGCCAACGCCACTCACCTGCTCGCCACGTACGCCTACCAGGTCGGTGTCGCCACCGGCCTTCTCGGCGAGGGCGCCGCCATCTCGCTCTTCATGCTCCCGGTCCTCTTCATCGTGGTCTGGCTCCAGCTCCGGTACCTGAGAAGACTGGAGGGGGCATGACCGACACCGCACCCAGAACGCGGGTGAGATGCCACGAGTGCCGACGGCGGTTGCCGGGGATCGCGCTCGGAAATCGCGCCGAGATTCCACGACTGCCTTTCACTCGCCACCTGCGCTCGTACCCGAGCAAGCGGCCCCGATAAATGCTCATCGAGCGGCGGTGGAAGAAGTGGGTGTACTTCTACGTCCCCCTCACGCTGTTCGTGATCGGCACGCTCTTTCCGTTCTACTGGATGCTCGTCACCGCCATCCGGCCCGACTCCGAGCTCTATCGCTCCTGGCGCGCCGCCAACAACGCGCCCTTCTGGACGCTGGCGCCCACCCTGGAGCACTTCCGTGACCTCATGGAGAAGACGACGTTCCCGCACTGGCTGTGGAACACGTTCTTCATCGCCGTGGTATCCACCGTCATCTCCCTCACGTGCGGGCTGCTCGCCGGCTACGCGCTCGCGCGCCTGCGCTTCCCCATGGCGGGCATGCTCGGCACCTCGATCTTCGTGACGTACCTGGTGCCGCCCACGCTCCTCTTCATCCCGCTCGCCAACATCATCCGGACCTTCCAGCTCGGCGACACGCCGTGGGCCCTCATCCTGACGTATCCGACGTTCCTCATCCCCTTCTGCACGTGGCTCCTCATGGGCTATTTCAAGACGATCCCCAAGGAGCTGGAGGAGTGCGCGCGCATCGACGGCGCCACGCGCTTCGGGGCCATGGCCCGCATCATCTTCCCCATCGCCGTGCCCGGCATTCTCTCGGCGGGGATCTTCGCCTTCACGCTCTCCTGGAACGAGTTCATCTACGCGCTCGTCTTCCTCTCCTCCCCCGAGAAGAAGACCGTGCCGGTGGGGGTCGTCTCCGAGCTGATCCGCGGCGACATCTATTTCTGGGGGCAGCTCATGGCGGGAGCGCTGCTCGGTTCCATTCCCGTCGCCGTCGTCTACTCCTTCTTCGTCGAGTACTACGTCACCGGGCTCACCGGCTCCGTCAAGGGCTGAGGCCACGACCGCCCGCGCTCCGGTCTCACGGAGGCGGCGGGAGATCGCGATCGCCTACGCCCTCATGGCGCCCGCGCTGATCCTCGTCGTTGGCGTGCTCGCCTATCCGATCGGGTGGGAAGTGTGGCTGAGCTTCACCGACTTTTCGAGCGCGGGCGGGGGCGACCGCCGCTTCGTGGGCTTCGCCAACTACCGGACGCTGCTCGCCGACGCGCTGTTCTGGCGCGCCTGCCTCATCACGGTCGTGTACTTCGTGGTGACGACGGCGGCCAAGCTCGCGCTCGGCACCGGCCTCGCCCTCCTCCTCCAGCGCCCGTCACGGGCGCGCGCGCTCGTCTTCCTGGCCGTGTTCCTGCCGTGGGCGTACCCGGGCGGGGTGACCGTCGTCGCCTGGTACTGGATGCTGAACCCGCCCATCACGACCGCCTACAGCGCGTTCTTCGGCGGCGTCAAGCACGCGGTGGACGTCGTCCTCGGCGGAGGCGCCTACGCGTTCCTGAGCGTGGCGCTGTTCAACGTGTGGCGGGGCGGCTCCTTCACCGCGATCTTCCTCCTCGCCGGTCTCAACGCGATCCCCACCGAGCTGTTCGAGTACGCGCGCCTGGAGACGCAAACGGCGGCGCAGCGGCTGCGCGCGGTGACGCTGCCCCTCCTGCGCCCGTACATGGCGCTGGCGGTGTTCCTCTCCTTCACCACCGCCTTCGCCGACCTCGCCAACGTGTGGATGCTCACGGGCGGGCGCGTGATCTTCCCGCTCATCGGAACCTACGCGTACTGGCTCGGCATCGGCGCCGGACGGTTCGCGGAAGCGGCCGCGTGGTCGCTGTCGCTGGTGCCGCTGCTGGCGGCCGCCCTCTTCGTGCTGTTCCGATGGTTCGATCCCGCCGAGGAGGCGCGAGCATGACCGCCACGCGGCGGTGGACCCAGCGCGGCTTGCTGCTGGCAGCCGCCGTCTACAGTCTGTTCCCAATCTACTTCATCACCGTGCAGTCGCTCAAGACGCCGGAGGAGGACGTGTTCGGCAGCCCGTTCTACGTCGCCGCTCCCACGTTCGAGAATTACACCGATCTCTTCGACACCGACGACGAGCCGTCCGCGCGCGGGTACGTGGTGGTCCCGCGCGTTCCGTTCATGGTGTGGCTGCTGAACTCCGCCATCGTGCTGGGGGCGAGCCTGCTCGTGACGCTCGCCGCCGCCGTTCCCGCCGCCTACGCCCTCGGCCGCCTGCGCCCGCCCGGCTGGCGCTGGTGGCGGCGGGGGCTCTTCGCGACCTACGTGGTGCCGCACACGATCCTCTTCATCCCGCTCTACCAGGTCGTCCTCGCCCTCGGCCTCGACGACAGCCACCTCGCCCTCGTGCTGATCTACGCCACCATGGCGCTGCCGTTCGCGATCTGGATCCTCTCCGCGTACTACCGCCACCTCCCGCGCGAGATCGAGGAGTCCGCGCTCGTGGAGGGCGCCTCCCCCGCCACCGCCTTCGCGCGCATCATCCTCCCCATGAGCCGCAACGTCCTGGTGGCGGCCGGGCTCTTCACGGTGGGCACGGTCGGCAACGACTTCATGCTGGCGTCCATCTTCCTGCTCGATCGCCACAAGCAGACGGTGGCGGCCGGGCTCGGCGTGATGGACGTCAGCCTCGAGGAGCTGGTGGCGGTGGCCGGCGTGAACCTCGCCGCCATCCCGATCGCGCTGCTGTGCGCAGTGTTCGCGCGCGGCTACGTGCGCGGACTAACCGCCGCCATGCTGGAGGGCGCGTAGCCGGACGATGCGGTGGAGGGACGACTCCGCCACGTAGAGATCGCCGCGGGCGTCGAGGGCGATGCCCTCGGGATCGGCCAGATCCGACGCGAGCACGGTCACGGCGCCGTTCGCGGCCACCCGGAAGATCCGGGCCACGTGGAAGCCGCCGCTCACGATGACGGCTCCGTCGGGCGCCGTCAGCATGTTGATCCGGTTGTACTGGCCGCGCGGCAGCACCGCCCAGGGCTCGAGGCCTCCGCCGGCGACGAGACGGACGAGCTCGCCGTCCGACGTGAGGACGACGAGGTCGTCGCCGGCCACGGGCGCCACCGCGATCAGGCGGCGGAAGTTGCCGCCGCCGCCCCGTCCGCCCCAGCCGCGCGGGAAGACGGGAGCGAGGAGGTCGATCCGGCGCGGAAGCCGGAGGCTCGGGTCGAGGGCGATCCGGAAAACGACGGGGCCCCGGTACTGCTCGTCCCGGAACGGCTCCAGCCCCGGCACCGGGCGCTCGTCGCCGGGCGAGATGAACGGATCGACGTGATCGACCACGACCAGCCGCCCCTGCCGGTCGAGCGCGATGCTGCTCCCTCCCGCGAGGCGGTGGAGGCCGGTGGCATAGAGCGTGAGGCGCTCGTCCTCGCTGAGGCGATAGATGCGCGTTCCGTTCTCCTCGCCGAGGAACAACGCGCGCGCGCCATGGTCGACGACGAGGCTGCCGAGGGCGAGGCTCCCGTCCACGAAGGGGATGCGCACGCGGGCATGACGCGAGAGATCCACGGGCAGCTCGCCCTGGAGATCCACGCGGTAGATCTCGCCGGCGGCATCGCCCCCGCGGCCCGGACTCAGGACCACGAGGTCGTGACCGTCGATGGCCAGCTGGAGCGGGCGGACGACGCCGGTGGCGACGACCTCGGGGCCGGGCGCGGTGCGGCCGGGCGGCGGAAGCAGAACGAGGACGAGCGACAGGGCGGCCGCGATGGCGGCGGTGAAGCGGACCGCCCGTGATCGCCCGCTATTCGTCGGCTTTCGCCTTCTCGGTGACGTTGCCGCCGGGCGTGCTGATGAGCAGCAGGAGGTACTTCACGGGTCCGGAACCGGCGGCGGAGTGGTTGTGCCACACGCCGGCGGGATCGGAGTACGCCTGGCCCGCGCTATGGTACTGGACGCCCGCCACGCCCACGCGTCCGCCTTCGCTGTTGGTCACGAGCGTGCCCTCGAGCACGTAGATGAACGAGGGAACGGTATGCCGCTGCCGGCCCGTCTGACCGCCGGGCGCGATCTCGATCACCTGCCCGCTCAGGACCACCGGGATGCTGACGGCTTCCCGGAACGGCCCCAGCGAGGTGACGATCGCCGACGACTTCACGTCCTTCTCCTGGGGCACCTTCTGGTCCTGCGCGCGCGCCGACGACGCGAGCCCGCCCGCGAGCACGACGGCCGCCAGCGCCCCTGCCACGATGATCTTCGCTCTCATGCACGCACCTCCCTGAGGTTCCGCGTGGTTCACGGCCACGTCACTTGATGGCGGCGCCCGTGATGCCGCTGATGAACCGGTCGAGGAAGAAGTTGTAGACGATGGCGACCGGCACGCCCACCAGCAGCGCGCCCGCCATCAGCGAGCCCCAGAAGTAGATGTCGCCGCGGATGAGCTCGGTGGCAACGCCGAGCGGCACCGGCTTCTCCTCCGAGATCGACACGAACGCGAGCGAGTAGAGGAAGTCCTGCATGGAGAGCGTGAACGAGAAGATGACGGCGGTGATCAATCCCGGCCAGCTCACGGGCAGCACCACGCGCAGGAGAGCGCCGAGCTGGCCGCAGCCGTCCACCATGGCCGCTTCCTCGATCTCGAACGGCACCGTCTTGAAGAACCCCATCAGCAGCCACGTGCAGAACGGGATCGTGAACGTCGGATAGACGACCACCAGCGCCCACCACGAGTCCTGTAAGCCGAGCTCGGTCACCACGCGGGCGAGGGGAATGAACAGGATGATGGCAGGCACGAGATAGGTCATGAAGATCGCGATGCCGAGGTTCTCCGCGAACGGCAGGCGCAGGCGCGCGAGCGCGTAGCCGGCGGGCACCGCCGTCAGCAGCGTGATCGCGGACACCCAGAACGAGATCGCCATCGTGTTGACGATCCAGTCCCCGTAGAAGGTGTTGTGGAACAGAAAGTCGAAGTTCTTCCACGTGGGCGGCTGATTGAACCAGAACGGGATGGCGCCCACCAGATAGAGATCGGCGTCCTGCTTGATGGCGGTGATGAACATCCAGATCACGGGGCCGACCGCGATGATCATGAACGGGACGAGCCCGAGATAGATGAAGACGTGCCGTCGCACCGAGCGCGCCCGCGCCGTGCGAGGCGCCCGCTGTCCGAGGGTGGGGGCGAGCGTCGCCATTACGCGCGCGCCGTCATCAGTATTGCCGTCGCCGGAGCGTGCGCAAGAGCATGATCATGGCCGGCAGCAGGAGCGGGAACAGGAAGAGCGAGATGGCCGCCCCCCGCCCGAGGGCGCCGCCCCGGATGCCGGTGTTGTAGGCGAGCGTGGGCAGGATCTCGGTGGCGCCGTCGGGGCCGCCGTTCGTGAGCAGGTAGACGATGCTCAGGTCCGACAGCGTGAACACGGTGTCGAACGCGCTCCCGATGAAGAGGATGGGCGCGATCATGGGCACGATGACGAGACGGAAGCGCTTCAGGAACGACGTCCCGTCGACCTTGGCGGCGTCGATGATCTCGGGCGGCACCGAGGTAAGGCCGGCGAGGAGGACGATGGCGCTGAACGGGAACCCGCGCCAGACGTTCACGAACATCACGGAGAAGAACGCGAGCCAGGGCTGACCGAGCCAGACGGGCCAGTCCGGAGAGCCGTAGGGGCCGATGAGGGCGGCCTTGTTGAGCGCCCAGTTGATGACGCTGAACTGGGAATCGAACATCCACTTCCAGCCGAGCACGCTCACCGCGATGGGAAGCGTGAACGGGATCACGACGAGGGCGCGGATGATCTTGCGGCCGCGGAACGGCTGCACGAGCAAGAACGCGAGCGTGGTGCCGAGAAGGCCTTTCATGATCCCGGCCCCCAGCGTGAACACGATGGTGTTGCGGAGGGCGACGTAGAACGTCGCGTTCTCCACCGCCGTCTTGAAGTTCTCGAGCCCGACGAAGCGCGCCACCGGCACGCCCACCGAGGCATCGCTCATGGCGAGGTAGAGCGAGAACACGAACGGGATGCCGACCAGCAAGAGGACGTAGAGCACGGCGGGTGCGAGGAGCGTATAGCCGAAGAGATACCGGCGGGCGGTCGGAGTGCGCCACCACGACTGCACTCCGACGCGCCCGCCCACGGCGACCGACAGCGACGTGCTCGGCGGCACGCCGCCCGCGGACAGCTCGGTCATTCCGCTAGGCTTTGTGCTTCGCGTAGATGCGGCGGATTTCGCCGACACCCCACTTCATCGTTTCTTCGACGTCGCCCCCGCGCGCCACGCGCGTGAACATGTCGGGGACGATGAACGTCGTCAGCACTTCCTGCGCGGGCGGCGTCATGGGCCCGGGATAGCCGAAGAAGGCCGTGATCTTCTCCTGGTCCTGGAGGGCGGCCAGCTTCGTATCCTTGCCGAGGTACGGCATCGGCTTCTTGTACTGATCCTTGAGGAACGGCATGTTGTAGCCGAGGCTCGCCTCCATCGCTTCCTTCTGATGGTCGGCGATCCACTGGATGAACTCCTTGGCGGCGGGGACGTTCTTGGAGAACTTCCAGATCGCCCACACGTTCGGCTCCCCCACGTTCCACTTCCCACCTGGCCCCGAGACCTCCGGCACCACGAACGTCTGCTCGAAGACCTTGGGGTTGGTGAGGCGCGTGGAGTGATAGGCCGAGATCGCGTCGTGAATCCAGGAGGCGACGCCGGAGGCGAGGAAGCGATTGTCGGAGGCGTCGTCCCAGGAGAAGACTTCGGGCGTCATCCCCTCGTCGTAGAGCGCCTTGCCGAAGCGGAGCGCTTCCCGCATCTCCTTGGAGTCGATCGTGATGTTCTGCCCGGAGGGGTCCGTCTCCTTGACCCCGAAGCAGTACATGAGGGCGCGCCAGTTGTGGTTGGAGTCGTTGCAGCGCGAGAACTGCATGCCGGTGGGATGGCCCTTCGCCTTGAGCTGCTTGCCCGCGTTGCGGAGGTCGTCCCACGTCTGGGGCGCCTCCATTCCCACTGACGCGAAGAGGTCCTTGCGATAGAGGACGGGGATGGAGATGAAGAAGTCTGGTACCCCGTACCAGCGCCCCCCCACCAGCGCGCAGCTCTTCGCGCTCTCCAGCCACCCGCCGTTCTTCTTGCCCAGCGCGTCGGCGAGGTCGCTGAGATCGATCAGGTTGCGGTAGTAGTGGCCGGTCAGGATCTGCCCGACGAAGTAGATCAGGTCGTGCCCGGCCCCGGCCGCGAATTCGGCCGCGTAGCGGGCGGGAAGCTCGAGGTGCGGGATGTGGTCGACGCGGACGGTGACGCCGTTCTTCTCGCCCCACTCCTTGGCGAACTTGTCGAACCAGACGTCGTAGGCGGGAACGTAGTGGCTCCACTTGAGCATGCGGAGGGTCGTCCCCTTGATCTGGGCCGGCGCTTGCCGCGCGTCCAGCATCGTGAGGAGCGTGGCGCTGGCAAGGCCTCCTCCGCTGACCTTCAGGAAGCGCCGGCGATCGACGCCGGCGGCAAGGTTTGGACGGGGCGGGCGTGGCTCACTCATCGTCGACCTCCCTTGTCGGGTCTGCGGGGCCCGAGGAGCTTGGAAATGAACTGTTTATCCGCCGAAACGAGATATTGTCAAGCCCCGGCCCCCCCCGGGGCCCCGGAGGGCGCCCGCGGACGGGCGCGAAGTTCGCCACCGCCTGATGTACCATGCGGTACCCGGCCGCCCGCGGGCGGGCGCACGGGCCGAACTAGCCTGACGTCGGAGGGAGACAGCGATGGCCCAGGTCCTCATGAAAGACCTGAACAAGAAGTATGACGAGGTGCACGCCGTCAAGGACGTGAACCTCAACATCCGCGACAAGGAGTTCGTCGTCCTCGTCGGACCCTCCGGCTGCGGGAAGTCCACCACGCTCCGCATGGTCGCCGGCCTCGAGGAGATCACCGCGGGACAGATCGTGATCGGCGATCGCGTGGTGAACGATCTTCCGCCGAAGGATCGGGACATCGCGATGGTCTTCCAGAACTATGCGCTCTACCCGCACATGACCGTCTACGACAACATGGCGTTCGGCCTCAAGATGCGCAAGTTCCCCAAGGCCGAGATCCAGAAGCGTGTGCAGGACGCGGCCGAGATCCTCGGCATCCAGGAGCTGCTCAAGCGCAAGCCGCGCCAGCTCTCCGGCGGCCAGCGGCAGCGCGTCGCGGTGGGCCGGGCCATCGTGCGTCATCCCCAGGTGTTCCTCTTCGACGAGCCGCTCTCCAACCTGGACGCCAAGCTGCGTGTCCAGATGCGCGTGGAGCTGAAGCGGCTGCACGATCGGCTGGAGACGACCGCCATCTACGTCACGCACGATCAGGTGGAAGCGATGACGCTCGGTGATCGCGTCGTCGTCATGCGCGACGGCTGGATCCAGCAAGTGGGAGAGCCGCTCGAGCTCTACGGCAAGCCCGCCAACAAGTTCGTGGCCGGCTTCATCGGGTCGCCCGCCATGAACTTCATCGAGGTGACGATCGGCGACGGTGGCGGCGTGCGCGCGGAGGCGCCCGGCCTGAACGTCGCCATCCCGCCCGCGCGCGCGGAACGGCTGCGCCCCTACAAGGGCCAGCGCGTGACGCTCGGCGTCCGTCCCGAAGATCTCCACGTCGCCTCCGGCTCTGATCCGCGCGATACCTGCGTCGACGCCGTGGTCGACGTGGTGGAACCGCTCGGGTCCGAGATCCTGCTCGACGTCAAGGTCGGTCCCTCGGTGATGGTGGCGCGCGTGGATCCCTCCGTGCGCGTGAAGATCCACGAGCCCGTCCGCCTCGCGCTCGATCCCGACCGCCTGCAGTTTTTCGACACCAAGAGCGAGCTCGCGATCTAGCCCGGGCGCCGGCGTCATCCGTCGTCCTCTGGCCGGGCTCGTGGTGGCGCTGGCCGCCGTCGGGATCTTCGCGGGCGGCCTCGCCTGGCTTCTCGAAACACCGACGCCGCCGCCCGGCGCCGCGCGCGAGGCGCGACTCTACTATCGCTTCTGCGTCACCTGCCACGGCGTGGATGGCCGCGGCTCCTGGCGCGCCGCTCTCTTCCTTCTACGCCCCCACGACCTCACCGACGCGAGCGTGCGCGCCCATTCCGATCAGTACCTGTTCGACATCGTCAAGACGGGCGGGGCGCCGGTCGGCCGCCCCGGCATGCCCGCCTTCGGCTCCACCTTCGACGACGCCGACATCGCCGCCCTCGTGCGATACGTGCGCGGGCTCGGCGCCACGCCCCGTTCGCGCTAGGGAAGCTTGTCGACGCGGAGAAGGACGAGCTCGTCGGCGCGCCGGCGCACGGCGAGCTTGACGCGAGCCCCGGGGGCGAGGTCGGCGGCGTCGAGCAAGGCGGGATCCGCGAACACCGCCATCGTCTCCATCGCGCTCATGCCGAGGGCATCGATGGCCTCGTGACGGACGAGGAGCAGGTTCGAGGCCGGGCGCGCGACGACGGAGCCACGCACCTCGTAGGCGGGCGGACGTACGATCGTGCCCCAGAGACCCGCCGCGAAGCCGGCCAGGAGCAAAACGAAGACCGCCGCCACCACGATGCGGGCGCGCGTGGGGCGGCGGTTGGGCTCAGGCGCGGGAGGACTCGCGGCTTACCGTCTCTCCCAGTCGAACTGGTGCGTCTCCCACTCGAAGCTCCCCGTGCGGGTACCCTCGGGGCGCAGGTCGTCACCGTTCACGAACCACTTTCCTCCGCACCCTTCCGCCACCGCCGCCGTCGCCGCGCGGGATGCTGACCCGAACGTGAGGGCGAAGAGGGCCGCGCTGCTGACGACGCCGAGGCCGCAGAGAACCGCCTTCAGCGGTGGCCGCCCGATGTTGACGACGACGGCAGCCGCGTCGTAGCCGTCCGACCCGCGACGCGGGGCCCGGGTGCTCTTGACCGTCTCCTTGAACTGATCCGGCTGGCTCGCACGCACCGGGGTCTGGCCGGCCGGCGGCGCCGGGGGCGGCTGGGTGACGACACCGGGCGTTTCCTGAGCCGGCGGCTGCGACTGACCCACCCCGAGCTGCTGAGGCTGGTCTTGCTGCGGCGGGGGCTGCTGCGCGGGCTGGTCCGGTTGCTGCTGAGCCTGCGGCTGGGCCTGGTTCTGCTCCTCGGCCTGCGGCTGCGGCAGCTGGACCTGGTTCTGTTGCTGCGCCTGGTCCTGCTCCATCGTCGCCGACGGCATCGACGAAGCGCCCTGGTTCGGCTCGGCGGACGCCGCCGGCTGCGTTTGCGGCGCGGCCGCGAGCGGGGCCAGTGGCCCGCCCACAAGCAGCGCGAGCACCAACGCCATCGCGATGCCTCTCGGTCCCCTCGTCATGAAACCCTCCTCACGGGGTGGTTAGAAACATTCTCCGTCGCCACCGGGCAGGCCGCCCACATATATTTCTCAACGGTTTCCTCCGCGCGGCGAGGGCCATCTCTCACGGCCCGTGAACCCTCAGAAAATATAGCAAAGCCGCCTCCGAGCGGCTGAATCGAGCCGGAGCTATAATCGGCGCCACATCCTCGAGCGGGAGGGATCCACGCATGAAGCTCGTCCGCTTTTCCCAGAACGGCCTCGCGCCCCGCGTGGGCGCGCTCCAGGGCGACCGCGTCGCCGATCTCCAGGCGAGTGTCGCCGCCACCCTCGCTCGACGCGGCGTCGCGCGCGCGCAGGAGATCGCCACCGCGCTCGTGCCGCTCAGCACGCGCGCCTTCCTCGAGGGCGGCGCCGCCACCCAGGACGCGGTCGCCGGCATCACGGAATGGGTCACGTTCCCCCGCGCGGCGGTGCGCCTCCACGCGCCCATCGCCGACCCCGGAAAGTTCATCTGCATCGGCCTGAACTACCGCGATCACGCCGAGGAGACGGGCAATCCCATCCCCAAGGAGCCTCCGATCTTCGCCAAGTGGAACAACACCGTCCTCGATCCCGGGGAGCCGATCCTCCGCCCGCGGGGCAGCAAGCAGCTCGACTGGGAAGTGGAGCTCGGCGTGGTGATCGGGCGCGCCGCTCGTCACGTGAGCCGGGAGCAGGCCCTCGAGTACGTGTGGGGCTACACGATCATCAACGACGTGAGCGCGCGGGATTTTCAGTTCCTCACCACGCAGTGGGCGGCCGGCAAGATCGCGGACACCTTCGCGCCGGTGGGGCCGTACATCGCCGACCGCGGCGAGATCCGCGATCCCCATTCCCTCGACCTCAAGACGTTCGTGAACGGCAAGCAGATGCAGAAGGGCAGCACGAAGACGTTCATCTTCAACGTGAACTACATCGTGAGCTATCTCTCCGGGATCATGACGCTGTCTCCGGGCGATCTCATCGCCACTGGCACCCCACCCGGCGTCGGTCTCGGCATGAAGCCGCCCGTGTGGCTCCAGCCCGGGGACGTGGTCCGCATGGAGATCACCGGCCTCGACAGCATCGAAAATTCCGTGAAGGACGACTGACCGGTACACTCGAAGAACATGCTGGAGCTGATCGCTCCCCTCGTCGTCTCCAACACGACCAAGATCGTGCTGTTGTCGCTCGACGGGCTCGCCGGCCTGCCGCGGCCGGAGACCGGCCTCTCCGAGATGGAGACGGCGCGGCTTCCCCACCTGAGCGCACTCGCCGAGAACGCCGCCTGCGGTCTCATCCGCCACGTCGCGCCCGGCATCACGCCCGGCAGCGGACCCGGACACCTGGGACTCTTCGGCTACGATCCCCTCCGCTATCAGGTCGGCCGCGGCGTGCTGGAGGCGCTCGGGATCGAGTTCGATCTGCGCGCGGGCGACGTCGCCGCCCGCGGGAATTTCTGCACCGTCGACGCGCACGGGCTCATCACCGATCGCCGCGCGGGACGGATCTCCACCGAGGCGAGCACCAGGCTCACGGAGCGGCTCCGGGGAATCCGCCTCTCGGGGACGGAGCTGTTCGTGGAGCCCGTGAAGGAGCACCGCTTCGTCCTCGTGCTGCGCGGGGCGGGACTGTCCGGTCGCCTCTCCGAGACCGATCCCCAGCTTCTCGGCAAGCCGGCGCTGCCCGTGAAGCCCCTCGAGGCCGCCGCCGCGCGCACGGCCGACCTCGTCAACACCTTCGTGACCGAAGCGCGCCGGCGCCTCGCCGACGCCGCTCCCGCCAACATGGTGCTGCTGCGCGGCTTCGACCGGCTCCCCGAGCTCCCGCACTTCCCCACCGTCTTCGGCCTCCGCGCGGGCGCCATCGCGGCGTACCCGATGTATCGCGGCCTCGCGCGCCTGGTGGGAATGGACGTGCTGAAGACGGGCGGCACCTTCGCGGACGAGGTGGGCACGCTGCGCCAGCACTGGAGCAGCTACGACTTCTTCTTCCTCCACTACAAGGACACCGACAAGGCGGGCGAGGACGGCGACTTCGACGCCAAGGTGGCCGCCCTCGAGCGTCTCGACGCCTTCGTGCCCGAGATCCGCGCCCTCGGCCCCGACGTCTTCGTGGTCACCGGCGATCACGCGAGCCCGTCGGTGCTGGCCGGGCACGGCTGGCAACCGGTGCCCGTGCTCGTCCACAGCCGCTATGCGGGCGCCGATCCCGTGCGCGCCTTCACGGAGCGCGCGTGCGCGGCCGGAACGCTCGGCGTGTTTCCCTCGCATCACCTGATGCCGCTCGTCATGGCGAACGCCCTGCGGTTCACCAAGTTCGGAGCCTGATCGCCGATGCGCTTTCAGCTTCGCCTCCTCGGCGCCATCTGGCTGGCCACCCTCGTCGTGAGCGCAGGCTTCGCGTACCTCGAGGTGTCGGAGGAGCGCGCGCGGCTCGTACAGGACCTCCAGCGGCGGGCCTCTCTCGTGGCCGACGCCGTGCGCGAGGCGGCGGAGCCGATGCTGCTCCGCGGCGCCCGCACGGGCTACGCCCGCGTGCTCAACCGCTTCAGTCGTCACGATCGCAGCATCGCGATCTACGACGAGTTCGCGAGCGTGATCGACGCCACCCCCGACGTCCGTCCCTATCTCGGCCCGATCTCGCCGCTCATCTCCGACGCCATCCGCACCAACGCTCCCGTCCGTCAGTTCCATTCGGTGGCCGGGCGCACGACGTGGGTGCACGTGGTGCCGCTCCAGCGGGACGATCGCGCGGTGGGGGCGGCGGCGGTGTTCCTGGACGCGCAGTATCTGGAGACGAGCGAGTGGAAGCTGTGGGGACGTACCGGGATCCGTCTCGGCGTGCTCATTCTGTTCCTCACCGGCATTACCTGGCTGCTCGTGCGCGGCAGCGTGACGCGACCCATGGCGCGCATGGCGGCGTGGACGAAGCAGCTCAAGACGGGACAGGCGGCGCCGCCTCCCGACGCCGATGCCACGCTCTTCGGCCCCCTCGCCACCGAAGTGAGCAGCCTCGCCCGCCACCTCGCGCGGGCGCAGATGGCGGCGGAGGAGGAAGCGCGGCTGCGGCTTCTCGGCGAGAGCGTGTGGACGGAGGAGCGGCTCAAGCAGTTCGTCCACATGCGCTTCGGCGAGCGGCCGATCTTCGTGGTGTCGAACCGCGAGCCCCTGAGCCACGTGATGGAGGGCGGGAGCGTGCGCGAGGTGCAGCCCGCGAGCGGCCTCGTCACCGCGCTGGAGCCGATCATGGTCGCGTGCGGCGGCGTGTGGGTCGCGCATGGAAGCGGCGACGCCGATCGTCTCGTGGGCGAGCGCGTAGGACTGCCGACGGACGACGCCGTGTACACGCTGCGGCGGGTCTGGCTGGACGCCGAAGAGGAGGCCGGGTACTACTACGGCTTCGCGAACGAGGGGCTATGGCCGCTCTGCCACATCGTGCACGAGCGGCCGCAGTTCCGCACCGGCGACTGGGACCACTACCGCGCCGTGAACGCGCGGTTCGCGGCCGCCCTCCTGGAGGAGATGGAGAAGGCGGAGGCGCCCATCGTGCTCGTCCAGGACTATCACTTCGCCTTGCTGCCTGCCCTCATCAAGCGCGCGCGCCCCGACGCGCGCGTCGCGCTCTTCTGGCACATCCCGTGGCCGAACTTCGAGGCATTCGGGATCTGCCCGTGGCAGGAGGAGATCCTGGTCGGGATGCTGGGCGCGGACCTCATCGGCTTTCACACACAGTTTCACTGCAACAACTTCCTCGAGACGGTGGAGCGCGCCATCGAGGGCCGCATCGAGTGGGACCACTTCACGGTCGTGCGCGGCCAGCACACGACGCACGTGCAGCCGTTCCCGATCAGCGTGGCCACCAGCCTCGTGGACGAGCAGCCGCCGCGAGATCGGAGCGCGCTCCTCGCCGCCCTCGACATCTACCCCGAGTTCCTCGGCGTGGGCGTGGAGCGCGTCGATTACACGAAGGGCCTCCTCGAGCGCTTCCGCGCCATCCGCCGCTTCTTCGAGCGCTGGCCGGAGTACCGCACGCGCGTGGTCTTCGTCCAGCTCGCGGCGCCCAGCCGGAGCCGGATCCCGCGCTACCAGCAGCTCCAGCAGGAAATCCAGCAGGAAGTGCGGGCCATCAACGAGGCCGTGGGCGAGCGGGGCTGGCGGCCGATCATCTATCGCGAGGGGCACCACGATCGGCGCGAGATCCGCGACTACTACCGGAATGCCGACTTCTGCATGGTGACGTCTCTCCACGACGGTATGAACCTGGTAGCGAAGGAATTCCTGGAGGCGCGCACCGACGACGACGGCGTCCTCATCCTGAGCCGCTTCACGGGAGCCTCGCGCGAGCTGCCAGACGCCCTGCTGGTCAACCCCTACGACATCGAGGACACCGCGGACGCCATCCGCCGCGCCCTCGAGATGTCGCGCGCGGAGCGCCTCTCCCGCATGCGACGGATGCGCGGCCACGTGAACGAGCACAACATCTACCGCTGGGCGGCGATGCTGCTCTCCGAGCTCGCCCGGATCCCGGACCGTCGCGGTAAATCCGACGCCGTACGCTGAATGTAGCTTTTACAGATGTAGCTTTAGACGCAGTCGCTCACTCGTCCCAAAATTCCTCGAAATCTAGCCGAAGTTATTCTGGCACCGTCCGTGCTTCTACGCCTGCCAGCGCGTCGGCGCCGGCCAGAGAGCCGGGCCGCCGAAAGGAAACCCAGAGCAATGGACGACAGAAACGTCATCGATATCGATATGAAGGGCGCCCCCGCGTGTGGCCGCTGCCACATGCTGGTCGCGCGCTATGCACCACAAGTCGTGGCAACGGGGGGGACGTACCATCGGGAGTGCTTTGAAGCCTGGTACTTCGGGCGGTTCGGCAAGCGACCGAGCCTTCTCGCCGGGACGAACGGCGACCGTCATCGTTTCCAGGTTCGCGAAGTCCGCGCGCGCGCGGCGTGAAGCGTTGTAGGCCGACGGGGACCCGGCGCGCCGGCGCCGGGTCGGGGGCCGCGTGCGAGCGACCATCGCCGGTGAGCTGAGCCGCCGCCGGCAGAAAAGGCCTTGTACGCCGCCCGCCGGGGTTCATACTCCAGGCTGAGCGATGCGCCCGGTCCTCGTGTGCGCCGACGATTTCCTCTGGGAGCTGGCATCCCCGGCGACCCTCTCGGGTACCAGTCCCCTCTACGTGGTCGAGGATCCCGCCCTGCGGCGGCGCATCGCCCGCAGCGGCGGGGAGGCGGTGGCCGGCGACCTGGAAGAAGGCGCCGTGTACCGCCGGGCGCTGCGATCGGGACACGACCCCGTCCTCCTCTCCGTCCCCGCCGCCCGCCTCCCGCGCGTCCTGGGCGCCATCCGCAGCGTGGCGGCGGCGGCCCCGGTGCTCGTCCTCACCGACGAGCCGATCGACATCCCGGACGCGGCAGGCGTGACCACGGTGTCCATGACCGCCTTCGCCGTGCGCGTGCTCGTCCCCGAGCTGGAGCGGGCGGCGCTGCGGGCGCGCGTCGACCGCGTCCGTGCGCACCTGGAGGGTGCCGAGCGTCTGCTGATCTTGATGCAGGACGATCCGGATCCCGACGCCATCGCCTCTGCGCTCGCCCTCCGCACCCTCCTCGGTCGCAATAAGACGGCCGCTCCCATCGCCACCTTCGGCACCATCACGCGCCCCGAGAATCGCGCGATGACGCGCATCCTCGAGATCGAGGTGGAGCAGATCAAGTCGCGCGCGCTCGACGAGTACGACGCGGTCGCGATCGTCGATGCCCAGCCGAGCTTCTTCGAGGAGCGCCTGCGCGACGTCGACCTCGTCATCGACCATCATCCCGAGGAGACGCCGGTGCGGGCGGCCATCAAGGACATCCGTCCCGCCTACGGCGCCACCTCCACCATCCTCACCGAGTACCTGCGCGCGGCGGAGGTGAAGTTCCACCAGCGTCTGGCCACGGCGCTGCTCTACGGGATCAAGGCCGACACCCTCCATCTCGAGCGCGGGGCGGTGAAGGCGGACATGGAAGCGTTCGCGTTCCTGCATCCGCAAGCGAATCACAGCGCGCTGCGCCGCATCGAGCGCCCGGAGCTGCCGCCGGAAGCGCTCGACATCCTCGCCCTCGGCATCGCGCGGCGGCAGATGCTCAACGGCGTCGTCTTCGTGCACGTGGGCGCGGTAGGGTATCCGGAGCTGGTGCCGCAATTCGCCGATCTGTTCTTACAGACGGAAGGCGCGGAGTGGTCCGTCGTCTCCGGCACCGTGAACGGCGAGCTCCACATCTCCGTCCGCAACGTCGGCTACGTGCGCGCCGCCGGCGATGTCGTGCGCCAGGCCTTCGGCGATCTCGGCAGTGCGGGCGGGCACCGCTCGATGGCGAAGGCCGTCATTCGCCTGCGCGAGTGGCGCGCGCGCATGGGCGACAGCGCCGACGACAACGTGCGCGCCGCCATCGTGACCCGCGTCCTCCGCGCGCTCAAGAGCTGAGCGGTGGCGGTCGGCTACGCGATCGTCGCGCTCCTCGCCGCCGCGGTGGCGGTGTTCGCGCTCCAGAACAGCAATCCCACCTCCGTCCGCTTTGCGGTGTGGTCACTCGACGGCGTTCCCCTCGCCGGCCTCGTCCTCGTGTCGCTGGTGGCGGGAATCATCGTGGCGGGGCTGCCGCTGTTGATCCAGCGGTGGCGACTGCGCTCGCGCGTGCGCGCGCTCGAGCGGCGCGTGCAGGCGCTCGAATCGGCGCCGGTCGCGCCCGCGCCGTCGCGTTCGGCGCCGCCGCCTCCGCCGGCGATGACGGGCTGAATCGCTCGTCGCGCGCGCCGATCCGCGGCCTCGGCGGTCGCACGGCGTGACGGCCTGGTCCTTGCTTGAAATTCCCCGTGGCACGCGGACATCGGTCTGTCCGTTACAGCATCGGTTACAAGCGAAGATTTTCCACCACGCAGACCTCCGCGCCGCACATCGAACCCCCGCTATAGATCCAAAATCATCCTTGGCAACGCGTGTGGTCGGTGGTACAAAAGCGCCGTTCGCTGCGACGGGCCGGACAGGCCTCGCATCCAATCTCACGGAGGGTCGCACGTGGATGTAGCATTGGAGAAGAGGCAGGTCCAGCGCGCCTACGAGCTGTACGCGCCGGTGTACGATTTCATCTTCGACTGGATCTTCGCGCCCGGGCGGGACGCGGCCATCCGTCATCTCGGCCTGCGCCCGCACGACTCCGTGCTCGAAGTCGGCATCGGCACCGGCCTCAACCTTCCGCTCTATCCGCCCACGTGCCGGCTCACCGGCATCGATCTCTCGCAGGAGATGCTCGACAAGGCCGTGGAGCGCGTGCAGACGCTGGCGATGCCCAACGTCACCCTCAAGGTGATGGACGCCACCTCGCTGGACTTCGCCGACGACGAGTTCGACAAGGCGCTCGCCACCTACACGATCTCCGCCGTCCCCGATCCGGTGGCGGTGCTGCGCGAGATGCGCCGGGTGGTGAAGCCCGACGGCGTCATCGTCATCCTCAATCACTTCCGGAGCGAGCGCCGGGTGGCCGCGCATCTGGAGGATCTCGTCGCCCCCATCTGCACGCGGCTGGGATGGAAGTCGAACCTCGCCCTCACGCCGCTGCTCGATGAGGTCGGACTCGTGCCGGAGCTGGTGGTGAAGGTGAACATGTTCAACGGCTGGCGCCTCGTGAAGTGCGTCAACAGGAAGTCCTAGCCGGCTCTCTTCGCGCGCGTCTTCTTCTTCTCTTCGTCTCCATCGTGCTCGTGGCGCCCGTCGCCGCCGGCGTCCGCCGCGCCGCCATCGCCGCCGCCTTCCTCGTCGAGTTCCTCACCGACGGCGAGGTGCGGGCGCTCAGCGGCGACGCGCCGGCGCCGGCCGCCCGCGCCGTCGCCCCCGACATCGACCTCTACGTGGCGAGTCGTCACGGCGCCGCCGTCCCCCTCGTCCTCGTGCACGGCTTCGCGCCGGAAGGAAAGGACGAGCCGCGCGTGCGCCGGGCGGCCGCGCTCTTCGCACGGGCGGGCTTCGACGTGGCCGTGCCCACCATCCCCGGTCTCACGCGTGGCCGTCTTCGCGTGCCGGACGTGGCGCCCGTCGTCACCGCCCTCGAGCTCCGCGCGGAGCCGACGGTGGTCGTGTGCGTCAGCGTGGGCGCGGGTCCCGCCCTCCTGGCGGCGGCCGATCCGCGCGTGCGCGACCGCGTCGCCCTCGTTCTCAGCGTGGGTGGGTACGCTTCCGCGCGCGAGCTGGTGCGCTTCTATCTCACCGGTGAGTACCGGTGGGACGGCATCGAGGGGCGCGCGCGCCACGACCCCGCGCTGATCCGCGCCTTTCTCGCCGCCAACGCCGATCTCGTGGCAGAGGTGGGCGGTGTGGAGGCGGGCGACCGCGCGCGCGCGGCCGCCCTCCTCGACGCGCCCCCGGCGCCGCTGGCGGCGCTGCTGGACGCGCTCTCGCCCGCGCGCGTGGCGCCGGACATCCGCGCGCGCTTGCTCCTCGTCCACGGCCGCGAGGACGTCGCGGTACCGTACACGGAGAGCCTTCGTCTCGCCGCCGCCCGCCCCGCTCGCACGCGCGTCGCCCTCGTCGGGCTCATCGACCACGTCGATCCCGCCCGGCGTCTCTATGCGGGCGTGCGCGATGTCTTCGTGCTGTGGCTGATGGTCTACGCGACGTTCGCGTCGACGTAGCGCGCCCGGATCAGAGCGACTGCGTGCGGCCTTCGCCGGGGGCGGGACGGTACACGCCCCACGCGCCGAGCTTGGTGAGAACGGTGTTGCGGTGCACACCGAGCAGACGCGCGGCCTGGCTCATGTTCCACTGCGCGCGCTCGAGCACGCGCAGCACGTACTGGCGCTCGAAGCGATCGAGCGCCTCTCGCAGCGGCATGGCGGTGTCGTCGGTGAGCCGGGCCGGCGTTTCGCGCATGGCCACGTCGAGCGGCACGTCCTCGAGTCGCACCACGGGCCCGCGCGCGAGCACGACCGCGCGGTGGATGACGTTCTCCAGCTCGCGCACGTTGCCGGGCCAGTCGTAGCGGAGGAGCGCCTCCCGCGCCGCCGCGGAGACGCCGCGCACGTCCCGGTTGCACTCGCGCGCGATCTTGCGCACGAAGTGGTCGACCAGGTACGGGATGTCGTCGCGCCGGGCCCGCAGCGCCGGCACGTGGATGGGTACCACGTTCAGGCGATAGTAAAGGTCCTCGCGGAACGCCCCCTGCCGCACCGCCGAGCGGAGGTTGACGTTGGTGGCGGCGAGCACGCGCACGTCGACCGGCACCGTCCGCACGCCGCCCACGCGCTCGATCTCGCGCTCCTGGAGCACACGCAGGAGCTTGGCCTGCAGCTCGAGGCGGAGGGAGCCGATCTCGTCGAGAAAGACGGTGCCGCCCTGGGCCAGCTCGAACTTGCCCAGCTTGCGGGCGTGGGCGCCCGTGAAGGCGCCGCGCTCGTGCCCGAACAGCTCCGACTCGATGAGCGAGTCCGGGATGGCGGCCGCGTTCACGGCCACGAACGGCTGATCGCGCCGCGCGCTCTGCTGGTGCACCGCGCGCGCCACCAGCTCCTTGCCGGTGCCGCTCTCGCCCGTGATGAGCACGGTGGTGGGTGTGGGCGCCACCTGCATGACCAGCTCGTAGATCCGCAGCATCTCGGGATGGCGCCCGATCATGCCCTGGAAGCCGCTGCCGGCGTCGACGCCGCTGCCCGCCAGCTCCGAGCGCAGACACTGCACTTCTCGCTGGAGGGCGCGCTTCTCCAGGGCGCGCCGCACGAGGAGCACGATGTCGTCGACGTCGAACGGCTTCGTCAGGTAGTCGTAGGCGCCCCGCTTGAGCGCCTCCACCGCCGTCCGCACGTCGCGGACGGCGGTGGCGAGGACGACGATGACACCGGGATCGGCGGCGGTGATGCGCGGCAGGACGTCGATCCCCGGCTCCCCCGGCATGCGCTGATCGAGCATCACGAGGTCGACGTCGCGCGTGCGCAGGACCTCCATCGCCTCCGCGCCGTCGCCGGCTTCCAGGACCTCGCACGTCTCCTCGAGGATGGCGCGGAAGGACGCGCGCACGCTCTCCTCGTCGTCCACGACGAGGACGGTTCCGCGCCGGCTCGCCGCCCGCTCTTCGGTGAGCGAGATCACGGCGCGACCGACCATTGGCGCGCGAGGACGGCGGTGAGCTTCCGGCAGTCACGAAGTCGCACGGCGATGGCGGCAGCGTTCTCGATCACATGATCCTCGTCAAGACGTATCCGTTCGGATTCACGATGACGCCGGACTTCACGGCCATCCGCGCCGCATTCTAGTCGATCGGCGTCGGGCTCCGCCACGAGGACGCGGGAACCGTCTCCGGACTGGAAGTATGATCAGACGGCGGTGAATTCGCGGAGGGAGAAGAACCTATGCCGGGCAATCCTGACTGGCAGGCCGTCGTGGGCCTGGTCCTCAGTCTCGTGGGAGCGATCCTCCTCTCGACGTCGCCGATGCGGGCGCGCGGGCAGTTCCACCTGGAGCGAGATCTCTATGGCGACCCCCGCACCTCAGGGCCGCTCATGGTCGGGGTTCGTCATGAAGTGGGAAGTCTGTGGTGGTCAGGCTGGTTCGCCATGACGTTGGGCTTTGCCTTCCAGGCGCTGAGTGCGTACGGCACGAGATTGACCATGCTCTTCGGGAATTGACGTCCCGTAACAACGAGCGGCCCCGAAGGCCAGCGCACGCGCGCCCTCACCGCCGCGGAAAACTATCGATCGGGGCGCGACTCCTTCAAGGGGACGAGCCCGAGCTCGATCACCTCGCGCGTGGCCGCGCGCACGGGGGCGATCGCGCTCCGTCGCACTCCCGCCAGCCAAATGATCGCGCCGCCGTGCTCCACGACGGGCACGCGCGTCCGCTCCCAGCGGGGGAGCTTGGCGTCGATGAGGAACGTCTTCAGCCGTCGCTCGTGCGTTGCCGCAAACGGCGTGAAGTGATCGCCGCGCCGGCGCGCGCGCACGGTGAGCGCGTCGCCGAGATCCGCGGCATCGAACGCCGCGCGCGATCGATCGCGCGGGACCTCGTAATCCGCCGTCGACAGCCGGCGCGCCACGATCGCCATGCCGATCTCGGGAAGCTCCACGCGGCCCGGCACTGAAAGCGCGCGCGTCGGAAGCGCGGTGGGACCGTGGACGCCGAGGCGGACGCGGCCGACGCTGACGTCGATGCTGACCCCGGCCACGCGCAGGGTGCGCCGCGGCGGCGGCGTCGCCAGCACGCGGCGGAGAACGCGATGACCCCACGCGCGCAGCGGATGGCGCCCGCCCGCGCGCACCGCGGCCTGCCGCAGCAGCTCCGCCGCCACCGGCCGCGGTAGCTCGCGCAAGGGCGCGAGCGGCAGCGTGACGGCGCCGTCCCGCTCGGGCGTGGCGAGGCGCGCCAGATGGCCGGCGGCGAGGGCGTCGAGGGCGTCCGTCGCCTCGCGCGCGAGCCGGGCCGTGCGGGCGAGGGCGGGCACGATGTCGGTGCGATAGGCGACGCCGAGGAGCGGCAAGAGCTCGTGCCGCACGCGATTGCGAAGGAACTTCGGATCGTCGTTGGACGGGTCCTCGATCCACGGCAGCCCCACGCGATCGAGCTCGGCCACGAGGTCGTGCTTCCGAACCTCGAGGAGGGGGCGGATGATTCGCCCCCGCACGGCAGGAATGCCGCCGAGACCGCGCAACCCCGCGCCTTCGAGGAGGCGCATCAGCACCGTCTCCGCCTGGTCGTCGGCGGTGTGTCCGACCGCGATACGGTCGGCGGCGAGACGATCGGCGGCCGCCTCCAGCGCGCGATAACGGGCCACGCGCGCCGCTTCTTCGAGCGACGCCTGCGGCGTCACCGTCACCGTCGCCACCTCCACGGGAACGTCGAAGCGCTGGGCGAGCTCGCGCACGAACGCGGCATCGCGCGCGGAGTCGGGCCGGAGGCCGTGATCGACGTGGAGGACGTGCAGCGCCAGCCGCCACTCGGCGGCGAGGGTCCGGAGCACGTGGAGCAGCGCGACGGAATCCGCCCCCCCGGAGACGGCGACGAGAACACGTTCGCCGCCAGCGAGCATCGCGTGGCGGCGAAGGCTGCGGCGAACGGTGTCGAGGAGGCTCAGGTTACCCGCCTTGCAGGCCCACCCAGACTTCGCCGTCCTCGAAGTGCTCCTTCTTCCACACCGGCACCGTCTGCTTCAGGGTGTCGATCGCGAACTTGCACGCCTCGAACGCTTCCTGGCGGTGGGCGGCGGAGACCGCGATGAGCACGCTCGCTTCGCCGATTTCCAATCGTCCGATCCGGTGACGCATGGCCACCCGTCGCACCCCGGGCCAGCGGCCGCGGATGTCGGCGCCGATCTCGCGCATTTTTGCTTCCGCCATGGCCGCGTGCGCCTCGTACTCGAGGAACTTCACGGGACGGCCGCCGGTCTGGTTCCGGACCACGCCCGAGAAGACCACGACCCCGCCCGCGCCGGGATCGTCGACGTCGCCGGCGATGGCGTCCAGCGACAGCGGCTGCTCCACGACCTTGAAGGAATCGAGACCCGAGAGGGCGCTGCCGCCGCTCACGGGCGGAAAGAGGCAGAGCTCGTCGTCGGGCTCGAGAGGATGGTCGGCGGCGACGTAGTCGTGTCCCACTGCGAACAGCGTGAAGGGACGGTAGGAGGAAAGCTCAGGGTGACGATCCACGATGGCCGACCACGCCGATTCCACCGTACCGCCTTCGGGGAGATCGACCTCGAGCCGCTCGCGCCCGGTCGCTTCCCGGTACCGGGCGAAGAGCCGGACCCGGACGCGCACAGGCGCTCTCAGCCTAGAAGCGGTGAGACTGACCGCAGCCGCAGCTCGACTTCACGTTCGGGTTCTTGATGGCGAACCCGGCTCCCATCATGTTGTTCTCGACGTAGTCGATCTCGCTGCCGCTCAGGTAGGGCGCGCTGTGCTGATCGATGTAGACCTTGATGCCGGACGCCTCGACCACGTTGTCGCCCGCGCTCTGCTGATCTTCCCAGCCCAGCTCGTAGGACATGCCGGAACAACCCCCGCCCACGACCCGGATGCGCAAGCCCCACTCCGGCTTGCCTTCCTCCAGACGGAGGTCAGACACCTTCTTGGCAGCCATCTCTGTCAGCGTAACCATACGATCCTCCTCGAAATTTCCGACCGGTTCACGATTGATCGTATCACAGGATTCCCTCCACCGGCATGAGAGTCAGCTCCTCCAGCGACGCGCCCGGCGGCAGCGTCGCCATGAGGACGGCGGCCCGCGCCACGTCCGTCGCCGACAGCATGCGCGCACGCTCGGGCGCCCCCGCCATCGAGTCCCACAGCGGCGTGTCGACGGCGCCCGGCACGAGGACGCCCACGCGGATGCGATGGGGGCGACACTCCTCGGCGAGCACGCGGGTGAACGCGACCACCCCCGCCTTCGTCGCGGAATACACGGCGGCGCCGGCGAGCGCGCGCTTGGCGGCGATCGAGGACACGTTGATGATGGTCCCGCTCGCCTGGCGCTGCATGGCGGGAAGAACCGCGCGACAACAGACCATCACCGCACGCAGATTCACGGCGAGCATGGTGTCCCAGTCGCCCGGCTTGGTGCCGGCGAGGGGGCCGAACGAGGCCGTTCCCGCCGCCGTCACCAGCACGTCGACCCGACCGAGCTCGGCCAGCGTTCCCTCCACCAGCGCCTCCACGTCGGCGTCACGCGTGACGTCGGTGGGCACGGCGAGGGCGCGCCCGCCCGCCTCCCGGATGGCGGCGGCCACCTCCGCGACGTCCGCGCGCGTTCGCGCCGCCACCGCCACCGCCGCTCCTTCCGCGGCGAGCGCGATGGCGACGGCGCGTCCGATACCGCGGCCGGCGCCCGTCACGATGGCGACGCGCCCCGCGAGCGCCGTGCTCACAGGAGGAACCCGCGGCTCGACTTGATCAGCTCCATGAACTCCGCGCGCGTTTCCGCGCGCTCGCGGAAGGCGCCGAGCATGGCGGAGGTGACGGCCTTGGAGTTCTGCTTCTCGACGCCGCGCATGAGCATGCAGAGGTGGATGCCCT
The DNA here is from genome assembly GCA_036506275.1 of Candidatus Methylomirabilota bacterium. Lineage (GTDB taxonomy): Bacteria > Methylomirabilota > Methylomirabilia > Rokubacteriales > CSP1-6 > DASXSB01. Next base: position 11,342 of record DASXSB010000100.1, on the reverse strand, counting down.
CCATCACGACCGCCACCCCGTTCGGCTGCAGGGCCTCTTGCAGCGTGTTGGCGATCTGGGTCGTGAGCCGCTCCTGCACTTGCAGTCGGCGGCTGAACACCTCCACCAGTCGTGGAATCTTCGAGAGCCCCACGATCTTTCGGTTGGGCATGTACGCCACGTGGCATTTGCCGAGGAAGGGCAGCAGGTGGTGCTCACAGAGCGAGAAGAAATCGATGTCCTTCACGACCACCATCTCGTCGTACTCCTCGACGAAGAGGGCGTCGTTGAGGATATCGTGCACGTCCTTCTCGTAGCCCGACGTCAGATAGCGCAACGCCTTCTCGACGCGGTCGGGCGTGCGCTCGAGCCCTTCGCGCTGCGCGTCCTCGCCGAGCTCCTTCAGGAGCTGCTCGATCAGCTTGGCAATCATTCTTCCTCACCGCGGTACTCGAACCGGTTCTTGGCCGTCTCCACCACCGTCACCCGCGCGAGGGCGGCCGGCGCCACCACGGGCGCCACCACCTTCCAGAACGCCCGCGCGAGGCCTTCCCCCGTCGTCACCACCCCCGCCAGGGCCGGCACGCGTTCCAGGCTCTGATGATCGACGGCGTCGAGGAGCGCGTGCTTCACGCCGCTGTCCACCGCGCCCAGATCCACCGCCATGCCCGTCACGGGATCCGGGGCGCCGGTCACGGTGATCTCGACGTAATAGTTGTGGCCGTGGAGCCCCGCGCAGGGCCCATAGAGGGCCGCGTTCGCTTCCGCCGACAGCGCCGGCTGCTGGAGCTGGTGGGCCGCGCTGAAGTGATAGACCCGCGTGACCTCCAGCATCTCACGCGCCTCGATAGTCGACGAAGAGCGTGGGATCCTCCCACACGCGCACCTGCCACAAGCGGTCGACGCCGAGCTTCGGCGCCAGGAGCCCCCACACCACGATCGCGATGTTCTCGGTCGTCGGCACCCGGTCGCGGAAGAGCGGATCCGCGTTGAGGTCGGCGTGGTCGAAGCGATCGACGATGGCATCGTTGACGATGCGCTTCAGCTCCGAGAGATCGATCACCATCCCCGTCGTCTCGTCGATCGAGCCCCGCACGGTGACGTCCAGCGTGTAGTTGTGGCCGTGAGGCACGGTGAGGGAGCCGAAGACGCGCTGGTTCTCCGTCGCCGACCACTGCTCCACCCAGTAGCGGTGCCCGGCCGCGAACGTGAAGCGGCGCGTGCTGTAGGCAAGGCTGCTCATGCCACCGCCGCCAGGAACCGCCGCGCCACGGGCACGAGATCGAACGCCGCCACGTGCTGGCGTCCCGCCTCCCCGAGTTCCTTCCGGAGGCCTTCGTTTGTGGCCAGCGTCTCCAGCGCCATCGCCAGCTCGCCCGGACTCTTTGGATTGACGAGGAGACCGGTGCGCCGGTCCTCCACGACTTCCGGCACCGCCCCCGCCCGACAGGCGACGATCGGGAGACCGGCCATCATCGCTTCCGCGAACACCATGCCGAATCCTTCCTGGACCGTGGGAAGACAGAAGCAGTCCGCACTCATGTATTCTACCGTCAGCGTCCCGCGTGACACCTCGCCGAGGAACACCACGGAGTCGCCGAGGCCGAGACGCGTATGTCGCTCTCGAAGACGCGCAAACTCCGGGCCATCGCCTACGATGCGCGTCTGCACGTGGGGGATTCGCGCGCGCAGGAGCGCGGTCGCTTCCAGCAGGTCTTGAAGTCGCTTGCGGGGATACATGCGGGCGACGGCGAGGACGCGAAAGCCGGCGTCCCGCGGCGGCCGGCGAACCGCCTCCAGGCGTCGCCGCCACTCCGCGACGTCGACCGCTTCCGGCACCAGCCGCACCGTCTCCGGCCGCAGCCCGTACGCCTCCGTGGCCACGTGCGCGGAGTACCGGCTGGGGACGATCACGCGGTCGGCGCGGCGCGCGTTCATGCCTTCCCATCGCGCCTGCACGCCGAGGAGGATTCGCACCCAGCCGCGCTCGTTCCGGAGCTCGTCGGCGATCACGCCCTTCAGCGCCACCGCGAAGCGCGTGGCGGGCACCCGGCGGCGCGCCCACAGGAAGCCGTCGAGATCGACGCCGACCACGAGGTCGGCGACGGGAGGACGGAGGACGGCGAGCGCGTTGTAGAGCCAGCGATCGAACGTGTGAAAGCCCGTGCGCAGGCGGAGGGGCCGCACCGTGACCTCATGGCCGAGGAGCGTGAGGCCTTTGATGAGTCCGGCGCACGCCACGAACGTCCCGCTCCCCTCCGTCGCGCTCGGCGGCGTCGAGGAGAGGAACGCGACGCGCACTACCGTCCCTGGAACTTGGGCGGCCGCTTCTCCAGGAAGGCGCGCGTGCCTTCCTTGTAGTCCTGGCTCTCGAACGCTTCCAGCGACATCGCGCGCAGGCGCTGGCGGTGCTCGGGCGTGAGGCCGGCGAGGTAGAGCTGCACGGTCGCCTTGGCGCCGCGCACGGAGAGCGGCGCGTTGTCGGCCACCTTACGCAGATAGTCGTACGTGAACGACTCCAGCTCGTTGATGGGGAGCAGGCGCTGGATGAAGCCGATGGCGAGCGCCTCCCGGTCGCTCACCGTGCGCGCCGAGAAGAGGATGTCCTTGGCGTAGGCGGGGCCGACGAGGTCCACGAGCTGCCCCACCGGATCCGCCCCGTAGATGATGCTGAGCTTGGCGGCGGGAATGCCGAACTTCGAGCCCTCCGCCGCGAAGCGGAGATCGCACGCCATCGCCACCGCCATGGCGCCGCCCATGCAATAGCCGAAGACCATCGCCACCGTGGGCTTCGGGCAGTCACGAATGGACGAGTACGCCGCCTCCGTCTGGGAGTTGTAGCGGAGCGAGGTTTCCGTGTCCTTCCGATTCTCCTGGAACTCCGAGATGTCGGCGCCGGACGCAAACGCCTCCGTCCCCGCCCCCCGGTACACGATGGCGCGCACGGTGTCGTCGTCCACGAGCGACTTCGTCACCCGCGCCAGCTCTGACCACATGGCGAGGCTGATGGCGTTGCGCATCTTGGGGCGGTTGATCATCACCGTCGCCACCGGACCGTCTTGCTGGAGAAGGATGTCGCTCATTTCGTCACCTCGACGACGCCGGCCTGCGCCAGCGCCTCGATATCGTCCGCGCCATAGCCGAGCGCGGCCAGCACGTCGCGCGTGTCGGCGCCGGGAACGGGCGCCGCCGTGCGGACGGTGGGCGGCGTGCGGCTGAGCGAGACGGGAAGGCCGAGCACCTTGACGGGCCCGAACTCGGCGTGCGTGTGCTCGTGGACGAGGTTCGCCGCCGCCACCTGAGGGTCCGCGAAGACGTCGTCCACCTTGTAGATGGGCCCGCACGCGACGCCGGCCGCGTTGAGAGCGGGGATCCACTCGCTGACGTCGCGCGTGGCGAGGCGCTCGCCGAGCAGCGCATCCATGGCGACGCGATGCTTGATCCGCGCGGCATTGGTGGCGAAGCGCGCGTCGCCCGCGAGGGCGGGCACGCCGAGGGCGCGGCAGAGGCGGCCCCACATGTCGTCGTTCCCCACCGCCAGGTTCAGGAAGCCGTCCCGCGCGCGATAGACGCCCATCGGCGCCGTGAGCGGATGGTGGTTGCCGACGGGCGGTGGCACCTCGCCCGTGTTCAGATACTTGGCGGCCTGGAAGGAGAGGCTGCCCGCGAGCGCCTCCAGGAGCGAGGTGGTGACGTGCTGGCCGCGCCCGGAGCGCTCGCGCTCGTAGAGAGCGGCCAGGATCCCCATCGCGCAGAAATACCCCGCGAGGAGATCGCCGACGGGGATGCCGATCCGCAACGGCGCCGTCTCCTCCGTGCCCGTGAGCCACATGAGACCCGACATCCCCTGCACGATCTGGTCATAGCCGGGACGGTCACGATACGGGCCGTCCTGCCCGAATCCGGAGATGCTGCCGTAGACGAGGCGCGGGTTGAGCGCGCTCACGGTTTCGTAGTCGACGCCGAGACGGTGCTTGACGTCGGGCCGGTAATTCTCCACGAGCACGTCCGCGCGCGCGATCATCTTCTTCACGATCTCGAGGCCGCGCGGATCTTGCAGGTTCACGACCACGCTCTTCTTGTTGCGGTGGAGGTCGGCCTGGTCGAAGAACACACGCTCGCGACCGGCGTCGCCGGGCCGTTCCACGCGCACGACGTCGGCGCCGAAATCGCCGAGGATCTTCGTGCACGTGGGGCCGCTGCGGACGGTGGTGAGATCGACGACGGCGATCGTTCCGAGCGCGGACGCCACTGGCGGTCAGTGTAGCAAGGGGGTGAAGCGAAGGACAGCGCGCGGGCCCCGGCGCCGCCGGCGCGCCGCGCTACCGGGCCGGGGACGGTGGAGGCGGCGGATTCCGGCGCAGTCGGTCGCGGCGGCGCCGCACCAGCTCCCGCGAGAGGTTCGCGAGCTGACGGGAATCCGCGCGGCGCACCTCCGACCGGAGCATCGTCCAGCACGATCGATGAAAGAGGTCGCCCTGCATCATGACCATGCGGTCGGCGTCGGCGATGAGCCGGCTGCAGCGTACACACTTCGGCGCGACCCCATCCGGCATTGCATGCGCGCTCATCCCAGAAAGCTAGCCCGGACGGTAAGTCGACGCAAGGGGCTGTCGCAGTCGGTGACTTCGTAAACTCTTCGGTGTGCGTGCGCTGCGCCCACTCGACGTCAGAATGCGGTGCGGCGCCACCACCGAGGCTCGAGGGGAGTCGGGCCGTGCGCGATTGTGTGTACGCCCTGGGAGCCGAAGCGCTCGGCGCCCCGGAGGTAGTCGCGATTGGCGCGCTGAAGCTCCTCGACGATCTCTCGGCGCTCAGCGAGGAGCCGCCTCGCTTCCTGAGCGCGCGTCAGGAGGAGCGCGCCGAACCTGAGCTGGTGACGCAAGCGTCCCGTACCGACGAGATACCGATACGCGATGAGACCGCCGAGCGGGAGTGAGAGAAAGAACACCAGCGCCCACCAGAGACCGACCACCCAGCCGACCAGCGACGTCTCGATGGCCCAGAAGAGCGGAAACGCCACGACACTCGCGAAGAGTCGGGTCGTCGCATAGTCCGTCTGCCTCCGCGACATCCGTTCCGCGAGCCACCCGGGCAAGTAGTAAGGAAGGAAATTCACGGCCGCGCCGTACGTGAAGAGCGGGAGGCCGGCGATCGTCTGCCATGATCGTGCAACCCGACGCCGCTTCGCCGCTCGCTCGAGGCGAGTTCGCACCGCCTTGTCACGGAGCCGGTAGGCGGCAAGGCCGGCGTGGTAACCCAGAATGCGCTGCCATAGGCGCTCGATGCGCTCAGGTTCATGGTCTCGGAAATGCTCGACGGCGTCCGCGATCGACTCCGAGAGGTGGAATGCGTCAACCTGCCTCCTCGCGAGCCGCTCCCCCCACAACTCACGCTCGACCTCGCCGCGATAGAGCGCCTCCACGGCGCGTGCGAGCGCCGCCGTGTCGATGCGCTCGACGTGGACCACCTCCCGCTCCATCGCCCACTGGAGCGCCGTCGTGAGCGCATGCAGCGCCTTCGGCGTCTCCTCGCGGTAGACGGCGAGGAACGACGACATGTCGACCGCCTCGCCGAAGGAGACGAGGACGCGTCCGCGGAACCGCTTGCGCGCCTCGAAGCTGAGCCCCACCGGCACGACCGTGAGACGCCCGGGAGCGTGCGCTTCATAACCAAGCGCGATCCGCGCCGCGCCCGTCTTGATCCGCTGCACGTGCGCCTCCGCATGCGTGGCGCCTTCGGGATAGATGGCAATCAGCCGCCCGCCGTCGAATGCCTCGTGGCACGCCGTGAACATCTCCATGTTACGGTCCATCTTGTCCGGGTCGTCCGACTTCCGGTAGACGGGAATCGCCCCCAAGGCGACGAGGAATCGTGCGACGAGCCGGTTCCGGAAGAGCGTGGCGTTGGTGAGGTAGTGCACCTTTCGGGGGAGGACCGATCCCACGAGCAGCGAGTCGATCAGGTTGTTCGGATGATTGATGCAGAGCAGCACCGGACCCGTGCGCGCTACCCGCTCCATGTGTCGGACGTCAACGCGCTCGAAGAAGAACCAGATCCAGAACTGCGCAATGACGCGCACGGCGGCGTAGAGGGGCGAACGTCCCGCGGTCGGTCCCTGAGCCAGGCGCTCCGTCCCGACACGACGATGCCATCGCCACGCCCCGAGGACTGGCACCGCCGGACGAAATGCCGCGCCGGAAAGTCCAGGGACGTGTAGCGCGCTGACCCCGGTCTTCAGAGCATGCCTTCGAGACGCCGCCTTCACTCGTGACTCAAGACGGCGGCCGCGAATCACTCTCATGCTCCGACGCACGCGTAAATGTCGAGATGCGTAACGTTGTCGGCGAACTCTCGAATCGCGTCCACAGCGTCCTCACGTCGCGCGGAACCTCAGTCCGGGCCGCGCGCCTCCAGCACCGAGACCACGGAGACTTCGACGATGTCCGCGGCGGGCTCGCGATAAGTTCCGGTGTAGCCGATCGAGCCGACGGGCGGAGTCGTCCGCTGCCGCCAGCCGCTCTCCTCTCGTGATTCGCTACCGGTGTCGCGCTTACTCTCCTCACTCATGTCTAATCTCCTACAGACTTTCCCGCCTGTACGACGCGGGTGAGTTTGCCGCGCGCAGCTGCACGCCTCAGGCAGTTGCGGTCCGTCCGATCGTCAGGCGATAGACCGCCAGCAGGATGATCGCGCCGGCGGCTGCCGCGACGACGCCGACGGGATCGCCATCCTTGTACAAACCGATCCAACGGCCCACGAACCCACCGACGAGAGCGCCCACCATTCCGATGAGCGCGGTGATGACAAAGTCATCCGGATCGCGTCCCGCCATGAGGAACTTTGCGACGATGCCGAGAACCAGACCGCACACGATCCATTCAATGATCTGCACCCAGTTCTCCTCATGCTGAGACTAGTCGATGCCGCTCGTGCGAACCATTGGACGTTCGTCCAATGGATTGGCCGGATTCCCTGCCGAAACAGCACGGGCACCACCACCGCGCGCCATCCACTGGACGATGCGGGTGGATCGCTCAAGGTTAATGGGGTCGCGAAAGACGGAGTAGCGACGTCGAGCGTCCCTTCAAACGCGGGATCTTGGGCCAAGGTCCAATAGCCGACGATGTGACGCGGGAGTAGCCTCCGGGACAACCGGAGGTGCTGGCAATGAAACCGGAAACGGCCGCGAAGGTAAAGTATGGCATCTGGGGCCTCATTGGCGGGGCCGTCATCACAATGATCCTCGGCTTTGCGTGGGGTGGTTGGACCACCTCAAGCACTGCCAATGCGGCGACAGCGAAAGCGGTCGTCTCGAGTCAGGCGGCGATCTGCGTCGCCCAATTCGTGACGCAACCCGATCGTGAAGCAAAGCTCAAGGAATTCGGAGAAGTAAGTAGCTGGACGAGGAGTGAATTCATCGAAAAGGGCGGCTGGGACAAGATGCCCGGGCAAGCAAAGGCCGACTCGGAGGTCGCCCGAGCATGCGCCGAAGGGCTTGGGCTTCTCGTCAAGAAGTAACAGCTCGACTCTTCCTTTGAGCGAGGGATTCGCGTCCCCCGACGCGAATCGCCCTCGCGAAGAGGAGCGCGGCCGCGCCGAAGAAGGATCACGAGCAAGGCCGCGACGAGCTCATGGAAGCGGCGGGCTCCGTATGGAACCCCACCTTCAATTGTGACGCGCACGCCCTGGGAGCCGCGCAGGCAAAGCATGAGAGGCCTGCGTACTACCTCTGTGGTGGTTATGTCGTCCGCGTTCTGCACTCGGCGCGCGTCCGTACGCATATCTCGAGGACGCCGTCCTCGACGGATCCAGAACGCCTTGACCGAATCGTCGAGCCGCGGAGCTGCATCGGCGGCTGACTAGCTTCGTGACACTCAGGGCGACACTGTCCGAGTCCCGGTGGCGCTTCAGCAGAAGCTAGGGCGCTGCGGACGCCTTGGCAGCTCCGCGTCGCCGGCGAGCACCTCTAAGAGCCGCCCGAGCCGCGTACGTGTCATCCAAGGATTCTTGAAGCGTATCGAGATCGACAGGGCGCGGCGCTGCGCGGTCGTGCGGTGGTACCACGTGCCACAGGGCTCATTTGTTAGTTGCTGGCGGTGGGAGGAATTGAACCTCCGACACGGGGCTTAAGAGGTCTTCCACGCCGTCGACCTCGCCGCTCCGGCTGGTCGAGAACGCTGCGAAGTCGCGCCCGTCAGCCTTCCGGTAATCCCGACCACGCCAGAACACGCCGAAGAACGGGGCAGCGGGCACAAAAGTGGGCCGTCGCGATCTTCGGGGTGAAGGCCGAGTACCTGGAAGCGTCCCTCGACGAGATGCAGAAGCGGTACGGGAATACTTCTCCGAGGGGCTGGGCATCGACGCCGCGGGCCAAAAGGCCTTGCGCGATCTCTTCTTGAGAAAATAGTGACGGCGGTCAACGCTGGCCCAGCTCAGGCTTCGCCGGGCTCCCCAGGTCGTCGTATGACCGAGCCCTCTGGGCTCTGCGGACCTGGCTCGACTCCTGGTTCCGGCATCGGACACATCGCAGTCGGCATGGCGCGCCAGGGCTACGATCTGCAACTCACGCGTTACGACGAGCGCGGATGGCACGCGACTTCTACACGACCGGGATGGAGCACTCGCCGACGTCTGCGACCGGCACCGCGTGGGAGCGCGCGGCCCTGGCACGCGACGCAGCGGGCGGCGTGGGAGGCGTTGAAAAAGTTGGATGGAACATTTCGCGGCGTCGCCGTTGGTCTGTCACTATGCATGTTGTTCCTGGCATCTGATGCAGAGACATCCCGAACTACTCCTCTTTGACCTCGGCGGTGTCCTCGTTCGAATTCTCTGGCTTCCGCGATCTGCGTCCCCTGTTGCGCCCCTCACTGTCAGAGTCCGAGATCCGGCAGCAGTGGATCGCGTGCCCTGTTGTTCGCGCCTTTGAGGTCGGCCACCTAACACCGCAGCAGTTCGCCGAGCGCTTTATCGCTGCCGGGAATATCGCCGTCTTGGACTTTCTCCAAGCATTTCGCGTGTGGACACGGGGATTTCTGCCAGGAGCACGCGAACTGCTCGCCACACTCCGGGGGGGTATCGGCTGGCCGCCTGAGCAACTCCAATGCCGTGCATTGGGAGCGGAATGCGCAGGACCTTGAGCTCTTTACGCACTTTGAGGCGGCGTTATCGTCGCATCTCCTCGGCTGTCATAAGCCGGACCCGGTGATCTATCAGCGGGCGTTAGCCACTCTGCACGTTGGTCCGGACGCCGTGCTTTTCTTCGACGATGTGGACGCCAACGTCGAGGCAGCGCGGGCAGTAGGTATCAGGGCCTTCCGGGTGGCGGGCATCACCGAGCTGCGCGCCTGTCTCAGCGCAGAGGGGCTGTTGCAGGACTCGGCGGGCATGTAGGTTTCCCCAGTGGCTGGCGGGTCGGGCGGCCCTACGCGACGGCTGCGGAAAGAATGCGCACATGCGGGTCCAGCGTGTGAGCCAGCCCGGGGTGACGGAGATCCGGATGTGGGTGGCGCGCGAGAAGGCAAGTGATGACGCGGTTCACACTAAGGGCCACGCCGCTCGTCGTTCTTCCTACTCACCGCGCGGCGGCTATCCCGTTGTCCCGGCGTTCCATGCCATAATTCGGCCCGAACAGGAATGCGCTCTGAGCCGAGATTGGGGCGGCCGAGCGTGAAAGGACATCACCATGACCGTCACTTCCGAGGAACTGGTGATCCTGGTCAGGGTACTCACCGCTGTCGTCGTCGGCGCATTGATCGGGTTCGAGCGCACCTTCCACGGACGTCCAGCGGGATTCCGCACCCACGCGCTTGTCTGCGTCGCGTCGTCCTTGCTGATGCTGGTGACCGTCTATCAGAACCAATGGATGACAATCGTTCCGCTCGATGCCATCCGGACCGACCCCACGCGAATGGCCCAAGGCATCATGACTGGAATTGGCTTTCTCGGTGCCGGTGTGATCTTTAAGGAGGGGCTGACTGTTCGCGGTCTCACGACTGCAGCATCCATCTGGGTAACGGCGGCCATCGGCATTCTGCTCGGGATCGGGTTTTATTTTGCCGCCACCCTCGGCGCAGCCGCCACACTCGCGATCCTGGCGGCATTTCGGTTCATCGAGCTGCGCCTTCCTACCGAGTTTTACGCGCACCACTCGCTGATATTCGAGCGGGGAGCGGTGATGGCGGAAGACGAGCTGCGCCGCTTGATCGGTGAGCACGGGTTCTCAATTGCGAATCTCTCCTACCACCTGAGCGAGGGCGGCAAGTTCTTCGAATATGGAATGGTGATTAAGAGTCGCGAACGCCGGAACGCAGATGCGCTCTCACGGCATCTCTCGAAGCTGCCGGAAGTGCTCGAATTCAGTATCGACCCGATGGGCGACTGACACCTCATCGCACCGTCGACCCGCCGCGCGGGCCGAAGACGAGATGAACGGGGAGCGCGACACCGACACCCGCCTCTGGCGCCCCTGGCTCTGCATCAACCGTGTCCTGCGCGTGATGCTGCACACGCGCTGGAGCGCGGAGGCGTGGGCTGCGGAGCCGTCGTCGAATAGGTGAGCTGAAGCCCGAAAAACCGGCTCGATAAGTCGAACAGCGGGCACGAAAAGCAGAGCGGGCACAAAAGCGGGCACACGCCGAGCTAACCTGAGATGCGTAAGTGTGGTGGCGGTGGGAGGAATTGAACCTCCGACACGGGGCTTATGAGACCCCTGCTCTGCCGCTGAGCTACACCGCCGCGCCGCCGATGCGAGGACGTCCGGGGGGAATTCTAACCGAGCGAGCAAGCGCGCGCCGGGAATCCCGATGGCCAGTCTCTGTCCATGTTGCCGGGTGATCAGGCTGGGTGTTAGCTGGAGCAACGCGCCGCGCACCGCGTCGCGACGCCGCCGGCGCGCGTGGCGACGCCGCCCGATTTAACGTTGACAGCCGGTAGTTTTGTTATAATCCGCGACGAAAATTCCGCGGTAGCGATTCCTGCTACTTCATCAGGCCGGGCACGGCTCGGAGGCACTCAGCAATGCAGTTCCGGACACACCCGTGGCACGACCATCAGGTCTCTCTCCGGTCCGAAGAGATCCCCGAGGAAGACGAAGACGACGACGACCTCGTCGATGAGGACGACGCCGACGACGAGGACGACGACGATTTCGACGACGACTTCGAGGACGACGACCTCGACGACGACGAGCTCGACGAGCTCGACGACGACGACGTCGTCGGTGAAGATGATGCCGACGCCGCCGCCGACGACGAGGAGGAAGACGTAGACGACGACGAGGACGAAGCGTAGGTCATTCCGCGACGAGGGGAGGCGGGCCCATGGCGCTGCTCACGGTGGACGGCTGGCTCTTGCTGCTGCGG
>DASXSB010000099.1:0-62852 GCA_036506275.1 Candidatus Methylomirabilota bacterium | reverse complement strand
TGGTAGGCGGAGCAGGGATCGAACCTGCGACCTCGGCCTTGTAAGGGCCGCGCTCTCCCGGCTGAGCTATCCGCCCGTAGCAGGATTCTCGCGGGGTTGCGCGCGATCGTCAAGCTTGACCCGGTGAGACGTGCCGTACACGTGCCCGTGAGCGGGTGCGTACGACTTTGTGCTGATCTGTGAAGATCTATGTAGCGAAATCATCGGGCACGGAGCATTGTGTAGATCGACGTCCCAGAGAACAGGAGGTCGCGCGCGCGGACTTTACGATTCAAGCGATCTGGAGCTTCTCGCATCACGTGATCGGCAACATGTGTAGGGGCGAGAGATGCGACACTCTCGTGACATTGTCATCCTCGGTGCCGGGGGTCATGCGGTGGTCGTCGCCAGCATACTGATCGCGCTGGATCACAGGGTCACGGCATATTTCGACGACGATCAGAAACGGTGGGGGCAAAAGCTCCTCGGCATTCCGGTCCGCGGTCCCATCTCGGAAGCGGCTTCGAGCGGCGTCAAACACGCGATCATCGGTATCGGCGACAACAAGCTACGTAAGCGAATCGCCGAACAGATGGAGTTCGAATGGGTGACGGCGGTCCATCCATTCTCCTGGGTCCACCCCGAAGTCCCCCTCGGTCCCGGCACCGTGGTGTGCGCTGGCGCCGTCGTGCAGCCCGGCGCCGAGATCGGCGCTCACGTCATCCTCAATACCAAGGCGAGTGTCGATCACCACTGTCGGGTCGGGAACTACGTGCACATCGCGGTCGCGCATCTCGCCGGTGGCGCCACCGCTGCGGAAGGCGCCTTCCTGGCTCTTGGGAGCACGGTGCTTCCCGGCCTGGTCGTGGGCGCATGGGCGACCGTAGGCGCCGGCGCGCTGGTGCGGAAGAACGTGCGCCCGGGAACGACCGTCGTCGGCGTGCCCGCGCGCGAGATGACACCGAGCGAGACGATTTCAGCGGTGTTGTGAACCCGCGTTCGCCGCCGCGAGGCGTCGAACCGGCAGTCTGACTATTGCGGCTTCGACTCGCGTTCGCGGGCCTTCTGCGCGGCCGCCTGGGCGTCGAGCGTCAGCCGATAGGCGACGTAGTACTTGTAGATGTTCCGGACGTACGTGGTCGTCTCCGTCCCGATCCTCTGACCGACGACGATCTCGACGTTGTTGAACCACTTGTTGGGATCGAGGCCACGCGCGGCCGCCTCCTTGCGGACCTTCGCCACGTTGCCGGGCCCCGCATTGTAGGCGGCGAACGCGAACAGGGGCCGGTTCCCCTCGCTGAAGTTGGCGTCGGCAAAATACCTCGTCATCAACATATCCATGTACTTCGCGCCGGCGTGGATGTTCGCCTCGGTGACCTTGATGTCACCCACTTTCATCTGCTCGCCCGTCGCCGGCATGAGCTGCATGACGCCGACGGCCCCCACGTGGCTTCGCGCGCTCTGGTTGAGGCGCGATTCCTGGTAGCCCTGGGCGGCGAGCATGAGAGGATCGAAGCCGTAGCGCGGCCCGTACTTCTCGAACAGCTTCAGGGTCTGCTGGAAGCGCTGCCAGTCGGCGTCGGCGGTGGGATCTCTGAGCTCCTTGATCCGCTTCATGTACTGGTTCATCCGGTACGCCACCACGCCCTGCTTGAGCGCCCAGTTGCGGAAGAAGTCGTCGATCTCGGCGGCCAGCCGTGGACTGTCCTTGCGAATGGCCCAGCCCGTCTTGGCGTCCGCGCGCAGCACGAGGTCGGTGCGCAGCGTGATCTTCGGAATTACCTGCGCCCACATCCGCGCCTTCCAGTCGTCGACGACGAGGATCTCGAAGAGCCCGGCGTCGAGCATCTCCATCATGTCCTCGTCCTCGAGGGCGTCGGAGACGAGCACCAGCTCCACCTCGGGCTTGCCATCCCGCCGGAATTGCTCGTTCAGCTTTTCCAGACTCTCGTAGTAGCTCGATGCCTTGCGCACGGGCACCTTCTTCCCCGACAGGTCGTCGAGCCGGGACAGCGTGGGGCTGGTGGGGCCGGTGACGACGATCTCGTTCATGGTGCGCCGGCCCTCGTCGAGCGTGACGAAGTCGACGAACCTCTGGCGCTCCGCGGTCACGGTGAGGTTGCCGATGGCGATGTCGGTGAGGCCGGCCGCGAGGTCGAGCAAGAGCTGGTCCCGTGTGGAGGGCACGATGTAGATCGTGAGGGGCCGCTTGCCGAGCGCCTTCGCGTACTTGATGTTGACGTAGCGTTCGAAATCGCGGATCAGCTCGGCGGCAAGGCCGCGCTCGCGCCCCTTGTCGCTGAAGAACAGCGATCGGCTGTAGGGGGCGTCCACTCGGATGACACGGCGCTCCAGCATCTTGTCGAAGTCGCCGATCCACGGCTTGTTGGCGATGCTCAACTGTCTGAGCTTCGGCGCCGCCGTGGCGCTGGCGGTCGGCGGCGAATCGGGCGGCGCAGCCGACGTCTGGGCGAAAGCGGACGAAGCCGAGATCAAGAGCGTTGCCGTGAAGCTGGCGAGCCCGACTCGGGTCATCGTGCGTCTCCTTTTCGGCGTCGCTGGTGTCCGGGAGAAGGACGAGGACTCATCGAGTTTGGATGGTAGGCAGAGCAGGGTCGAACCTGCGACCTCGGCCTTGTAAGGGCCGCCCTTGCACGCCGTCGTCAACCTCCGAACCACTGAACGTGCCCGTAATCGTGAGGCCGAGCGCCTTCGCGCTTTTGAGGTTCGTGGTCACGCTCTCATTTCCGCCTCGGCCTTCTCCAGCCAGTACGTCATGCCCATTTCGCGGTACATCGTCGTCGCTGTCGCGACGTGCTCCTCCTGGGCCTGATCGCGGTTGCCCGTACGCTGGCAGAGCTTTGCGAGGCCGAAGTGGCAGTGCGCCACGAGGGGCCGCATGCCCAACTCGTGGGCGAGGGCGAGAGCCTGACGATAGTGGCCATCGGCCCGGTCGAGATGGGGCGGACCGCAGCGGGACGCGATCTCGCCGAGCAGGCGCAGGGCCCAGACGTGATCACCACGGCGCCTGTGCTCCACCGCGAGATCGAGGGCGCGCGCAGCTAGAGAGGACGCCTCCTGAAACCGACCGGCTCCGAGGTATGCCTCACTCAGCTTCGCGGCGAGCGACGCGGCATCCGCTTTCCAACCCATGGCCGCAGCTTGTTCCACGGACTGTTCCAGTAGCGGCAGAGCCTCAGCGATACGACCGGCCAGCGTGTAGGCAGCGCCCACTCGTGAAGCCAGCCACGGAAGCCAGGACGGGAAGTCCCACGTCCGGCAGGTGGCGAGTCCGCGTTCGAGTCTGGGAACTGCCCGGACGAGATCTCCCTGGCGTAGGTAGAGCTGACCCACGGCTAGGTCCGCGAACATCAGACTCAACTTGTCATCACGCGCCTGGGCAATCCGAAGAGCTTCCTCCCCACGGGCGATACCCTCGGAAAACGATCCCAGCTCGGCGTGGCACCACGCCAGCGCCATTGTGGACAGAACCGACGTGACACCGGCAGTACCGAAGCGCCCGTACATCCGCTCGCCCTGCAGGGAGGCTATGTTGCTGTTCAGGAGTTCCGTGGCCCGACGGTATTCCCCGAGGTCATGGTAGGCGAGCCCGAGGGCGAAGTTCGCCGCGGCCTCGAGGGCGAAGTCTCCCAGGCTCGTGGCAATCGCCAAAGCCCGTTGGTTGGACACGACGACATCGTCAGGATCGCCCAGCATCCAGAAGCTATAGCCCATCGCTGAAAGGACTCGTGCCAGTCGACGCTGATCGCCGAGCGTCTCCGCCAGAGTCTCAGCTCGATGAAGCTGCTCGAGGATCCGCTCGTTCTCACCGAGCGGCCAAAGCGCGTGGCGCAGCTCGATCCGAAGATCGATGGCCTGGGCGAGCGTGTCCCGATCTTCCGGAAAGTGATCCAGAGCACTGAGAGCCTGCTCGAGATGCGTCGCCGCCTCCCGGTTGGCCGAACGGGCGAAGGCCTTGGCCCCAGCCTGCCGGAGATAGGTGACGGCCTTGCCCCATGCCTCGCCCCCGATCGCGTGGTGGGCGAGCCGTTCGATCTGCTCCGCGAGCCGGTCGGGATGCAGCCGCTCGATGGTCTCCACGATCTGGCGATGGAGAGCGCGCCGCCGCTCTTGAATGAGGCTCCGATAAGCGACGTCGTGAGTCAGCGCGTGCTTGAACGTGTACTCGAGGTCCGGGAAGAGCCGCCCCTCATAGAGGAACTCGGCAGTCTGAAGGTTGCTGAGGCCGCGGCGGAGACTCTCTTCGGGGCCGTCGGCGACGGCCTGGAGGAGTGTGAAGGGCACGTCCTTGCCGATGACAGAGGCGGCCTGGAGAAGCCGCTTGTCTTCGGGAGCGAGGCGATCGATGCGCGCGGCCAGTATCGCCTGGGTTGTCGCCGGGATCTCTAGAGTGTGGGCCGCCTTCGCCAGGCGGTAGGCTCCTCGCTCGCCCGCCAGGACCTTCGTCTCGACCAGCGTCCGGACGCTCTCTTCGAGGAAGAAGGGATTGCCCTCGGTCCGCTCGATGAGTAGTCGCTTGAGCGACTGAAGACCTGCCTCGTTCCCGAGCAAGACTTCGAGCAGCTGATCGGCGTGCTCGGGCGGAAGGGGATCGATGCGAACCTGCCGGTAGTAGGTCCGGCTCCCCCAGGTGTGCTGATATTCCGGCCGATAGTTCACCAGGAGCAGCACCCGGCCGGTGGGAAGGCTCTCCACCGTGCTGTCCAAGAATGCCTGGGTTTCGGCATCGATCCAGTGCAGATCCTCAAATACCATCAAGAGCGGCTGGACCTGGCTCTCTCGCAGGAGCACTCGCTTGATCCCATCGAGCGCCTGCTGGCGGCGTTGGGCGGGGTCGAGCCGCTGCCAGTGCGGGTCGTCGACAGGAACATCGAGGAGCCAGAGCAACGCGGGGAGGAAGGGCTCCAGTGCTCGGTCCAGCGAGAAAAGCCTGCCCGTCACCTTCTCGCGGATCTTGCGCGCCTCATCGCGCGCCTCGATCTGGAAATAGCCCCGGAGGAGCTCAATGAGTGGGAGAAACGCCGTCGCCTTCCCGTACGAGACTGAGCTACTCTCAACGATCAACCAGCCCTGCGTGCGGTGCGAGTGGGTGAACTCCCAGAAGAGGCGAGACTTGCCTACACCGGGCTCGCCGACCACGGCGACGACCTGGCCGTGCCCGGCGCCGGCCGTCTCCATGGCCTGGCGGAGCTGTCCCATCTCTGGGTCGCGCCCGACAAAGCGCGTCAGGCCGCGGGCCGCGGCCGCCTGCAGCCGCGAGCGTACGGTGCCCGCGCCGACAACCTCAAAGACCTCGAGAGGGGCTTCCAGGCCTTTGATCGGTCGCTCCCCGAGGGGCTTCACCGCCACGTACCCTTCGGCCAGACTCAACGTCTCGGGCGAGATGAGGATGGACCCCGGCATGGCCATCTGCTCTAGGCGCGCCGCCAGGTGCGTCGTCTGACCGACGGCCGTGTAGTCCATATGAAGGTCGCTCCCGATCGAACGCACAACGACCTCGCCGGAGTTCACGCCGACCCGGATATGCAGCGGCACGCCGGCCGTCCGGTGTACCTCCTCGGCGTATCGTTTCACCGATTCCTGCATCCGCAACGCGGCGTAGCAGGCCCGGACTGCATGATCCTCGTGGGCGAGAGGGGCGCCGAATAGAGCCATGATCCCGTCGCCCATCACCTGGTTCACGGTCCCCTCGTACCGGTGGACCGCTTCGATCATCCGCTCGAGAATCGGGTCGAGGAGCTTCCGCGCCTCCTCCGGATCACGGTCGGCCAGTAACTCCATCGAACCTTTCAGATCGGCAAAGAGCACCGTGACTTGCTTGCGCTCCCCTTCAAGGGCGGTCTTGGAGTTGATGATTCGTTCCGCGAGGTGCTTCGGGGTATAGGCGTCGGGGGCGGAGAAGCGCGGTGGTGAGTCAGGACCACCGACAGGCGTCGCGCACTCGAAGCAGAACTTGGCGCCCGCGGGCAGCTGGGTTCCGCAGTTCGTGCACCGAAGCGCCAGCGGCGTCGCGCACTCCAGGCAAAACTTCGCCTGAGGGGGGTTTTCCTGCTGGCACCGGGGACACTTCATGCCGGAGGCTCCAAGCAACCTCGACGGTGGGCGGCCTTGCGAGCATCCGGAATTACCGGCCGGCTTCCGAGCCCGAGGAGTCCAACGCGGCGGACTTTCCCCCCGTGCTGCGTCCCGGCGGCGACCGGCACGGCCAGCGCGCTAGCGAGAGAAGTCACCAGGAAACGGCGCCGGTTCACGCCCGGAAGGTACGGCTGGCGGGCGGCGCGAGTCAATGCGACGGGGCGAATATCGCCCGGAGTATTGGCGACGTCGCCGTCGATGCAAGGCCGGTTCATCGACCTGTCGCTTCTTCTTCACGCGATGTGTTTCCGCCTTGGCTCGTGAGCGCGGGCAAGCTGACTCGAAAATGGGGCGTCAGGTCCAGCAGCAACAGCGAGCCCGGAGGGAGGGCCACTTCTCTCCGGCCTCTCAGAAGTTAGGGGGGGACGAAAACGCAGCGGGGTTACCGAGGCGGCACGCTCGCGGTCTCGCGCTGTAGACAGGCCTACGTGAGCCAACTCGAAAACGAAAAACCCCTCGGTAAACAACTTACCGAGGGGTCTCCGTTCGTGGGTAGCCTTGTAAGGGCCGCGCTCTCCCGGCTGAGCTACCTCCGGGCGTGCCGCGCTCTCGCGATCACTTCCCGAAGACGCCCTTCAGCTTTCGACCCCAGGTCGTGACCGTGTCCTTGATGTTCCGGCCGATCTCGTTCGTCTCCGCGATGCTCTCGTCCCAGGACAGCGGAGTCGACGGATCGCGCGCGGGCCGCGCGCTCGGCGCGGGCGCCGGCGTCGTCTTCGGCGTCGGGGGCGTCGTCGTCGCGGCGACGTTCCTGTCTGTCCGCGGCGGCTCCACGCGCGGCGCCGGCTCGACCCTCGACGGCTCCACGCGCGGCGCCGGCGTTGACGGCTCCACCCGCGCGGATGACGCCGACGACGCAGGCGCGGACGGCGACGGCGTCGGGGCGGGCGCGGGAACCGCGGACCTCGGGATGACCTGCGTGTCCGCGAGAGCGGACGGTGGCGTCTGCTCCGTGAGCGCCGTCGACTGCCAGTCGCGTCCCGCGGGAGCGTTGCTTGGTGCGCTTGGATTCTTCAGTGCCTCCGACGCGGACGGCTCGCGCACGATCGTCGGCGGTGGAATCGCTCGCGTCGGGGTGCGACGCGCCTCGGAGGCGGTCTCCGGTGCCGGCGACGCCGGCCGCGCGGACGCCAACGCGTCACGCCGCGGCGGTGGCACGGTCTCGACGCGGGATGCCGGCGCCGGCGACGGACGGCGCGGCGTCTCCTTGACCGCGGGCGGGGCCGCGGGCGGCTCCTGCACCGGCGGCACCGCCCGCGTCGTTGCCGCCACCGACTTGTCGGGGGGCGCGCCCGGGCGCTCGGTGGCCACCGGCCCCTGCGCGGCCGCCGCGGGTTGGTCGGGCGCAGCGACCGGAGCCGTGCTCTTGGCGGTGACCTGGCGTAGCGCCGATTCGGCGCTGTCCACTCGCCGCGCGAGCGTCCGCACCTCCTCGGTCATCATCTCCACTTCGGCGCGCCCCGCCGTCGGCCCTTGCGCCGCATGCGGGCGCGGGGGAGCGGAGAGGGCGACGGCGGCCAGCACGGCCGTGATCGTGAAGCAGACGGCGGCGAAGGCGTGGCCGAGACGGATGATGACCGTGCGGCGCGCGCCCCCCGTCGACGTCGTGAACCCGTAACGGAACAGGAGGAAGCACATGGCGAGAGCGCCGGCGGCGCTCACGATGATGCTGACGGCGAGGGCGTTATAGACGGATGGCTGCATGGCGTCTCCTTCGGCCCCTGTGCAGGGAGGGTACCAGCGAAACGCCGACGGCGCGACCCCCCCGCCCTTGGTCCTAGATGAACGCCGTCTACCCGAGGCCGAGGGCCGCGAGCCGCTCCCGTCCGGGCACGCCCTCGGCGTCCCAGCCCCGGATGCGGTAGTACTCGTCGAGCATTCCCGCCAGCTCCGCGGGGGGACAGTACATTCCGGCCGAGGGTCCATCGGGGATGGGCTCGTGCATGACCTTCCAGGGGAGGGTGTCGTGGCGCCGGCGCACTCCCTCGCGAACGTTGAAGAGCCGCTCGAGGTTCACGATGCGCTCCCCGATGCGCTCCAGCTCCTCGGCGGTGACGTCCCACCCCGTGACCGCGCGCACCATGGCCGCGTACGGCTCGCCCACGAAGAGCCCGAACCCACGCTCGGAGGTGAAGCGACAGAGGACCAGCGAATCGCCCACGGCGGTGAAGTGCTGGCTGCGCACCGCGAAGTCCGGCTTGTCCTTGGTGGAGCGCCGGTCGAAGCCGGGCGCGTACTGCGGGGTCGGGCGCGTGTCGTGATGGCTGCCGCCGCGCGTCGCCGTCGCGTAGCCGATCGAGAGACCTTTGAGCGCGCGCGCGGAGTGCGCGGGCAGCTCCAGGCGCTTGACCGCGTACACGAGGTTGGTGCCCTCGGGATGCACGGACTCGGCGAGCCGCCACGCGCCTTCGGCAAGGCGGGCCCCGAACCCCTCGCGCCGCGCCGTCATCTCGATCAGCGTCAGCATCCCGCGCCAGTCGCCCCACCCGAACGGGACGCCCACCTCGGCCGGCGTGAGCCAGCCGCGCTCGAGCGCCTCCGCCACGAAGGCGAGAGTGACGCCCATCGAGATCGTGTCCATGCCGAGCAGATCGCACAGATCGTTGGCGAGGATGAGCGACTCCGCGTGCGCGTTGCCGAGCATGGGACCGAGCGCGAAGATCGTCTCGTACTCCGGCATCTTGGCCCGCCGGCCCGCGAACTCGCCCTCGCCGATCGCGTATTGCTTGCCGCAGGCGACCGGGCACTTGAGGCACGTGGTGTCGCGATCGTGATAGTGCGCCTTCATCTCCTCGCCGCCCACCGCCCGCGCCTCCGCGAACGTCTCCGCGCGCAGGTTGTAGGCGCCGAGGCCGCCGAGCGCGTTGATGGGGCCGACCAGGAACGGCGTGCCGAAGGTCGAGAGCGCCTGGGTGCCCGCGCGCAACGGCTCGCGCGTCGTCTCGAGGAGCGCCTTGAGCGCGGCGGGATCGGCGACGTCGGTCTTCCGGCCGCCCCGCACCACCACCGCCTTGATGTTCTTCGAGCCCAGCACGGCCGCGATCCCGCCGCGTCCGGCCACGCCTTCGCGGTTCTTCCAGTAGTGCGCGAGGGCAGCGAAGCGCACGCGGTTCTCGCCGGCGGGGCCGATGGCGATGGCGTCGGCATCGGCGCCTTCCGCCGCCACCAGCGCCGTCACGGCGTCGCGCGTGGTCTTTCCCCACAGCGCGCCGGCGGGTTTGACGACCGCGCCGTCCTCGGTCACGAGCACGTACGATGGCGCGGGAGCGCGGCCGGTGATGACGACGGCGTCGAAGCCCGTGCGCTTCAGCGTGGCGGGAAAGCGGCCCCCGAACGTGGAGTCGAAGAAGAGCTCGGTGAGCGGCGATTTCGACGCCACGCACGCGCGGCTGTTGCCGGGGACGGTGGTGTCGGTGATCGGCCCCACCGCGAAGACCACGGCGTTGGCGGGGTCGAAGCTGTCCGTGGACGGTGGAACGGTGTCGTAGAGCAGGCGGGCGGCGAGGCCGTTACCGCCGAGGAACGCGCGCGCCGTCGCTTCCGGAAGAGCTTCCACGCGCGACGTGCCGCGGGTGACGTCGACGAAGAGGATGCGGCCGCCGTATCCGCGCACGTCGAACCGCCTCAGCGCGGCAGCGCCGCGAGGCCCTTGCGCGCGGTGTCGGCGAGATCGGCGGGGACGTCGGTCTGCGCCAGCAGCTTCCGGTACGCGACCTCGGCCGCCTTCGGCTGCTTGACGGCAGCCAGGCTCTGCGCCGCCGCCAGCAACGCGCGCCGGCCCGTGGCGGAGTCGGGGTCGAGATAGGCGGCCGTCATGAAATACTCCGCCGCCGCGAGCTGATCGCCCTCGCCCTGGTAGCTCTGGCCGATCGCGGCCGCCGCCTGCGCGGTCACCGCGTTGTCGCCGGACTTCATGAGGCGCTCCAGCACGGTGCGCGCGGGCGCCCACTGACGATCCTCGGAGAGCAGCCGCGCGTGGCGCAGGGTTGCATCCGTGCTCCATTCGAGCGAGCCGTCGCGGGCGGCTTTCGCGTACGCCTCGAGGGCGGCCGCCCGGTCGCCGGCGGCCTCCCGTGTGCGCGCGAGCGCGAGGAGCGCCTGACCCAGCCGCGGGTCGTTCGGGGACGCCGCCGTGAAGGCCTCCAGCTCCTGACGGGCCTCCTTCACGCGGCCCGTCTCCAGCTCGGAGAGGCCGTACGCGAGGCGCGAGCCCTCGACGAACGGACTCTTCGGGTATTTCTGGCGGAGGAGCGCGTAGCTCTCGTACGCCGTCGGCCACGCGGAAGCGGCGGCTGCCCCCGCGCCCACCCGCTCCAGGGCGTCGTCGGCGGCCTCGTCGCTGGGGAACTCGGTGACGAGGCGCTTGGCGTTGGCGAGGGCGGAGCGCCAGTCCTTCTCGTCGACCGCGATGCCCGTCAGCACGTAGAGGAGGCGCGGCGCCATGGGACCCCGGGGCGCCGCCACGATGGCGGCTTCGGCGGGCGCCTTGAAGTCGGCGGGCGTGCCGCGTTGAAACGCGGTCACCGCCAGGCCGTACTCGGCGGTGGCGGCGATGGGCGGCGTGCCGGTGTCGCGGGCCTCCGTGAACTCGCGAGCGGCGTCGTCCCAGCGCTTCTCCGCGAGCCGCACCGTCCCGATTCCGAGCGCGGCGAGCGCGCTCATGCCCTCCCGCCGCGCCGCCGTGAACTCCTTGGCCGCTTCCGAGGGAACGTTGGCGGAGACGAGGGCGACGCCGAGCGCGGCGTGGGCGCGACCGAGGAGGGGCGCGAACGGCGTGTTGGCGATCCACTCGCGCAGCTCGGGCTGGGCATCGAGCACGCGACCCGCGCGCACGAGCATGATGCCGCGGTTGAGGCGCGCGAACGGCGTGCGCGGGTGCTGCGGATACGCGGTGAGGATCCGCTCCAGGAGCTGACGGCCGCCCTCGAGGTCACCCGCGCTCAGCGCCACTTCCGACGCCACCAGGAGGGCGTCCGGCGTGCGGGGGTCGTCCGGGAACGCCTGCGCGAATTCCTGGAAGATCTTCCGCGCATTGTCGCCCTGGCCGCGGCGCAGGGCCGTCCACGCCAGCGACAGCCGCGCCACCGCCGCCTGGGGCGAGTTGCCGGCGTCGGCGAGCGCGCGCGCGTATGCCGTCTCCGCCGTCGCGTAGTCGCTGGCAGCGTAGGCGGCCTCGCCGCGGAGGAGCGAGGCGGCGACGCGGGTCTCCGCCGTCACCGGCAGCGCCAGCACACGCCCGGCGTCGTTGACCGCCTGCGTGAACTCGCGCACCTCGAAATTCGTCTGGGCGAGACGGAAGAGCGAATAGGCGGCGGTGGGACCTTTGGGATCGGCGGTCACGGCGAGGTCGTACTGCGTCCGCGCGTCGTCGCGATTGCCCTCGGCCCGGTACGCCTCCGCGTTCGCGAGCAGGGCCCACGCCCGCGCGGGCGCGCTCAGGGAGGCGCCGAGAAGCTCCTGCACGAGCGCGCGCGTCTCCGCCGGCTTGCGCTCCTCCAGGGTCACCCGTGCCATGCGGAGACGCACCGGCGTCACCAGCGGCGAGCGCCGGTCCTCGAGGGCGCGCAGCGGCGCTTTCGCGCCCGCGGCGTCGCCGCTCGCGATCAGGGCGATGGCGAGCCCCGCTTCCGCCCAGTCGCGCTCACGCGGCGGCTGCCCGCCGAGCCCCCGCTGGGGCGACCCCACGTACACGCGCAGCGGATTGGCGGCGTCGGCGAAGCGGCCGGCCACCAGTCGCCACCATCCCAGACGCAGGAGTCCCGTGTCGAGGAGGGGATGTGCGCCGCCCTTCGTGAACCGATCGAGCTCCGCGTCCGCCGCCGCATGGTCGCCGCCCCGACCGAGCGCCTCGCCGTACCAGAAGCTGGCGTCGCGCGCGAGATCCGACGGCACCGTGCGCGCACGTACGTCCGCCCACGCCGCGAGCGCCTGGTCGTTCTGACCGAGCTCGTAGAGCGCAATCGCGAGGCCGGCGCGCGCCCACGTCCCGAGCGCGGGCGGCGAGGCGTTCACGAGCGGGGCGAAGACATCCCGCGCCCGCGCGGCATTGCCGCGACGGAGGAGCGCCCACGCGCTGCTGTGCTCGGCCCACACGCCGAGGGCCTGCCGGGGTGACTCCTGGGCGACCTGGCGGAAGAGCGCGTCGGCCTGGTCGTAGCGTCCGAGCTTCCAGAGGGTCTCGCCGAGCCAGTAGCGCGCCTCGCGCGCCAGCTCCTTGTTGTCCGCCGAGGACCGCACCGCCTGCTCGAGCACCTTGGCGGCGTCTTCGTACTCCGCCTTCTGGTAGCGCGCGCGGCCGCATTCGAGGCGCTCGGCTGCGATGCCGAGCCAGCTCGCCGCGCACGGCAGCGCCCGCGGCGGCGGGATGGGAGCGATCGGTCTCTCCAGCGGCACCTCGACGCGCGCCAGCGGCAGCGCCGGCAGCTCGTCCGGCGTCGGCGGCAGCGCCAGCTCCGGCAACGTCACCGGCGGCTTGTCGATCGGCGCCGCCGCGAACGGCACGAGCGCGCGCAGGTCGGGCGGCGGCGGCGCCAGCGGCAGCGGTTTGGGCGCGTCGGCGGCGCCGACGGCGTTCGCGAGCGCCACGAGCACGAGGACCAGCGGCGCCGCCACCGTCTTCAACGCTAGCTCCCCTTCTTCGGCGGCGCCGGCGTCGAGCTCTTCGGAGCCGGCGCCGGCGGAGCGTTGTTGAGCTGCGCCTTCACGGCCGCCGCCCGTTCCTTGGCCCAGTCGCGGAGCGTGGCGTCGGGGCTCTTGGTCGCCACGCTCTCGTAGGCGGCGAGGGCGGGACGCCAGGACTTCTGCTCCTCGTGGGCGAGGCCAAGACCGGCAAGGGCGCGGTAGCGGACGCTCGGCTCCGCGCCCTTGACGGCGGTCACGGCGTCGAAGGCCTTGATCGCGGGCGAGTAGCGCTTGAGCTTCAGCTCGGACTCGCCGGTCAAGAGCCAGCCCTCGGCGCGGATCGTGGCGTCCTCGCTCTCGGCGGCCGCTTGCCCCATGCTCGCCGCTTCCTTCCAGTCCTTCCGCTTGAAGGCGGCATTGTCGAGGTCGAGGGCAGCCCGGCGGGCGAGCGGATGATCGGGGAACTCCGCGCGCAGCTTTCGCCACGCCGCTTCCTGGTCACGGGGGCGGTTCAGGCGCGCGGCCACGAGAGCGGCGTCATTCAGGGCCTCCGGCGTGGCCGGGTTCTGCGCCATGAGCGCCGCGTACGTCTCCGTCAGCTCCTCGCGGTCGCCGTACTTGGCGAGCGTATCGTTGAGCACGCGACGCGCCTCCGGCACCAGCGGATGACCGGGGTTGGCGGCCACGAAAGCGCGGAGGTCGTTGGCACCGCCGCGCTGGTCGCCGGCGGCCACGCGCGTCCACCCGAGCAGGTACTGCGCGTCCGGCGCCAGCGGGGCGTTCGGGTACTTCCCGTAGCTCGTCAGTAACGGCAGCGCCTCGCTGTAGCGTTTGAGATCGACGAGGGCGCGCGCCAGGTAGTACGTCGCCGACGGCGCCAGCCGGTGATCCGGCCACGTCGAGAGGAAGTCCCGGAAGGCGGTGATGGCGGGCTCGGGCCGCTGCAGCTCGAGCTCGGACCATCCGAAGCCGTAGAGCGCGTCGGCGGCGAACGGCGAGGCGGCATTGGTACGGAGCACTTCGTCGTAGCCGGCACGCGCTTCCATGTAGCGCTTGAGCCGGAACAGCGACTCCGCTTCCCAGAATCGCGCCTCCAGCGCCATGCCGGCGGCGCCCGACGAGGCCTGCGCGCCCGAGCCCTGCGATCCCGACGTCGATGGGGCCTGGAGGCGCCGGAAGGCGTCGAGGGCGGCGCCGGGATCGTTGAGGGCGAGGCGCGTCTTACCGAGGAGCATCAGCGCGTCGGCAAGGCGCTGATCGTTCGGGAACTGGTCCACGAAGCGCTCGAGCGCCCGCCGCGCCACAGGATAGATCCCGTCGCCGAAGGCGCGGTCGCCCACGAGCCAGAGACGATCGGACTCCTCGAGAGCGACGGCCGACGAGGCCGACAGGGCCAGAAGCAGGGCGGCGAACGCCGAGGAACACCAGGAACTCCGCTTCATCGACGGCTTATGGTAGCACGCGAGGGGCGTATGCTAGGCGCTCGTGCGCCTGTGCGTGTTCGATCTCGACCATACCCTCGTCCGGTCCCCGCTGGACCTGGCCGCGATGGCCCTCGACATGCGGGCCCTCATCGAGCGGAGCTGCGGCGCCCTGCCCGCCCGCGCCGAGCGCTACCGCGTGGGAGAGCTGATCACGTACTGCCGCACTCAGGCGCGGCACGTGGAGGCGGACGCGTGGGCGCTCGCCCTCGACCACGAGCGCCGCGCCCTCGGCGCCGCCACCCTGGAGCCCGGCGCGCTGGAGGCGGTGACGGGCGCGCACGCGGCCGGGTTCGCCACCGCGCTCTGGACCAACAACGCGCGCGAGATCACGGTGGAAGCGCTCGCGCGCGTCCAGCTCCTTACCCACTTCGACCTCATCGTGACCCGCGACGACATGCGGGAGCTGAAGCCGGACCCGGACGGCTGGCGCGTCATCGCCGCCCGTTTCGGCGACATCGCCGACGCCGTGGTGGTCGGCGACTCCTGGGTGGACGGCGTCGCCGCCACCGCCGTCGGCATTCCGTTCGTCGCCTACCGGGCCAACGATCGGGACCTCGCGCGCTGGAACGTCTCGCCCGTGGCTCGCCTCACCGACCTCGCCGCGCTCCCCGAGTGGTTGCGCGGACCGCGGGGCGCCGGGTGACCGCGCGCATCCGCGGACGGTGGGCGGCACCGTGAGCGCGAGCATGGATCTCTTCGGCAACGAGCCACGTCCATCCGCCCGGGGCAAGGCCGTCACGATGCCGCGCCCGCTCGCGGATCGGATGCGACCGGGCACGCTCGACGAGATCGTGGGGCAGGATCATCTCCTCGCCCCCGGCAAGGTGCTACGGGTGGCCATCGAGACGGGCGAACTGCACTCGATGATCCTGTGGGGCCCGCCCGGCTCCGGAAAGACGACGCTTGCTTCACTCATGGCCCAGGTGACGGGCGCGCACTTCGTCGCCTTCTCCGCCGTGCTCTCCGGCGTGAAGGAGATCCGCCAGGTCATCGCCGACGCGGAAGCCGAGCGCGCACGGCGGGGTCAGCGCACGGTCCTGTTCGTCGACGAGATCCATCGCTTCAACCGCGCCCAGCAGGACGCGTTCCTGCCCCACGTCGAGAAGGGCACCATCGTGCTCGTGGGCGCGACCACGGAGAACCCGTCCTTCGAGGTGAACTCCGCGCTGCTTTCGCGGTCGCGCGTCTACGTCCTGCGCGCCCTCGGCGAGGAAGACCTCGTGACCATCCTTCGCCGCGCGCTCGAGGACCGCGAGCGTGGCCTCGCCGCAGTCGGCGTGGACGTCGACGCCGAGCTGCTGCGGCTGATCGCGCGTCTCGCCAGCGGCGACGCCCGCACCGCCCTCAACGTGCTTGACGTGGCCGCCCACCTCGCGCCGGCGGTGGCGGGGCGGCGGCACCTCACGGAGCCGATCGTGCGCGACGCCGCCCAGAAGCGGACGCTCTTGTACGACAAGGCGGGCGAGGAGCACTACAACCTGATCTCCGCGCTCCACAAGTCGCTGCGCGACTCCGATCCCGACGCCGCCCTCTACTGGATGACGCGGATGCTGGAGTCCGGCGAGGAGCCGCTCTACATCGCGCGCCGCCTCGTGCGCTTCGCATCCGAGGACGTCGGCAACGCCGATCCCGCCGCTCTCGGCCTGACCCTCGCCGCCAAGGACGCCTACGATTTCCTCGGCTCCCCCGAGGGCGAGCTGGCCCTCGCGCAGGCCACGCTCTACCTGGCGCTCGCGCCGAAGTCGAACGCCGTCTACGTCGCCTACGAGGAAGCGCGCGAGGACATCGCCGAGCGTCCCGCCGAGCCCGTCCCCCTTCACATCCGCAACGCGCCCACCAAGCTGATGAAGGACATCGGCTACGGCGCCGGCTACCAGTACGCCCACGACGCTCCCGACGCGCGCGTGGATCAGGAGCATCTCCCGCACGCGCTGCGCGATCGCCAGTACTACCGCCCTCCCGACCGCGGCGCCGAGAGCGAGATCGGCCGGCGTCTCGCGGAGTGGCGCCGCTGGCGCGCGGAGCGGCGGCAGCACGATAGTGGCGGGTGACGGTGGGGCATTGCGGTTAGAATCGCTGCATGGCCCCGCGGCGCGTGGGCGTGATTTTCGGCGGGCGCTCGGGTGAGCACGAAGTATCGCTGGCGTCGGCTGCGTCGGTGATCGCCGCTCTCGAGCAGAACGGCCACACCGTCGTTCCCATCGGCATCGCGCGGGACGGTCGCTGGGTGGTGGGCGGCGACCCGTTGCGCGCGCTCGCCGACGAAGCACGCCTGGCTCTCCCCTCCGGCGACGGCACCGGCTCCGTCAAGAAGGCGCTCGCGGATCGGGCGGAGGCGCGCAGTCGCGTCACCGACACCGCGCTCGCCCGCAACGAGCCCGCGGGGTCCGTTCCCAGCGAGCTTCGCCAGGGCCTGGACGTCGTGGTCATCATGCTTCACGGTCCCTACGGCGAGGACGGCACCATCCAGGGACTGCTCGAGGTCGCTGATCTGCCCTACGTGGGCGCGGGAGTGGCGGCGTCCGCGGTGAGCATGGACAAGGCGATGATGAAGGCGCTCTTTCGCGCGGCGGGGCTCCCCATCGTCGACTACACGGTGGTGCTCCGTCCGGAGTGGCGCGCGCAACGGCAGGCGGTGGCGCGCCGGATCGCGGAGACGGTCGGCTTCCCCTGCTTCGTGAAGCCCTGCAACCTCGGCTCCAGCGTCGGAATCAGCAAGGTCGCGAACGCGGCCGCGTTGCCGGCGGCCATCGACGAAGCGGCGCGCCACGATCGCAAGATCATCGTCGAGCGCGCCGTGCGCGAGCGCCGCGAGATCGAGGTGAGCGTGCTCGGCAACGACGAGCCGATCGCCTCCGTTCCCGGCGAGATCCGCTACGAAGGCGAGTGGTACGACTACGCCACCAAGTACACCGAGGGCCAGGCGCAGGTGGTCATTCCGGCGCCGGTCTCGCCCGCGATCACCACGCGCGTGCGCGAGCTGGCGGTGGAGGCGTTTCGCGCCGTCGACGCGGCCGGCATGGCCCGCGTCGACTTCTTCCTCGAGGGCGATCGGCCCCTCGTGAACGAGATCAACACCATCCCCGGCTTCACGGCCACCAGCGCCTACGCGCGGCTGTGGGAAGCATCGGGCCTCGAGTACGGCGCGCTCGTGGAGCGGCTGATCGAGCTGGGCCTCGAGCGTCACCGGGAGAAGGGCGGGCCCTGAGCGTCGACGTCGTCATCGCGGGCGGAGGCACCGGAGGCCACACGAGCCCCGGGCTGGCGGTCGCCGCCCTCCTTCGTGAGCGCGGCCTCGCCTGCGCCTGGATCGGAAGCCACGGCGGGATCGAGGCGCGCCGCGCGCCCGAGAGCGGCCTCGCCTACTACGCGATCCCCACCGGGAAGCTGCGCCGCTACTGGGCGTGGGAGAACGTGACCGATCTCGCCATCAACGTCCCGTCCGGATTCGCGCGCGCCTTCCGCTTGCTGCGCCAGCTCAGGCCGCGCGCCGTCTTCGCCACCGGCGGCTTCGTGGGACTTCCCGTGGTCTTCGCCGCCGCCGCCCGCCGCGTGCCCGTCGTGATCCACGAGCAGACGGTGGTGCCGGGCCTCGCCAACCGCCTCGCCGCGCGCTTCGCCCGGCGCATCGCCATCAGCTTTCCGGATTCCGGCGGCGCTTTCCCGGCCGGGAAGGTCGTGCTCACCGGCAACCCGCTGCGTCCCGAGCTGCGCGCGGGCTCGCGTGCCGATGCCGTGACGCGCTACGCGCTCGATCCGGCCCTACCGCTCGTCTACGTCACGGGCGGCGCCCTCGGCGCCTCCCGCATCAACCGGGCGGTGGGCGAGGCGCTCCCGTCGCTGCTGGAGCACGTGCAGATCGTCCACCAGTGCGGGAGCAACGCCGTCACCAACGAGCGCCGCTGGCTCGAAGACCGGCGCGCGAAGCTTCCTGCCGAGCTCGCGCGTCGCTACACCGTGGTGCCTTACGTCGGCCCCGAGCTGGCCGGCATCTACGCCGCCGCCGCCCTCGTGGTCGCGCGCGCGGGGGCGGGCACGGTGAACGAGTGCTGTCACCTCGGCGTCCCCGCCCTCTACATCCCCCTTCCGGGGACGAGCGGCGACGAGCAGACGGCCAACGCGCGCTTCGTCGAGCGCGCGGGAGGGTGCGCGATGCTGCGCCAGTCGGCGCTCACGCCGGAGCGCCTCGTCGAGCGCGTGCGCGCGCTCCTCGCCGACCCCGCGGAGCTCAAGAGCATGGGCGAGCGCGCGCGCTCCATCGCGATTCCCGACGCCGCCGAGCGGCTCACGCGCCTCATCCTGGAGGAGGCGCGTGTCGGGTGAGGGGCGCCGGCGCTCGTCCGCGGAGGTCGAACCGCAGCGGGCACTCGCCGCAGAGTGGCACCGTGCGACAGTACGCCTTGCCGACGGCGACGATGAGCGCATGGTACTCGTTGAGCAGCGCGGGATCGGACGGCAGGTGCGCCTCCATGAAGCTCCGCGCGCGTTCGTAGGGCGCGTCGTGGGCGAGAATGCGATGGCGCGCGAGCACCCGGCGCAGATACGCGTCGACCACGAACACGGGACGGCCCACCGCGTAGAGCAGGATCGAGTCCACGGTCTCGGGGCCGAGCCCGGACACGGCGAGGAGGTCGCGCCGCAGCTCCGCCAGCGGCACGCGCCGGAGCGGCGCCAGTCGTCCGCCGCCGCGCTCGAGCAGCCAGTGCGTGAGCGCGCGCACGCGTCGCGCTTTCACTCGGTACGTCCCCGCGGCGCGGATGACGGTGGCCAGCTCGGTCTCCGGCACCTTCGCCAGCGCCGCCGGCATGAGGAGCCCTCGCGCGCGGAGGGCGGCGATCGCGCGCGCGGCGTTCGTCCACGCCGTGAACTGGGTGAGCACGGCGCCCACCGCAATCTCGTACGCAGAGCGTCCCGGCCACCATTGCTGCGCGCCGAAGCGTCGCAGCAGCGCCAGGTAGAGCCGGAGCAGCCGCGCCTTGGCGGGGTCGCGCGGCGGCCCGGGGATACGTCGCCAGGCGGCGAGGACGGGTCGCCCTGAAGTGATCGTCGGTCTCATCGCGCTGCTCCAGGCGCTCACGGTGGCCGTGAGCGGGCCACCGAGCTCAACCGAGTACCTGCCCGTACGCGTGGCCGTCGCCGAAGGGTACTTCACCCGTGAGGGCCTCGACGTCACCCTGAAGACGACGCGCGCGGAGATCGGCGCCGCCGAAGCCCTCGCGCAAGGGCAGGTGGACGTCGCCGTCACGTCGCTGGAGGCGATGCTCCGCTTCGGCCTTCGCCCCAAGACGCCGTCCCCTCAGCTCATCTTCGGTCTCACGTCGGCGCCGCCGGTGGCGCTGGTGGTCGCGGCCGAGCCCCGCCTGGTGCACGGCGTGGAAGAGCTCGCCGGTCTCCGGATCGGGCTCAGCTCGACGGGCGCGCCCGAGCACACCTGGCTCCTCGCCGTCCTCGCGCGAGCCAAGGTCAACGTGGGCCGAGTCGAGATCGTCGGCCTGGGAGCGCGCGGGGTGGCGGTCGGCATCGAGACGGGCGAGATCCAGGGCGCGATGCTCGCCGATCCCGTGGCGACGCGCCTCCTCGAGGAAGGACGCGTCGTTCTCCTTGCCGACATGCGCACCGTCGACGCCGCCGCCACCGCTCTCGCCGCGCCCACGGTCAACGCCGCCGTCTTCGTCCGCCGCGATCGCAAGCTTCGAGACGGGGACCTCGCCGGCTTCGTGCGCGCGCTGCTCGCCGCCGAGGAGCGCATCCGCACCGGCGACGCCGACGCGCTCGCCGCCCGCCTTCCGCCGCCGGCGGTGGGGCCGGGCGAGCAGTTCGGGAGCCGGCTGCGCTCCGCCCGCGATCTCTACCTCCCCCGCGGCGAGGTGAGCCCGGAAGCGGTCGAGCAGACGATCGCGATGATCCGCTCCCATCTGCCGTTGCCCCTGCTGGTGACCGTGCCCCGCCCGTCCGAGCTGCTTCATCTAGAGCCCCTCCGCCGGGCTCTGAAGCCGCGCTGAGCCGTCCCGCCGGGCCTCTGACAGGCCGCTGACGTCCGCTGCGCGCGCCCGTGCCTCACCGCGGCCCTCCCGCCGCGCTGACGAGCACGCCGAGGTCGTCGAGGAGGCGGCGGAGCGCCTCGAGGGGCAGGCCGACGACGTTCGTGTAGGAGCCGACGAGGCCCGTCACCAGACGTCCGCCTCCTTCCTGGATGGCGTAGCCGCCCGCCTTGTCGAACGGCTCCCCGATCGCCACGTAGGCCTCGATGACGTCGTCGCCGTAGTCGGCCATGCAGACGCGGCTGACGACGGCGGTGGACCGCTCGCGCCCGGTGGCCACGTCGATGGCGGCGAGCCCGGTGACGACCTCGTGCCAGCGGCCGCGGAGCGCGCGCAGCATCCGCCGGGCGTCGGCGGCATCCGGCGGCTTGCCGAGCACGACGCCGTCGAGGACCACGATCGTGTCCGCGCCGAGGACGACGCCCGCGCTGCGCTCGGCGGCGACGGCGCGGGCCTTGCGGCGCGCCAGCGTCACCGCCGCCAATTCGGGATCATCGGTCCCGAGCGACTCGTCCACGTGGCTCGGCGCCACCTCGAAATCGGCAACGACGAGCCGGAGAAGCTCGCGCCGTCGCGGCGACGCCGACGCCAGGACGAGCGGGGACCCGGATCCGGGGCGCGCTGCGGGAAAGGGGCCGCTAGAGATAGCGGACGGTGACGGCGGCGAGCAGGATGCCGACCACGCCCACCAGGTTCACCTTGAGGATGAGCCCGAAGGTGAGCGAGAGGAAGCTGAGGTTGAGCGTCACGGGACTGGTGAGCCCGATGCTCGGGCCTTGCGTGAGCAGGTCGTGCGCCCACCCCGAAGAGAAGAAGCTCCCGAAAAGCTCCCCGAGGAGCGATCCGATGAGGAGACCGGCGACCACGACGAGGAGCAGGACGGCGACACCGCGCCGTGCGGCCACCCGAGAGCGCCCTACGTGACTATCAGGGGGTTGGCGTCGGTGACGACGCGAGTCTGTGCCTCGATCTGGGCTCGGATGAACTTCGGAAGCCCGAAGGAGTGCTGGTGAGTCTGGCCGTCCCAGTACGCGAGAGGACCCTTCACGCGCTCGGCGACGAGGCGGTCGACGGCGGCCGTGTCCTGTCGGCGGGGATCGACCTTCTTGGTGGCGGTGATGAAGCCCCACGGGGTGCCGAAGCAGGAGACGAAGGTCTGGTAGCCGGCCACGACCGGAAAGACCTCGCGCAGCGTGCGGTGGATGGCCGTGAAGAAGCCGAGCTCGCCCACCTTGGTCATGCCTGCCTGCATGGTCATGGCGCCGCCGGGGGTGAGCCGATCGCGCACGAGGCTGTAGAACTCGCGCGTGAACAGCATGCAGGCCGGCCCCTCTTCGAGCGGCTCCACGAGGTCGATCGTGATGAAGTCGAACCGGTCGGAGGTCTTCTCGAGATAGGCGCGCGCGTCCTCGTGACGGACCTCCGTGCGCGCGTCCTCGAAGGCGCCCTTGTGCATCTCGGTCAGGTGTCGCTTGCAGAGCTCCACCACCTCGCCGTCGATGTCGACCATGACGGCGCGGCGGATGGACGGGTAGCGGAGGATCTCGCGGAGCGTGGCGCCCTCGCCGCCCCCGATGACGAGCGCGGTCTGGGGCGGATGCTCGGTGGCGAGCATGCCGGGGTGGACGAGCGCCTCGTGGTAGATGAACTCGTCAGCCTCGCTCGACTGGATGCGGCCGTCGAGGACGAGGCACTTGCCGTAGGACGCCGTCTGCATGATCTCGACGTGCTGGAACTTCGTCTGCGCCTCCACCACCGTGCGCACGATGGCGTGCATGTGCCCCTCGACGGCGGTGGTGGTCTCGAAGAACCACTTGTAGGACTGGGGCTTGATCAACTGACGGCCACCGCGCTCGCGTGCTTGTTCACGACGGGGGTGGCGGCGTTCAGGAACATGCCGCGCTGCATCTCCACCACCGACGTCCGCTCGGCGGCGAACTGCTCGACCAGGTAGTTGGCGGCGACTTCGGGCTTGAGGACGTCGCCGCAGGAGAAGATGTCGACGGCCGCGTACCGGTACTCCGGCCACGTGTGGATGGACAGGTGGGACTCGGCGATGACCACCACGCCGCTGATCCCGAAGGGGTTGAACTCGTGGAAGACGACGTCAACGATGGTCGCTTGCGCCCGTTTGGCGGCTTCGACCAGGGTGCCCTTCACGGCTTCGAGGTTGTTGATGGCGTCGAGATCGCAATCGAACAACTCGATGAGCAGGTGTCGCCCGAGCGCGTTCAATCCAGTCGTCCTCCTCTCGAACCCGTTCATCTACCGCACGTCTCCTGCGACGCCGTACGTCGCGTTGTTCGCGGCAAAAAAATTTCCGCCGCGTGCAAAAGTTGATTCACTCTATGGCCCGGTTTTTGCGATTGCAAGAAAAAAACGCGGTTCGAAGGCGAGTTCGTCCGCGCGACGTCGCAATTTTCTCTTGCATTCCCCCGACGGGTCGGTAGAGTGACGAAGGAAATTGACGCACCGGCAGCATCGGCCAGCGAGATTGGAGGGTGAGAAGGAGGAGCGGATGACGAAGCGGATCACGATGGCGGCGGCGACTGCCGGTCACGCGGAAGGCGGCACCTCACTCAACGCCTTCGACAACGCGCTGCTGGCGGCGGGCATCGGCAACATCAACCTCTTGAAGGTCTCCAGCATTCTTCCTCCCGAGGTCCCGGTCATCGACCTGCCCAAGATCAAGCTGGGCGCGCTCATCCCCACCGCCTACGCGGCGATGACGAGCGAGGTCCCGGGCGAAACGGTGGCGGCCGCCGTCGGCTACGCGATTCCGGACGATCCCGCCAAGAACGGCGTGATCATGGAATTCCACGGACGCGCCACCCAGGCCGAGGCCGAGCAGGCGATCGTGGCCATGCTGGAGGAGGCGTTTCGCGTGCGCGGCGAGCCCCTGCGCGAGATGCGCGTGGTGGCCGCGGAGCACACGGTCGAGCGCATCGGCTGCGCCCTCGCCGCCATCACCCTCCTCGCCGACGACGACCTCGTCTAGCGGTCGCGGCGTCGGGCGGGCGCCATGCGAGCGGTTTCACCGAAGTTCATCGCCTGCCAGCGGCCGCTCGCCGACGCCCGCATCGTCCTCTTCGGCATCCCGTTCGAAGGCCGGGTGAACCTGCGCAAGGGCGCCGACGGCGGCCCTCGCGACCTCCGCCTCGCCTCCGACTCGATCGAAACGTACTCGCCGCTCCTCGACCGTGACATGGAGGATCTGGCCCTCGCCGACGCCGGCGACTGCGAGTTGCCGGACGGCGCGCCGCCGCGGGAGCAGCTCGACGCCGCTCGCGAGGAGATGGCCGCGTGGTGGCGGCCGGCCCTCCGGCCGTTCATGCTCGGTGGCGACCACACCGCCACCGTCCCCGTCGTCGAGATGCTGAAACCCGCCTTCCCGGACCTTCGGGTCGTCCAGCTCGACGCCCATCCCGACCTTCGCGAGAGCTTCCTCGGCGAGCGCTACAACTACGCCTCCGCGATGGCGCGCGTCATGGACGTGGTGCCGCCCGAGCGCGTGTACCAGGTCGGTATCCGCACGGGAGCCCGCGAGGAGTACGCGCGACGGCGCCCGCGCTTCTTCCCGGCCTTCGAGATCGCTCCCGTGGAGGCGATACGGTCGATCCTCCCGGAGCTGCGCGGCCATCCCGTCTACGTGACGATCGACGTCGACGTGCTCGATCCCGCCGAGGCGCCCGGCACGGGCTCGCCGGAGCCGTGCGGCATGCGGACGGCGGAGCTGATCGAGGCGGTGCGCCTCCTCGCCGCCAACGACATCGTGGGCGGAGACCTCGTCGAGGTCGCGCACGCATGGGATCCGACCGGACGCACCGGCATCGCCGCCTCCTGGGTCATCCGGGAGGCGCTGCTCTCCTGGTGGGGGGATCGCACGTGAAGATCGAGCGCGGGCGCGCCCGCGAATACACGGCGCCGCGGCTGTACGAGATCGCGTTCGACCTCAACCGCAAGGCGGAGGTCGATTTCCTCGTCCACTGCTTCGGGCGCTACGCTCGGCGGCCGGTGCGCCGCGTGCTCGACATCGCGTGCGGCACCGGTCCCCATCTGATGCGTCTCGCCGACCGCGGCTACCGGATGTCCGGACTCGACCTCTCCGCCAGCAACATCGCCTTCCTGCGCGAGCGCCTCGCCGCCCGCGGCCACGAAGGCGAGCTGGTGGTCGGCGACATGACCGACTTCCGCCTGGGACGGCCCGTGGACGCCGCCATCTGCATGCAGGACTCCCAGGGCCACCTGCTCACCAACGAGCAGCTCATCGCCCATCTGCGCTCGGTGGCGCGGGCGCTGCGCAAGGGCGGGCTCTACGTGTTCGACCGCTACATGGCCTCGTCCTGGACCGATCCCGCCCGGCGGTGGTCGTGGTCCAAGCGGCGCGGCCGGCTCATCGTGCGCGCCTCGTTCTCCGCGCTCAACGACGTGAACCCGGTATCGCAGGTGTTCCGTGAGCGTATGACCCTGGAAGCGGTGGAGAACGGCACCCGGCGCATCTACCGCCAGACGCACCTGTCGCGCATGGTCTTCCCTCAGGAGCTGAAGTCGCTGGTGGCGCTCGCGGGGGGCTTCGAGTTCGTGCAGTGGTTCTTCGGCTTCAAGCCCCACCAGGTGCTCGAGCGCTCCCGCCATCCCCTGCTGATGGTCGTCGTCCTCCGGCGCCGGTAGCGCCCTCCGATGGCGTCGCCGGTGCTCCGGCTGAAGCGCGGCCGGGACCGACCGCACTGGCACCCCTGGATCTTCAAGGGCGACGTGGCGAACGTCGGCGACGTGGCGCCCGGCGCCGCCGTCACGGTCATCGACGCCGACAGCCGCTTCGTCGGCCGCGGCTTCTTCAATCCCCGGCCCACTCTCTGCTGCCGGCTCCTCACGCGTGACGACGAGGCGCTCGACGCCGATTTCTTCCGCCGCCGCGTGGGAGCGGCGGTGGCGCGACGCGCGGAGGCCGATCTCGCGCGACTCGTGTGGAGCGAAGGCGACGGGCTGCCGGGCCTCGTGGCCGACCGCTACGGCGCCGTCGTGGTCGTTCAGTGCCTGACCCTCGGCATGGCCAACGCGCGCGAGGCCGTCGCCGCCGCGCTACGGACGGCGGCGGGCGACGTCGCGGTCTTCGGCATGGACGATCCCGTCGCCGCCCGTCTCGAAGGCTTCGCGCCTGCCCGCGGCTGGCTCGACCGGCCGGGGCCGGCGTCGGCGGTCGTGCACGAAGGCCCGGTGGCGTTCCGGGTGACGTTCGGGATGGGCCACAAGACCGGCCTCTACCTCGACCAGCGCGAGAACCGTCTTCTCGCCGGGCGCCTGGCGGCGGGCGTCGAGGCGCTCGACGTCTTCGCCTACACGGCCGGGTTCGCCTGCCACGCCCTCCGCGGTGGCGCCGCCGGCGCGCTGTGCCTCGAATCGTCACCGGAGGCGATCGCGGGCGCCCGCGAGAACCTCGCCCTCAATGATGCCGCCGAGCGCGCCCGGATCGTGGACGGCAACGCCTTCGACGTCCTTCGCCAGCTCCAGCGCGACGGGCGGCGCTTCGGCCTCATCGTCCTCGATCCGCCGCCGTTCGCGCGGCGGCGCGAGGCGCTCGACGCCGCCGCCCGCGGCTACAAGGACATCAACCTGCGCGCGATGCGCCTCCTCGCGCCCGGGGGATGGCTGCTCACGTTTTCGTGCTCGCACCACGTCTCCGACGCCGCGTTCGAGGAGGTGTGTCGCGACGCCGCCGCCGACGCCGGGGTGACCTTACGCGTGGTGGAGCGGCTGTCGCAGAGCGCGGATCATCCCGTCCTGCTCACGGTGCCGGAGACGCGGTATCTGAAAGGGCTGCTGCTGGAGGCCGTCTAGCCTGCCGCGGTCAGTGAGCGGGCGCCGTGCCCGCGTGGGCGCGGGAGGTGCCGAGGAGCGGGAATGGTCCCTGCGTGTTCTCCGTACGGTTGCCGCCGGTGACGAGCGTGTCGCGCGTGGAGAGACGCAGGCGGTTGTTGTAGCGCCGGAGCACGTCGACGAGGCTCTTCTCGTCCACGAGGCCGGCGGCCTTCATGGCCTTGAAGACGGTGGCCCAGTTCCGCCCCGCTTCCTTCCGCGCCGCGATCTCGTCCACCGTGAGGAGTTGCACGCCCGGGCGCGGCTTTTGACCCTCGTGGAGCGCGCGCGCGATCTTCTGGTTCGTCGGGGACAGGCGCTCGTAGGCGCCGTCCGACGCGGGCGCGGGGGCGGGCACGGCGGCGGCGCCGGAGAGGAGCGCCGCCATCAACAAGATCGCGCACAGGATCGCCCGCCGCCGTCGCGACACTAGCGCGCCTTTCGCGAAAGGGCGGGAGCGTCGTCGAGCGCGCGCTCGGTCTCGGCGATGAACTCGGCGGCGGTGGCGCGGTCGCGGAGGACCAGCGCGTACCGGGCAGTGACGCGGATGCGCGTGGTGCGCGACGTCAGGCGCTCGAGCTCCACGTCGATCGTGCGACGGTCACCGGCGAGTCCGACGATCGCCCGTCCCGTATCGGTGATGTCGTCACTCTGGAGCGTGACGTCCATGTGCTTCAGCGCGCGCAGCGTGGCGCGGCGCAGGTCGTCGATGGGAACCGTGAACGTGCGGTAGGCGATGCCGTCGAGGGTGTAGTTCGTTCCCACGCCGGCGCCCACGCCGAGGAGGGTGAGGCCGACCATCGCGCAGCCCTCGAGCATCAGCGCCGTCAAGATGATCAGAGCGAGCCAGACCGCGGGCGAAATCAGCACGGGCCTCCTTTGTAATTCGGGCTTCGAGGACCGCGTCCAAAGTGCAGCGCCCGTGCCAAAGGGCACAGCGCGTCAACATCTGGTTTTCCGCGCGGTTTCCGCCGCGGCTCCACGGCGGGCGGTGGTCAAAAATTGTCAGGCGGGAGCTTGCGGATGCACCTCTGGCACGGTCACCAGGCGCGGGTTTCTCCGTGCTTGAAGACCCAGATGCGGTCGCTCGCGAGCCCGAGACGGGCGGCGGCCGCGAGGAGGCGCTGGGGCGGCTCGTCGATCGGCTCCTCCGCGAGATCGAACGTGCCCCAGTGGACGGCGAGCAAGCGCTCGGCGCGGACGTCCGCGAAGATCTGGAGGGCTTGCTCGGGCGTGACGTGCGTGAACTGCATGATCGCGGGCGGGACGTAGGCGCCGATGGGAATGGCGGCAAGATCGAACGGTCCCAGTCGACTCGCGATCTCCCGGAACGCGTCGAAGTAGCCGGTGTCGCCCGCGAAGAAGAGGCGACGCGCGCGGCCGGCGATGGTCCAGCCGCTCCAGAGGCGGCGGTTCGTGTCGAATGGCGTGCGCGCCGCGAAGTGCTGCGCGGGCACGCACGTGAGCGTGAGGTCCCGGAAGCGCCGGCTGTCCCACCAGTCGAGCTCCTCGACGTCCGTGATGCCGAGCCCGTGAAGCCACGCCTTGATGCCGAGGGGCACGAAGAACTTCGGTTTGTGCTCGGCGGCCAGCCGGCGCACGGTGGCGACGTCGAGGTGATCGTAGTGGTCGTGGGAGATCACCACGGCGTGGATGGGCGGCAGCGCTTCGAAGGCGAGGCCGGGCGGCGTCACCCGCGCCGGTCCCGCCCACGACACCGGGCTCGCGCGCGACGACCACTGCGGATCGGTGAGCACGTTCACGCCGTCGAGCTGCACGAGCAAGGTCGAGTGGCCGACCCACGTCACCGTCGGGTCACCGGCGTTCCGCCGGAGGACGGCGCCGTCGTTGGGCGCGCGCTCGAACTGCACCGTGGGCGGGCCACCCACGATGGCGGCCCACAGCCGCCGCGCCTGGAACGAGCGCAGCGTCCAGAATCCCGGGCGCGTGAAGGCGGGGTTCGTGTTGGCGAAGCCGCGCTCGCGATGATGAGCGGGCGCGCCCGGCACGGGGCCGCCCACGCCCACGCAGCCGGCGGCGACCATCACGACGGCGAGGCAGGCGACGAGCGACCCGCGCGCAAAGCGGAGACGTCGCATCGCCTTCACGACCTGCGCCTCAGGCGGGCCGGCCGAGGGGGAGCTCGACGACGAACACGGCGCCGCCGCCCTCGGCGTTCTCCGCGCGCAACCGCCCTCCGTGCTCGGCGATGATGCCGTAGGACACGGAGAGCCCGAGCCCGCTGCCTTCGCCGGGCGCCTTCGTGGTGAAGAAGGGATCGAAGATCTTCGGCAGCACGGACGGCGCGATGCCGGGACCGCTGTCGCGCACCTCCACGAAGGCGCGATCGCCGTTGGCGCCCACGGCGACCCGGAGCACGCCACCGCCCGCGTGCTTCACCATCGCCTGATGCGCGTTCTGCACGAGGTTCAGCAGCACCTGCTGGAGCTGGTTCTCGTCCGCCCACACAGGCGGGCAGGACCCGAAGTCCGTCTCGACGGTGATGTTGTCCTGCGAGAGCTGAAAGCCCTTGAGGTCGAGCACGCGCCGGACCTGATCGCTGAGCGAGCACGGATGACGCTCGGGCGGGTAATGGCGCGAGAACAACAGCAAGTTTTGGACGATGCGCGCCGCGCGCGAGGTCTCGTCGGCGATGACGGTCACGCGATCTCGGACGGCGCCCGACACCTCGGTGTTGGTCAGCAGGAGATGCGCCTGACCGAGGATGGTCGTGAGCGGATTGTTGATCTCGTGCGCGACGCCGGACGCCAGCTCGCCCACCGCGGACAGCTTCTCGGCGTGGATGAGCTGGGCGTGGGCGGCCTTCAGCTCCTCGAGCTGACGCCGGGTCTCGGAGTAGAGACGCGCGTTGTCGAGGGCGATCCCGATCTGGTCGGCGGTGGCCTCGATCAGGGCCAGCTCGGGGTCGTCGAACTGCTTCGACGTCTGGCGCCCGAGCGAGAGCGTGCCGAGGATCCGCCCCCGGCTCCGGATGGGGACGCAGACGAAGCCACGGATGCGCTCGTGCTGAACGACATCCTTCGCCGGCGGGAAGAGCTTGGGATGGTTGGCGGCGTCGTCGACGTGCACGAGCTTTCCGGACGCCGCCACCCCGCCGATGACGCCCTGGCCCAGCGGCAGCTTGCGGTTGACCTCGCGCAGACGCGGCGAAAGACCACGCTCGCCACGCAGCTCGAGGGTGGCGCCGTCGGCGGACAGCAAGTGGAGGCTCGCGATCTCGTGGCCGGTGACGCCGGTGAGGGCATCGAGCGCGGTGCGAAGAACCTCCTCGACGTCGAGGGTGCGGCTTACGGCTTCGGCGACGGCGTGGAGGATTCTGAGATGCGGTTCCTGGGTCCTGCGATCCACTGCGCTAGGTGGGAAGCGCCTTACCCGCGCTCTGGAGCGCGTTCTCGATGGTCGTGCGGTCCGCGGGCGCGAGGTCCCCGAGCTCGCCGGCGAGGCTCGTGAGGAGGCCGAGCGCGCGCAGGTCCTCGGCGGCGTTGGCGACGCGTCCGGCCGTGGCGTGGCGCGCCACGGACAGCACCAGCGTCTCCAGCCGCTCGCCCGTGGAGGCGCGCCCCGCGGGCGGGAACCGGCGCACGCTGCGGAACACGGTCATCGCCAGCTCGTGCCAGGGATCGACCTCGTCGGGCAGGTCCGGTATGGAAGCCGGTGACGATTGCACGAGCCCGGCGCTCACGGCGCGTTCCAGATACGTGAAGTCGAAGGGCTTGGCGACGTAGTCGAAGGCGCCCATCTTGAGCGTCTCGCGGGCGAGGCCGACGTCCTCGTTGGCGGTCACCATGATAACGGGCAGCGTCGCCGACAGCGCGTGGATGCGCCTCAGGGTCTCGAGCCCGTCGATCCCCGGCATTCGCATGTCGAGCAACACGAGGTCGGGCACCTGGCGACCGATGGCAGCGAGGGCGTCGAGGCCACTGTTGGCCGTCTCGACGTGGTATCCCTGGCCCTCGAAGTACTCCCTCAGGACGTCGAGAACCGGGGTTTCGTCATCGACGATGAGCAGCCGGCCGAGGCGGTCCGTCATGAACTGCCGTCATTCTAGCAGCTAGGTACCGGCCCGACCCACCAACTCCGGCACGAGGGCAAGGGCCGCGTCCAGCCTGGACGGATCCTTACCACCGGCCTGCGCGAGATCCGGGCGGCCCCCGCCGCCCCCACCCACAGCCTTCGCCACTTCCTGGACGATCTTGCCGGCGTGGAACCGCTTGGTGAGATCTTTCGTGACCGCCGCCACGAGGTTGACCTTGCCGTCCACGACGCTCCCCACACAGACCACGCCGGAGCCGAGCCGGTCGCGCAGGGTGTCCGCCACCGCGCGCAGCCCGTCGGGATCGAGGCCGTCGATCCGCCCCGCGATCACGGCCACGCCGTCGACCTGGCGCGCGGCCGATACCAGATCTTCCGCCCGCGAGCGCGCGAGCTTGCCCTCCAGCTCCGCGAGCTGTTTCTCGAGCGACCGCTGCTCCTCGATGAGCTTCTGGAGCCGGCGGGGCACGTCGAGGGGCGCGATCTTGAGGATCTCGGCCGCCTCCCGCAGCGCCGCTTCCTTTCGGGCCACGTTCTCGAGGGCGGCCGTGCCCGCCACCGCCTCGATGCGACGCACGCCGGCGGCCACGGCGCCCTCGTCCGCGACCTTCAGGAGTCCGATCTCGCCCGTGTGATCGAGGTGCGTTCCGCCGCACAGCTCGGTCGAGAAATCGCCGATCTTGATGACCCGCACGCGGTGGCCGTACTTCTCCCCGAACAGCGCCATGGCGCCGGTCTTCAGCGCCTCCTCGAGATCCATCTCGATGGGCGTCACCGCCACGTTCCGCTGCACCTGCTCGTTCACGAGCCCCTCGATCTCCTCGACCTCGCTGTCCCGGAGGGAGGCGCCGTGGGAGAAGTCGAAGCGGAGATGATCGGGCGCCACCAGCGAGCCCGCCTGCGCCACGTGGGTGCCGAGCACCCGACGAAGCGCGGCGTGGAGCAGATGCGTGCCCGTGTGATGCTGGCGCACGCCCTGGCGGCGCGGCGACTCCACCGTGATGGCGACGTCCTCGTTCTCGTGGAACCCGCCCCGCCGCACGTGCACGCGATGCACGATGAGCTTGGGCCCGCGGTAGTACGTGTCGACGATCTCGGCGTAGCCGGAGCGGCCGACGAGCGTTCCCGTATCGCCGACCTGCCCGCCCGACTCCGCGTAGGCGGGCGTGCGATCGAGGATGATCTCGACCTCCATCCCCTCCGTCGCCTCCCGCACGCGCGTGGTGCCGCGCACCATGGCCAGGATGCGCGTGGGCGACGCGAGCGTGTCGTAGCCGACGAACTCCACCGTCGGGATATCCGCCGCGATCCGTTGATAGACGGCGGCGCCCTCGGCGTCGTCGCCGGCGCCGAACGTCGCCTTCGCGCGTGCGCGCTCGCGCTGGACCTCCATCTCGGCGTCCCACGCCGCGCTCGTCTCGGCCGTGATCTGCCAGCCTCGATCGCGCAGCGCCTCCTCCGCGAGGTCCCGCGGGAAGCCGTAGGTGTCGTAGAGGTTGAACAGGAAGTGACCGTCCACGACCATGCTCGCGGCGGGGGCGCTGCGCGTGCTCCGCTCCTCGCGGTCCCAGTCGGCGATCCGGCGCAGGCCGTTGTCGAGTGTCTCCGCGAAGCGCTCCTCCTCGCCGCGCACCACGTCCTGGACGCGGCGCGCGTCGGTGCCGATCTCGGGATAGGCGCCGCCCATGAGATCGACCACCCAATCCACCGTCTTCCAGAGGAAGGGCTCGGTGACCCCGAGCAGGCGTCCATGCCGCATGGCCCGGCGCATGATGCGGCGAAGCACGTATCCGCGCCATTCGTTCGACGGCATCACGCCGTCGGCGATCAGGAACGTGGTCGTCCGCGCGTGATCGGCGATCACGCGTATGGAGATGTCGGCCTCGCCGTCGGCGCCGTAGCGCTTGCCGGCGAGGGCGGCCGTCTTCGCGACGAGCGGCGCGAAGAGATCGGTGTCGTAGCTCGACATCTTCTCCTGCATCACGGCCGTGATCCGCTCGAGCCCCATGCCGGTGTCGATCGACGGTCGCGGCAGCGGCGTGAGCCGGCCCGCGGTGTCGCGGTTGAACTGCATGAACACGAGGTTCCAGACCTCGAGCCAGCGATCGCACTCGCAGGCGACGCCGCGGCACGGTCGCCCCGCCTCCACCTCCGCGCACGGCAGATGGTCGCCCTGGTGGAAGTGCACCTCGGAGCAGGGACCACAGGGGCCGGTGTCGCCCATCGCCCAGAAGTTGTCCTCCTCGCCGAGCCGCTCGATACGGTCCTCGGAGAGGCCGGCCACGCGCTTCCAGAGCGCGAAGGCGTCGTCGTCATCGGTGAAGACGGTCGCCTTCAGCCGGCCCGGGTCGAGGCGGAGATCGCGCGTCAGGAACTCCCACGCGAACGCGATGGCCTCCGCCTTGAAGTAATCGCCGAACGAGAAGTTGCCGAGCATCTCGAAGAACGTGTGGTGACGGGCGGTGCGG
This sequence comes from Candidatus Methylomirabilota bacterium, assembly GCA_036506275.1. Lineage (GTDB taxonomy): Bacteria > Methylomirabilota > Methylomirabilia > Rokubacteriales > CSP1-6 > DASXSB01. Next base: position 30,194 of record DASXSB010000099.1, on the reverse strand, counting down.
CCCACGTTCTCGAGGTCGTTGTGCTTGCCACCCGCGCGCACGCACTTCTGGCTGGTGGTGGCCCGCACGTACTCCCGGCGCTCCTCGCCGAGGAACAAGCGCTTGAACTGCACCATGCCCGCGTTGGTGAAGAGCAGCGTCGGATCGTCGGCGGGCACGAGGGGAGACGACCGCACGCGCGTGTGCCCGTTCCGCTCGAAATAGCGCAGGAACCCTTCACGGATCTCGTTGCCCGTCATAGCCTGATCATTTTACACGCGGTTTGGGGACGCTTCAGTCGTCGGTGGTGATGTCGATCGTCTCGCGAACGACGCGCGCCACGACCGGCGCGGCGTAGCCGCGGCGGAGCAGGTGATCGCGCAGGCGCGCCGCCGCCCGCTCGGGCGCCGCGCGACGCAGGGCGGGAAGCCGCCGGCGCGCGACCGCCCGCGCCTGGTCGAGGGCGGTGTCGGCGACGAGGGAGGCGAGCGCGCGCTCGATGGCGGGCAACGCCACGCCGCGGCCGCGCAACTCCGCCCGCAGTCGGGCGGCGCCGTAGCCACGGGCCGCCCTCGTCTCCACCCAGTGGCGTGCAAAGGCGGCGTCATCGACGTGACCGCGCTCCCGCAGATCCGCCACCACCGCATCGGCCACGTCCGCGGGCGCGCCGCGCCGGCGCAATCGGCGCGTGAGCTCGGCCGCCGTCCACGGGCGCCGCGACAGCAGGTCGGCGGCGGCGAGGCGCGCCCGCCGCGCGTCGAGCTGGCGTCCCGGCGCCGGCACGTCGTTTGCGCGCGTTACTTGATGGGAACGGGGGCGCGGAGGCCCAGCGTCTCCCTGATCTTCGATTCCAGGTCGTTCAGCGCCGCCGGATTTTCCTGCAGCCACTTCTTCGCGTTCTCACGGCCCTGTCCGATGCGCTCGTTCTTGTACGTGTACCAGGTGCCGGACTTCTCGATGATCCCCTGCTCCACGCCGGCGTCGAGCACGGTCCCGCTCTTCGAGATGCCTTCGCCGTAGATCACGTCGAACTCCGCTTCGCGGAACGGCGGCGCGAGCTTGTTCTTCACCACCTTGACCTTGGTGCGCACGCCGAGCGACTCCGTCCCCTGCTTGATCGCGTCCTGCTTGCGAATGTCGAGCCGGACGGACGCGTAGAACTTCAGCGCACGGCCGCCTGTGGTCGTCTCAGGAGAGTTGTGGACGACGACCCCGTCGGCCAGATACGTGTGATGGCCTTCGATCTCCAGGTCGAAGCGGTGCGTAGCCCGGCTGGCCGGCTTGATGTAGCGCTTCGAGATCCGGGCCGGCACCGCGCGCAGCACCCGGCGGCTGGCGAGGTCGACCGGCGCCGCCGGAGGATGCCAGGCGAACCGACCGCGCTGGCTCGGATGCAGCTTGTAATCAACGCCCGGATGCAGGTACGGCGCGATCAGGGCGTGGAGCCGCGCCGTCTGCTCGGAGCTGAACCAGAATCCGCGGCCGTCGTCACGCGGGCGGCCGATTCCGAGACGCACGAGAGCCGCCATCATACGTTCGCGCCTCTCCGCCCGGAGCGACTTGTTATAGAGAACCGCCTTCCCCTTGCCCCATCGCGCGTAGGAGCCGGTGAACGATCCGTCGTCGCCGTACCAGACGGCGAGACCGCGCGCATCGAGGCGATCGAGCGCCGAATCGCAGACCGTACGGCGGCCTTCCGCGTACAGCTCCAACCAAAGGTCGAGCAAGGCCGGCATGGCGATGGTATCGAAGCCGGTCCCGTTGCCGGTGCGCTTGATCGCGCCCGCGAAGGGATCGAGCATCTGCTGCTTCCAGCCGAGATACTCCTTCTGCGCGGGACCATGTCCCACCCGGAAGTGCGCGGCATGGGCGCCGGTCCGTCGAATGGAGCCGTCGCCGAGGCCGCCGCCGAGCACGAGCTGCCGCTGATCGTCGGTGAGCGTGTAGTCTTCCACGCAGAACAGCACCTCGTCGCCGACGTTCAACGTTCCCGCCCGCAGCCGGCCTTTCGGCGTGAAGATGAGGTGGTTTTCCGTCGCCGCGAAGTGCCGGTAGCCCGATCGCCCTCCCTCGACCTCGAACTGGATGAAGTGGTCGGCGCGGCCGTTGTCGAACCAGTTGACCACCCGCCGCGGCTCGATGCGACCGGTAGCCGGATCGTACGACAGGACCTCCACCGGCAGGCGCTGGTTGACGATCTTCCCGATCTTCTCGTGACGACCGTCGGCGAGAACCACGCGGGTACCGTAGTGCAAGCACCCAAACATGACCCCGATCTTTTCGCGGATCTGGTTGATGAAGATCACGATGGTGCCCGAGCGCGAGATGGCGGCGGTGAGCTTGCGCAGCGCCTGCGACATGAGACGCGCTTGCAGCCCCGGCAGGGAGTCGCCCATGTCGCCGTCGAGCTCGGCGCGCGGCACGAGCGCGGCCACGGAGTCGATGACGATGACGTCCACGGCGTTGGAGCGCACCAGCGTCTCCGCGATCTCCAGCGCCTGCTCGCCGGTGTCCGGCTGCGAGATCAGCAGCTCGTCGATGTTGACCCCGAGCTTCTTGGCGTAGATCGGGTCCAGCGCGTGCTCGGCGTCGATGAAGGCGCCGATGCCGCCCAGCCGCTGCGCCTCCGCCACCACGTGGAGCGCGAGCGTGGTCTTGCCGGACGACTCCGGACCGTAGATCTCGACCACGCGACCGCGCGGCAGGCCGCCCACGCCGAGGGCGACGTCGAGCGAGAGCGCGCCGGTGGGGATGGTGGCGATCTCCTCGAGCGGGCCGCCCGCGCCCAGGCGCATGACGGCGCCTTTCCCGAACTGCCGCTCGATCTGCGTGATCGCCAGCTCCAGCGCCTGTCGCCGGTCGCTCTTCGTCTCCGCCATGCGTCTCTCCTTCGTCGTCCGCGCGTTCGTTCGTCGGTCCGAGTGAGAACTCGCGAGCATTCTAGGGAGTCAGCACCGACGACGTCAATGTCACGAATACGAGACGGACGGCTGATCGCGTCCTCGCGCCGCCGGGTCGGATCTCCGGCGACGCCGGCGCTCTACGCGGGCTCGCCGCCGTTCGGATCCCCCGGCGACGTCGGCGCTTCTACGCCGCGGCACGCGGCAGCGATCGTCCGTCGGCCCCTGGCTTGGCGAGCGCGAGCGTGATACCCGGCGCGAAGACCGTCCCCGTCAGCCGGTACACCACACGCACCGCCAGTTTGATGATTCGTTTCAAGCGCCGGTGACGATGCGGATTCAAGCGTGAGAACCAGAGGTCGACGCGATCGTGGAGGCCAGGAAGGCAAGGCGTGAGCACCACCGGATCCGGATTCCCCCCGAGGTTGCTGATGATCTGCCGTTCGGTGGCGCCGCGCAGGCCACCCCGAAGGTGCTCCCGCGTATCGCGAGACCGGTTCGGTGCCGTCCGCTGCCGTGCCCAGCGACGAGCGACGCGCACCGCGAGCGGCAGCGGCAAGTAGTTCACGAAGGGCAGCCGGGTGCTGTGGTGTTCATAGGGAAACCACCGGTGCGGAGTTTGATTCACGAAGAGCACGCCACCCGCCCGGAGATGTCCCCACAGCGCCGGCATGAGGCGACGCCGCTCCTCGGGAAGAAGATGCTCGTAGACCGCGGAGAGGACCACGAAGTCGAAGGCACCGATGTCGGGCGACAGGCTCGCGGGCGTCGCCGTCGTCCGGAATTCGACGTTCGTCAAGCGATGGTGTTCCGCCCGCGCCCGGGCGACCTTCAGCATGCGCAGATCGAGATCGACCCCGACCACCGTCGTCTCCGGCAGCGCACGGCCGAGCACGCACGACGAGGCGCCCGTCCCGCACCCGAAGTCGAGGAGGCGCCGGCCCGTGAAGTCGGACCGCGCCACGAACGCAAACAGGTCTGCGAGCAGCGCGGCGTCCAGGGCCGACTCGTCGCGGGCGATGGTCGCGCAGAGGAAACCGAAATCGATCTCGAGGAGCTCGCGGATGAGCGCACAGGGATACGTCGTTTCCGTGACCCCGCACGCGACGAACACCGATGCGTCGCGGGGTACGAGCTCGATCCGGCGCCGCTTGTCCGGCAGCTCGCTGATGCGCACGACCCCATCGGCATGCTGGATGACCACCGGCGCGGACGGACCCTCGGACGTCGCGCTCACGACGGCTGTGTTCGGGAATGATCCGCCGCGAAGACACCGCACGGATTGCGCACGGCATGCGGTTGACGATCGTCACCCGCCGCGCTAGACTCCCGCAACTTTCTGCCGGCGTGAACCGCTCGAACCTCGGAGAGCACGATGCCGGTCACACGAACCGCTCTCACGGACCCCGCCCGCGCCCAACGTTGTCCGAGCAGAGACGAACACCGTCGTCCAGGTGGACGATCGCGCGACGTCGGGTCACCGATCTTGTTTCCTTCACGATCGTCCTCGTAAGCACTCATCGATGCCGCGACGCTTGCGCGAATCGCTGCAGTGGGCGCGACGTGCTCTGAAGGATGAGGTGCTCGGATTCACCTTCCGAAGTCCCCTGCAGAGCGTCCCCACGGCAGGACCGAAGGACTCGCTCGAATACTACCTCTATAGTGACTCCCTGTCCTGGGACATCATGCGTCTGGACCCGGCGGGAGTTCCCGTTTGCCGTGGTCGACTGTGGACCGAAGCGTACTGCCCCGGATACATCGCGTGGTACGGCCTGATCAACCTGGGCCATCACCTGCGGCAGCGACGCCGCGACAGCCTCTCAGTGTTCCTCAGTCAAGTCGAATGGCTCGAGAAGTCGGCGGTAGAGGGTCGGTCCGGCGCGGCCGTGTGGCCGTCGACGATCGAGTGGCAGGAAGGTCGCCATCGATTGCGGGCGCCGTGGGCCTCTGCGTTCAACCAGGGTCTCGCCCTCAGCGCGCTCGTGCGCGGATACCGCATGACGGGGCGGTCGGCCCTCCTCGACCTCTGCTGTCACGGCGCCGACGTGTTTCGCTATGACGTGGAGGACGGCGGCCTTCGGAGCCGGTGTCATGACAGCACGCTGTACACGGAATATCCGGGATACGCGCCGCCGGGCGTGCTCGACGGTATTCTCTGGAGCCTGCTCGGCCTGTACGACGTTGCCGTGGAAAGTGAGCGCGACGACATCATGCGCCTGTTCCGCGAGGGTGTGGATGGCGTGCGAGCCTGCCTGCCGGAATGGGACTACCGCAGCAAGTGGAGCTGGTACGGGGACAAGGAGTATCTGAGTCCGCCGCTGTGGCACGCCGAACACTGCCTCATGCTCGACATCCTCGGACGGCTCGCGAACGACCGGACGCTCGTGGCGTTCGCCGAGAAATGGAACCCCGGTCGCCTCACGGCCGCGGACCGGCTCGAAATCTACGTCACGTTTCTTCTCACCAAGAACATGAGCCGACTGCGCCATCGCACGTGGCGGCAGAAAACGGTCATCGGCACCGTGGATCCCGCCGGGTAGAGCGTCCACGGCCGTAGCGCAGGCACCACGCCGCAATCCATCATGGCGCTCGTCGCGAGTCACCGGGCAGGGTCCAGGGAGCAGCAGTGGACGTCGTTGCCCTGGCCCGACGGCAAGCGCTTCGCGTTCACGATTTTCGATGATCCCGAGCGTCAGACCGTGGCCAGCGGCCGTCTCGTGTACTCGTTGTTGACGGATCTGGGCTTTCGCACGACACGGGGCGTGTGGCCGCTGTCCCCCGTGCGGCCGCCCAACACCGGAGGCGAAACGTGTGGCAATCCGCTGTACGTCGCGCACAACGTCGAGCTACAGAGGGCGGGGTTCGAGGTCGGATACCATAACGCCACCCTGCATTCCGCGACACGCGCGGAGACCGTGGAGGCGATTCACCGCTTTCACGGCTACTTCGGTCACTACCCCATCTCGATGACGAATCATCGCAACGAGGAGGCCATCTATTGGGGAGTCGCCCGGCTCACCGGCTGGCGGCGCTTCGCCTACAGCCTGGCGACGCGGCGGCGTCCAGAACGCTCCCACTTCGGACACGTGCGAGGCCATCACGCGTTCTGGGGGGACGTGTGCCGCTCGACAATCCGCTATTGCCGGAATTTCGTCTACCCGGACATCAACACGTTGAGGGTGTGCCCGTGGATGCCCTATCACGATCCGCGCCGGCCCTACGTGCGGACGTGGTTTGCGTCATCGGAAGGCGGAGATCTACGCACGTTCGTGGAGACGATCAGTGAACGCAACCAGGATCTGCTCGAGGCCGAAGGCGGCGCCTGCATCATGTACACGCACTTCGGAATGGGGTTCGTCCAGCACGGGCAGCTCGACCCACGATTTCGCAGCCTCATGCGACGGCTCGGCAAAAAGAAGGGATGGTTCGTGCCGGTGGAACGCTGCTCGACTGGCTCGCCGAGCGGCGCGTCGACATGATCCTGACCGATGCTCAGCGTCGGCGCCTGGAATGGCGCTGGCTCCGACACAAGCTCGCCCACGGCGCGTCGTAACGACCGGGTGCGCCGCCCCGTCCATGCTAGCGGCCCCCGCGCCAGCGCTCGAGACAGGCGGCGGCGTCCGCACGACCGCGATCGAGGGCGGCCGCCATCCCCGCCGTGTCGAAGTCGAGCGGACGGAGGGCGAGCGGCGTCGACGGTGTCAGGAGATGCACGTCGACGGCGGGATACTTGAGCTGCGCGAGCTCGGTGTCGCGGCGGATCTGATGGATCATCGCCATCTCGAGCGCCTCCTCCAGCGTGCGCCGGAGCGTGGTCGGCGCCCGACCGCCTTCGCCGGGGGCGTAGCTCATCACGACGATCGCGCGCGCCACCGGCGTGCCCGCCGCGAGCGCCTCGAGTATGGGCGCCCGTCCCACGAGGCCGCCGTCGACGAGGAGATCACCGTCGACGTCGACGGGCGGAAAGGCGCCCGGGACTGCCGCCGCCGCCATGAGCGCATCCACCGTGATCGTCGCGTTGTCGAAGATCCGCGGCGCTCGGCGCGCGAGGTCGGCGGTGACCACGAGCAGCCGCGTCGGCGACCGCCGCACGCGCTCCAGGTCCAGCGTCTCGGTGACGAGCGCGCGCAGGGGGCCGGCGTCAAAGAGCGAGCGCGCGCGGTCGACGGCGAAGAGGCTCACGAAGCCCGGCAGGAATCCGGAGGCCACGACGGAGGCGCGGAGCGCGTAGACCTGGTCGCGGGTGAGCGTGCGCCACAGTGTTTCCAGGCGCGCGAGCCGGCCGTCGGCGAGCATGGCGGCGTTGAGCGCGCCCGCCGACGAGCCGGCGACGAGGGCGACGGGGAGACGCTCTTCGACGAACGTGATGGCGACGCCGGCCTCCCAGGCGCCCTTCGCCCCGCCGCCCGACAGCACGAGGGCGACGGGCGCGTCGAGAGGGCCGCGCGCGCGCTCGCACGCGGCTCCGTCGGCGGCGACGAGCGCCACCACGAGCGCCGCCAGCGCCGCCACGAGCTCACGCACCGGTGAGCGGTATGGCGGCGAGCTCGGTGTAACGCGCGCCGCGAGGCGAGAGGTCACTGCGCATCAGCGACAGCTTCGTGACCTGCACGTGTCCGAAGTCGCGGCGGGCGTCGAGGGTATCCGCGAGAGCGGGCTGACGTCGCGGCTCGCGCACGCGGCCGAACGTCACATGGGGCGAGAAGGCACGGTCCTCGCGAGCGAAGCCGGTGGCGCCGAGAACGTCGTCGACCGCCGAGGCAAGACGCGTGAGGGGCTCGGCGCCCGCGGCCACACCGGCCCACAGAACGCGCGGGCGCGTGGCGGAGGGAAACGCGCCCAGACCCAGCACGTGGAGATCGAACGGAGGCGCCGCGCGCGCGGCTCGCGCGAGCGCAGCGGTGACGTCGGCCAGACGCCCCTCGTCGACACCGCCCAGGAACTTCACCGTGAGATGAAGATTGTCCGGCGCCACCCACGCCACGCCCGGCACGAGGGGGCGCAGCTTCTCGATGACGTCGCCGAGGCGCGCGCGCACCGCCGCATCGAGAAGGACGGCGACGAACGTGCGGACGGTCGCTATCGTCCTTCCACGGCGCGGAGGACCCGCTCGATGAGGGCGCGGCGGGCGGCGTCCGGCTCGCTCGCGAGCGCGCGGCGCAGGTCGTCCTGGGCGCCCCACGTGTCGCCGGCAATCGCGCGCGCGAGGCCACGCGCGGCGAGATCGGCGGGCGCGCCGCCCGCGGCCGCCGGGAGTGCCGGCAGCGCCGACATTTCGCCCGTGGCCGTCGGCGCCACCGTCACCCCACCGAGCCGGCCGGTGTCGGTGGCGTAGACGATGTCGAGTCCGGTCGCGCGTTGCATGGCCGCGCGGGCGTCGGCGTCCCGCTCGATGCCGATGGCGTAGCGCCAGTCCGCGACGGCGCCGGCGCGGTCGCCGACGCGGGCGCGGACGCTGCCGCGGTTGAAGTACGCCTTCGCGTACAACGGCGCCATCGCCACCGCCTCGTTGTAGTCGGCGAGGGCTTCCCGGTAGCGGCCGCGCGCGGTATAGGCGTTGCCGCGGTTGTAGAGGAGATCGGCGTCGCCCGGCGTGAGGGCGAGGCCGCGCGTGAAGTCGTCGATGGCCGCGTCCACGTCCCCGCGGCGCATGAGGGCGGCGCCCCGATTGTTGTAGGTCGCTCCCGACGGCTCCTCGGTCACGGCGTCGTTGAAGGCGACGAGCGCCCCCTCCCAGTTCCCGGCGCCGTAGAGCGCGACGCCACGGTCGAAGGAGGAAAACTGCGTGACGCAACCACCGAGCGCGACCCCCGCCAGCCACACGAGCGCGATTGTCTTCAGCATGGCGTATTCCCTCACTGTGTGATGTCGAGCAGGCGTCTTCGGAGCATATCAAGTCCCCGCTGCGACGATTGCCACTTCACGGCCACGCGATCACCGTGGAACAGGAACCGCTGGCAGGCCACCGCGCCCGACACGCCGACGCCGATGAACACCGTTCCCACCGGCTTGGCGTCGCTGCCGCCGTCCGGGCCCGCGATCCCGGTGACGGCGATGCCGCACGCGCTGCCCGCCCGCTCGCACACACCGCGCACCATCGCCTCCGCCGTCTCCGCGCTGACGGCGCCGTGCGCGCGCAGCACCGTGTCGGGGACGCCGAGGAGCTCCTGCTTGGCGCGGTTGGAATAGACCACGACGCCGCGCTCGAAGTAGGTGGACGATCCCGCGACGTTGGTGAGACGGTGCCCGAGAAGCCCGCCCGTGCAGGACTCCGCCACCGAGAGCGAGAGACGGCGCTCGCGCAGGAGCTCCCCCACCACCCCCTCCAGCGAATCGTCGTCGCGACCGTAGCAGTCGGCGCCCAGCACGTCCGCGACGCGCCGCTCCACCGTCGCCAGCGCCTCCGTCGCCTCGGCGGCGGTGGCGCCCCGGGCGCGGATGCGGACCCACACGTCGGCGTCGACGGGGAGCGCGGTCAGCGTGACGTCGTACTCCTTCGTGTCCACACCGGCCACTCGCTCCTCCACGTCCGCCAGCGTCACGCCCGTCGTCTTGAGAATGCGGACGGTGACGACGCCGCGGCCGCCGAGGCGGCTCGTTGCCAGCGTCGCCACCTGTTGCTCGAAGGCGCCGCGGAGGTCGCTTCCGCGCGGGACCACGAGGAACGCGCCCCGCGCAGTGTCGAGCGTCCACGCGGGCTGGCCGTCCGCGGTGGCCCACACCGCCGCCCCCTGGGGCACGAGAGCGCGGCGCTCGGCCGCGCGCGGGGTGGGTCGATCGCGGCGGCGGTGATGCTCGTCGAGGAGCGCGAGGACGCGGTCGCTCAGCACCAACCGTGTCCCCACCGCGCGCGCCACCCCGCGGCGGGCGACGTCGGCGCCGGCGCCGTCGGGCGGGGCGATGACGACGGTGAGATCGGCGTCGCCGGCGAGCGCCTGGTCGGCGGCGCCGTCGTCCTCGTCGATGACCACGCGGCTCGCCACCGGAATGCCGGCCGCCGCGAGCGCAGCCACGGCGGCGGCGCCGTCGGGATCGACGGGAGCCAGGAGCGCTGCGGTGCCGATGCTCACGACGCGCGCCAGTGGTGTCACGGCCACCCGAACGCGGCGCGCGCGACGAGGAGGACCGCGAGCGCGTAGAGGCCGGCCACGAGATCGTCGGTCATGATCCCGAAACCACCGGGCAAGCGCTGGCTGCGCGCGGCGGGAAACGGCTTCACGATGTCGAAGAGCCGGAAGAGAACGAAGCCGGCCAGGAGCACGGGCGCGGTGAGCGGCAGCGCGAGGACGGACAGGATCATCCCCGCCACCTCGTCGATGACGATCTCACCGGGATCCTTGCCCCCGAGCTTCTGCTCGGCCACGTGGGCGGCCCAGATGCCGGCCACGGTCACGACGAGGAAGAAGACGACGAGGCCGGCGCGGGAGAACGGCACGAGCCAGAGAATCAGGAGCGCGACGGCGCTGCCGGCAGTGCCGGGCGCGAGCGGCGCGTAGCCGGCGCCGGCCACCGTCGCCACCAGCACGGCCAGCCCCGTGCCGATCGGACGTGACGCCGCGACGGGCTCAGGCGCGCTCGCCGACGAGCTCGTAGCCTTCCACCTCGACGACGCGGACGCGCGCGAAACGGCCGGGCGTGAGATCGCGGTCGCGCAGATACACCACGCCGTCGATCTCCGGCGCCTGCCCCGCGGTGCGCCCTTCCCACGGAAACGCGGGATCCTCGCTGGGTCCGTCCACGAGCACCTCGTGCACGCTCCCCACGAGCTTTTCCGCGCGCTCCCACGCGATCCGATCCTGGCCCTCCTGGATGCGTGCCGCGCGCTCGGCCGCCACCTCCGCCGGCACCTGATCAGCGTAGCCCGGCGACGGCGTGCCCTCCTCCGGGGAGTACGTGAAGACACCCAGGCGATCGAAACGCACGTCGTCCAGGAATTCGACGAGCCGCTCCAGCGCCGCCTCCGTCTCTCCGGGAAATCCGACGAGCACGGTGGTGCGCACGGTGAGGCCGGGGATGGCGGCGCGAAAGTCGGCCACGATCTCCTTCATCCGACGCGCCGTCACCGCGCGCCGCATGGCGCGGAGGATGCCGTCGTCGGCGTGCTGGATGGGCAGATCGAGATAGGGCACCACCCGCGCCGTCGCCCACCGGGCGAGGAGGCGGTCGTTCACGTGGGCGGGATGCAGGTACATCGGCCGGATCCACGGCATCCGCGTCTCACCGAGCGCATGGAGGAGATCGCCGATGTCGCCGTTGCCGGGAAGATCGCGGCCGTAGGCGAGCGTGTCCTGGGAGACCAGGATCGCTTCCTGGATGCCGCGGCCCGCGAGGCCTTCCACTTCACGCACGACGTCCCGGAGCGGGCGGCTCCGGTGCTTGCCGCGGAACTGCGGAATCGCGCAGAACGTGCACCCCATGTCGCAGCCCTCGGCGATCTTCACGTACGCATAGGGCACGCGCGTGGTGAGCAGGCGCGGGGTGGTGGCGTCGTAGAGATATCCGGGAGGCGCCGCCGTCGCCCAGTCGTGGCGATTCGACGCCTGCCGCACGAGGTCGACGATGCGCGGGAGGTCGGACGTGCCGAGGATCCCGTCGATCTCGGGCAGCTCTCTGAGGATCTCGGCGCCGTAGCGCTGGGTCAAGCAACCGGTGACGATGAGCGCGCGGCACGAGCCGCTCTCCTTCAGCCGCGCCAGTTCCAGGATCGTGTTCACCGACTCCTCGCGGGCGCGGTCGATGAATGCGCACGTGTTGACGATGACGCACTCCGCGTCCTCCGCCCGCTCCGCGAGCGGAAAACCGGCCGCGTCGAGCATGCCGAGCATCAGCTCGGAATCGACCTGGTTCTTGGGGCAGCCGAGCGTGGTGAGATGGACCTTCATGGGCAAGCCATTATACGTGCGATCGCTGCGCGTTGATCGATAGCGTCTGGTGCCGAGCAGCGGGGATCGCGCGCGCGCGACACTGCGTTGCCGAGTGGACTCGTCCGCGCGCTCGGTTGACGGTCTCGATCCCGGTCGGCTACTCTCCGGTACGCCTTCATATCGTGAGAGCGCGGAATCGCGGGGGACAACCGACGTGAAGTGCTCGCGATGCCACAGGGATAATCCGGTCGAGTCGAACTTCTGCCTGCACTGCGGCGCGCGCCTCGTGGTGACCTGCGTCGCATGCGGGGTTGAGCTCCCCGCTGGGTCACGCTTCTGCAACAAGTGTGGCACCGCCGTTCCGGAGGCGGCCGGGGACGCCCACCGGCGGTCAGCAGACAACTACACTCCTAAGCACCTCGCCGACCGCATTCTGGCGTCCAAATCCGCGCTCGAAGGCGAGCGCAAGCAGGTTACGGTCCTCTTCTGCGACGTCGTCGAATCGACTCGTCTTGCCGAGCGCCTCGATCCTGAAGCCATGCACGAGCTCATGGACCGCATCCTTCGGCTCATGGCGGAATCCGTCCACCGTTACGAAGGCACGGTGAACCAGTTCCTTGGCGACGGAGTGATGGCGTTGTTCGGTGCGCCTCTCGGCGTCGAGGAACACGCACAACGCGCCGTGCAGGCAGCGCTGGCCATCCGGGAGACGATGGCGGGACTGTCCGAGGAGCAGCGCAGCCGGCACGGTGTCGAGATCCGGGTGCGCTTCGGGCTCAACACCGGGCTCGTTGTTGTCGGTCGCATCGGGGACGACTTGCGGATGGACTACACCGCGGTCGGGGACACCACCAATCTGGCGGCGCGGCTGCAGAGCCGCGCCGAGCCCGGAGCGATCCTGATCGGTGAGGCAACGCACCGTCTCGTGGAGGGACACGTCCGCAGCGAGTTCCTCGGACGGATGGAAATGAAGGGCTTCCAAGAGCCGGTTGGCGTTCATCGCATTATCGGGCGACGTCGGCGCACGCGGCTCGAAATTCGCGAAGAGCGGGGGCTGAGCCCGCTCGTCGGCCGCGACCGCGAGCTCGCGCTGCTGAGCGAGGCGTTCGCGCGCGTGCGCGAAGGCCGCGGCCAAGTCGTCGGCGTGGTGGCCGACCCTGGCACTGGAAAATCGCGGCTCGTCCATGAATTTCGACGCACGTTGGCGAGCGAGCGGGCGACGTACCTGGTCGGCGCGTGTCTCCCCTACGCGCAGTCCACGCCGTACACACCGATCGTCGACATCCTACGGTCGAACTTCCAGATCGACGACGGCGACAACACGCTCCAGATCGACGAGAAACTTCGCCGGGGAGCGCTTGCCCTCGACCCCTCACTCCAGTCGACGCTGCCGTTTCTCCGCGAGTTGCTGACACTGCAGCCGGAGGAATCGATCAAGGCACTCGGCGCCGCCGCGAAACGCCAGAAGACCTTCGAGGCCATTCGCGCGTTGACGGTGGCGGGCAGCCGTCGCGCGCCGCTCATCCTCGTGGTCGAAGACCTGCACTGGATCGATCAGACTTCCGAGGACTACCTGGCCTACGTCATCGACAGCCTCGCCGCGCTCCGTGTACTGCTCGTGACGACGCAGCGGCCCGGCTATCGCGTGCGGTGGTCGGACAAGACGTACTATCGGCAGATCGCCGTCGATGTCTTGACTGAAGCCGAGACGACGATCTTGATTCAGAGTCTTCTCGACGGCCGCGCCGTTTCCGAGGCGCTCGTCCGACGCCTCCACGAGCGGGCGGAGGGGAACCCCTTCTTCGTGGAGGAGATCGTACGCTCTCTGCGGGAGCGGGGCGACGCCCTGAAGGGCACCCTCGAATTTCCGGAGACGGCTCAGGGCATCGTGCGCGCGCGTCTCGATCGCCTCGACGAGCGCGTCAAGCGCACCGCGCAGGTGGCAGCGGTGATCGGGCGCGAGTTCGGCGAGCGCCTCCTCGCGGAAGTCGCCGACACGCCCGCGTGCCTTTCCGACGACCTCCACACGCTCACGCGCGGCGAGTTCGTTCGCGAAACGCGATTCTTTCCGGAGCCGGAATACCTCTTCAAGCACGCCATCATCCAAGATGTGGCCTACGAATCCATTCTCGTGCGTCGTCGCCAGCAGCTGCACCGCGACATCGGGAGGGCCATCGAGCGTCTGTATGCCGACCGGCTGGTCGAATACCACGCCGTGCTCGCTCATCACTTCGCCCACGGAAACGATCCGCGCAAGGCAGTCGAATATCTCGTCAAGGCCGGCGACAAGGCGGCCGCCGCTGCCGCCCCCGAAGCGATGACGCTGTACCGACGCGCGCTCGACTTCGTCGACGCCGACGACGCCAAAGGTCGCGCTGACATCCTCGCCAAGATGATGCCCGTTGCGTACTTCCAGTTGCAGGACGGCGAGCAGAGCCTCCGGCTGGCCGAAGAGGCGCTCGCCATCTACGAGCGGCTCGGGGACCGACAGAACATCGTCGCGGTCCACTTGCATGTGCAAACCATGTATGCGGTGGGGTACGGCGATGGGGCCGAGTCGCGCGCGATCGACCATTTGCTGGCGATCGAACGGCTTACCGACGATGAACCCGACAGCGTGCAGAAGGGGCAGGTCTATCAGCGCATCGCGCACCTCTATCTTCACCGGGGCGTGCCCGCGAAGAGCGTCGAGTGGGCCGGCCGGGCCGTCGCGTTGTATGAGCGATTGGGAAGCCCGCTGGGTACGTGTCTCGGCACGGCGCTGACGTACACGGGTCGGGTACGCGCGGGCCTCGCCTACAACATGCGCAACTGGGAGCCTCTCCTCGCGAGCGGCAACGTCCCGATCATTTCGATCCTCGCGCACGAGCTGACGCATACCCTCGCCCTCTTGCGCGACGGGCCGAGCGTCGTCCGCATCGGCGAGCAGGCGCTGTCCGTTCTCGGCGGCGGCGCGTGGCTCAGTGCGATGGTGCGCCGGCCGCTGCTGCACGCCTACCTGCTCTCCGGCGACATGGCGCGAGCTGCCGCCGCGGCGGACGCCATCGCCGCGATCGAGCCGCAAACGTACCTCGGTTGAATTCACGAAGACGCCCACGGCGTGGGCGCTTACCACCTGCGGCAGGGACGACACGACCTCGCGCGAGGCTACCTCGAGAGCGTCATCGTCGCCCACGAGCAGCGGATGAACTTCGCGGCCGTCGGTGGCGCCTGGTTCCAGCTCGCAGACGTGGAGTTCCGCGCCGGCAATCGGATCGCCGCCGAATCAGCGCTCGAGAAGGCGCTCGGCATCGCGAGAGACGGCAGCAACGTCCTGTTCCAGTGTTGGATCCTCCCGCTGAAGGCGCGCTGTGCTGTGCGGTTCGGGGATCATCCCACCGCCGAGCGAGCCGTGGATGAAGGCTTCGCGCTCCTCACCAGCGGCGAAGACTGGCGGGGTCTTCCCGCGCCGCTGCACGTCGCGCGCGCAATGCTGGCAGCGAGCCAGCGGCGCTGGCGCGACGCCGAAGCCGACTTCGACGTCGCGCTCGCGATCGACCGGCGGTACGGCTGCGTGCACGCGGAGGCGGTGACGCTCATGGAGTACGCGCGTATGCAGGTCGCGCGGGCCGGGCCGGACGACGGTGCGCGGGCGCGTGAGCATCTTGACCGCGCGGTGAAGATCTTCAAGGGCACCGACGCCGTCGGTGACTTCGACGAGGCGAACGCTCTGCTCGGCCGGCTCTAGCTGCGGTAATTCGTGAACTGGAGCGCGATGCCGAGGTCCTTTTCCTTCAGGAGCGCGATGATCTTCTGGAGGTCGTCGCGGTTCTTGCCGCTCACGCGCACCTGGTCTTCCTGGATGGCGGCCTGGACCTTGAGCTTGGTGTCCTTGACGAGGCGGACGATCTCGCGCGCCTTCTCGGTGGGGATGCCCTGCTGGAGCCCGATCTTCTGGCGCAGCGTGCCGCCCGACGCTTCCTCGACCTTGCCGTAGGTGAGCGCCTTCAGTGGCACGCCCCGCTTGTGGAGGCGGGACTGGAGAATGTCCACCACCGCCTTCAGCTTCATCTCGTCGGCGGCGGCCACGGTGATGTCGGTCTTCTCGAGCTTGATCTCGTTCTTGCTGCCCTTCAGATCGTAGCGGGTGTCCACCTCGCGGCGCGTCTGATCGAGCGCGTTGGTGACTTCCTGCATGTCGACCTTGCAGACGACGTCGAACGAGTTCTCGGCGGCCATGCCTTCACCTCAGGGGAACGGTCGCGACGCCCTTCGGCGTCACGAACGTGAACATTCGGTCCGGCAGTCCGGTGTTCACCGCGACCTTGGTGAACTGCATCGTCACCGTGTTGTCGAACTGATCGTACACGACCGCCTTGCGGATCTCCCACGCCTTCGGCTCCACGGAGAGGATGAGCCGGTTGAGCGTCGGCAAGGGCTGCTTCGGGGCAAGATCGAGCACGACGTTGCCGTCCTTATCGGTGGGCTGGGCGGGATTGAGGAAGCGCACGTTGAAGTGCTCGCGTAGCCGCCCGAGACCGGCGAGAAAGCTGCCCGCGGGACCCGCGAGCGCCTCCGGCGCCGCCCCCACGTTGACCTGATTCAACGTCGGCGTGTACACCCATAGCGTCTTGCCGTCGGAGACGATCTCCTGCGGCGTCGGCTCCGAGAATTCCCAGCGGAGCTTGCCGCCCTTCTTGAGCGCCAGCGTGCCCTCGGCCGGGATCGTGGAATTGAGGCTCTTGTTGAACGCGGTCTGCGAGAACGAGGCCTTGAGATCGATCATCTTGCCGTAGGCGGTCTCGAGCCCGCGGATCACGTCGTCGAGCGTGAGGCCGGCCGCGCGCGCCGGCGCGGGCGCGGTGGCCGCCGGCGCCGCCGTCTGCGCGCAGGCGCCGGTGGCGACGAGCAGCAGCAGGGCGCCGAGCGCGATCACCGCCTTCGACATGCCGTCACTGTACACGAGGTCCTCCCTGGAATGGAGGACGGGGCGGGGTGGAGGTTTGTTCGCTCCGCGCGCTCTGAGCAAAGTTTACGTGACGCTCGACGGTCGCGGCGAGGAGAGCCAGGTAGCGATCGCGCGACAGCGTCACCGCGCCCATCGCCGTCAGATGCGGCGTCGGGAGCTGGACGTCGATGAGCGAGATACCGACCCGGCGGCAGTGAGCGGCGAGGCCGACGAGTGCGATGTTCCCCGCGTCGCGAGCGCGATGGAACATCGACTCCGCCGCGAAGAGGCCGCCGACGGCGACGCCGTAGAGCCCGCCCACGAGCGCCCCCGCCTCCCAGACTTCCACGCTGTGCGCCCAGCCGAGCGCGTGGAGACGGACGTAGGCCTCGCGCATGGCGGCGGTGATCCACGTCTCCCGTCGCGCCGCGCAGGCGCCGATCACGTCGGCGAAGGCGGCGTTGATCGTGAGCCGATGACGTCCGCCTCGCATCGTGCGGAGGAGCCGCCGCGACACGTGCACGGCGTCGCACGGGATCACCGCGCGCGGGTCGGGCGACCACCAGAGAAGGTCGTGGCCGTCGCACGGCCACGGGAAGATGCCGCGCCGGTAGGCGGCGATGATCGTCGCCGGCTCCAGATCGGCGCCGCTCGCGAGCAGACCATCCGGCGGCGCGTCGCGCGGGTCTGGAAATCGGAACCGGCACGCGCCGAGCGGCGCCGGCGCCGGCGTCGGGTGGATCACGAGATCCAGCGCCTATCCCTTGAGCGCGCCCGCCGTCAATCCCCGGATGAGGTGCTTCTGAAGGAACGTGAAGAGGACGGCGACAGGAACGGTGCTGATGATGACGCCGGCGGAGAGCTGGCCCCACTGGATCTCGTACTGGCCGACCATGAAGAGTAGCCCCGCCGACAGCGTGCGCATCTCCGTCTGCGACGTGAACGTGATCGCGAACAGGAGCTCGCTCCAGGAGGAGACAAACGCGAAGATGGCGGTGGCGGCGATGCCGGGCGCCGCCAGCGGCAGCACGATGCGGCAGAGGGCGGCGAAGCGCCCACAGCCGTCCAGCATCGCGCTTTCCTCGAGCTCGCGCGGAATGGAGCCGAAGTAGCCGACCAGCATCCACACCGTGAACGGGACCGTAAAGGAGAAGTTGGAGTAGATCAGCGCCTGATACGTGTCGATGAGGCCGAGCGCGTGCCATTGCGAGAGCAAGGGCGCGATGAGGAGGACGGCCGGGAACATCTGGGTCGCGAGGAAGATGAGGAGGAAGACCTCACGTCCCGCGAAGCGGAAGCGCGCGATGGCGTAACCGGCCAGCGTCGAGATCGCGGTCGTCGCCACCATCGTCACCGACGACACCCAGAGGCTGTTCGCGAAGAACCGGCTGAACGGGGTCAGCCGCGACGTCCACGCATCCACGTAGTTCGCCACCGAAAGATGGGCGGGCAGGTAGACGAGCGGCATCGCGTAGAGCTCCGCGCGCGTCTTGAAGGAGCTGAGCAAGATCCACACGAACGGCAGCAGCGCGAACACCGAGAGCAGGACGAGGCCGGCCCCGAGGACGGGACCACCGAGGATCCGCTCGGCGCGATCGGCGGTGCCGGGCGGCCTCACAGCGGGCTCTCCACGCCGCGGGTGACGCGCAGATAGAGGACCGTGAAGATCAGCATGACGACCAGCAGCACCACCGAGAGCGTAGCCGCGTAGCCGAAGTCGAGATTGGAGTACGCCTGGACGAGCGTGTAGGTCGACGTGATCTGGGTGGCGTGGGCGGGACCGCCGCTCGTCATCACGAAGATGAGATCGGCGTAGTTGAACGTCCAGATGATGCGGGTGGCGGTGGCGACGACGATGATCGGCCGCAGCAGCGGCACCGTGATGTGCCAGAAGCGCTGGGTCACGGAGGCGCCGTCCACGCGCGCCGCCTCATAGAGCTCGTCCTGGATCGCCTGCAGGCCGGCGAGCAGCATGATCGCGAAGAACGGCACCCCGCGCCAGACATTGGTGGCAATGACGGCGGACATGGCGAGGCTCGGATTCGAGAGCCACGCCACCTTCTCGGTCATCAGGCCGAGGCGACCGAGGAGATCGTTGATCGCGCCGTAGTTCGGCTGGTAGAGGAATTCCCAGATGAGCGCCACCACCACGCCCGGGATGATCCACGGCAGGAGCGTGAGCGTGCGCACGAGCGCGCGGCCGCGGAAGGTCTGGTGCAGCAGGAGCGCGGCCGCGAAGCCGCCCGCGAACTGCAGCGACACCGAGCCGAAGACCCACACGAACGAATTCCAGAGGCTCAGCCAGAAGACCTCGTCACGGAGCAGCCGCGCATAGTTGCCGAGGCCGATGAAGCCGTACTCCTGTGGCTTGATCAGCACGTGCCGATAGAGGCTCATCTGGATGGCCTTGAGGATCGGGAAGAGCACGGTGCCGCCGAGGACGATCACGACCGGCACCAGGTAGGCGTAGCTGGTCACGACCTCGCGGGTGCGCCGCGAGAGCAGAGGCCGCGCGAGCGGCGCCGCGAGCGTCGCCTCTCTCGTCATCGGACCTACGACATGTTCTTGGTCAGGACCTCGGCGAACTTGTCGAGGAACTCACGCGCGCTGAGCTTGCCGACGAGCGCCTGCTGGAAGAGCGGCACGCCTTCGGAGTCGAGCTTGCCGCCCCAGCCCGCGTAGGCGAGGTACGGGCTCACGATCGAGAACGGGAACGATTTGAGAAAGCCCTGGTAGGCGGGATCCTTGGTGAACTCCGGCCGCTCGAAGAGCGTCTTGCGCGCGGGCAAGAGCCCGAGCGTCTTCGTGTACATGAGGTTCGGCTCGTCCTCCATGAGCCAGCTCATGAACCGCCATGCGCCCTCGCGATTCTTGCCGCCGCGGAACGCGGTGAGCGTCTCCGAGAAGAAAAAGGACGTCCGCTTGCGCGCGGGTCCAAGCGGCAGCGGCACCGTGGAGAAGTTCTTCGCCCCCACGAAGTCCTTCTGCTCCTCCGCGGAACCGGAATTATGGATGTAGGCATTGGTGACGCCGCGCCCGAAGCCCTCCACGATGCCGCGCCACCCGTCGGTGGGGACGCTGGGCGGACATACCTTGTGCTTGCGGAAGAGGTCGAGGTACCAGTCGAGCGCTTCCGCCGCCTCCCGCGAGTTGATCGCGACCTTCCCGTCCTTCAGGACCTGGGCGCCGTTCGCGTACATGAACTCGGTCGCGTAGAGCACCGCCCACGTTCCCTGACCGCGCATCCCGAAGCCGTACTGGTTCTTCTCCGGTTTGGTCATCGCCTTCGTGAAGGCGAGAAAGTCGTCGAAGTTCCAGTCGTCCTTCGGAGGCTTGACCCCGTACTCGGTAGGGCGGTCGGTCCGGTAGTACACACCGTCGTTGGTGACGACCCACGGGAAGGACGCGATCTTTCCCTTCACCGTCACCGTCTGCCACGCGATGGGCAGCACGTCGCCGTAGTGCTTCCAGTCCTTGACGCGCGGGGTGAGGTCCTCGACGGCGTTCATGCCCTCGAACTCGCCCACCCAGTTGTCCCAGACCTGGCAGCAGTCGGGCGGGCTGCCGGCCGCGATGGACGTGATCAGCTTCTGCCGCGCCTGCGCCTGCGGCACGAACTCCACCTTCACCTCGAAATCCTGCTGCGACTGGTTGAAGCGCGACACGAGCGACTCCACGAGCGCGTTGCGCTTCGGCTCCGGCACGCTGAACTGGAACCGCACCGGCTGCGCGCCCCACGCGCGGCGTGCGGTGAGGAGCGGCTCCTCCCACCAGGCGAGATCGGCGGCCGCGATCGCGCCGGTAGCGGCCATCGCCTTCAGCATGTGACGCCGGGAAAGCGAAGTGCGGTCGTTCATGGTGAGTCTCCTCATCGAGGCGTGACGTACCGTCGTCGCCAGGCGGCGCTCTCCTCCGGCGTCGCGCGGTGAAGCGGACTCTATGCTGCCCGCGCGCGCACTGTCAAGACGCGCGCGTCACTCCCTATGATACGGTAGCGCATGCTCGTTCCCGCCCTCGCCGTCAGGTGATGCTGCGGCGTGGTTTCCTGGCCGCCCTCCTCGGAGTTCTCCTCGTGAGCGTGGGCGCCGCCGCCGACAGGCAGATCGTCGTGCTCGGCACCGCCACGCCCGGCGGCGGATTCCCCGTTTACGGGCAGGCCATCGCCGACACCGTGAACGAGACGGATCCATCGCTCGTCATCGAGACGCGGAACACGAAGGGCAGCACCGAGAACGTCCCGCTGCTCGGCCGCGGCGAGCTCGACCTCGGCCTCGTGCAGGGCGAAGTGGCGCAGGAGGCGCTCGCGCCCGGCCGCCCCGCCCTCACCATCATCGCCGCGATGTACACCACGCCCGGGATGTTCGTCGTGCGCGCGGATTCGCCTTATCACAGCATCGAGGACCTCAAGGGGCGACCGGTGGCGCTCGGAGCGCGCGGCTCCGGGCTCGTCGTCCTCGCCAATTACGTCCTCGACGGCCTCGGTCTCGAGCCCGAGCGCGACTTCCAGGCGGTGTACCTGGAACGCGCCGGCGACGGGCCCCGCATGGTGCTCGATGGACGCGTGGCGGCGCTGTGGGGCGGCGGAACGGGATGGCCGGGATTCACCGAGGTCGCGCGCAGCAGCGCGGGCGCGCGCTTTCTCGTTCCCGACGCCGACGGCATCAAGCGGATCCAGGCGAAGCATCCGTTCCTGAAAACACTCACGATCGCCGCCGGCTCGTATCCCGGCCAGGACGCGCCGATGACGTCGGTCGGCTCCTGGAGCTTCATCCTGGCGCGGCCGACGCTCGCCGACGACGTCGCCTACCGTGTGGCGCGCGCGCTCCACCGCGGCGAGGCCGCGCTCGCGCGACGGCTGCCGCAGGCGCGCGAGACGACGGCGGCCAACACCATCGCGGCGGCGCCACGAGCCGACCTCATTCATCCCGGCGTGCGGCGCTATCTGAAGGAGACCGGCCTCATCCCCTAGCGCGGCGCGCGCTACTCGGCTTCGCGGTTGCGGCCGAAGTCGTCCGGGAGCGGCGGTCCCCAGCGGTAGATCGCGTCCTCTTCCGGGAAGTCGCGCGGCTCCCACGCGCAGTCCTCGGGGATGTGGTCGATGTCGTGGAAGTACTCCGCGAAGCTGCCCCAGGGGTCACGCACGTAATAGAAGAAGTTGGAGCCGATGACGTGGCGGCCGAGACCCCATCCCGGCTCGCAGCCGGCCTCGACCATGTGCTTGGCGCCCATCGCGATCTCGTCCACGCTGCCCACTTCGAACGAGCCGTGGTGGAAGCCGGGCGCGGGCGACGTCAGGAAGGCGAGGTTGTGGTGGTCCGGCGTGCACCGGAGAAAGGCCACGATCGACTTCGAGCGATCCGACAGCCGCATCCCGAGTGCGCGCGTGTAGAAATCGAGCTGGCGATCGACGTCGGGCGTGAACAGCAGCACGTGCCCGAGCCGGCGCGGCCGCGCCTCCATGCCGTCCGGATAGCCGCGCTTGGCAATGCGCGTGACGTGCCCGGGCGCATTGAGCGTGAGCGGCGGATCCGCGGGCGGGACGTCGGCCGTCTCGGGCCTGACGTTGATCGCGTTGCCGTCGGGATCACGGACCCACGTGCCGCCTTCGGGCGCGCCTTTGGGAGGGTCGGTCTCCTTCACGCCGGCCGCCCGCAGTGACGCGCGGGTGGCTTCGTAATCGTCGCCGACGGCGCCGAAGGCGATGTGGTGCAGCCGCTTGCGAGGGCCGCCGTAGAGCAGCACCGACTCGCGCTTCGTCGCGGACGGCCGCAGGCGGACGGCGTTGCCGCCGCCTTCGTCGACGAGACCGAAATTCCGGTAGAAGCGCTCGCCCACCGTCTGGTCGGGGACTTCGAGCGCGTAATGGAGCAGAGCTCGGACTGCCATGCCGATAACCTCCGCGGCCTTTGGTGCCGAGAGTGTACACCAGCCGCCGGGCTCTCATCGCCGCCGCGGGGTGGCCACACGCGCGCGGCGGTGCGCTACTCTACGAGAGTGACCGGTCGCGAACAGGCCTCGGATCCCGTCGCCGGCGGCATGCCCACCACCCGCGGCCTCAACTTCTATCTCGCCGATCCCAATCTCGACTTCGTCTGCGCGCGCCTGATGGGGCCTGACGTCTTCGCGCGCGCACGGCCGTCGCTCGTGGAGATGGGCGCGGTGGCGGGCGACGAACTGGACGCGCTCGCGGACACGGCGGACAAGCACCCTCCGACGCTGCGCGCGTGGAACGCCGCCGGCCGCCGCGTCGACGAGATCGTAAAGCATCCGGCCTACGTGGCCATGGAGCGCCTCGCCTTCGAGCGGTTCGGGCTGGCCGCCATGTCGCACCGGAGCGGCGTCCTCGGCTGGCCGGGGCCGGTGCCGCACGTGGTGAAGTACGCGCTGTCCTATCTCTTCGCGCAGTCGGAGTTCGGCCTGCTGTGTCCGGTGTCGCTGACCGACGCCACCGCGCGCGTGATCTCCCGCCATGGCGCCGATCACCTCAAGTCGACGTACCTTCCGCGTCTCACCGCCACCGATCTCTCCGGGCTCTGGCAGGGCACGCAGTGGATGACCGAGAAGACGGGCGGCTCTGACGTCGGCGCATCGACCACGCGCGCGCACCGCGAGCCCGACGGCACCTGGCGGCTTCACGGCGACAAGTGGTTCTGCTCCAACGCCAACGCCGATCTCGCCCTCACGCTCGCCCGTCCTGACGGCGCTCCCGCGGGTACGCGCGGGCTCGCGATGTTCCTGGTGCCGAAGTACCTCCCCGACGGCACCAAGAACGCGTGGACGATCAACCGGCTCAAGGACAAGCTCGGCTCCCGCTCGATGGCGACGGGCGAAGTCACCTACGACGGCGCCCTCGCCTATCCGGTCGGGGACCTCGACCGCGGCTTCCGGCAGATGATGGAGATGGTGAACGTGTCGCGCCTGTCGAACGCGATGCGCGCGGCCGGCATCATGCGACGGAGTCTCCTGGAGGCGCTCGTGCACGCGCGTGGCCGCATCGCCTTCGGCCGTCCTCTCGCCGCCCTCCCGCTGTTGCGAAGCAATCTCCTCGACATGCTGCTCGACACCGAGGCGGCGGCGTCGGTGGTGCTCGATGCCGCCGCCACCCTCGATCGCGCCGACGCGGGATCGTCGCTCGATCGGAACCTCGTCCGGATCCTGACCCCGCTCGCCAAGTGCTGGCTGACGGTGCGCGCCCGCGCGGTGGCGGGCGAGGCCATGAACGTCCGCGGCGGCAACGGGTACATCGAGGAATGGGTGAACCCGCGGCTGCTCCGCGACAGCTACCTCGGCGCCATCTGGGAAGGTGCCACCAACGTCGTGGCTCTCGACGTCCAGCGCGCCATCCTTCGAGACGGCTGCGCGGAGCCGCTCCTGGCCGTCGTGCACGCGCGGCTCGACGCCGTCGTGGAGCCCGCCGGCAAGCCGTGCGTGGAGGCGGTGCGCGTGGCCGCCGACGACCTCAGGCGGCGGCTGGGGGCGTGGCCGGCCGTCGACGCCGTCGAGCGTGAGCTCCAGGCGCGGCCGGTGATGGAGGCGCTCTATCACGTGGCGGCGACGAGCCTGCTCCTCGCGGAGGGGCAGGCGTTGCGCGACGGCCGCGGCGATTTCCGGAAGCTGCTGGTGGCCTCCCTCTACGCCCGCCGCTGGCTGCGTCCCCCGGCCCCGCCGGAGGCGATGTTCACGAGCCACCACCTGCGCTGGCTCGACGCCCTCGTCGACTGGACACCGATCCCGGCCCCTGCCCTCGCTGCCTTCGGCGAGGAACTTCGACGGCCGGGAGCAGTCTAAGGATGCGCGAGGAGGCGAGCGCGGCGTGGCTTGCCCGCCTGCGAGCGGGTGACGCCGCCGCCTTCGAGGAGCTGGTGAGGACGCATCAGCATCGGGTGTACGGCGTGGCGCTCCGGATGCTCGGCAATCGCGCGGAAGCGGAGGAGATCGCACAGGAAGTGTTCCTGCGCGCCCACCGCACGCTGGGTGATTTTCGCGGCGAGGCCAAGCTCTCGACGTGGCTGTACGCGATCGCGTCCCGCCTCTGCCTGACCCGCCTCGGCGCGGCCGAGCGGCGGCTGCGCCGCGCGGACGGGATCGACCTGGAACGCGTCGCGGACGCCCGCGAGCATCCGGGTGCCGAGATCGAGCGGGGCGAGATGGAAGCGGCGCTCCATCGTGCCATCGCCGAGCTTCCCGAAGATCGGCGGATCGTGGTCGTCCTGCGTGACCTCGAAGGCCTCTCCTACGAGGACATCGCGAGCGCCCTCGATCTCGAGCTCGGCACCGTACGCTCGCGCCTTCATCGCGCCCGCATGGACCTCAAGTCGAAGCTGGAGCGCTTTTTCGCATGACGTGCGCGGACGCGCGGGAACACCTGACCGACCTCCTCGACGAGGTTCTCGACCCGAGCGCGCGCGCCGCCCTCGAGGCTCACCTCGCGACGTGCGCAGAATGCCGCGCCGAGCTGGAGGGCCTTCGTCAGACGGTGACGCTGCTCCACCGACTCGACGCCCCGCGCGCACCCGCCAGCTTCGTCGATCGCGTGATGGCCGCCGCCCGCCCCGCCGATCGCGTCGAGGCCCGGCGGCGCCGCCGCTTTCTCTTCCGCTTCCCCGTGGACCTGCCGGCCGGGGTCGCCGCCTTCCTGCTCGTCGCGGTGGGCGTCGGGTTCCTGCTCGCGCGAACGCCGGAGCTGCGCGTCGCCGCCCGCCTCGACGCTCCCACGCGCGCGGTGCCGCTGGAGGAGCGTTACGCTCCGCCCCCGGCCTCCGAACGCGCGGTCGCGGCGCCGGCAGCGGGCGAGACCGAGCGCGAGCGGGCGGCCGCGGAGCGCGATGCTTCGTCGCGCGCGCTCGCCGATCGCGCGCCGGCCGCGGCGCCGCCCGCGAGACCGGGAGTGGCGCAAGCGCCCGCGCCGCCGCCGAAGGACGCCACGCCGGGAGCCCCGGCGGAGGCAACGGCGCCAGCGCCGCCGGAGGCGCCGGCGCCGCCGGATCAGCCGGCACAAAAGAGCAAGGGCGAGGAAGTCCAGACCGCCCTCAAAGGCAGCCGCGACGAGGCGCGCGCGCTCGCGAAGACCGGCGTCGCGCGGTCCGCGGAGGCGCCCGTCCGCGCCGCGCGGATGCAACCGGGCGGGTCGTCCGACATCGCCGCTCGCCTCAGCGTGGCGGATCGCGCGACGGCCTCGACAGCCGTCGCCAACCTCGTGAGCCGTGCCGGAGGCGCGGTGGTGAGCAGCACCGCCGACGGCGACGAGCGTGTTCTCGAGCTGATCGTTCCCCGCGCCGAGCTCTCCCGGCTGCTGGAGGGACTCCGCGCGCTGGGGGCGCTCACCGGCGAGGTCCCCCCCGACCTCGCGCCCAACGTTCACCTCGTCCTGCGCATCGGCGCCTGAGCGCGCTCGCGGAACTTTCCCGCCGCCTCCCCGTCTAAGAGGTCACGACGGTATGCCGTCGGGGAGGATCGACATGAGAGCGATGACCGCGTGCATGCTGCTCTTGCTGCTCACCACCGGCGATCCGGCGCTGGCGGCGCCGCTTGCAATCACGCGCGAGGCTCAACGAGAGATGATGGTCACCGTCTACAACGGCGACCTCGGGCTCGTGAAGGACGTGCGGGAGACGCGCTTCGGCACCGGTCTCTCCGAGGTGCAGTTCATGGACGTGGCCGCCCTCATCGATCCCACCAGCGTGCATCTGCGCTCGCTCACGGACGCCTCCGGCGTCAAGATCCTCGAGCAGAACTACGAGTACGACCTGCTCTCCAGCGAGAAGATCCTCGAGAAGTACGTCGGCAAGCGCGTGCGGCTCTACGGCAGCGACGGCGCCTTTCACGAGGCGACGCTCCTCTCCACGAACGGGCCGGTGTACGAGATCAACGGCGAGATCCATCTCGGGTACACGGGGCGGCTCGTCCTCCCCGCCCTGCCCGACAATCTCGTCTCGCGGCCAACGCTCACCTGGCTCCTCCGCAACGACGTCGCCCGCCCGCAGCGCGTGGAGGCGTCGTATCTGACGGGCGGCATCACGTGGAAGGCCGACTACGTGCTGGTCCTCGACGCCGCCGACGAGCGCGGCGATCTGACGGGATGGGTCACCATCGACAACAAGAGTGGCGCCCTCTACGCCAACGCCGCCCTCAAGCTCGTGGCCGGCAACGTCAACCGCGCCCGCGACGCCGCTCGGGACGCGCGCGTGCTGAAGGCGGCGGCGCGCGCGGCCAGCCCCGCCGCGGCCGAGCGCGCCTTTGCCGAGGAAGGCTTCTTCGAGTACCACCTCTACACGCTGGAAGGGCGGACGACGATCAAGGACAACCAGACCAAGCAGCTCTCGCTGCTCGCCGCCACCGCGGTGCCGGTGCGGAAGCAGCTCGTCTACTACGGGGCGCAGGAGTACTACCGCAACGCGTACGGCGTGCCCGTGTCGAATCAGAAGGTCGGCGCCTATCTCGAGATCGAGAACCGCAAGGAGAACCGTCTCGGGGTGCCGCTGCCGAAGGGCAAGCTGCGTGTGTACAAGGCCGACGCCGGCGGCAGCGAGCAGTTCGTCGGCGAGGACTGGCTCGACCACACGCCCGTCAACGAGCGCGTGAAGATCAAGCTCGGCGACGCCTTCGACGTGGTGGGCGAGCGCACGCAGAAAGACTGGCGGAAGATCGCCCCCAACCTCTACGAAGTCGAGTGGGAGATCGCGCTCCGCAACGCGAAGAAGACAGCGCAGACCGTCACCGTCATCGAGCCCGTGCCCGGCGATTGGCAGGTTCTCGCCTCGACCCAGGCGTGGGAGAAGGTCGAGGCGCACACGCTGCGCTTCTCGGTGAGCGTGCCGGCCGAGGGCACGGCGAAGCTCACGTATCGCGTGCGGGCGCGCTTCTGAGACTTCCAAGCGCGCGTGCTAGGCGGGCGGGAAGAACTGGCGCCAGGCGGGCGAGACGTCGGTGGCGCTCGACGCCGGCGCGCTCCCGTCTCCGGCGGCGGCCCCGGCGGCGACGGGGACGCCGCGGCGAATCCGCTCCACCACCTCGAAGCTGATGGCGGTGGTGCGCCCGGCATCGAAGTGCCGGACCTCGACGCAGTCGATGGCGGGCACGTCGAGCTGACGCACCTGCCGGCGGAAACCCTCGGGCAATCGTTCCGCGATGAACATCACGCGCGGGACCTTGCCCACGTCGATGTTGGTGGCGGGATAGCGCTGCTTGACGGCCGCGGGATCGTCCACCGCCCACGAGAACGCGCCCAGCGTTCGCAGGATCATGTTGCCGTCGGCTTCGAGGCCGAGCGCGATGAGGGTGAGGCCCCCGTCGGCATCCACCCCGACGAGATCGATGGTCGCGTCGCCGAGGACGAGGCGGGCGTCGATGATACGGACTTCCGGCTCCAGCGCCTCCGCGTTCCCGACCACGAGCTTCTCGAGCGCTTTCACGTCGTCGAGGGCGCGCTTCTGGAGCCGCAGCATCATGCGTCTCCGTCCTCGTCGTCGTCCCTTTTCTCGTCCGCGCTCAGCATCGATGGCGTCGGCGGCCACGCCGGCGTCTTGCGCCGCCGTGTGCGGCCCCGCGCGCCCTTCCTCGACGCGGGAGGCATCTCCGCGACCGGCTTGCCGGGAGGCGTGTTCACCGAGACCGGCGCTTCCGAGGGCGTCGCGTTCGGAGAAACCACGCTCGCACTACCAGCAGAAGCGGCCACGGGCGGCGCCGCGGGCACGACCGCTTCGGGGGTCTGCAGTCGAACCGGCTCCGGCACCAGCATGGGCGGCACCGCGGGCGCAGGCGGCGCCGGCGCAGACGGCGCAGGCACACGCGGCGCAGCCGCCGCGGGCACCCGCGATGCCTTTGCCTCGTCGGCGGCGGTGGTGATGGCGATGACGGCCTCGGCCACGGGGTCGCCGTCCGCGAGCGGGTCGGCGCCATTGGGGGTGGCGGTGGCCGGCGGCGCGGCCGGAGAGTCGACCGGTGTCACGGGCGCGGCGGCCACGCCCGCGGCGTCGAGCCGCACGCGCTGGCGCCGCTCGAAACGGAGCGCAGACGTCCCGTTCGACTCCAGCGCCCGGAACTCGACGCACTCGATCGACGGCACGCCGAGGCGCTTCACCTTGCGGACGAACGACTCCGGGAGGCCCTCCGCCATGAAGACGATGCGCGGCGGCCAGCGGAGCTCCCGGCGGGCCGCGCGATAGCGCTGACGGACGGCGTCGGGGTACTCGACGCACCACGCGTAGGCGCCGAGCGCGCGCAGGATCATGCCGCCGTCGCCCACCAGTCCGAGCGCGATCAGCACGAGTGCCCCGTCGTGCCCAACGCCCACGAGGTCGATGGTGCTTTCGCCGAGCAGGGCGGACGTCTCCACGATCGCGAGTCCGGGTTCGAGAGAGGAGGCGTGCTTCGTGACGAGGCTCTCCAGAGTCGCGGCGTCTTTCACGCCGCGCTCCGCGCACTCGGGTCGACGTCTCTGGCTTTGCTACTCGGAGTCGCCATCCGCTGCCTCGGGGCGTCTGGCCTCTGTAGCAGCAACGGGCGGGCCAAATGCCTTCCGCGGCAGCCGCCTCATGAAAACCGGGCACTTGGCGTAGGGACAGACGCGGCCGGCGTGCCGCGCCCTGACACCGGTCCGCCGATAGCGTCACGGCCATGACGTGGGGCGGCATGGCTGAGAGACGCGGGGAGTGCTCTACCGCCCCCGCTTGGCGAGGTATTCCGGACCGACGAGGACCTCGCGCGGCTTGGCGCCGTCGCCGGGGCCGATGATGCGGTCCTGCTCCATCATGTCGATGAAGCGCGCGGCCTTCGGGTACCCGAGTCGCATGCGGCGCTGGAGGAACGAGATCGACGCCTGCCGCTGGCCGATGACGAGATGGACGGCGTCCCAGTAGAGGTCGTCGCGCTCGCCGCCCTCCCCTCCGTCACCGCCGATGTCGTCCGTCTGGAGCACGACCTCCTCGTAGACCGCGGTGCCCTGCTTGCGGAGGAAGTCGCAGACCGATTTGACCTCCTCGTCGGCGACCCAGGCGCCGTGGACGCGCACCTGCTTGTTGGCGCCGGGCGGCACGAAGATCATGTCGCCCCGGCCCAGGAGCTGCTCGGCCCCGTTTCCGTCGAGCACCGTGCGCGAATCGACCTTGGAGGCGACCTGGAAGGCGATGCGCGTGGGGAAGTTCGCCTTGATGAGGCCGGTGACGACATCCACCGACGGCCGCTGGGTGGCGATGATCAAGTGGATGCCGACCGCGCGCGCGATTTGCGCCAGCCGCACGAGCGAGGTCTGCACCTCGCCCGCCGAGACCAGCATGAGGTCGGCGAGCTCGTCGACGACGACGACCCAGTACGGCAGGCGCTCCTCGACGGCGACCGCGCGGTTGTAGCCCTCGATGTTGCGAACCTGCCGCGCCTGGAGCTGCTTGTAGCGCTCGTCCATCTTGCCCACGATCCAGCGCAAGCGCGCCGCCGCCTCCTTGGCGTCGGTGACGACCGGCGCCAGCAGGTGCGGGATCCCCTCGTAGACCGACAGCTCCAGGCGCTTGGGATCGATCATCAGGAAGC
>DASXSB010000098.1:0-54664 GCA_036506275.1 Candidatus Methylomirabilota bacterium | reverse complement strand
TGACGAGGGAGTAGGTGAACGCGCTCTGCTCCGGGATGCGGTCGATACTTTCCTGATAGATGGGGAGCTGGTCCCGGTTGTCGCCGAAGATGTACGTGTAGTTCACGCGCGGCTCGATCGAGTGCAGGACCGCGTCCACGTTCCAGAGGCCGCCCATGTTGTAGATGCGGGCGGCGCGCGTCTCGAAGTCGGCCCCGACCTCCGCGATCTGTCGCACCCGCCACTCGGTCTTCGTCTCCTCCACGGGGATGTTCTCGTCCAGCGTCAGCCGCGTGCCCGTGACCGTCTTGTCGTAGGCGGTGAGCCGTCCGCCCACGAAAGGCGTGACCGTGAAGTAGCCGCCGGCGGGGATCGGCCGCGAGATGCGCGGGTGGATGTCCATGCGCAGGCCCTGCGCGCCCACCTCGCGCACGAAGTTCACGAAGCTGGAGTCGAGCTGATAGAGAAGGCCCTGGAACGGCCCGGGCACGGGCTGGCGCAAGCCCTGGAAGGTGATCTCGGGCAGCCGGTGGAGCTCCACCGGGCGCGACTGGGTCAGGTCCTGGTACCAGAACATGTTGCCGACCAGGTTCCAGTTGTCCCAGCTCTTGGTGACGAAGACGTTGGACTCCGCGCGCTGGAGGCTGCGGTCGTGGAGTTTGTCGGCGTAATCCCGGAAGAGCGAGTCGTCGGAGACGCCGTTGACGTCGACCTTGAGCGTGAGGCGGGGCGCGATGAGCCAGTCGTGCCGGATGCGGTACCACCCGCGGTCGGCGTCGAGCTTTTCCGTCTCCCGGATGTAAAAGCCATGCCAGTCGCCGTAGCTCGTGCGGGACAGGAGGTAGCGGTAGTCGACGCTCACGCCGGGGCCGACCTTCTCGTAGAGATCGAGGGTGAAGGTGGCGTCCTGGCTGTCCGAGATCGCCCAGTAGAACGGTTGCTCGATGAAGTTGCCCTTGCGCGAGGTGCTGCCAAGGCGCGGGAAGAGGAAGCCGGACTGGCGCTCGCGGCGGATGGCGGCCGCGAAGAACGGGAAGTACGGCAGGAGCGGGATGTTGCGCACCCAGAAGGACGCGTTCGTCCCGTACACCATGCTCTCGAAGTCGGCCTGGGCGGAGCCCGTGTGAAACGACCACGCGGGAGGATCGTCCTCGCACGTCGTGAAGACGCCGCGGCGCAGGTGATAGAGCCCTTCCCCCAGCCGCTCCATCCGCTCGCCCGCGATCCGGTAATAGGGCGCCGTGCGCGCCTCGCCGTTGTAGACGACGCCGGTGCCCGTCTTCCAGTTGTAGTCGATGCGATCGCCGGTGAGCCGATCCTCGCCGTCGTAGAAGATCGCGCGCCCGAGGGCGACGGCGTCCCCCGTCTCGCGGTTGAGCTCGACGCGGTCGGCGGTGAGCCGCGCGTTGCCGCGCGTCAGCTCGACGTTGCCGGTGGCGATGATGATGTTCTCGGCGCCGAGCTGCTCGAGCCGGTCCGCGATGACGGTGACCTCGCCCCCCGGCGTGGAAACCGTGAGCGGCGGCGTTTGCGCGGCCGCGCCGGTGGCGGCGAGGAGGAGAACGACGGCGACGAGGACTGCCGCCCAATATGGCCGCGTCATGACGCGATTCGACCTAGGTCTCCATCATCAAAGGTTGCCCATGCTAACAGCGCCCGCTTCGATGGGGCAAGGTCGATCCCGCCCGCGGCCGAGATGGGCCAGCACGTCGCCGACCAGGAACAGCGAGCCCGCCACGCAGAGGAGCGGGGGCGCTCCTTCCGCGGCCATGGCGAGGGCGAGCGCCGCCGACTCCGCGCGCCGCGCCGGGGGCGCCGATGCCGGCAAGGCGGCCACGAGCGCGTCGGGCGCGGCGGCGCGCGCGCTCGACGACCGCGCGAGGATGAACGCCTCGGCGACGGGGGCGAGGGCGGCGAGGATCGCGCGTGCGTCCTTCTCGCGCGAGAGCCCCACGATGAACGTGGCACGCCGGTCTCCGAAGAACGCGCGCAGCGAGCCCGCGAGCGCGCGCGCCCCGCCGGGGTTGTGGGCGCCGTCGAGGACGAGCCACGGCCCCTGCCCCCGCACCTCGAAGCGCCCCGGCCACCGCACGCGCCGGAGCCCGTCGCGGATCGCCGACTCCGACGCGCCCAGATGGCGCGCGACGGTCACCGCGAGGAGCGCGTTGGCGGGTTGGTACGTGCCGAGCATCGCCATCTCGAGATCGTCGAGCTCCCACCCCGGTCCGCGGCACCGGAAGCGCTGGCCGGCGAGATCGCGGTGCACGACGTCGACGTGGAGATCGCGCTGGTCCTCCAGCAGCGTGACGCCGGCGGCGACCGCACGCTTGCGGACGACGTCGGCCGCTTCCGGCGGCTGGGCCGCGCTCACGGCGAGGCCACCGCGGATGATGGCGGCCTTCTCGCCCGCGATCTCCCCGAGCGTGGAGCCGAGCAGCTCCTGGTGGTCGAGATCGAGGCTCGTGATCACGGTCGCTTCCGGCGCCCCCACCGTGGTGGCGTCGAGACGGCCGCCGAGCCCCACCTCCAGCACCGCGACGTCCACCGCCTGCGCCGCGAAGTGATCGAGCGCGATGGCGGTGGTGGCCTCGAACACGGTGGCGTCCGCGCGGGCGACGAGGGTGGCGATGGCGTCGAAGCCGTCCGCCACCTGATCCTCGGAGATCGCCTCCCCGTTCACCCGAATGCGCTCGCGGAACGAGACCAGATGCGGCGACGTGTAGAGACCGACGCGGAAGCCGGCCATTTTCAGAATCGTCGCGATCATGGCCGCCACCGAGCCCTTGCCGTTGGTGCCGCCGACCTGGACGAGGCGGTAGCGTCGCTCCGGGTTTCCGAGGGCGTCGAGCAGCCCGTGGATGCGATCGAGGCCGGGACGCATCCCGGCGTACTCGCCGCCGCGTAGGGCGAGCAGCCGGGCCAGCGCCTCGGCATAGGTCATGTCGCCGGCGGCGGCTCGACGAAGAAGGCGAGGATGCGGCGGAGCGTTTCCTTCAGCTCGCGGCGTTCGACGATGAGGTCGACCTGGCCGTGCTCCAGCTGGAACTCGGAGCGCTGGAAGCCCTCCGGTAATGGCTGGCGGATTGTCTCCGCGATGACGCGCGGTCCGGCGAAGCCGATGAGCGCGCGCGGCTCGGCGAGGATGACGTCGCCGAGCATGGCGAAGCTGGCGGTGACACCCCCGGTGGTCGGATCGGTGAGGACCGATAGATAGGGAAGGCGCGCGACGCTCAGCCGCTCGAGGGCGGCCGACGTTTTCGCCATCTGCATGAGAGAGAGGATCCCTTCCTGCATGCGCGCGCCGCCGGAGGCGGCCACGATGATCACGGGCACGTGCTTGTCGATGGCCAGCTCGATCGCGCGCGTCAGCTTCTCGCCGACGACCGAGCCCATGCTGCCGCCGAGGAACCCGAACTCGAACGTGCAGAGGACGACCGGGATCCCGCCCACCCGCGCGAGGCCGCAGATGACGGCTTCCTCCATGCGCGTCTTGTCGCGGGCGGCGCGCACGCGATCACGGTAGCGCTTGGTGTCCTTGAAGCCGAGGGGATCGACGGTGGCGAGGTTGGCCTCGCGCTCCTCGAACGTCCCCGCGTCGGCGAGCAGCGCGATGCGCTCGGGAGCGGAGATGCGGAAGGAGTACCGGCATTTCGGGCAGACGCGGCCCGCGCGCTCGACCTCCGCCCGGTACACGATCTCCTTGCACGAGTCGCACTTGATCCACTGGCCCTCGGCGATCACGACCTTGCGCTTGGGCGCGTCCTTGTCGTCGCCTCCCGACCGCCTGAACCAGGCCATTACCCTTCCCTCCCCGCGCGCAACGGCGCCTTGAGGGCGGCGATGAACTTGCCCACCTTCTCCACCATGGCGCCCTCGCCGTCGCCCTCCTCGACCAGGCGCACGAGGGCGGAGCCCACGGCGACACCGTCGGCGAGGCGCCCCACCGTCGCCGCTTGCTCGGGTGTGCTGATGCCGAAGCCCACGCACAAGGGCTTGGTGGTGACCAGACGCAGCGCGCGCACCTGGGCCGCGAGCTCGGCGGACACCGCCTGCCGCTCCCCCGTGATGCCGGTGAGCGAGACGACATAGATGAAGCCGCGGCTCCGGCGCGCGATGAGGCGCACGCGGGCGGGTGTCGAGGTAGGCGCGACGAGGTGGACGAGGTCGAGACCGGCCGCTTCCGCCTCCGCCGCCAGCGGCCCCGCTTCCTCGGGAGGCAGATCGACCACGATCACGCCGTCCACGCCCGCCTCGACGGCGGCGCGCGCGAACGCCTTGAGGCCGAACGCGAGCACGGGATTGTAGTACGTCATCAGCGCGACCGGCGCGCGCAACTCGGGCCGCAGGGTCGCGACCGTCTCGAGCACGCGCGCCAGCGAGGTGCCCGCCGCCAGGGCGCGGGTGGCCGCGCGCTGGATCACCGGTCCGTCCGCGAGCGGATCGGAGAACGGCACGCCGAGCTCGATGACGTCGGCGCCCTGGCGCTCCGCTTCGAGCACGAGGCGCGCGGTAGCCGCCAGCGAGGGATCGCCGGCCGTGAAGTACGCGACGAGTGCACGCTCCCCCGCCGCGCGCAACCGTTCGAACGTCGTGTCGAGGCGGCTCAGGGCCGGCTCTCCGCGGCGCCGCCGTTGAGCGCGCGCGCCACCACCTGCACGTCCTTGTCGCCGCGGCCCGAGAGCCCCACCACGATGACTTTCGACCGCGGCAGCGACTTCGCGAGGCGCATGGCGTGGGCGACCGCGTGCGCCGACTCCAGCGCGGGCATGATGCCCTGAAGCCGTGTGAGCGCCTGGAAACCGGCGAGCGCCTCCTCGTCGGTGATCGAGACGAACTCGAACCGCCCCGTGTCCTTGTAGTACGCGTGCTCGGGGCCGACGCCGGGATAGTCGAGGCCGGCCGAGATCGAGTGCGCGGTGGCGATCTGACCGTCGTCGTTCTGGAGAAAATAGCTCATGGTCCCGTGCAGCACGCCCACGGCTCCCGCCGTCAGCGTGGCGCCGTGGCGTCCGGTGGCGATGCCATGGCCGCCCGGCTCCACGCCCACGATGCGCACCCGGCGCTCGCCGATGAACGGATGGAAGAGGCCGATGGCGTTGGAGCCGCCGCCCACACACGCCACGAGCACGTCGGGAAGGCGGCCGAACGCACGCCGCGACTGCACGCGCGTCTCCTGACCGATCACGGTATGGAAGTCGCGCACCATCATCGGATACGGATGGGGACCGAGCGCGGAGCCGAGACAGTAATAGGTCGTGCGGACGTTGGTGACCCAGTCCCGCATCGCCTCGTTGATGGCATCCTTGAGCGTCCGGCTGCCGGACTCGACGGGGATCACGCGCGCGCCCAGCAACCGCATCCGGAAGACGTTCAGCGCCTGGCGCTCGACGTCCTCCGCGCCCATGTAGACCTCGCACTCGAGGCCGAGGAGGGCGGCGGCGGTGGCGGTGGCGACCCCGTGCTGGCCGGCGCCCGTCTCCGCGATCACGCGCTTCTTGCCCATGCGCGCGGCCAGCAGCGCCTGGCCGAGGACGTTGTTGATCTTGTGCGCGCCCGTGTGACAGAGGTCCTCGCGCTTGAGGTAGATGCGCGCGCCCCCGCACTCCTCCGTGAGGCGGTTCGCGAAGTAGAGCGGCGTCGGACGTCCCGCGTAGTCGGCGAGGAGCGCGCGCAAGCGGGCGCGGAAATGCCGGTCGCGGCGGGCGGCGGCGTATGCGCGCTCGAGCTCGATGAGGGGCGCCATCACCGTCTCCGGCACGAAGCGTCCGCCGTACCGCCCGAAGTGGCCCTGGGCGTCGGGTAGTCGCTTCACCGGAACACCGCCCGCCGCGCCTCCGCCACGAACCGTCGCACCTTCTCGGCGTCTTTCCGCCCCGGCGCCGCTTCCACGCCCGAGTTCACGTCCACGCCGTAGGGCCCCACGGTCGTGATGGCGGCGGCCACGTTGTCGGGCGTCAGGCCCGCGGACAGGATGATGCGCCAGCGGCCACGCGCGAGATGCCGCGCCACCGACCAGTGGATGGGATGGCGCGCTTCGCCTTCGCTCCAGCGGGCGGCACTGTCGAGCAGGATGGCGGACACGTGGGGGACGTACGGCATGATCTGCACCCAGTCCGCGGCCCGGTACTCCGGCAGCCCCTCGGGGATCGTGGTGGCGGCGAGCTTGATTGTCTTGATGACGGGCAGCGCGTGCCCCGCCACCTCGTCCGGCGTTTCGTCGCCGTGGAATTGCAACGCGCGCAGGCCGCACGCGTCCGCCACCGCCTTCACGTGACCGG
Source organism: Candidatus Methylomirabilota bacterium (assembly GCA_036506275.1). Lineage (GTDB taxonomy): Bacteria > Methylomirabilota > Methylomirabilia > Rokubacteriales > CSP1-6 > DASXSB01. The sequence continues at coordinate 48,407 of DASXSB010000098.1, read as the reverse complement.
CGGGATGGTCCCAGAACACGCCCACCGGCGTCACGAACGGCGGCAGGGCGCGGATGATCGACGCCGCCCGCGCGGGCGGGATGAAGCGCGGGGTGCCTTCCACGAAGATGAAGCCGAGCGCGTCCGCGCCCGCCTCCGCGCACATCATCGCGTCCTCCACGGACGTGATGCCGCAGATCTTGATCTTAACCACGGAGCGTCAGCTCCCGCACCTTCGCCGCCACGTCACGTGCCTTGACGAGACTCTCGCCGACGAGCACGGCGTGCGCGCCCGCCGCCACCACCATCCGCACCTGCTCCGCGCTCTCGAACCCGCTCTCGCTCACCACGATGGGACCGGGGGGCACGCTCGGCAGGAGCGCGAGCGTGGTCTCGATGCGCGTCTCGAACGAACGGAGGTCGCGGTTGTTGATGCCCACCACGCGGGCGCCGGCAGCGAGGGCGACGTCGAGCTCGCCGGCCGTGTGCGCCTCCACGAGGGCATCGAGGCCGAGGCCCTTGGCGCCCGCGAGCAGATCGCGGAGCCGGGCCGGCTCGAGGATGGCGACGATGAGCAGGACCGCGTCCGCGCCCGCCGCCCGCGATTCCCACAGCTGGTACTCGTCGATCGTGAAGTCCTTGCGCAGGAGGGGCACGGTGACGACGTCGCGGATGGCGCCGAGCAGCTCCAGGCGTCCCTGGAAGTACTTCTCGTCGGTGAGGACGGAGAGGGCGGCCGCGCCCGCGTTCGCATACGTGCGCGCGATCGCCACCGGGTCGAGATCCGCCGCCAGCACCCCGCGCGAGGGCGACGCCTTCTTGACCTCGGCGATCAGCGCCACGCGGCCGGGGCGCGGGGCGAGGGCAGCCTCGAAGTCGCGCGCGGGCCCGAGCGCGCGACAGCGGTGCTCCAGCTCCGCCTGGGGAACGGCGCGCCGGCGGCGCGCGACCTCGTCGCGCTTGTCGCGCACTATCTCGTCCAGGATCGTCAACAGCGCTCCTCCTCGCGCTTGTCTCGAACGATGTCGTCGAGGATCGTCAACGGCGTTCGCGCCCGAGCGTCTCGAGGGGGACGGTGGCGAGCTGATCGAGAACGTAATCGCGCAGCATCCGCGGGGGCGGCAGATCGCGGACGAGACGGCCGTCCTCGAGGAGCGGCTTGAGCAGCGACTCCCAGGTGCCGCCGGCCGTGGGGGGCGGCGTGCCCGCCGGCACCACCACCGTCTCGCGCGTCCCGCGCCGGCGGTAGACGTCCTTGGCCCCCGACATCTTTCCGCGCTTGGCGAGGGGACGGCCCTCGATCTCCATGATGTCGAGGGCGAAGTTGAGCACGGGCGCGTTCGCGATCGAGGTGCCCACGCCGTAGGAATCGACCACGGGGTTCAAGCGGAGGATCTCGTGCTCGTCGATGCCGCCCGAGACCACGATCTTGACGTGGCCGAAGCCCCGGAGGCTCAGCTCCCAGCGCACCTCCTCCGCGATGCGGTAGAGATCACCGCGGCGCGATGACGGGGTGTCGAGACGGACCGCGTAGAGATCGGGCCCGAGCGCCTCCGCCACCCGGATCGCCTCGAACTTCTCGTCCTGGAGCGTGTCGATGAGGGCCACCCGCCGGACCTTGGGATCCACCACCTCGTCGAACGCGCGCAGCGCCTCCACGGTGTCGCCCACCATCAGCACGAGCGAGTGGGGGATGGTGCCCATGGGATCGGCGTCGATGATCTCCGCCGACTTGGTCACCGCCACCCCGTCGCAGCCGCCCACGAACGCGTTGCGCTCGATCATGGGCGCGAGCGCCGGATGCATGCGGCGGGCGCCGAACGAGATCAGCTGGCGCTCTCCCGCCGCCTTCTTGCAGCGGGCGGCCTTGGTCGCGATGCCCGACGCCTGGCAGAGGAGACCGAGGAGTGCCGTCTCGTACTGCGCCCAGTCGACGTACGTCCCTTCCACCGTGAGCACGGGCTGGTACGCCGCGAACAGCGTCCCCTCGTCCATCGCCCGCACGTGGACGGGCACGCCCTCGAGGAGCCGGGCCACCTCTTCGATGCCGGCCAGCACTCCCCACTGCCACTCGTCAGGGAGCGACTTGAGATAGACCTCGGTCTTGACGCGCTTGCGATCGTTCCTGTGCTTGAGGACCTGCACCGTGCGGGCGAAGTAGACGTCCGAAACCTCGCCGCTCTTGATGTCGGCGTCGGAGGCGGTGTGAAACGGACGTTTCGGGGTGCGCGGCATCCTGTCCCGTGCGTCTGAACGGTGCGTGAATTCTTGCAGATGCACCACCCCAAGTCAACGAAACCGCCTTCGCGCGTCTCCGCCCCGGCGGCGCCGGCGGCTAGAGCTTGAGCGACTTCAAATACCGGCGAAAGTCGTCGGCGAGATCGGGGCGGGCGAGGGCGAACTCGACGGTCGCCTTGAGGAAGCCGAGCTTGTCCCCGGTGTCGTACCGCTTGCCTTCGAACTCGACGGCGTACATGGGCCGGCGCGCGCGCAGCGTGCGCAGGCCGTCCGTGAGCTGGATCTCGCCGCGCTTGTCGGCGGCGGTCTCGGCGAGGATTCCGAAGATGTCGGGGGTGAGGACGTAGCGGCCGATGATGGCGAGGTCGGAGGGCGCCTCCTCTGGCCGCGGCTTCTCCACGAGGTCGGTGATCTCGTACACGTTGTCATGGATCCGCTTGCCCGCGATGACGCCGTACTGCTGCAGCCGCTCGCGCGGAACCCGCTCCACCGCGATCACGGGACCGTCGTGGCGGGCGGCCACGTCCAGGAGCTGGCGCATGCAGGGCACGGTGGCGCCGCCGATGATGTCGTCACCGAGGAAGACCGCGAACGGCTCCTCGCCGACGAGGGGCCGCGCGCACAGGATGGCGTGGCCGAGCCCGAGAGGCTCCTTCTGGCGCACGTAGGAGACCGACGCCAGCTCCGAGATCGTCTTGATCTGCGCCAGCTCGTCCACCTTGCCGCGGTCGTTCAGGTAGTACTCGAGCTCGAAGGCAGCGTCGAAGTGATCCTCGATCGCGCGCTTGTTGCGGCCGGTGACGATGATGATCTCGCCGATCCCGGAAGCCACCGCCTCCTCCACCACGTACTGGATGGTGGGCTTGTCGACGAGGGGCAGCATCTCCTTGGGCTGCGCCTTGGTGGCGGGGAGGAAGCGGGTGCCCAGCCCGGCGGCGGGAAACACGGCCTTCCGAACCTTCATGCGTGGCTCCTTTAGCGCGACGTGCTCACGCGGCCCCCGCGACGGACCACTGCTCACGATCGAACGCGGCCTTGATGCGTCGCCGGAGCTCAGCCTCGGTATCGAAGCGGAGGGCGGGGTCGACCCTGACCATGAGCCGCAGCACGGGGTCGCCGCCGCTGAACTTGATGATACCTTGCGCCTGCGGTTGTTCCAGCGCGCGTCCCGTTTCGCGCGCCCATTCCTCCCCCACCCGTCGAAGCACGTCGAGGGCGCGCTCCACCGGCGCCTCCCGCGGCACCCCGATGTCGACGACGGCGCGCGCCCAGCCCGCGTTGAGGTTCGTGAACTCGGTGAGCTGGCCGTTCGGCAGCACGTGAAGGGCGCCGTCGGTGAGGCGCACCGTGGTGACGCGGAGGCCCATGCTCTCGATGGTCCCCGCGTAGCTTCCCACCTGCACGGTGTCGCCCACAGCCACCAGGCCTTCGACGAGGAGGAAGAAGCCGGTGATGACGTCGCGCACGAGCGACTGGGCGCCGAAGGCGAGGGCCACGCCCACGATGCCCGCCGACACGATGAGCGCCTGCACGTCCACGCCCAGTTCGCGGAGCACGATCACCAGCGACACGAACGCGATGAACCAGCGCGCGAGACTGGAGAGCAGGGAGGCGACGGTACGCAGGCGGGCGCCGTGCGGCGCCCCGGGCTGGGCGGCGTGCCGCGCCACCAAGCGGTTGACGACGCCGGTGACCACGACGTACGCGATCCAGAGGACGGCCGCGGTGAGGGCGATCGCGATGAGGCGCGCGAGCAGGTCCGCCACGGTGGGGTCGAGCGACGTCCACCGCGCGATGAGCGCGGCGATGGAGCCGGCGATCGTCACGCGGCGTGGCGGCGCGCGCCCTGCCCCAGCGCGGCCGCGCGCGCGCGGCGGCGCCGGATCAGGGCGAGGGCGACCGCGTACGTCACCACCGCCGCCACCGCGCCCACGATGGTGGTCCCCACGAGCAGCGTGAGCGACTGGCCGGCCACGCCCTTCACGTGCGGCATGATCGCCGCCCCCACCGCGAGCGCGCCCGCGTACACGAAGGGCGCGAACCACGGGAGATTGAGCCAGGCGCCGGCCACGGTGGCGGCGCGGTTCAGGCGAAGCACCCACGCGACCGCGATGGAGAGCAGAGTCTGCAGACCGTAGAAGGGCGTGCAGCTGATGAACACCCCGACGGCGAGGGCGAGAGCGATCTTCCACGGGGGATCGTCGAGGTGGAGCGCGTTCCGGAAGCGCGCCAGCAACGACTGGAGACCGCGCCTCATGCCTCGGTCCGCCCCCGTCCCACGCCTTCGAGGATGGCCACGATGGCGAGCACGCAACCCGCCTGCATCAGGATCGCCACCGACTCCCGCGGCGAGGCATTCCGGAGAAAGGTCGCGGAGAGCCCGAGCGTCGACGAGATGAAGAAGATCAGGAGAACGCTCTGGGCCTTGGTGAGGCCGAGGGTCTCGAACCGGTGATGGATGTGGTCCTTCCCCGTGAAGGCGAGCCATTCGTGAAACGAGTGCACTTTTCCCGTGACCACGCGCACGATCCCCACGAACGCGATGTCGAACAGCGGCACGCCCAGGATCAGCACCGGCGTGAAGAGTGCGATCAGCGCGTTGTGCTCCGCCCATTCTCCCATCACCGCCAAGCCGGCGAGCGTGAAACCGATGAAGCTCGCCCCGCTGTCGCCGAGGAAGATGCGGGCGCCCCCGCGGCGGAAGTTGTAGGGCAGGAAGCCGAGACAGGCGCCGAGGAGCGCCGCCGAGAGGAACATCAGGTATCCCTGTCCGGTGCGGAGGGCGGCCACGCTGAAGAAGACGGCGGCGATGGCCCCGAGCCCGGAGGCGAGACCGTCCATGCCGTCGAGGAACTGCAGCGCGTTGGTGACGGTGAGGAACCACAAGAGCGTGAGCGTGACGTTGACGGCAAACGCGCCCGGCAGCCACTCCGGCACCACGTTGAGGACGACGCCGTAGTACATCGCGAGGGCGGCGCCGCCCACCTGCCCGGCCAGCTTCACGCGCGCGGGGAGATCGACGACGTCGTCGATGATCCCGACCGCGACCACAACGGTGGCCCCGAGCGCCACGCCCTTGAGCTGGCGTGAGAACTGGAAGTTCGCGAGCACGGTGAGCGCGAAGGCGGCGTACACGGCGGCGCCGCCGAGGAGCGGCGTGGCCACGCGGTGCACCTTGCGCGCGGCAGGCAGATCGAGCACGGCGCCCCAGATCGCGAGCGCCCGCACCACCGGCGTCGCGAACAGCGACACCGCGAAGGCGAGGCCGACCAGGTAGGGCCACAGGTACGGTCCCGCCGCCCATCGACGTACGGCGGGCGCCATGAGAAGGAGCGCGACGAGCAGGCCCAGGACCCCTGCCGGCGCGCCGCCGGGCAGCGTGGGAAACTCCGCGGCCGTCGCCGACGCCGCCCTCATGCCGCCTCCAGCGCCGCCCGCAGCGCCGCCGCCACCGTATCGACCTCGGCGTCGGTGAGGGAGGGAAAGCACGGCAGGGACAGCCGATCGCGCCAGCACCGCTCCGCTTCGGGGTAGCCGCCGCGCCCGAGCCCCCGGTGAATGGGGCGGAAGACGGGACGGCGCGCCGTCACTCCCGCTTGCCGGAGCCGCTCGATCACGGGCGGCAGCGAACGGTCGACGGCGACCACGAATCGATGATAGACGTGACGGCTGCCCGCTTCGTCCGGCACGCGGCAGCGCGCGCCCGCAAGCGCCCGCCGGTAGCGGGCGGCGATCGCGCGCCGTCGCGCCACGAAATCGTCCAGGCGCGCGAGCTGGCTCCGGCCGAGCGCGGCCTGCATGTCGGTCATCTTGTAGTTGAAGCGCGGCGCCAGATCCTCGCGCTCGTCGTAGTCGCGCGCGTCGCGCACGCGCGCCACCAGCTCGGGCGCCCCCGCCACCACGCCGCCCTCCCCGCTCGTAAGGAGCTTGGTGGCGTAGAACGACCCGACGGCGAGGTGCCCGGCCCCACCGACGGGGGCGCCGTTGACGATGGCTCCCACCGTCTGCGCGCAGTCCTCCACCACCGGCAGCCCGAACGCGAGCACGGGTCTCAGATCCACGGCGAGACCGAACGCGTGGGGCACGATGAGACAGCGCGTGCGGCCGGTGAGGCGGCGCTTGGCGTCGTCGGCGGCGATCGACAGCGTCTCGGGATCGGCGTCGGCGAGCACCGGCGTCGCCCCCGCGCGCACCACGGCGTGATAGAGCGCGTCGCACGCGTAGCTCGGGATCACGACCTCGTCGTCGGCGCCGACGTCGAGTGCGCGCATCGCCAGCTCGAGGGCGACGGTGCCGGAGGTCACCGCCGCCGCCGACCGGACGCCGAAGCGGGTCGCGAGCGCGGCCTCGAACGCCTCCACCTCGGCGCCCTGCGCGATGAAGCCGCTCCGGACGACGCGGGCCACGGCCTCGGCATCGGCGTCGGTGAGGGTGGGCCGCGCGTGGGGAATCAAAGGTTCAGCAGGAGGCGCACCGACTGGAAGGCCTCAGCGTATTTCACACGCGCCTGGATGCCGCGGAAATTCGCGCACGAGACCGCGAGCTCCAGGATCGTCAGGTCCTCGATGTTCGTCTTGCTCACCTGGGACCGATGCGCCTCCAGGCAGGCGAGCTTGCGGTCGAGCACCTTCTCGATGTCGGTGTAGCAGTTGGGCGTGAAGTTTTGGCTCGTCGGGCCCTCGTAGAAGAGGAAGTTGGGGACGTAACGGGTGGCCGAGAGCGCGGCCTGGGCGAGGTGGCGGTGGTCCTGGTGCGTGTCCTCCGGAAAGTGCACGAAGATCATGCGCGGCTCGATGTCGCGGATCACCGACTCCAGGCGGACGATCAGCTCGCGATTGAGGGGGACCTCGGTGTCAGTGTAGCCACCCCAGAAGATCTCTCTCACGCCGATGATGGCGGCCGCGTTCTTCTGCTCCTGCCGCCTCACCGTGCTGTCGCCGCCGAGGGCGCCGTCGGTGGCGACGAAGAGATAGACGGCGTCGCCCTTGTCCGCGTACTTGCTCAGCATCCCTCCGCAACCGTACTCGACGTCGTCCGGGTGCGAGCCGATGGCGAGGACGTTCACTCAGGCGTTCTCCGGGGGAACCGGCGACCAGGCGTCACCTGCGAGGAGCGTGCCGAGGGCCGCATCGCCGTGAGTCAATAATAAGTCAAGGCCGGAGAGGAACGGCACGAAATTCCCGTGCGGCTGCGCGTACGTCGGATGCGAATACGTCTGATAGAGCAAGGAGATACCCGCCGCTTCGAACTGCCTCACGTCCATGTAGGAGGCCCCGTCCCGACCCGCCAGATAGGTGCGGCCGCCGACGGCGCGGCAGAGCGCGACGAGGCGCGCGGTGGCGTCCTCCGCGTCCACCGCGAGCTCGGACGCGAGCCTCGTGGGCGTCGCGATCCCGACGGCGTCGGCGAGCCAGTCGGCGCTCGCCACCGCCAGCGGCGCCAGCGCCTCCCACTCCTTGTCGTAGAGCAGCTCGAGCGCGCGCTGGTGGCGCGCGAGATGCGGCGCCGTCCGATACGCCTGCTCGATCGCCTGGCAATGCCGCGCGCGCCAGGGCTGGCGGCTGTCGATCGTGACCTCGCGGATGGGCGTGCCGAGCCGCGCGTGGACGGGCACCGTGAGCCAGCGCGGACCGTCCTTCGTCTTGATGCGATTGCGGTTCTGCCAGCCGTTCTTCTCGTACTGCACGGTGTCGAGATAGATGAAGACGTCGGCGGCGGCGCGCTTGGCGAGGTAACCGAGCCACGGCAGGTACTGCGGCTGGTGGATGGCGACCTTCATGGCCGGACGAAGATCGGGTTGGTGAGAAGCCGATGCGGCGCCACGCCGCGCGCGTCGACGCGGAAGAACGTGGACCGGCCGTCGAAGGTCGCGAGATGGCGGCCCCGGAACGGCGTCGTCCCCGACCACGCTTCCACCACGGCGCCGTCGCGTACGAGGGCGACGCGCACCTCCTGGGGGCCGCCGTCGGAGGCGTCGATGGCGACGTCGACCTCGAGCGGCGTCCCCGGCGGCGCCATCAGCGTGTCACCCGAGGTGGCGGTGGCCGCGCCCGCTCTCACCGCGAAGGCGCCGAGGGCGAGCGCCTCCTTCGGCGCGCGGTGGAGCGCGTACATCCGCCCATGACGGAACGCATCGAGGACGGCGGCCTCCGAGCGCTCGTCGACGAGGAAGACCGTCTGCAACGTGCCGAAGCGCTTTCCCGCCGAGAACTCGTGGAAGCCCGACTCCCCCACCGCCCACGCCGGGATGCGTCGCTCGCCCGCCGCGTACTGGCGCAGCAAACGGTCCCACCCGTCGCCCGGTCGCTCGAACCGCGTGGCGTTCTCGTACACGGCGCCGAACGCCGTGTAACGGAAAGTGCGAAGGAGATCGTCGGCGTAGGGCGTCGTCTCCCACGACACGTTCACGAGCCCGACCTTGCGCGCCCCGCTATCGACGGCCTCCGGGAACGACCACACCGTCACCCCGCCCGCGCGCTGCACCTCGTCGATCAGATCCTGGTGCGCGGTGAGGCCGAGATCTCCGTAGGGGGGATACGCCTCGGACGTGAACGGCCACGCCCGGACCAGCGCGATCATCCCCACCGCGCAGAGGACGGTGCCCGTGAGCCAGGCGCGGCGCTCCACGACCACGACCGCCCGGCCCAGCCGCTCCCGACGACGGCGCTTGACGGCCAGCAGCATGGCTCCGGGAACGATGAGGACGGCGGGCGAGACATCGACCACCGACTGCCACGTGTAGCGAGCGGTGTGCGGATTGCCGATGGCGGGCAGCGCCCGGAGAACGGCGGGGTCGCTGACACCGAACACGAGCACGTTCTTTTGCGTGCCCGACACCGTCATGTCGAAGCGGAAGGGCGAGCCGGTCCACCGGTAATGCGGCATCACCTCCACGCCGGGGAGGACGAGCACGCGCGGAAAGCGACGGCGAACTTCCGCCACCCGGCGCAGATAGCCGTCGATGCCCGACGCCAGGACCGAGCGCTCGTTGTAGCTCACGCGCGTGAGCGCGCGAAACGGGGGGAGCCCGTATTCGACGTGGAGGAGATAGTTCTCGGAGAGGAAGATCGCGCCGATGCCTCCCTGCTCCGCGAGCGCGGCCAGGTCCTCGAGGGAGAGCTGACCGGTGGAGAGCGTGGAGTGCACGTGCAGCACGGCCGGCAGCCGCTCCGTCGCCGTCGCCGCGACGGGGCCGAGGAGCAGCGTGCCGAGGAGAAGCCCGGGCGCGATTCTCACGGCACCCCGCCTTTCTCCCAGAGCAGGGCGGCGTCGTTGTTCCGGAGCAGCGACGGATCCTTCTCCCGGAGGAGCATCGCGTAGACGGCGAGCATGCGCGCGTTGGCGACGTCGGTCGAGAACGCCTCCGCGCGCGCCACCGCCGCCGCCGCGAACTTCGCCCGCAGGGCCGGATGGCGGCCGAGGGCGACGAGCGCCTCGGCGAGGGCGCCGGGGTCTTCGGGCGGCACCACGCGCCCGCACTCGCCGTCGACGATGACAGAAGGAATGCCTCCCACCGCCGTCCCCACCACGGGGATACGCAAGGCGAGCGCTTCCACGATCGCGCGGCCCATGCCTTCGTTGCGGGACGGCGCCGCCATCACGTCGGCGGCGGGAAGATAGGACCACACGTCGGTGGAGGCGCCGGTGACGTGCAGTCGGTCCGCCACGCGCAGCTCGGCCGCCAGCCGTTCCAGCGTCGCGCGCTCGGGGCCGTCGCCGATCAGGACAACGCGCGTCTCTGGCAGCGCGGCCACCACCGCCGGCAACGCCGCCACGAGGACGTCGAACCCCTTCACGGGCACGAAGCGCCCGAGCCCGGCCACCACGAACGCATCGCGCGAGATACCGAGGCGCGCGCGCGCCGCCGCCCGCGTGGCGGCGCGGGCGCCGATGGCGGCCGTGGGCACGCCGCTGGGGACGGCGACGTACTGCTCGCGCCGTCCGATGCCGTGCGCGAGATGCTCCTCGGTGCCGCGCTCGGTGAGGGTCACGATGCGATCGCTCCAGCGCGCGGCCGCCCGCTCGAGGGCGATGAAGAGGCCGGTCCGTCGCGGACCGTAGTAGCCGTAGAAGATGTGGCCGTGCGGCTGGTGGATGACGGCGGGAACGCGGGCGATCCGGGCCGCGAGCCGTCCCAGGAACCCCGCCTTCGACGTGTGCGTGTGCACGACGGCGGGCCGCTCGCGCCGGAAGAGGCGCGCGAGCGCCACCACCGCCGCCACGTCGCGCGCGGGCGCCACCTCGCGGCCGAGCGTCGGCACGTCGACGACGCGAACGCCGCGGGCGCGGGCGTCCGCGATCACGGTCGCCTCCGACTCGCGCAGACCCACTGCGAGCGGACAGTCGTAGCCGGCCGCCTGCAGCGCGACCATGGTCGCCACCGTGTTCTCCGAGGAGCCGCCCATGGTGAGGCGCGTGATGACATGCACGGCGCGGATCATCGCGGCTTCTCCGCGTAGATCTCGATCGAGGGCGCCAGGAGCCAGCGCCGGCGTGAGAGGGCGGCGATGGCCGCGGTCACGGCGCCGAGCAGCTTCGCCGGCGGTCGCCGCGCACCGCCCTCACCGAGCGCCGCCTGCGACGAATTCCGCGTGTCGAGAACGCGAAAGCCGGCGCGCTCGACCAGACGCCGCAGGCCGCCGGCGCCGAGCGTGAAGAAGTGGAGGATCGGATAGGCGTCCCACCCACGCCAGCGCGGGAGCGGACCGAGGGAGCTCAGCACCCGCACGCAGGGGACGTGAAAGGCGGCGTTGGGAATCCGCACGACGAGCACGCCGCCCGGCCGCAGCACGCGGTGAGCCTCCCGCAGCAGCGCGAGCGGATCCGTGATCTGGTCGATCACGTTCACCACGGTCACCGCGTCCACGCTCGCCACCGCCACCGGCAGCTCCACGCTGTCCGCCTGCACGGCCGGCACGCCGTGGGACGCGCGGGCGGCGACGCAGGCATCGGAAGAGACATCGGTGGCGAGGCCGCGCCAGCCCCGCGCGCGGGCGGCCGCCACGAGGTGGCCGCCGCTGGCGCCGACGTCGAGCAGACGGCCGCGCGGGCACCAGCGTTCGAGGCGCGCGAGGACCAACGCGAAGAGGGCGGCGCGGGCGCCGTCGACATGCCCGTGACCGAAGCGCGCCGGGTATTCCGTCTCGTAGTGCTCGTGGAGCTCGGCGCGGGTGGGAAGCGTCGCCGCCACCGCGATGCGGCACCGGCGGCATCGTCGGTAGCGCGCGCCGCGATAGAGCAACCGCGTGACGCGGGTGGCGCCGCCGCAGGCCGGGCAGGCCGTCGCGACCGGTCCTTCGTGCCGCCGGTGTCTCACGTCGAGCAACAGCCGCTCGAGACCGGACACCGCGACGTCCCACGCGTAGCGCGTCTCCGCGTGGCGGCGGCAGGCGTCGCGGAGGGCGGCGGCGGCGCCGGGGTCGCGGGCGTCGGCCTCCAGGAATTCGCGCAGGCCGCGCGCCATGGCCTCGGGCGTGGCGTCGTCGAACACGAGCCGCGGCGACAGCGGTCGGAGCAGCTCGGGGGTGGCGCCGATGGGAGTGCCGAGCACGGGCGTCCCGCTCGCGAGCGCCTCCGCCGTCACCAGGCCGAACCCTTCCAGCGCCCGCGTGGGCAGCACGAAGGCGTCGGCGGCCTGGTAATAGCGGGGGAGGTCGGCCTCGGGCACGAAGCCGAGGAACTGCACGTCGTCCTCGAGACCGAGCGACGCCACCAGCGCCTCCAGCGGTCGCCGCAGGGAGCCGGTGCCTCCGATGAGGAGAACGGCATCACTAACGTGAGCGCGGAGGAGCGCCATCGCGCGCACGAGATTGTCGATACCCATGCGCGCCTCGAGATTTCTCACCGTGAGCAGCAACGGCCGGTCACCGGGCAGCCCGAGCTCCTTGCGGGCGGCACGGCGGTCGGGAGCGGGGCGGAAGCGCTCGACGTCGACACCGCCCGGAATCCGCACGATCCGCTCGGAGGGAATGCGATAGAGCCGCCACAGTTGATCCGCGGAGAACGCGCTCAGGACCTGGATGCGGTCGGCGTGACGGAGACAGGCGCGCTCGATCGCCCACAGGGCGGCGGCGACGACGGCGCCGGCGGGGCCGCGACGGTGGCGGGCGGTCATCCCGACGCGGGAGCGATACTCGAGCGGCGCCGCGGAGTGAAACGTGTAGACGGTGGGGAGCCCGCGCGCCGCCGCCGTCGTGAGCGCGGCGTAACCCGCGAGCGGCTGGTGCAGATGGAGGACGTCGACGGCGCCCTCCCCCAGCTCGCGCACGACGGCCCGGCGGGCGGCGACCAGAGCGTCCCTGATGAACGCGAGCGTCGATTTGTGATCGACGCCGTACTCTCCCACCCACACCCCGTCGCGGCGCTGCCGCGTCGGAATCTCGCCGCGGTGGGCGCGGCTCACGATCCGCACCTCGTGGCCACGGCGGGCGAGCCGCGATGCCTGCTCCCACAGCACGCGCTCGGCGCCGCCCGTCACCGAAGACGCGCCCACGTCGGAGACCATAAGCACGCGGAGAGGCGTCATCGGACGCTCCAGACGCCGCCCGCGTCGAGGCGATCACGCATCCACGCCTCCGTCATCATGAGCGCCCACAGGCGATCGGCGTGACCGCGCGCGCCCGACAGGTGTTCGTGCTTGAGCGCTTCCACCTCGGCCACGGCGAAGAGGCCGCGACGGCGGACGCGGTCGGGCGAGAGCAGTTCCTCCATGAGCGGGCGGAGGTCCGTGCGGAGCCAGCGTCCGAGCGGAATCATGAAGCCTTGCTTCCGGTGCGTCAGCACCTCGCGCGGCAGCACGTCGGCGAACGCGCGCTTGAGGAGCCCCTTCAGCCGGCCCCGCGGGATCTTGAGCGCGGGCGGAAAGCCGAGGCTCGTCTCCAAAAGGACGTGGTCACAGAACGGCGCCCGCAGCTCGAGCGAGTGCGCCATGCTCATGCGATCGGCCATGACGAGAAGGTCGTGCGGAACGTAGGTGGCGAGGTCGATGCGAAACGCGCCATCCACGGGATCACGATGGCCGTGGTCGGCAAAAGCGGCGCGCGCGGGCTCGTCGGGATCATCCTTCCAGAATTCGGCAAGGCCCGGCGTCACCAGCCGCGCGAGCGCGGCCTCCGAAAAGAAGCGCGTCCAGCCGAGGTAGCTCGCCGGCATCGGCACGTCGCCCGCCCTCGTGAACCGGCGCGCCCAGTCCGCGAGATTCCGGCTCGAATCGGAGTCGCGCGCGACGGCACCCACGACGCGTTCCGCCATGGCGCGCAACGGTCGCGGCAGGCGGGCGTAGCCCTGGGCGAGGCGAACGCCGAGGTAGCGCGGATAGCCGCCGAAGGCCTCGTCGCCCCCGATCCCCGACAGCGCCACCTTCACGTGACGCGCCGTCGCCTTCGCCACCGCGAAGGTCGGGATCGCCGAGGAGTCGGCGAAGGGCTCGTCGAAGTGGCGGACGATGGCGGGCAGGATGTCGGTGACGACGGGCTCCAGCACCTCTTCGTGATGGTCGGTCCCGAAGCGCTGCGCCACCAGCCGCGCGTACGGCCGCTCGTCGAAGGAGGGGGCGGTGCCGAAGCCGACCGAGAACGTTGCGATGCGCCCGCTCGTGACGTCGCGCATGGCGGCCACGATCGCGCTCGAGTCGATTCCCCCGCTCAGGAACACGCCGAGGGGGACGTCGCTCTCGAGCCGGAGTCGCACCGCCTCCCGCACCGCGGTTCGCACCTGCACCGCCGCCTCGCCGGGATCGATGCGGGTAGCGTTGAGCGCGCGCCCGGAAGGAAGCTGCCAGTAGCGACGAATGGTGAGCGCGCCCTCGTGATAGAGGGCGGTATGCGCGGGTGGGAGCTTGGCGATCTCGGCGTAGATCGAGCGCGCCTCCGGCGTGTAGCCGTAGGCGAGGAAGGCGTGGAACGCGCTCCCGTCGACGCCGCGCCCGATGGCGGGATGGGCGAACAGCGCCTTGATCTCGGAGGCGAAGACGAAGCCGCGCGGACCTTGCCGGTAGAACAGCGGCTTCTTGCCGAGCCGATCGCGGGCGACGAAGAGGGCGCGGCGGCGGCCATCCCAGATCGCGAACGCGAACATGCCACGCAGGCGCTCCACGCACGCCTCGCCGTATTCCTCGTAGGCGCGGAGGATGACCTCAGTGTCGCTCCGGGTGCGGAAACGGTACCCGCGCGCCTCCAGGGGCGGCCGCAGCTCCCGGTAGTTGTAGATCTCGCCGTTGAAGACGATGTGGAGGGAGCCGTCGTCGTTCGCCATCGGTTGCCGGCCGGTAGCGAGGTCGATGATGGCGAGGCGGGTCATGCCGATGCCCGCCTCGCGCTCGACGTGGACGCCGACGTCGTCGGGGCCGCGATGCCCGAGATGGGCGAGCATGATCGCGAGCAAGTCCCCCGACCCCTCGCCGACGTAGCCGGCGATGCCGCACATCACCGCACCTCCGAGGTGACGGCGGTGGGGGACGCGAGGGCGCGCGCGCCCAGGAGGTCGAGATAGAGGTCCTCGATCGCGCGCGTCGTGCGCGTGAGCGTGAAATGATCGCGCACGCGGACGCGGCCGCGCTCGCCCATGGCGGCGGCCTCGTGCGGATGCTCGAGCAGCCGGGCGATGGCGTCCGCGAGCGCGGCCGCATCCGCGGGGGGGACGAGCAGGCCCGTGCGCCCGTCTTCCACCACCTCGGGATTCCCGCCCACCGTGCTCGCCACCACCGGCTTGCCGAGCGTCATCGCTTCCAGGAGCGCGAACGGCAGGCCTTCGGAGCGCGACGGGAGCGTGACGACCTCGACGGCGGAAAGGACGTCCGCCACGTCGGTGCGGGCGCCGAGGAAGCGGCAGCAAGCGGCGATGCCGAGCGCGGCCGCGCGCGACTCCAGCTCCGCGCGGAGGGGGCCGTCCCCCGCGAGGACACAGCGCACGCGCGGAAGTCGCGGGCGGAGGCGCGCCACCGCCTCCAGCAGGAACTCGTGGCCCTTCTGGGGCGTCATGCGGCCGGCGAGACCGATGATCCTGTCCCCCTCCTCGAGGGCGAGCTCGGCGAGGACCGACGGCCGCGCCCGCCGCGGCACGAAGGCGTCGGCATCGATGCCGTTGTGCACGACCACGATGCGGGAGCCGCGGATGCGATAGCGGCGCGTGAGGTCGGCGGCGATGGCGCCCGACACGGCCACGATGGCGTCGGCGAGCGGGCTCGTGAGCCGCTCCGCGAGCACGTAGGCCCGACGGCGCCAGCCGCTCACGTCGTAGTCGAAGAGCGAGTTGTGCACGGTGCACACGACCACCGGCACCCGCGCCAGGCGCGCCGCCACCTTCGTGTAGACGTTGGAGCGGGCGCCGTGCGACTGGACGAGCGCGGGCCGCTCACGCCGGAAGACGTCGACGAGCGCGCGCAGCGCCGCCGGATTGAGGAGCCGGTCGGCCACGCGCGCGAGGTGAACGGGCACGCCCTGCGCGCGCAGCCGATCGACGAGGGGACCGTGCTCGGGCACGACCACGCCCAGCGCGAAACGGTCCCGGTCGAGCTCCGCCGCCAGCGTCCGGATGTACGTTTCCCCGCCCGCCCACCCCGCGGAGTCGGCGACGTGGAGAATCCGGATCGGCGACGCCGTCATGCCATCGCCTTTCGACAGCGCAGGAGGAGGTTGTAGGCGAAGCGGACGCCTCCCACTCGCGGCAGCGCGCGCTCCAGGAACGGCGTCACGGGCGTGTAGAGGTCGCGCACCACCGGGAGCATCTCGAGATACCGGAAGTAGCGATACCCGCGCGTCAGCTCGAGCGTGAAGCCGGCGCCGCGGACGAGGTCGACGATCTCGCGGTAGACGAAGCAGGTGTCGATGGGCTGGTCGGTGACGAGCGGATGCTCGTACGGAAGCAGCTTGCCGCGCAGCCAGCGCCCGGGCAAGAGCCGGCCCAGGCGGTGGAAGGGCGCGAAGCCGG
Organism: Candidatus Methylomirabilota bacterium; assembly: GCA_036506275.1. Taxonomy (GTDB): domain Bacteria; phylum Methylomirabilota; class Methylomirabilia; order Rokubacteriales; family CSP1-6; genus DASXSB01. Next base: position 32,264 of record DASXSB010000098.1, on the reverse strand, counting down.
TCCCGTTGGGGACGGTGATGACCGCCCATCCTCCCGGTCGCAGCACGCGCCGGATCTCCTCGAGGCCGCGCTGGGGGTGCTTGAGATGTTCCAGCACCTCCGTGCAGAAGATGCCGTCGAAGGTGGCGGCACGGAACGGAAGCCCGCGCTGAACGTCGGCATCCGCCACGCGCACGCGGCGGCCGTCCCGCAACGGACGCTGCACGCGCGCGGTGGAGATGTCCACGCCATGCAGCTCGCTGCGCGGAAAGCGCGCGGCGAGAGCGGCCAGGAGATCGCCGGTGCCGCAGCCGACGTCGAGGAGACGGGCGGCCGATGAATCCGCGAGCGCAACCACGCGGCGGACGAAGTCGGGCCCGAGGCCGCCGCGATGGTGCAGGCGCGCGTAGCCGGCGCGGATGTCACGGTCGCTCCGATCGTGTCCCGTCTTCAGCACGTGCGGGCGCGCTCCCGGCGGCCGACGGCCACGCCGTCCTCGTACGCGACCTCGTAGCGCGCCGCCTCCACGGACGGGCGCAGGAGCTCCGGATAGGGACCGCAGAGCGCGTGATCGACGGGCACCAGCCCGCGGCAGTACTGCCGCATGTAGTGGGCAGCGGCGGCGGCGACGTCGCTCATCCCCCACCGCACGCGGATCTGCTCCTCCGCGTAGGCCTTGAGGGTCGGATAGCGATGCGCGTCGCCCTCGCCCAGCCACTCCAGCCAGAAGTGGCGCATCATGGCGGCGACGGCCGGCTTCACGTGCACGTGCACGTAGGCGACCGTTGGCCAGCGCAGGACCCGATAGAACTTCGGCACCCGCAGCGACTCCAGCGCGAGCTTGAGGACCGGTCGCGCGCGCAGGATGCGGTCCGGAAACGCGAGGCCCTCCGGCGACACCGCGCGCTCCACGCGCACGTAGCGCGCAGCGGGCCCCGCCACGTGGATCTGACCGTCGAAGCGCAGCCGCCGGTCGGGGAACTGATGGCGGAGGTCGCCGGCCACTTCGGCGGCGGGGACGTAAACGAGGTAGTAGCAGCGTCGATCGAGGGCGAGGAGATGGCGCCGCAAACGCCCGATGTCGAGGGCGCCGTCCGTGTGGGCGACGAAGTCGGCGTCCCAGCGAATGATCCACCGGAAGCGCGCGCGGGCGAGACCGAGGTTCGACATCTCGAAGAGGTCGAGCTCCGGGCACTCGTCGACACGGAGCCGTGCTCCGAGGAAGCCGCGCGCGCGCTCCACCGTGCGGCGCGTGGCGGGGGCGGCGCCGTTGTCGAGGAGGACGACCTCGTCGGCGAAGTCGCGGATCGACAGCAGGCACGGCTCCAGCCATTCCTCCTCGCCCTTCACGCGCACGACGGCGCTGATGCCCTGGGGACGATCGTCGGGCGCGGACACGAGCCCGAGCGACGGCGCGAACGAGCACAGCCATCGCAGCCGCTCATCGAGCCGCATGGACGATCTTCCCTCGTTCGCGCATGTCCTCCAGGAGGTCGGCGGTCAGCGCCCGCACGTCGAACGAGGTCAGGACGCGCGCGCGGCCGGCGCTCGCCATGGCCCGGCGTCGAGAAGGATCGGCGAGGAGGCGCTCGACGGCCTCGACGAGCGGCGCCAGCGCGGGCGTGCGCAGCAGGATGCCCGTCACACCATCCAGGACCGCACTGCCGACACCGCCGCGGTCGGTGGCCACCACCGGCAGCTCGCTCGCCATCGCTTCGAGGACCGCGCGCGGAATGCCTTCGATGCGAAAGGTTGGATAGAGGAGAAGGTCGGCGGCGGCGTAGTAGGCATCGGTCGCCTCCGGCGCCACCGCGCCCGTGAAATGCGCGCGCGCGCCGGCCGGCGTCGTCGCCAGGCCGCGCTCGAGCCGAGCGCGATCGGAACCGTCACCCACCACGATGAGCCGCAGATCGCGATGCGCCTGCGCCAGCCGCTCGAACGCCTGCACCCCGAGCCAGATACCCTTCTGCCTGTTGATGGTCGCCACCATCAACAGCACGACGGCGTCGGCGGGAATGCCGAGGGCGCGGCGGACGGCGGCGCGCAGGCGCGGGTCCGCCCGGAATCGCCGGGGCTCCACCCCCGCGTAGAAGAGCCGGGTGGGCCAGCCGCCCGCGCGGAGGCTCGCGTAGAGCGCGTCGTCCTCGGCGAGGATCGTATCGACGCGGCCGTAGAGACGGCGCTCGAGCCAGGCGTAGTAGAAGAGGGCGACCGCATGCTTGCCGTACGCCACGCGCTGGCGGATCCCGGCGTGATCGTGCCACTCGCTCACGAGGTGGGCGAGAGTGCGGCCCGTGGAGAGCACGTAGTGCAGCACGGGCAGCCGCGCCGCCGCCAGGCCGTAACCGGAGAGGTTCGTGCTCAGCACGACGTCGCAGTGGCCATCGGCGCAGAGCGCGCCCACGGCGTCCGCGCTCCGTCGCCACCACACGGCGGAGTCGAGGGCGGGCGGCACGTCGCCGAGATACCGGACGCGCACGCCGTTTTCCAGAGTCTCGGAGGTGCGGCCGGCCGGATGAGCAGTGGTGATGACGGTGATCTCGTGCCCGAGGTCCGTCATTGCGCGCGCGATGTTCTCGGTGTTCGTCTCCACGCCGCCGAATCCGTGCGCGCGCGTGCGCTTGGTCACGATGGCGATCTTCACGACCGCCCCAGACCTTCCTCGAGCGTGGCCGCCACGCGCTCCCAGCTGTAATGCGCGAGCACGAGGGCGCGGCCGTGCAGGCCGAGCGCACGCCGGCGCCCGGGATCTTGGAGCAGGCCTTCGAGCGTCTTCGCGAGGCCATCCGGATCGTCCGGCGGCGTGAGGACGACGGCCGGCGTCTGATCGGCGAGCGGACGCACGGAGTCGATGTCCGAAGCCACCACCGGGCGCCCGCACGCGAGCGCGTCCAGGACCTTGAACGGCGAGGTCTCGCCCCGGTCCGCGGTGAACGGCGCTACCACCACGTCCATCGCGTTGAAGTAGAGGGGGACGTCGGCGTAGGGCACCTGGCCGGTGAACCGCACCGCGTCCTCGATCCCGAGACGGCGCGCCTGCGCCTCCCACTCCCGCCGCATGACGCCGTCGCCCACGATGAGCGCGCACACGCCGGGCACGTTGCACGCGAGCTGGGGGAGCGCGTGGAGCAGCGTGGGCACGCCCTGGTGGCGATAGAAGATCCCCACGAAACCGACGACGGGACGATCGGGATCGAGACCGAGCCGGCGGCGCGCCGCGCGCACGTCTTCCGGCCGGAAATGCGCGGGATCGGTCGCGCTCGGGACCACGTGGATCGCCGCGGGACGGGCGCCGTAGCGCGCGATCAGCATCTCGCGCAGCCCCGGCGTGAGGGCGACGATCCGCTCCGCGAAGCGAACGTTGATGGCCTCCGTCCATCGCGTGAGCGCGCGCGAGAGCGCGCCCACGCCTTCCGTGCGCTGGTATTCGAGCGCGTCGGCGTTCACCTCGAGCACGAGGCGCGCGCCCCGCACGAGACGCAGGAGGAGCGGGAGGACGGTCCGCGAGGAGCGGAAGTAGACGACGTCGCGCGCGCCGGCCCGGGTGGCGGCGACGGCGGCGGCCACCATGGAGACGTAGGCGGTGAGCGGGCGCAGGAGGGGGACGTCGAGCACCGGGTACGCGCGCGCGGGCACCGGCGCCAGCGCGCGCTGTCCGCGCAACCGTGGGTAGAGCACGCGCACGTCGGCGCCGCGCCGCTCCAGCGCGCGCGCGAGCTCCCAGAGCTTGCGGAATCCACCCACCTCGCCCACGAGCCCGCGCTCGTAGGAATACGTGAGGAAGACGAAGCGGGGAGCCGTCGCGCTCACCGGCCCACTCCCCGCAGGCCGAGGCCCATGATCGTGGCCTCCAGGCGGAGCCGCTCGCGGCGACGATGCCACAGCGATTGAACGGCGCGGACGAGGGCCGCCGTCACCGTGATCGCGCGCACACCGCCGGACACGAAGCCCGCGTGGTGGGTGGCGAAGTAGATCAGCGCGCTCCGGCGGTGCTCCACGCTGAGCCGGCCTTCGTGTCCGCGCCCGCTCGCTCCTCCTTCGTGGAGCACGTCCACCGACGGCCAGAACACGACCTGCCAGCCCGCCCGCCACAGCCGCCGGCAGAGATCCGTATCCTCGAAGTACATGAAATAGCGCTCGTCGAGGGCTCCGGTGGCGGCTAGCGCCTCGCGGCGAAGGAGAAGACAGGCGCCGCTCAGCCAGTCGACGACGCCGCCGTCGCGCAGGCAGGGATGATTCCACTCGTATGGCAGACCGAAGCGGTCGCCGGCGAGCCGGCGCACGACGCCGACGTTCAGATAGGGACGAACCAGGCTCGGGAAGTGGAAGCACGACCGCGCCGTGCGCCCGTCGGCGGTGCGAAGGCGGGGACCGATCGCTCCCGCCCGGGGATAGGCCCGTGCGAAGCGGACGAGGGCGCTCACGGAGCCGGGCGTCGGCACCGCGTCGCTGTTCAGCAAGAGCAAGAACCGTCCCCCCGCGCCCTCGAGCCCCGCGTTGCAGGCGCGCGCGAAGCCCACGTTGTCACGATTGGCGATGAGCGTGACCGACGGAAACTCCCGGCGCACCACGTCGGCGCTGCCGTCTCGCGAGGCGTTGTCGACGACGATGACCTCGCATTCGGTCCCCGTCGTCGCCGCCGGCAGCGCGCGCAGGCAGCGCGCGAGGTGCTGGCGCGTGTTGTAGCTGACGACGATGACCGAGAGATCGAGCGGGCGGGCGGGGGCGTTCATGGCACCGGCGTCGTCGGCCGCAGCAAGGCCGGGAGCGTGCGCAGCCACTGTCGGCTCACGATGCCGTCGCGGACGGCCAGCCCGAGAAAGAGCGCGCCCACCAGCGCCGCCGAAGCGACGAGGCCGAGAGCGGCGCCCGCGCGCGTGGGATCCGATACGTGAGCGATGACGATGGCGCCGGCGGCGGCGGGGACCGCCAGGAGCAGCGGACGGCGTAGCAGCGTCGCCACCGCGAGGACCGAGCCTCCGACCTCGGCCGCGAACGCCGCCACCAGATACACGGCGCCCACCGCGAACGCGAGGGCGGTGCCGAGCGGCGCGCCCGCGAAGCCGATCACCGGGATGAGCGCCGCCGAGAGGCCGATGTTGAGGACGGCGGCGAGGATGCTACGACGGAGCTCGAGCTCGGGGCGCCCGATCCCGAGCGCCACCGTGTGGGCCATCCCGCTCAGGAGATTGAGGTAGTAGCCGGCGGCGAGCAGCCACACCGCCGTCCGCGCCTCGGGCGCGTCCACTCCCGCCCACACGAGGAGGATCGGGGCGGCGCCGGCGGCGGTGAAGACGAAGAGCGGGGTGGCCGCGAAGACGAGCAGGCGCGTTCCCGAGAGATAGAACTGCCATAGCCGCGCGCGGTCGCCGGCGGCGTCGATGGCGGTGGCCGCCGGCAGCGCGGCCGAAATGAGCAGCAGCGGAAGACCGCGCATGACGTAGGCGATCTTCGAGCCGAGGTCGTAGTACGCGACCGCGGACAACCCGAGGAACGCGGACAGGAGGATCTTGTCGCCATGGAGGCCGACGAGGTGCGCGAGGTGCGCCACCTGTAGCTTGCCGCCGAAGCCGACGAGCTCGCGGAGGACGCCGCGATCGGGACGGCGCGCGAGCTCCCGGACCGGCAGCAGTCGCCGCACCGCGGCCGCGCTCATCACGAGCTGGATCACCGCGAGCACGGCCTCGCCCAACAGCAGCTCGGCGAGACCGCCGCCCGCGAACGCGATGGCCGCGAGCGCGGCACCGCGGGCGACGGTCACGGCCACGGTGATGCGGGCGGCGGCGTCGAAGCGCTGCGCGCCCTGGAGCAGGCTCGTAAAGACCGACGTCACCGAATTGAGCGCGAACACCGCCACCGCCGCCACCACCGCGAAGCCCGCTTCGCCTTGGAGGGACTCGGGCAACCAGCGCACGAGGGCGGGGAAGCGCGTGAGGACGACGGCGCCCGCCACCTCCACCGCGCCCAGCGCCGTGTAGAACATGACGCTGGTGCCGGCCAGCCGCGTCACTCGAGCGTGCTCCCCGCGCGCCCATGCCGCCGCCGTCAGCGGGGTCACCGCCGCCGCCAACCGGAGGTCGACGAGGCCGAGCGATCCCGTCACCGCCCACAGGAGTGACCAGAGCCCGAAGCGCTCCACGCCGAGCGTGGCCAGCAAGATGGGCGAGAGCACGAGGCCGACGCCGAGACCGACGAGAGAAGCGACGCCGTTGAAGACCGTGTTGCGCACGAGCGCGGGCGCGCCCGGGACAGGAGCGGACGCCGGCGGCGACAGGGAGGCGGTCGTCACCGGCGCGATCCCCCGCGCCGCGGGCGCGGCTCGACACCGCCGTGGTCGCGCACGAAGCCGGCAAGCACCGTGGACCACACGCCCTGCGCGCGAAGGATGAACTCCACCGTCTCCCGCAGGGCGCCGGCGCCGCCGGCCGCGCGCGTTACGAGATGGGCGGCCGCCTTCACCTCGGCGGCGGCGTCGGCGACGGCGATGGCGAAGCCGGCCGCCTGGAGCGCGGGGAGATCGAGGAGATCGTCGCCGATGAAGGCGACAGCGTCGGCCTCCACCCCCAGCTCGCGCCGCAGCGCCTCCACGCGCTCGCCCTTGCGGCGGACGCCGACCAGCACCGCGTCCACGCCGAGCTTGGTGCCGCGCGCCTTGGCGGCGGCGCTGTTCTCACCGGTCACCATGGCCGTCCGGATCCCCGCTCGGCGCGCCAGCTCCACCGCGATGCCGTCGCGGGTGTGGAACGCCTTCAGCTCGTCGCCACGCTCCGAGAGCACCATGCGGCCGTCGGTGAGCACGCCATCGACGTCCATGACGACGAGAGCCACCCGGCGCGCGCGTGCGAGCACAGCCGCGCGCGCGGTCACGCCGGCCTCGGCGCGGGGCGGCGCGCGGGCACGGCCGCGCGCGACGCGCGCGACGCGCGGTCGGCGAGCGCGGGCAACATCACCACGATGCCCGCGAAGAACCAGAACGGCTCCATGATGCGCACGATGATGAAGGTATTGGATCCGATGGCGTGCACGAGGAGACCGACCGTCCCCGCGATGAAGCCGAGGGCGAGACCACGTTCATCGGGATCGTCCAGACGTCGGAGCGCCGCCCGCGCGCTCTTGAACACGGACCACACCAGCCACACGAACGCGAGCATCCCGATCACGCCCGTCTCCACCAGGGTGCGGGCGTACTGCGCGTCCATGAACCGGAAGCCGGTGACGCCGTAGCCGAAGATCGGCCGCCGGATCCAGCCCTTCAACGCGTCCTCGACGCTGAGCAGACGCGCCGACGTGGAAGGGTCGAGACCGACGCGGCCGAGACGCACGGTGGGCTGACCACGCTCGGGCTCGAAGGTGTAGAGCACCCGCTTCACGACGGGCTTGGGGACGACGGCGATCACGAGCGGCGACAGCACGACGGCGACGAGCGTCAGTCCGGCCATGAGGCCGCGTCGATTGGAGAGCCACAGCAGCGTGCCGAAGGCGGGAATGAGGCCGAGGTACGACGCCCGCGACAGCGTGAAGGCGAACGGCACCAGCATGAGCGCGACGAGCCCCAGCATCCGGAGGCGCATCGCGAGACGCCGCGTCTGGAGCGCGATACCGCCCGCGATCGCCATCATGAAGAGGAGGTAGCCGCCGAACGTGTTCGGCTCGCCCACTTCACCTTCGAACGGCGCCGACACGCGCTCGCCGGACGGCACCTGCGCGGCCCCGAGCACGCTCACGATGGCGGCGGTGACGAAGGCGGCCGTGACCAGGCGCCACGCCTGGCGCCGCTCGGTCACGTTGTTGACGACCATGTAGTAGACGAAGAAGTACTCGACGTACTTGAGCACGTAGAAGAAGCCGGCCTGCGTGCGGACGGTGCCCATCACGTAGCCGACGAGGGTGGCGAACAGCGACACGACGACGTAGGCCACGATGGGGCGGTTCAGGGGCGTCTTGGCGACCAGCCCCATCTCCTTGTTCACGGCCGTCTTCGCGAACCAGCTCAGCCCGATGACGATGAGCGTGAGGTCCTCGGTGCGTAGGGTGACACCGCGCTGCGAATCCCCGCTCGCGCCCGCCACGAACTCCGGTGAGAGGAGCATCGAGAAGATGACGAGGTAGATGCCGAAGTCCGTCCGTACGAAGGCGACCCCGAACAGCACCAGCGCCGACACGACCACCAGCGCGTGGCGCAGGGAGACGGTGGTGATGCCCTGCGAGAGCGCGAAGGCCGTGCCCACCAGCACCACCGCGATCAGCAGCAAGTGGGTGGGCGCCGGCGCCGCGCCGGAGCGGAGGATCCCCGAGGGCATGGCGGCGCTCAGCGAACCCGGACGATCTCGTGGGCGAGGCCTAGACGCATGAGCTCGGCGCCGGTAGCCTCCGCGTCCTCTCGCGCGGCGAAATTGCCGTGGCGGATGACGTACGTCACCGCCGCGTCAGGTGTGGCCGCGATCCGCACCTTGTGTCCCAGCGCCCGCAGCCGCTCCGCCAGTTGCACGGCGGGCCGGAGCGCGAGCGGTTCGCCCACGCGCACGGCGAGTCCGCCGGAGCGGGCTACCACGTGAGCGGTTCCCAACCCCTCCTCCCGGAGCGTGGCGACGATGTTGTCGGCGTCGGCGGCGGTCGCCACGTCCTCGACGAACACGGCGTGCGTGGTGCCGCCCGCCTCTTGCCGGTAGCGCACCGTTTGATAACCGGCCTGCGTGAGCTGACGCTCGACGCGCTCGGAGTCGGCCGCCGTCAGGAACGGCCCGAACTCGATGGCGAAGCGCACCGGCGACGGCTTGCGGAGCGGCGCGGGCGCCACGCGCGCGGTCGTGGTCGGAGGAGCGGCGGGCGGCGGAGCGGTTCCCGTCGTCACCGGCGCGCCGTCGACGTCCGGCGTCGGTGAAGCGCCGGTGGCCGCGGATGGCGGCGGGGCGGCGGCGGCGAGAGGCGGTTCCGCGCCGTCACCGCGGGTGGGGAGCGCGCGCCCGGGAAGGGTGTCGAGGCGGTGGCGCACGAGCGCGCGCGGGCGGACGTCGGGCGCCATGAGGCCCATCCGCCACGCCGTGGCCGCGCCCAGCGTCGCCAGCATGCCGCCGAGGAGGAATACTCCCATGCCGACGTTCTTGTAACGGCTCTTCCGCCGCCGGCGGCCTTTCGAAGCGCCGTTGTCACCTTCGCCGCCGTTGTCCGGCGTGGTCGCCGCCGGCTTCTTCCCGATGCGGGCGCGGACGAAGTCGACGGCGCGGGCGATGCGGCCGCGAGGGGCGTCGTCGCGCGTCTCCTCGCCGTAGTAGTGCGTGTAGTAGTGCGTGTAGGCGTAGGCGGCGATCTCCGTCTGGAGATCGTTGAGCACGACGCCCCACACCTTGGCGCGGGCAGACTCCAGATGGATCTTGGCGCGCTTGAGCACGAGACGGCCCACCTTCCCCGCCTGGTAGACGAGTACGACGCCGTCGGCCTGCCCCGCCACCACCGCGGAGTCGGTGACCGGAAGCACGGGGGGCGTGTCGATGAGGACGATGTCGTAATCGTCGCGGACCGCGCGCAGGAACTGGCCCATGGCCGGCGTCGACAAGAGCTCGGACGGGTTCGCCGGAATCGGCCCCGCTTCGATGATGTGAAGGTTGTCGAGGCCGGGGGCGGCCATGACGTCTTCCATCTCGAAGCGGCCCATGAGGATGTCGGCCACGGTGCGGATGCAGTCGCGCCACTGCGCGTTGCCGACCAGGATGTCGGAGAGGCCGGGCTCGCGCTCGATGCCGAAGAAGCGGTGGATGCTGGGCCGGCGCAGGTTGGCGCCCACGAGCAGCGTGCGCTGGCCGTTCTGGGCCATGGTGAGAGCGAGGTTGACGATCGTGGTCGTCTTGCCCTCCTGGAGCGTGGGGCTGGTGACGACGAGGATCTTGCCCTGGCGCTCCACGCACTCGAACTGCACCTTTGTGCGCAGCGTCCGGTACGCCTCCGCCACCGGCGATTTCGGATCGAAGTGCGTGATGAGCAAGGCGTGGCTGGAGAGCGCGTCGTCGTCGACCTCGGCGAGCGCGGGCCGGCGCTCGATGAGCCGCTGGACGGTCTCGCGGGCGTCGATGTGCGGGATGATGCCGAGCACCGGCACCTCGAGGTACGTCTCCACGTCCTCGATGGTGCCGATCGAGGTGTCGAGCGTCTCCTGGATGAACGCGAGCACGAGGCCCACGAAGAGCCCGAGGATGCCGCCCACGAGGACGGTGTTGACGGTCTCCGCTCCCACCGGAGCGGGCGGATCGGCGGCCGGCCGCACGACCGTGACCTCCTCCACGCCCTCCGATTCCTTGATGAGGGCTTCCTGGTGCTTGGTCTTGAGCACGGTGAGGAGGTCGTCGTTCACCTTGGCGTCGCGCTGCAGCCGCTGGAGGGTCAGCTCCACCGCCGGCACTTCGCGGTTCTTCTGGAGCAGCTCGGCCATCTGGCGCTCGAGGATCTCCTCGCGATTGCGCAAGAGGTTGATCTGGGCGCCGATCTCGCGCCGCATCTCCGCCCGCACCTCGCGCAGCCGATCGTCGATGGCGCGCAGGCGCGGATGCTGGTCGGTGACCTCGAGGGCGAGGTTGTTCCGCTCCAGGAGCAATTCCGTCTGCGTCGCTTGCAGCCGCATCATGGCCGGGTTCTGGGAGTCCACGTAGATGCGCTCGTGAATGTCGCCGACCGGGCTCCGGGCCAGCCGCGCCTGCATCACCTCGAGCTCGGTCCGCTGCTGCCGCGCCTTCTCGATGTCCCCCCGCACCTGCGTGAAGAGGGCGACGAGCACGGTGGACTCCGCGCCCGGCGAGATCACCCGGTGCGCCTCCCGGAACGCCCACACTTCCTCTTCCGCGCGCTTCACGCGCGCTTCGACGTCCTTCAGCTGGCCTTCGATGAACTTGCGCGCTTCCGTGATGCGCGCGTTGCGGTTGGTGCGGTTGTAGTCGCGGTACGTTTCGGCGACGGTGTTGGCGAGGTCCCGCGCCTCCCGCGGGCTGGTGGAGGTGGCCGTGATCTCGAGGATGCTCGTGCTCGGCACTCGCGTCGTCCGGATCTTGGCGCCGAGGTCGTCGAGGATGGCCGTGTACGCCTTCGACTCCCGAACGGCCTGTCCCTTCGTCCCTTCCGGGAGCCGTCCCATCCGCCGCGCCACCTCTTCCAGGATGGGGTAGCTCTTGATGAGCGTGGCCTGGGTTTCGATGGAGTCGGCGGTGTTGTAGGAGAGGACCTCGAGGAGCAGTCCCGACATCGAGGTCGATTGCTCGAACTTCACCGCCGCCGTCGCCTGGTACACGGGAACCTTCTGCTGCGCGAACCACCAGCTGAGCGCCATGACGAGCGCGGTGGAGGCGCCGATCACGAGCCGGCGGCGTCGGATCAGCAGCCAGTAATCCCGGAGGTTCATCTCGTACTGCGCCATCAGCCGGCCTCGGGACGGGGGACCACGGACCTTCTCGCTCAGCTCTCGACGGGACCCGTGATGTAGAGGAACGGCGCCTCCGAGAGGTCGAGCGCGCGCGGCGTCGGCAGCGCTTGCCCTTTCGAGTCGGTGACGACCTCCACTTGCGGGCGAAGGGGATGGTTGCGGTTGACGGCGACGACCCGGCCCACCTCGCCCGAGTTCAGGCGCACGATGGTGCCGGGCGGGAAGACCGAGATCTCGGCCAGCAGCGCCTTCACGAGAGGCGCCGAGAACGACTCGTTCTTGGAGCGCACGATCTCCCGGATGACCTCGTGGGGCTCCAGGTGGCTGGCGCCCGCCGGCGGCGCCGTCAGCGTGGCATAGCTGTCCACCATGCCGAGGATCTTGGCGTCCTGGTGGATGGCAGCGCCCTCGAGCCCTTGCGGGAACCCCTGGCCTTGCTCGCGCTCGTGGTGCTGGACCACCGCGTCCACGATGGCGGGGAACGGGGGCCCCCACTTGCGGATGAGCTCCGCCGACAGTCGCGGATGCGACTGGTAGAGCGCTTGCTCCTCGGCGGAGAGATGGTCGGCGCGGCGCACGATGCCGTCGGGCACCTGCCAGAGCCCGACGTCGATGAGCGTGCCCGCGAGACCGAGGTGAACGAGGCGCGCGCGGTCGTAGCCGAGATTCCGCGCCACCTGCAGCGAGAGCACCGCCACCTGCGCGTGATGAAAGGCGAGGTAGTCGCCCTCGGCCGGCGGCGCGGGATTGGCCGCGATCCAGAAGAGCTGGGGCGATTGCTCGAGGGCCACGATCACGCGGGCGAGGACCGTCTGGGCCTCCGTCCACGGGAAAGCCTCCCCGGAGCGTGCGAGCGGCCGCAAGCCCGTCAAGAAGACCTGGAATTCCGTGAACAGCGCCGCCGCCCCCCCGGCGGGGGATACCGCGGACTCGCGCTCGCGGACGGGCGGCGTCTCCGGCGCCGGCCGCGGTTGCTTGAGCTGCTCGAGCGCGCGATAGCGAACCGCCTCCCGCGCGGCCTCCTCGGCACCGGGGGCGTCGCCCGTTTCCTCGGCCTTCGGTCGCGGTGCCTCGCGGGGCGGGGCCGGGCGCGGCGCGGCGGGAACGGTGCCACGGATCAGGTCGCTCATGCGAACCATCAGGCGACGCCCACCACGTCCTTGATGACCTCCGCGATCACCTTCTCGTCGATCTCGGTGAGGCGCTTGGAATACCCGATGAGGAGCGCGATGTCGCAGAGGTTGTTGATCTCGCGCGGGGTGCCTCGCGTGAAGTCGAAGATCAGCTTGATCGCTTCCTCGGTGAAGATCGCCACCTCGCGCCCGGCCATGCGCAGCCGGTGGGCGATGTAGGCGTCGGTGTGGGCGCTGTCGAGGGTGTTCAGGTGATAGCGGATGGCGATGCGCTGATCGAGGTGCTTGAGGCGGCGGACCCTGCCGATCAGCTCGGGGGAGCCGATCAGGAGCACGGTGACGAGGAAGCGATCGTCGGTCTGGAAGTTCATGAGGAGCCGCAGCTCCTCCAGGACGCCCTCGTCCTCGATGAGCTGCGCCTCGTCCACGATGAGCACGGTGTCGCGCTGGGCCTGGAAATTCCGGAAGAAGACGTCGTTGAGCTGGTGCAGCAGCTCCGGCTTCGTCTTGTCGTGGGTCTCCACGCCGAGCTGGTAGAGGACCTCGCGCAAGAAATCGAGCGGGCTCCAGCTCGCGTTCGTGAGGAGCGCGATCTCGTACCGCTCCGCTTCCAGCCGCTGGATGAGCGCGCGGGACAGCGTCGTCTTGCCGCACCCGTACTCGCCCGTCAGCATCGCGCAGCCCTTGCGGTGGCGCACGGTGTAGACGAGGCGCACGAGCGCTTCCTCGTGCTCGGGGGAGAGATAGAAGAATTTCGGGTTCGGCGAGTTGTTGAACGGCGGCTCCGCGAGACCCCAGTACGCTTCGTACATGCTATTTCAGGGTGCCGTTGAAGAGGATGTAGAAGCCGGTGTAGGCGCTGGCCAGGCTCGTGATCACCTGCGCGATGTAGACGTAGTCCTGCCACCAGCGCACCGATACCTCGGGCACCGTCACCACCGCTCCCGGCTCCAGGGGTGGCGCCTCCGCCATCGCGTAGGTGCGGCCGTTGCGGAAGGTGACCGTGGTGTTGGCGACCTTCGCGCGCACGCCGGGACCGCCCGCCACCGTCACGTACTCGCGGGGCGTGAAATCCGGCCGGAAATCCACCGGCCCCGGCGTCTTCACCTCGCCCACGACGTAGACCTTGTCCTCGATCACGGGGAGCGTGAACACGTCACCGTTGTCGAGAACGACGTTCTGCGTCTCGTCCTTCTCCACGAGGAGCTGGTGGAGATCGATGGGGATGCGCTGCCGCGGTCCCGCCGTGCCCACGCGCTCCACGAACGCCTGGCGAAGGTCGGCGAAGGCAGCCGCTCCCCCCGCCTTGAAGACGAAGTCGCGCACGCGCTCACCGCGCGCCAGCTCGAAGCGCTGGACGATGGTCGGCTTGCCGGCGGTGGTGGTCTTGCTGGAGTCGGTCGTCCCGTTGAATGCGCCGCGCAGCTCCACCACGTCCTGGAGCACCGTGAGCGACGGGACGAAGAGAAGATCGCCGGGCTTGAGGGTGAGATCGGTGGAGGTGCCGAGCGCGTTCGCGAGATCGACCGACGTCGTCTCCTTGCGCCCTTCCGGCCCCACCCGCGTGAGCCGCGCCTCCGCGGGCGCCGCGCCCTGGGTGAGGCCGCCCGTCAGCTCGAGCAACTCCGAGAGGGAACCGCTCGGGTGAACCTCGTATTCGCCCGGGCGCCGCACCGCGCCGGCCAGGGTTACCGTTCCCGCACGCGGCGGAATGTAGATCGTCATGTCCTCTTCCACAGCCGGATTCTGGGAAAGGTCGCCGCGAAGCTCGAATTCGAGGAGATCGATCTGGCGTTGAATCCCTTTTCGCGATACCGTGACGCGGCGCCAGCTTCCGGAGGGAGTGATTCCGCCCGCGGACTGGATCAGCTCGTGGACACGCCGGGTCGCCGACGCGAGAATGGCGCCCGGGCGCTGGACCTCGCCCGAGAGCACGACCTCGAACGTGCGCGGGGCGAGAACGGTCACGGAGATGTCGGCGTAACGCAGCAGCGCCCGCGCGCGTTCGACGATGCGCCGGTGCGCTTCCAGCAACGGCAGGCCGCCCACGTCGACGGCGCCGATGGGGGGAATGTTCACGCGGCCGTCGAGGTCCACGGTGATCTGCTGGCGCGTGATGTCGACGCGACCGGTGATCTGGATTTCGAGGAGGTCGCCGGGGCCGAGACGGTAATCGGGGCCGGGATTGACCCGGGGAGCCGAGATCGGAGACATGACGTCGGGTCGCGTGGTCGGCGCCGGGGTTGCCGGCGTGATGGCAGGTGTCGGGGAAGGCGACGATTGTTGAGCGATCGTGACGGACGGCGCCAGCAGCGACGCCGTCAAAACGAGACAGACCGCCTTGCGCGCAAAAGCGACCAGATTAACGGCCGGGGAAACTTTTTGCAATATGGCATTTTCTCTTTTTCAGCGATTTTGGGTCAAGGAAATAGGCACACGTTTGCAATAGTTTCCTGGACATTTGGCGCCCGGAGCCCACGTCGTTCCCACTTCGCCCCAGGGGCCCGGGGGGTGGGTCGATGACCCCTCGCACGGCCCGTACCGGCCTGCTCGTCATCGCCCTTTTAGCGTTTGCCGCCGCTGGCTTCGGAGTGCGGGCGGTCTGGCCCTCCCGCCCGGCGCCCACACCACCCCCCTCCCCCCTGGGCACGGCCGACGCCCTCCAGTCGGCCTTCGTGGGGGTGGCCGAGCGGGTCCGCCCGGCCGTGGTCAACATCGGGACGGTCCAGGTGTCCCACTCCGGACGCCCACCGGTGATACCCGGGCCCTTCTCCGACGACCCCTTCTTCAAGGACTTCTTCGATCAGTTCTTCGGACGGCGGGGCTCGGGCCGGCAGGAAGAGTTCCGGCAGCCGGGCCTCGGCTCGGGCGTGATCATCGACAAGCGCGGCTACGTCCTCACCAACTACCACGTGGTGCGGGGCGCCGACGCCGTCACCGTGCGGCTGTCCTCCAAGCAAGAGTTCCGCGGACGGATCATCGGCGTCGATCCGAAGACAGACCTCGCCGTGATCCGCTTCGATCCCGACAGCGAGCTGACGGTGGCCGCCCTCGGCAACTCCGATGCGCTGCGCGTGGGTGAATGGGCGATCGCGATCGGCAATCCATTCGGTCTCGACCAGACGGTGACGGTGGGCGTGGTGAGCGCGGTCGGTCGTGCCGACGTCGGCATCGCCACCTACGAGAACTTCATCCAGACGGACGCGTCGATCAATCCCGGGAACTCCGGCGGGCCCCTCGTGAACCTCCGGGGCGAGGTCATCGGGATCAACACCGCCATCGTCGCCACCGGACAGGGCATCGGGTTCGCCATCCCCGCCAACATGGTCAAGCGCGTGACCGGTCAGCTCATCGACCGCGGCAAGGTGACGCGCGGATGGATCGGCGTTTCCATGCAGCCGCTCACCCGCGAGCTCGCCGAGTCACTGGGCGTGCGAGACACGAAAGGCGCCGTCGTCGCCCGCGTCTATCCCGGAAGCCCCGCCGCCGCCGCCGGACTGTCGCAGAACGACGTGATCGTGAAGTTCGAGGGAACGCCGGTGGAGGACTACCACCACTTGCAGCGGCTCTCCGCCGACGCCGAGGTCGGGCGGACGATCAAGCTGGAGATCGTCCGCAATCGCGAGCACAAAAACGTCGAGCTCAAGATCGCGGAGGCGCCCGACTCCCAGGCCGGGGCGCCGCCCCGCTAATCCCCGCCTTCGCCGTCCGGCTCGAGCTGTCTCCGGCTACGCCACGAAGGGCGGGATGGGCGGGATCTCGACCTGACGCGTGCGCACGTCGCGCACGCCCGCCACCTCGCGCGCGACCTCGACGGCGCGGTCGAGCGCGCTCGTGCCCTCGAGGATGACGGTCCCGTCGTGCGCCTCCACGCTGATGCGGTATCGGCGCGTCTCCGGATGCGTCGCCAGCGCGACCTGCACGCGGGAGGCAAGAGCACGGGCGCCGAGCGTCTTGCGGGCGGTCTCGGTGGTGGCGGTCTCCGGCCGGCGCACGGAGGTCTCGATCATCTCCACCACCGCCTCGCAGCGGAGCTTCTCCGTGTTGACGACGAGGTCGTAGAGGGTGGGATCGTCGATGTCGACCTCGTAGAGATAGCGCATCCGGCCGGACTTCTCGGCGTCGTCACGGCGCACGAAGTCGGCGGCGGCCCGCTGGTGCGGCGTTTCCCCCGTCATCTCCGCCGTCCGCTTGAGCCATTGACGCACGCGCTGGTCGAATGGCGCGATGACGCGCACCCGCAGGACGTGCGGAAGACCGCGCAGGAGCCACTGCCCGCCGCGTCCCATCAGGATCGCGTTGTCCTGCTCGGCGAACTCGAGCAGCGTCGTCTGGAGGACCGTGATGTAGTGCCGTGTCTCGGCGTCGAAGCGCTCGAAGAGCGTCGGCTTCGACTCGTCCAGGTGGGACAGCTTCTCCTCGACGAGGCCGTACCGTTGCACGGCGTCCGTCAAGAGCTCTTGATCGACATAGCGGTGACCCAGGCGTCGCGCGAGCGCCATGCCGATCTCCGGACCGCCGGCGCCCATCTGATGGGAGATGGTCACGATGGCCATGGTTCACCCCCGTCGGTATTTTTCCTTCAGGGCCGCGGGCGCGATCGCGATCCGCTTGCCGCTGACGTCGTCCAGGATGTAGACCTCGTCGGTGAGGGCGCCGCTGGCGAAGACCTCGAAGACCTCCAGCGCCGATTCGAGGGTGGCGTCGCCCCGCCCGCTCATCAGCGCTTCCACGTCCCGTACCGCCAGTCGCGCCATCTCACTCCCCGAAAATGGCGGACAGCCTATCTCAGGCCGGACGCGCCGGCAAGGCGTCGTCGCCCTGGCTAGGCGGTCGCCGTCCGGGCGAGATCCTCCCCGACGGGGGCGCCCCCGAAGGGCGGGACAAAGGAGTAGGGCGGCCAGGGACCGGTGGGAACGACCGCCACGCCGGAACTGCGGGAGGCGATGGGACCGATACGGGCGAGGAAGTCGCCCATCTCGTCTCTTGGAAGTAGAAACGCCGCCGACGCCGCCGCGTTACGCGGACTGCCCTCGACGCGAAATCGCCACTCCACCGCCCCTGCATGCGCGGCCAGGCGCTCCGCCAGCTCGCGCAGATTGCCGTCCGCGGCCGACGGAGGGGCGGGGACGGGATCGAGGGGAGGGCGGAGGGAGCGGTCGGGCGCGACGTGCCACTCGAGCTGCAGGAGCCTGACGTTCATCTCGACGCGCCCGCGCACGCGGGCGAGCGCGTCGCGGAGGCTCGCCTCACGAAGCGCGAACCAGCGATACACCTCCTCCGACGGCAACACGGTGCCGCACGGGAGCGGTACGACCGCCGATGCCGACATCGTGGTCGCCACCACGTCGTGATGGAGCGAGAGCAGCCGGGGTCCCTCGCGGGGTGTCTGACCGACCGCGCTCGTGATGACGCTGAGGTCGCCCATCCGCCGCGCCTCTACCGTCGCTCCCGTCACGCCCGCCGCCGGCGGCCGCCATGAGCGCGGCAGCCGTTCCGCCACGGCGTAGAGGTAATGATCCATCGCCGGCGGTCGCGGCGCGGGAACGATGCTCAACGCGTCGTCAGCGCCACTGCCGCCGCGCGCTTCCACGCGTCGGTGTGCGCATCCCGGGAGGACAGGAAGCGGCCTTCGGGGAGCCCTGAGCTCGCTTGCATGAGCCGCGCTTCCTTGAGATCCCAGATCTCCCATTCCCACAACAGCGCCTCGGTGAAGCGAACCCGGATCTCGTAGCGGTCGGCGTAGACGTCTCGGAACATCCTCGCCCTCTACACCCCCGGGGGGGTCCGAAGCAGTGAGGGACAGCGCGGGTAAGTATGTGAATCGTACGGACGGTGTCGGCCTACGTCAAGCGGGATGGGCGGCTTCCTCCGGGCCGGACCCACGGGGCCGGGGCGCGGGGCCCGTCTCAGGCGCGTGTCATAATACCCGGGTCGTGTCGGGGTTGCGCCACTGCCTGCCTGCAACGCTGGCAATCGGCCTCGTGCTCTCGAGCCTCGGGGAAGGGGCGCACCTGGTGGCGTTGCCGCCCGACGTCCCCCCTGCGGAGCGCGGGCGGCTGGAGGAGATCGCCGAGAGCGCCGCGGTTTCCACGCAGGTGCATGCGGAACCGTTCGTCGCCCGCCGCGAGATCTTCGAATACCTCCTCGACCATCCCGAGTTCGCATCGCACGTCGTGCGGACGTTGCGGCTCGCCCGCTATCGCGTGTGGCGTACGGCCGACGGCTTCTTCCTCGACGATGGCTGGGGCGCCAAAGGCCGGTTTTCCGTGGTGTCGGCCACGCGGCGGCAGGACGGCAGCGGCGGGAGTCGGGTGATGTATGCGCAGGGCCGCTACGACCCCGCCATGTTTCCAAGTATCAAGGGCCAGGCCGTGGTTCTTCTGGATTACGGGGTCGAGCCCGACACGGGAGGCAAGAGCAAGATCACCACCGCCGTCAGCGGCTACGTCAAGCTCGACAGCCGAGTGCTCACCGCGGCCGGGAAGGCGGCGGGACCGGTCGCGCGCGCCAAGGCGGATCTGGAGGCGCACCGTCTCGTGAAGGTCTTCGCGAAAACCACGCGCGCCGTCGAGGCGGATCCCGCCGGCGTGTGCGCACACCTTCGTGACAATCCGGAAATCTCGCGCGCTCAGCTCGACGAGTTCCGGCGGCTGCTCAACCTCCCGTGAGGGCGAGCGCCCGCGCCAGCTCCTCGCGAAGGCGCGGGAGCCCGGGGTCGAGGGCGGCGGCGGCGCGGTAGGCGGTCACCGCTTCCTCCGCCCGCCCCTGCCCCAGGAGCGCGCGGCCGAGGCGGGCATGGCCGTGCGCGAAGTCCGGCTTCAGCGCGATCACGTCGCGGGCGGCATGCTCGAGCGCGACGTGCTTGCCTTGCGCCTCCAGCGCCTCCCAGAGATGGAAGTGCGCGCGCGCAGCGCTCGCGTCGAGGGCGACGGCGGTGCGGCACGCCACCTCCGCCTCGTCGTGGCGTCGCTGGGCCAGCAGCAGCGCTCCGAGGGCGACATGGGCGCCGGCCGAGTGCGGCTTCAGCGCGATCGCGGTGCGATACGCCGCCTCCGCCTCCTCCCACCGCTCCTGCTCCGTGAACAGCTCGCCGAGGTCCGTGTGGGCGCGCACGTACTCCGGCTTGAGACGGATGGCTTCGCGAAAGGCGGCCTCCGCCTCCGCGCGGCGCCCCTGCAAGTAGAGAGAGACGGCGAGGCCGCGGTGGAGCGCGGCGTGGTCGGGGCGGAGCGCGAGCGCATCGCGATATGCCTGCTCCGCCTCGTCATGGCGGCCTTGGCGTCCAAGGCCGAGCGCGAAGTTTGCGCGCGCTCTCACCGAATCGGGACGGAGGCGAACCGCCTCCCGCAGCGACGCCTCCGCATCCGCATGCTTGCCCTGGCGACCGAGGGCGACACCGAGCGCCAGGTGGAGATCGGCATCGTGGGCGCGGAGCGCGACGGCGGTGCGGAACTCCGCCTCCATGCCCGCGATGTCGCCGATCGTCCCGAGCGCCAGTCCGCGTGCCGCGTGGAGATCGGGGTCGTGCGGCCGGCGCCGGATCGCTTCCGCGTACGCTTCCGCTTCACCCTCGGCGTCGCCGCGACGGCGGAGAGTGACGGCGAGACCGATGTAGGCACTGGCGGACCTCGGCCGCAGACGAATCGCCTCCCGGAATGCGGCCGCCGCCGCCTCCAGGTGCCCCTGGCGCTCGAGCATCACACCGAGCTGGCGGTGCAATCGCGCTTCCTGGGGCGCGATTCGGATCGCGTCGCGAAATGCGGTCACGGCCTCCCCGTAGCGGCGCCGGCGGCGGAGCGCGAGGCCGACTTTTTCGTGAATGGCGGCGTCGTCGGGCCGCAGGGCGAGCGCTTCTCGGTAGGCGTCCGCGGCCTCCGGCAGTCGACCGTGGCGATCGAGGGCGAGGCCGAGCCCGACCCAGAGCCGCACGTCGTCGGGACGGAGGGTGACGGCGGCGCGGTACGACTCGATCGCCTCTGCATGGCGCCCCTGCTCGAAGAGCGCGGCGGCGAGCCCGGCGTGGGCGTCGGCGTCGGCGCCGGCGCGAGCGGCACCGCGGAAGAGCGCTTCCGCGTCCGCGGTGCGCCGCTGGCGCCTCAGAACTGTCGCCAGATTGTCGCGCGCCACCGTGTCCGCGGGCCTGAGTCGCAACGCCTGACGCAAGGCGGCCTCGGCCTCGCTCCAGGCGCCGAGACGCTCGAGGGCGAGGCCGAGGTTGAGGTGGGCCTTCGCGTAGTCGGCGCGGAGGGCGATGGCCTCGCGCCAGGCGGCGACGGCGGCGCGATATTGTCGTCGCTCGAAAAGCGCGGCGCCGAGCTCGGCATGGAGGGAAGCGACGTCCGGCCGAAGGCGAACGCCCTCGGCGAGAACCTCCGTCGCATCCTCGACGCGGCGCTCGCGCCGCAGAGTGAGCGCGAGGTCCAGACGCGCTCTCACGTCGTCCGGGCGCAGGCGGAGCGCCTCGCGGTAGGCGGCGGCGGCTTCGCCGTAACGCCCGCCGGCGCCGGCGCGGCGGCCGCGGTCGATCCAGCCGTCGAAATCACGCGTCGGCGCCCGCGCCTCTGTCATCGCCCCATTCTTCCCGCGACCGACGGCTCATGCAACGCGACCGTGGCCCCCCGGCGGCGCCCCCGGGGCGAGCCCGCGGTCAAACGGCGCTCGTTCCAGCGTTGACCCACGGCGACTCCCACGGTATGACTACCGTGTGCCGGAGAGCGAAGCGAAGCGCGCGACGCGGATCCTCATCATCGACGACGAGCGGGAGATTCGCGAAATGCTGCGGGACATGCTCCGCACGCAGGGCTACGAGGTGATGACCGCCGCCGACGGCCACGCCGGCACTCGCCTCCAGCGGCAACATCCGGCCGATCTCGTGATCACCGACATCTTCATGCCCGAGAAAGAGGGGATCGAAACAATCCTGGATCTCCAGACGGCCTCGCCCGGCCTCAAAATCATCGCGATCTCGGGGGGCGGCGGCGACTACAACGTCGACTACCTGGCCGCCGCCCGTCAGCTCGGCGCCATTCGCAGCATCAGCAAGCCGTTCGATCTCGACGACCTGCTCGCCACCGTCAGGGACGCGCTCGCCTCCTGACCTAGTCCTCCGGGCGTTCCGGAGGCCGAATGGGGAGCTTGATCGTGAAGGTCGAGCCCTCGCCCACCGTGCTCGAGACGTCGATGGTACCGCCGTGGCTCTGCACGATCCCGAGGCTCACGGAGAGACCGAGACCGGTGCCGCTCACCTCGGGCTTGGTGGTGAAGAAGGGATCGAAGATGCGGCCGAGGTGCTCGGGCGGGATGCCGGTGCCGGTGTCCACGAACTGGACGTGCACGTTGTCGGCGTCGCCCCACGTGCGGATGGTGAGCGTGCCGCCGTTCTTCATCGCGAAGATGGCGTTGTTGACGATGTTGAGCACGACCTGCTTGATGCGGGAGACGTCGAGCTCGATCACGGGTAGCGTGGGCGAGTACTGCTCGACCACGTCCACGCCGTTCAGCGCGCCTTGCCGGCGCACCATGCTCACCGTCTGCTCGAGCACGACGTTGAGCTCGGTGGGAGCCGGCATGAAATCGCGCTGGCGACTGAAGTGGAGGAGGTCGCGCACGATGTCGCGCGCCCGCGACGCCTCTTCCTGGATGAGGGCGAGCTCCTCGCGCAGCGGATCACCGGGCTCCAGACGCTCGGCGCGGAAGGAAGCGAAGCCGAGGACGGTGGTGAGCGGATTGTTGATCTCGTGGGCGATGTTGGCGGCCAGCTCGCCGATGGCGGCCAGCTTCGTGGACTGGACGAGCTGGGCCTGCGTGCGCTTCAGCTCGGCCATCTGATCCTTCACGCCCTGGAAGAGGCGCGAGTTCTCCACCGCCACCGCCGCCTGGAGGGCGATGCCCTCCACCAGGCGCAGCTCGTCATCGGTGAACGCGTGCTGCTCGTGCGTCCACGCCACCGAGAACCCTCCGATCATCTCGTCGTTCCAGAACATCGGCTGGAAGAGCAGCGACTTGTGAGGGACGACGCGGACGATGGCGTGGTCGATGCGCGGATCGCGCTGGCTGTCGTTCGAGCAGAGGGCGCGGCGGCGGCGCCGCGGCTCTTCGAGCCAGGGATCGTCGGTGCGCATCTCGAGCTCCGTCAGCCTTTCCAGCGCGCCCTTGGGGATGTGGTAGCCGGAGAGGGGGACGTAACGGTCGCGCGCGGGATTGAGGAGCCAGGCGGCGCCGACGTCGGCGCCGATCGCGCGCACCATGGCCCGCGTCGTCCGTCTCAGGATTTCGGTGAGGTCGAGCGTCGAGCCCACCGCCTGGCTGACGCTCAAAAGCGTTTCCGTCTGGCGCAACTGCACGCGCTTCTCCTCGAGCAGGCGCCCGTTCTCGACGGCGATGGCGACCTGGTTGGCGACGATGTTCAGGAGCTGCTCCTCGTCGGCCTTGGCCCCCGGCGGCAAGATCTGGCGCGCGGTCATGA
Source organism: Candidatus Methylomirabilota bacterium (assembly GCA_036506275.1). Taxonomy (GTDB): domain Bacteria; phylum Methylomirabilota; class Methylomirabilia; order Rokubacteriales; family CSP1-6; genus DASXSB01. The sequence continues at coordinate 9,280 of DASXSB010000098.1, read as the reverse complement.
CGCCGAGGTGACGTCCCCGCACCACCAGCGGCAGCTTCCATTCCACCTCCGCCCAGTCCTCGCTCTCGACTCCCGCCCCCGCCAGCACGCTGCGCGGACGCGCGGCCGCCGTCTCTTCGGTCACCGAGACCCGGACACCCGCCGGCTCCGAGAGCTCGACGGTGAGGGCGGTGGTGCCGAGGGCGCGCGCGAGGTTGGGCAGGAACCGCTCGAGGAGCGCCTGCACCCCGAGCTCGGCCGTGATGTCCTGCACGGCGCCGTGGAGATCCGCGAGCTGGCTCGCGCGGCGGACGAAATGCTGGTTGAGGCGCTTCAGCTCCTCCACCTGGTTCACGAGGCGGTACACGAGCCGCTGGTTGAGCTCGCGGAGGTAGACACCCTCCTCGCGCTCCTCCACGTGCTCGCGTTTGCCGTGAAGGAACTCCGCCACCTGGCGGGGGAAGGCGTCGACGTCGATCGGCTTCTGGATGTAGCCGTCGCAGCCGGCCACGAGCGTGCGCTGGCGATCGCCTTCCATCGCGTAGGCGGTGACGGCGATGACGGGCGTGGTGGCGAAGGTCGGGAAGGACTTGATGATCGCCACCACCTCGTAGCCGTCCACGCCGGGGAGGTTCACGTCGAGAAGGATGAGACTCGGCTCTTCGCGGATGGCGGCCTCGATGCCGGCCAGCCCATCCTCGGCGTCGATGATGATATAACCCTCCGATTCGAGGATCGCGCGCACGAGCATCCGGTTCTCGCGGTTGTCCTCGACGTGGAGGATCTTCGGTCGCGTTCCGTCCGGTCTCACCACTCTTCCCCGCATGGTCGGGATCTTCCCCCTCAGGCCGACGGTGGCGTCAACGGCAGCGTGAAGTGAAACGTCGATCCGTGGTTTTCACGGCTTTCGGCCCAGATACGTCCGCGATGGAGCTCCACGAACTTCTTGCTGATGGCGAGGCCGAGCCCGGTCCCGTCCGCGTGCTGGGAGAGCGGGCTGTCCAGGCGCTGGAAGGGCTGGAACAGCTGCTGGAGGTCCTTGTCGGCGATCCCGATTCCGGTATCGGACACGCTCACGTGCAGCACCTCCGGCTCCACGCGGATCTGGAGGAGCACGCGCCCGGCCGGCGTGAACTTGATGGCGTTGCTCAGGAAGTTGAGGAGGATCTGCTTCACCTTGGTGCGGTCGGCGTAGACGAGAGGGAGCGCCGCCGGCATATCCTTTTCTACCTTTAATCGCTTCTCCCGCACCAGCGGCAGCGAGGACTCCAGGCACTCCTCGACGAGATCTTGAAGATCCACCTTCTCGGGGCGCATCTCCAGCTTGCCCGCCTCGATGCGCGAGAAGTCCAGGATGCCGTTGATGAGCTGGAGGAGATGCGTGCTGCTCGCGTGCACCGACTTCAAATACGTCTCCTGGCGCTCGGTGAGGTCGCCGTCGAGACGGTTCAAGAGGACTTTCGAGAATCCGATGATGGAGTTGAGCGGCGTGCGGAGCTCGTGGGACATGCTAGCCAGGAACTGCGACTTCAGGCGGCTCGCCTCCATGAGCTTGACGTTGGAGGTGCTGAGGTTTTCATAGAGGCGCGCGTTCTCGAGGGAGATGGCGGCCTGGTTGGCGAGCACGGACAGCACCTCGAGCTCCTGGGCATCGAAGATCTCCCCCGACAACTTCTCGCCGAGGAGGAGGATTGCGCTCAGCTTCTTCTCGATCTTGAGCGGCACGATGAGGGAGGCATGAACCTCGTCGAGCTCGTTCTCCGCCGTCTCGAAGAAGGTGGCGATGTTCGGATTGAGCTTCGCTTCCTCCTTGACGAGCACGCCCTCGGTGCGGAGCAGCCACTGCACGATGGGGCTGTCGGCGCGGATGGGCGCGATGGGTGCGGGATCTTCGACCGCCGTCTCTTCGCGGTAGGCGACGAAGGAGTTGGTGGCGGCGTCGTGGATCATGAGCACGCAGTGCGTGACGGGGATGCCGCGCACGAGGCCGTGGAGGAGCGTGTCCACGAGCTGGCCGAAGTTCAGGATCGACCCCATCCGCTTGCTGAGGGCGAGCAGCGTCTCGTAGCAGCCGCGCCGCTTGCTGAACGTCACCCGCTGCACGAGCCCTTCCAGCGACTGGCCCCACGGACTCATCAGGAGCGCCACCGCGAAGCCGAGGGGCACCACCACCCAGATGGTGTCGATGTCGGCGAGGTCGAAGTAGCGCTCGAGGGCCCGCGTGGCGACGAAGAGCCCGCCCGTGATGACCGCGCCCAGCGCCGCGTACACGGCGGCGCGCTTCACGGCCACGTCCACCGCGAACAGGCGGTAACGGACGATCGATGTGCCCAGCATGAGCGCGAACACCATGTTGGCGGGGATCCCCATCGGGTACACGGTGTCGGCGGCGGGGAGGAAGCTCGCGACGATGAAGCGCGCGAAATCGATGAACGCTCCCGCCAGGCTCACGGTGGTGCCGAGCAGGATGAGCGTGGCGCGGTTGCGCCGGAAGCTCGAATCGATGCGCCGGTACGCCTGCACGAGGCGCCACACGCCCGAGATCATGAACGCCTGGAAGTACGCGAAGAACGCCATGTAGAGCGGCCCCGCGTCGGGCGCCCATCCCCAGTACGTCCACTTCACCCCCTTGAGGAACGCGGGGGACGCCGCGAGGTTGATGACGGTGAAGACACCGGCCAGGCAGTAGGCGAGGACGAGGGAGGGCCGGTGGCGGGTGGTGGCGTCGAGGAAGATCAAGACGAAGTGGTAGTAGAACGCCGGAATCACCACCACCGCGGCGTGGATCACGATCTCCCAGAAGACGGCGGTGGTCGCGTCGGGAGTGGTGCGGAGCATGAAGACGCCGTAGTTCCACACGGCCATGCCGGCCGCGAAGTAGGCGAAGACGCGATTGAGGCGGCTCCCCGGGTTCCGGACGACCGACAGTCCGGCCAGGGAGACGTTCAGGAAGAACGCGAAGAGAGGAAGGAGATTATGCGGGGTCAATCACGTTCCCCTCGGGATCGTCGAAGGGGAAGTAGATTTTGTCCTTTTTCCGCTGCTCCTCGATCTCGTCCCGGAGGATCCCGAAGACGAGCACGTCCCAGTAGCGGCCTCCGTGGAAGCCCGCCTTGCGCAGCACGCCCTCCTGGTGAAACCCGTTGCGACGGAGGGAGTTGATGCTGAGGACGTTGTACTCGTACACCTTGGCCTCGATTCGGCGCAGGCCCAACACGTCGACGCCATAATAGGAGATCAGACGGCCAGCTTCAACGCCGAACCCCTTCCGAAGGCCGCGCTGGTCCGCAATGATCGTCTCCAGGAAAGCATATCCTTCCAGCAAGTGAATATTGAAAAGTCGCACGACGCCCAGCGTCTGGACGGGCGGCCGGTTCGGCATGATCGCGAGGACGACCTGGGTGGGATCGGCGAGGCAGGCGTCGTAGAACTCCGGCCCCGTATCGTACTGGTGCTTGAAGGCGTGCAGGAACTCACTGCCGACCATCCGCTCCAGGAACGGATCGTCGACCCACTCCGCGATTTGCGCGAGATCGTCGGGCACCAGCGTCCGCAGATAGACCCGGCGCCCGCGCGCGATGACGGCGCCGTCAGGCGTGGGACCCCCGGCCGCCGGTGTGACGGCGGCCCCCGCGGACGCGCCCTGATTCATTCCTCTGCGTCCGCGACCCGGAAGACCATCGCGGTTCCAGACTCCCGGAGGGCGCGGCGCACTTCGGCGTTGATGCGGAGCACCATCTCCCCGCCCGGCCGCGCCTCGAGGATCTTTTGTCCGTTGAGCAGCGCTGCCACCCCGACCATGTCCACGGCGGTGACACGTTCGAGATCGAGGAGCAGACGATCACATCCCCGCTCCGCGTAGCCCCGGATCAGCTCCCGGACCCGCGGCGCCGTGGCCGCGGTGATCGGACCCAGTAGACAGAGGCGCGTTAGCCCGGCCCTCTCCTGGTCGCCCAGGCGCGCGGAGACGACGTCCTCGTTCTTCCGGGTCTCGATATTGTCCATGCTGTCCGGGGCGCACGTGCATCAGAAGCTGATGTCGAACCGCACCGTCGGCTCGCCGAGCGACAGCTCGGTGGGCTGGACGTTGATGCAGCGACCGTTCGGTGCATCGCTGGCCGTGTCCACGTACGCGACGTCGGTGCCGCCGAAGTACGGCGCGAATGCATTGACATCAGGCGTCAGCGGACAGAAGACCTGCCGCAACGTGGCGCCTCCGGTCTCGGGGCCGGCGTAATTCCCGGCGAACGGCAGCCGGAACACTCCCGTGAAGGAAGCAGTGCCCGTGGCCGAGCTGACGAGATATCCCTTCACCGTCCCGTAGGGGACCCTGTTCACCAGCGCCGGCGAGAAGTCCATCTGGCCGAAGAAGGCGCCCGTCGACACCACGAACTCCGGACCGTCGACGGGATTGTCGCCCTGAACGACGACCGTGTACGTACCCCAGAATGAGCCGAGACCGGTCCCGGTGTTGATGTTGTCGCGGCCGGTCGCGTTGATGCGGCACGTTGTGGCACCGGGGCTCAGAAGGACGACCAGCGCCTTCGGGCACAGCGGCGTACCGACGTTGGCCCAGCCGGCGAGCTGTGACGTCGCGGAACGATACGAGCCGTTCGTGAACTTGTTGATCTTCATGTTCTCGGTCAGCTCGTAGAGCGAGGCATCCGCAGCCAGGACAACCCGAGGGACGAAGAAGATCGCGGACAACGCTAGCACCGCGATAGCGGCGTTCCGTTTCCACGTGATGGTCATTGTCGAGAGCCTCCTAGGTCGCGCTCGTACCGACGCGACGACGGGAGACATCCAAGCAAGGCCAGTACCAAACCTCCCTGTTGCGCCAAGTACCTGGAACTATTGCCGCATCCGGAGGCGGGGACGGCGCCAGGGAGCGGGGACGCGGGTGATTCCTTGACACCGCCTCGTGTCGCCGGCGACGGAATGACCAGGCGGAAGCGCGTCTACGACGTGCGGGGCGCGACGGCAGCGGCGGCGCCGTGGCGTGCCCATGCGAGAAGGCTGATGCCGTCCAGGAACGTCGCGCGCGACTCCAGCACCTCGAAGCCGGCCGCGCGGAGATGACCATGAAACTCCTCGCGGGTCAGGTAGCGATGGTCGCACTCCCGGAAGCGTTCGAACAGCGCGGTGGGGACGAGCCAGCGCAGCGCCCGCAGGGCCGCCCCCGTTCCCTCGTGCGCACGCACGGCGCGAAACGTCGGCAGGACGTGAGCGGGGCGCGCGTATGTCAGGAAGATCGCGTGCCCGCCCGGCCGCAGCGCGCGACGGCACCCGTCGAGGAAGGCGGCGGGATCGGGATGCCAGTAGAGCGTGTGCATGCTCACGAGCACGTCGAAAGAGCCCGCGCCCGGCACGGCGTCCTTCGCCACGTCGGCATGATGAAACGTCACCCGACCGGGCGCCGGCGCCGTCACCGTCTCGCGCGCCACCGTCACCAGGTGCTTCACGGCGTCGGCGCCGACGACGGAATATCCGTCGCGGGCGAGCCGCCTGGCGACGGTTCCGATACCGCACGACACGTCGAGGACCTTGGTGTGGGGGCGGCTCGGCGCCGCCTTCGACGAACGGGCGACGAGGCCGGCGACCTCGTCGAGAAGCGCCGTGTAGGGCGGGAACCGCCGCACGATCGCGTCATACGTCCAGCCGTAGCTCACCGCGATGATGCGCTCGACCGCGGTCTGTCTCGGCAAGGGAGGGTCGGGCCGCCCTTCGACCTTGGCGCCAAGGACCGCGGTGGGGGTGGGACAGGACGCGAGCTTTCGCGCCATCTACTCCTCGCTGTCCTTGCGGGCCCAGACGAGCACGCTCGCTCCGTTCAAGAACGTTCGCCGCATCTCGAGCACGGTGAAGCCGGCGGCGCGGAGGTTCGCGGAAAACTCCTCCTCACCCCAGTAGTGCGGACCCACACGCTTGCGCGCCATCTCGAAGATCGTATTCGGGAGCAACCAGAGGAGCGCCGCCAGCGCCGCCGCCACCCCGTTGCGGTGGCGCACCTCGCGAAAGGTGGACCACGGCGCCGCCTGCCGGGTGTGGTTGACGAAGATGGCATGACCGCCGGGCTTCAGGATCCGATAGGCCTCTCGCAGCAACTGCTGCGGCGCGGGATGCACGTACAGGGAGTGGACGTTGACGATTTGCTCGAAGGTGGCGTCCCGGAACGTATTGCCGCCCCCGAGATCGCCGTGACGGAAGGCGAGGTTGGAGAGGTGCTTGGCCCGCCGCTTCTCGCGCGCGAGCTCGACGAGGCCGTCGTAGGGATCGACGCCGACCACCGAGAAGCCGGCTTCGGCGAGGAGCACCGTGAAGTTGCCGGGCCCGCACGCGATGTCGGCGACGTGCACGGACCGGCGGTGGGCGGGATCCCCGGCGGCGGCGCACACGAGCTCCAGGACTTCGCGCTGGAGCTCGCAGTAGGGCTCGAACCGCTCGAAGATGTAATCGTAGACGACGCCATAGCCGATCGAGAGCATCCGATCGAGACCCCAGCGCACGGCGCCGGTCACCGACGCGATGCCGGTGAGGCGCCCGCCCCCGGCGTCGTCGTGGTGGTGATCATGTACGCGGTGTTCGGGCAGGGCGTGGTCCGTCGCGTTGGTGCGTCTCATCGCAGTGTTGTCGCCCTCCGCGCTGTCAGTGCCGGCGCGTGTGCGCGTCGTTTCAGGAGGTGGTCGAGGAGGCCGCGAGCGCTTTGCCGACCGCGGCCCGAAGCTCGTCGGACGTGAACGGCTTGAGCAAGATCGAGGTGACTCCCATCCGGATCGCTTCTTCCATAATGGCGGGCGTCCCGTGTCCGGTCACCATCACGACGGCGACGTTCGGATGGAGCGCGCGCGCTTCCCGAAAGACGTCGAATCCCGTCATCCCCGGCATCTTGTAGTCGAGGACGATGAGGTCGAAGCTCTCTTGCCGGAGGATCTGGATCGCGGCGTCCCCCGAGTTCACACCCCGTACGGCGTATCCGAGCGCCTGGAGGACGTTGACGCAGAGGACGACCACCGGTCCCGCGTCGTCGACGATCAGGATCTTCTTCTTGGGCTGGCTCACTGGGGCGGCACCGGTGGCGGCGGCGACGCGTTCTGGAACCGGCTGATCTCGATCAGACGCTCCAGCGGAATGGTGGCGAACGCGTCGCTCGCCACCGGATCGAACTGCGTGTGCCGCCTGCGCGCGATTTCTTCTCGGCCCTGCTCGATCGGGAGCGCGGCTCGGTAGGGGCGGTTCGACGTCATCGCATCGAAGGCGTCCGCCACCGTCACCACCCGCGCCACCAGCGGAATGTCCTCCCCCTTGAGGCCATCCGGATAGCCGCTGCCGTCGTACCGCTCGTGATGGCTGCGCACGGCCTGGGCTTCGCGGGCGAGGAAGCGGAGCGGCTTGAGGATCTTGTCGCCGACGACGGTGTGGCTCCGCACCATCGCGTACTCCTCGTCCGTGAGCCGGTCCGGCTTCTGGAGCAGCGAATCGAGGATCACGAGCTTGCCGAGGTCGTGCAGGAGGGCGCCGCGACAGATGACCAAGGTCTGCTCGTCCGCCATGTTCATGGCGCCCGCGATCTCGCGCGCATAGAGGGAAACGCGGGCGGAGTGCCCCTTGAGATAGAAGTCCTTCGACTCGATCGCATTGACGAAGGCGGCGATGGTGTCGATGACGTTCTTTTCGATATTCTCCCGCAGCATGATCTTCTGCAGGGCCACCGCCCCCGTGCGCGCATAGCCGAGAAGGAGATTCTTCTCGTCGGGTAGGAACGACCCCGTGCGCGTGTCGCGAGCGAGGCAAATCATCCCCATCGATTTCCCCACTCCCGGAATCATGGCCGCGATGGCGTCGATGGGCTGGCCCTGCGCGCTGATGGTCACGGTCTCCTGCGCGCCCATCGCCGTGAGCTCCTCGAACGAGGACTGGACGCGGCCGAGGAGATGGTTGATGAGGACGGGATGCCCCTTGTGGTTGGCCTTGTAGCCCCCCTCCTCGTCGCGCATGAGCAGGAGGGCGGCGTCGCTGGGGAGACTCTGCACCGTGTAGTCGAGCACCATCTCCATGAACTGTGCCGGCTCCAGACCCCGGAGCGCCAGCTCACCGATCCGGGACAGGACTTCGACACCGAACTCGCGCCGCGCCATCTCTTCCGTGACGCCCGCCGGCTGCGTGAAGACGCCCTGATTCTTGCGGCGGTCTTCGCGCACGCGCTGGATCAGGTGTTCGATGTCCCGCGCCGCGAACGGCTTCGGCAAGTAGTCGTAGGCGCCGTGCCGGAGGCCGAAGATCGCCGAGCTGACGGAGGGCGCTCCGGTGATGAGGACGACCGGGATGCCGGGCTGCTTTCCCTTGACGGCGCGGAGGAGGTCGAGCCCGCTCAGGCCCGGCATCTTGATGTCGGAGATGATGAGATCGAAGGGCTGGTCCGACATGAGCGCGAGCGCTTGCTCGGCCGTCGCCGCCTGCGAAACCACGCACCCCGTCTCTCCCACCGTGGCGACGAGGAGGCGCAGGATGGGAGCGTTGTCGTCGACCACCAGCACCCGCAACAGGTCGACGTTCTGGTCCTGAGGAGAGAGCGTGGACATGAGGATAGCTGGGCCCCTTCCTATTTCGACGACGCCATCTGGTTGAGGAACTCCATCCACTGGCGCGTCAGCACGCCGTCCTTGGGGAACTTCAAGTTGTCGAAGTCCGCCGGCAGCTCCGCCACGAGATCCTTCGCCGCTGCCGCCGGGACCACCGCCGCCGGTGCCACCGCTGTCGGCGCCGCCGCCGGCGGCGGAGTCGGGATCGGCTGCGGTGTCGCCGGAACTTTCGCCCACACGGGCGGAGTGGGCGGCGTCGGCGCCGCCGGTGCGGTCGTTCCCCGCGCCAGAGTCGCCTCGATCTCGCTCACGAGGCCGCGCAACCCGGTGCTCTCGGCAGCCGCCTTGGCCGGCGCGGGCGGAGCGACCGGCTTCACGGTGGGTGCGACGGGAGCCGGGGCCGACGGAGCCTTGGCGATCTCGTCGAGCAAGCCGCGGAGCCCGGAAGCCCGCTCTGGCGCCGCGGGCGCGGCGGGTGCCGGCGCCTGCGTCGCGGGGGCGGTGGGCGCTGGCTTCGCAGCCGTGGGCGGGGCCACCGGCGCCCTACCGATCTCGTCGAGGAGAGCGCGGAGACCGAGGCCCGGTGTATCGCCGATCGTTGCCGCGCTCTCTTGCGCGACATCGGCGATGACCGGCGCTTCGACCTCCAGCTCGGGAGCCAGCTCGGCGGTGAGCTCGACCTCGGGCGCCGCGTCCACGGCGGCGGCGGACTCCATCTCGAG
>DASXSB010000097.1:0-19195 GCA_036506275.1 Candidatus Methylomirabilota bacterium | reverse complement strand
ACAAACTCGGAGGGCGGCTATCAAGAGCGAAAAGTTTTCCGTCGCGCGCGGTGCCGACCTGGCGCCCGTGGCGACCGCTCGAGATCGAGACGCGCTGGCACGTGTAATTCGCGGTCAGCGAACCCTTCGCGATTTCAGGTGCTTGACACTCCGGGACACCGGCCGGGTTCTCGGCGCCGCGGCGCTGGTCCCAAAGTGACCGGCCTATCACCGTCGCTCTTCACGCTGCATTTCACTGCACGACGCGTCGAGGCGGCCTGATCCCGCGCTGTCGTCGCGGGTGCCCTGGCCACGGGGCACCCATACTGTTTCAGTGCACCGCGCCGTAACGCTAGGCGAGGCAACTCCCGTTTTCGCGTGTGGCGCGCGCGTCGGACGGTGTGAGTGCCCAGCGCATTGTGCACGCATCGCGTACGCACGCGAGCTGCGCGACGATCAAAATGCCGTGGGGTCGGGCGTTCGCGAGGGTTTCCTCCCTCGCCGAGGAATGGTTCGGGAATTGCCCGCGCTGAATCGGCATGCTCACCCGAAGGCCGTGCGTACGCGCGTCGCTTGCCCTGTGCGCGCTGCTCGCGTTGCCCGCGTGGTCTGTCGCCGCCGAGCAGCCGATCACGGCGCTGGATCCCTTCGAGACATGGGCGGGTGGCCTTTCCGACCTGCGCGGTATCGCCGTGGACCGCGACGGGAATGTCTACGTCGCGGACAGGACCGCCGGCACCATCACACGCATCGCAGCAGACCGAACGATGACCATCGTCGCCCGCGCCCTCGAGCGTCCGGTGGGGCTGGCGTTTGATGTCACGGGCCAGCTGCTGGTCTCCGAGGAGCGAGCCGGGCGCGTCGTGCGCATCGACGCGAACGGCTCGCGTACGGTCGTCATCGCCAACGTCAAGCAGCCCCGTTGGCTCGCGGTCCACGAAAACGGCACGGTGTATGTCGCCGCCCGACGACTGACGCGCGGCACAGATCCCGAGCCCGACGACGAGTCCGCCGAGCCCGAGGCCATCCTGGCCCTGACCACGTCCGGACAGCTCTCCGTCTTCGCCGACAACTTCCGCCACCTTCAAGGCATTGCCGTGCACGACACGGCGGTGTTCGCCGCGACGCAAGGCCGTCTGGATCAACCGGGGACGGACGGCGTTCTGTTCCGGATCGAGATTCGCGCGGACGGTGGCGCAGGATCGGCGACGCGGTACGGGCCCGCCGATGGCGTCAAAAGGCCCGTCGCGCTCGCCTGGGATCGCTTGGGGGCACTGTTCGTGACGACGACCGAGCTTCAGCTTCTCGACGACAGATCGAAACGCGCGATCGGCAAAGCTCGAGCAGCCGGCAACGTCACGCTCTTCGCCCAGAATCTCGAGCAGCCCATGGGCGTCGCCTTCGATGACGACGGGCACCTGTACCTCGCGGACGGCAAGTCGGGACGGGTGCTACGGTTCCGGGCACCGCCGGCTCCAACGCTCTCCGTCCCGGCGGCGACCACGCAGCCCTCCATCCCGGTAACCGGTACGACGGAACCGGGGGCGAGACTCGATGTCTTCGGGAACGACGGCCCTCCCGCCGTCACCGCCGTGGCCGGCATGGCCGGCACCTTCGCGGCGAATATCGCCCTCACGCTCAACTCCACGAACACGATCGAGGCATTCGCGACCACGCACGGAGGGGCGGGGCTAACGAGCGCGCCGACCGAAACCACGATCATCCATGATGGCATCGCGCCGTCGATGGTCATCCAGGCCCCGGCGGCGGGAGCTCACGTGCGCCGCGTGGTGCCGGTACAGGTTCAGGCTGCGGACGGCGGCAGCGGTGTGGCGAGCCTCTCTCCGTCGATCGACAATCAGTCGTTTCCGGTCATCCTCGTGCCGCGGCCGCCGGCGCCGTCAGTCACGGCCACCGGCACCTGGGACACGACGACGGCAGCCGACGGCGCGCACACGCTTGGCGTCACTGCCACTGACCTTGCCGGCAACACCATGAGCACGGCCCGTGTCATCGTGGTCGACAATACCGACCCTGAAACCCAGATCGTCGAAGGTCCCACCGGAGACGTCAGCACGGCGGGCGTGTCATTTGCCTTCACGGGTTCCGACAACGTAACGCCGACCGATCGTCTCCTCTTCGCCTGGCGCATCGACGACGGGCCCTTCACGCCCTTCACTCCGGCAACGACGGCCGCGGTCACGGGCATGGCAGCAGGGCCGCATACCTTCACGGTGAAGGCCCGCGATCTGGCCGGCAACGAGGACGCAACCGCTGCGAGCCGCACGTTCGCAGTGCGGTCGCTCGGCGTTCGTATCACGGAGCCGGGGGACGGTGCCACCGTCGCGTCTGGCTTGCTGCTCGTGCGCGGAACGGTGCAGGCCGGAACGGCGGAGGTCGGCGTCACCGTGAATGGATTTCCGACCGCGCTCCAGGGCACTCAATTCGCGGTCCTCGTTCCCGTCGCGGCCGGAGTCAGCGTGCTCACCGCAGTGGCGCGCACGGTCGGCAATGCCACCGCTACGCACGCCATCACGGTGAGCGCGGCGGACGCGTCGTCGCCGCGCGCCGAGCTCATCGCCACGCCCCAAAGCGCGCTCGCGCCGGCCACGGTCACGTTCTCGTTCGCCGGAATCACCGCGCTCAGCGTGGAGGCTGATTTCAACGGCGATGGGATCACCGACTTCCGGGGCCCGCGCCTCGAGCGCGAACCATTCACGTACACGTCGCCGGGACTGTACTTTCCGACGGCCCGAATCACTGATGCAGATGGCAACCAGCACACGGCCCGGGCCGTCGTCGAGGTACACGACCGCGTGAGCATCGACAGGATGCTCGTCGCGAAATGGAACGTGATGAAGGCCGCTCTCGCACGGGACGATCTCGATGCCGCCCTCGTGCAATTTTCGGAGTCGCAGCGCGATCGCTACCGTACGCTCTTCACCGTGCTGCGTCCGCAGATGGCGCAGATCGCGCGTGACATGCAAGACATCGAGGCCATCTACGTGACCGATAGCCGGGCGAAGTATCGGATTCGACGGCGCGAGACCTTCGGCGGGCGGCAGATGACGTTCACGTACTTCGTCTACTTCGTTCAGGACGGAACCGGGCTGTGGAGCATCGAGAGCTTCTAGACGCGAGGAGACTCCCCGCGTCATGGAAGGGCACCTGGGTCGCCGTTGTATGCGTGGCTGCTTGCCTGGGCTGTGCCATGCCGATTCGCGGTCGGGTTGTCGATGCCAATACGGGCCAGCCCCTTGCGGGCGTCGCCGTCCTCGGCGTCTGGCTACGAATTCCAGAGCTTCCCGGACTGCAGCATCACCATGAGCTCGTGGGGGTGGCGGAGGCGCAGACCGATGAGAACGGCCGGTTCACGCTTCCCCGCCCGCGCGGTGAGGCCAATGAAGAAGGCGTCACCGCCTACAAGTTCGGCTACGTCGCCTGGAGCAACCTCCTCGTCTTCCCGTCGTTCGCACGACGTCCCAGCCAGCGCATCCCGTCCACGGTTCGTCTGGAACGATTTCCCGCGGACCAGAGCCACCGTGATCACGGGAGCTTCATCTCGGTCCTCGTCCTCGGTCACGCGACGATGCGTGAGACCCCGTACTTCTGGAACGCCATCCGACAGGAGCAGCGGCAATGAACCTGGGCCCGATGTGGAACCGCGCCTGGGTCGCGCTCGTGTGTGTGGCCGCGTGCCTCGGCTGCGCTACGTCGATTCGCGGTCGGGTCGTCGACGCCGCTACGGGACAGCCCCTCGCCGGCGTCGCCGTGCTCGGCGTCTGGCAGCGAATCGCAGGGTTTCCGGGATTGCACCACCACGAGCTGGTGGGCGTGGCGGAGGCGCAGACCGACGAGAACGGTCGCTTCGCGCTGAAGCGCCCGCGGGGCCTGGCCGATGAGGAAAGCGTCACTGCCTACAAATTCGGCTATGTCGCCTGGAACAACATCTACGTCTTCCCATCGTTTGCACGACGCCCGAACGAGCGGATCCCGTCCACAGTTCCCCTGGAACACTTTCCTGCGGACCAAAGCCACAGTAAGCACGCGAGCTTCATTTCCCTGGCGACCACGGGTTACGAAAGCAAGACCGAGACCCGGTACTTCTGGAACGCAATTCGACAGGAGCGGCAGCGATGACGGTATATCGGGAGGGATGTGGTTACGATCCGATCGGGAGCAAATGGACGTTCTGTGGGATCGCATCGTTACCAGTGTTCCTCGCGACCCTGTGCCTCGTCGTGCCCAGCGCGGCTTTTGATGATCGGTCAACACATCGGTTCCTAACGGACGCGAGTGTCCGGCAGTCGCGAGTGCACGACGTCCTGAAGAGGGAACTCGGCTTCGGAAACGGGATCGAAACGACCTTCATCTCACAGTCCACACGCGAAGCGGCTGGGGGCCTCCTCCTTACCGGCTCGACGCTGGAGGACGAACCCGGCTGTCGGGCGAGCAATCACTTCCACAACCCTCTGCGTCCCTTCTCGGACGCTCAGCTTGGGGATCTGAGAGCCGTGGTCGAAGCCGTCTGTGGACGGCGCGTCGTCTCGAATGCCGTTTGGGGCACGCGGTACGTCTCACTCACCGGCCGCGGCGAGGCGACCGGGAACACGTTCGACTGGGATGCAGCGCGGGCCGCGTACCTGAAAGCGCTCACGGCGCCGGACGCGGCGGCGCGGGACGAGGCTTATGGCGACACGTTCGTCGCCCTCGGGCACGTGCTGCACCTCGTGCAGGATCTCGCCGTCCCCGCTCATGTTCGCAACGATTTCAGGTCCCACCTGGAGTTCTGTGCTCCCCGGCTCGCGGCGTTCACGCGATGGTGCGAAAACAGCTTCGAACGGTTCGTCCGCCTGCAGCCGGCACTCGTGGATGCGGCGGAGTCGGTTCGGCTCCCGGTCGGAATCGCGCAGCAGCCGCTCGTGCGGTTCTGGGACCTCGATCAGTACGACGGGACGAATCCGTCCCGCGATCTCGGGCAGGGGCTCGCCGAGTACACCAATGCGAACTTCGCGAGCCAGAACACCATCTTCTCGGAGTCGTCGGGGGCCGACGATCCCTACGCTTTTCCGTACCCCCGCCAGACCAGCACGAATCTGGCGGCGCTGCTCACACAGGACTTCATCGTAGTGCGCGAAACGGTGGCAGAGGATCAGCGGATCGACACCGGCCTCTATCTCGAGAAAACGCGCGACGGAGAGACGATCAAGCATTTCGCGAACGCCGGGTATCTCACGCGGCTCATCGTCGACACGCTTCCGTCCAGTCCGGCCCTGAGGCTCAGCTTTCAGCTCGACGACGTGGTGCATAACGACTATGCAGAGCTACTGCTGCCGCGGGCGATCTCCTACGGGAGCGCGCTCCTCGACTACTTTTTCCGGGGGCGGCTCGACGTCGAGCTCCTCACCGCTGACGCCAGCGATCCCTCCATCCTTCAGGTCAAGGGGACGAACGGCTCCGTGGACCGTCTGGACGGCGGGACTCTCTCGCTGTACGGAGACACCCTGTCCGCCGAAGCCGGCGTCGGGGGGCGCCGAGTGCCGCTCCGTGCGCTCGACAACGTCGCGCTGACGGCGGAACCCGGTGCGCCCATCGCCTCGGCCAGGTTTCAAGCAGTCGAGGAAGCCGAACGTTTCGTCGCCGTCTATGAGGGCAAGCTCGGCGAGGAAGCTCCCGCCGCCGGCTTCTCCGGCGCCGTGATCGGGAAGATCTTTGGCGGCGTCCGCGTCGAAGAGCTGTTGGCCGATGGCGATCAGTGGAGGCTGCGGACGCCGCGCGGCGTCTTCGCGCTCCGGGATCAGCGGGGGCCGCTTACGCGGACGCTGTTTCCGACGCTCCGCTGGGGCGACGGGGAGAATCAGCTCGTAGCCGGCACCGCATTCGGCCAGAATCAGCCGAACCGGTTCGTCGTATACGACGTGCCCCGCCTGTCAGGATCGGTCGAGGTGGCGGCCGCGACGGGATCAACGCTCGAGCTCGTCCAGCGCAGCGAAGCCGTGTTCCCGCTCGGCATGTCACTCGCAACGACGGTTGCCTTCCAGCAGACGCTGAAGTACCAGCAACACCTCGTGAGCCAGGCCGTGCATTTCACGCTGACGCCGTCCGACGGCGTCGGGTTCGTCTATCGCATCGATAGCATCGATCTCGGCGGTCTTTCCGTGGAGGTCGTCAACCCCGGGACGTACGCGTTCGACGACCGCTTCGCGATCGTGCTGGACGACGCCCACAACGACAGCTTCTCGGTACCGGACGACCGCCGGTATCGCTGGAGCCTGCAGGAGGTGACCGCAGACTCGACGGGACGGTTGGTCGGCCTCGTCCAGGTCACGTTGAACAGGCCGGCCGGTCCCGGCGTGCAGGTTCCGTTCATCGGTCTGAACTCGACTACGGGTCTCCACGAAGAGCGGCCGGCGGACGCGGTGACGTTGAACCCGTTCTTCCCGGCCGAAGTGAATCCTCTGCTGTGGGCGCTCGTCGACCTTCGGGAGGGGACGGTAATCGCCTCCACCGCGGAGGAGACGATCGCAATTTCGTCGGAGGTGGCGGTGGAGGCTGCTCCCTGGGATTTCAGCTTCGGCGTGCCTCCGACCACCACCGGAGTGTGGAAGATCGAACGCGACACCTTCGTGGGGGGAGTAACGCCGGGAGAAGCGGGGCCGACCTACCAGGCACTGCCGCCGCGGCGGATCACGCCGGACCTTCTCCCCGTGACGCTCCAGGGCGAAGTCCTCGTGCGTACAGGCCAGACCGGGCTTGTGCTCGATGGATGGGTGCGATCGGACTTGCGTGGCGTGTTGGCGGAGCGGCAGCTGTTCTCGCTTCAGCTCGGGACCACGGAGCTGCGGAACGATGCCGTCTACTATTGGTTTCCGCCGGGTGCGTCACTCGGTGACGCGCAGACGCGGTACGGCCTGACGGTCATCAACCAGCGCGGCACCGTCCTCGCACAACCCGCCCGCCTGAAGGAGGCGCGCCGGGCGAGAGGTAGCGGGAGTGCGGATCGCCTCGTTTTTCTCGCGGAAGATGGGGCACGCGGGCCCGCGCAACCCGCCCACATCGTTGTCTGGGATCCGGCGGAGCGAGCCGGCCGCGTCGTCGCGGATCTGGCGCCCGCATTCAATTCGCTCGGGACCGTCACGCGGTCGACCGCGCTCGTTTCGGCTCAGCCGGCGGCGGGCGGTCCGCGTTCGACGGTCGTGGTGTCGCTCGACGCGCCGGGGACGGTAGTCTTTCCCGGTGTCGATCTCCGTCCATCATTCGCGCTGGTGAATCCTGGGTATCTGTACGGGCTGGCGGACTTGAGATTCCACAGGCTGAGCCCTGCGCTCGAGCGCACGCCGCTCCCGGCACGCCTTGTCGGTGGACCCGGGAACGCGGGTGCCGACTACCACACCGTTCGCGTGAGATGACCGGAGCCACGCCGACGGACAACGTCACACGCTTGCCTCACCGCCCGGGCGCCTCTATCCTCCCCTCTCATGACGCTCCTGCGCGGTATTCGTGTGGTGGAAGCGGCGTCCATGATCCTCGTCCCGTGCGCGGCGGCGATGATGGCCGATTTCGGCGCCGAGGTCATCAAGGTCGAGCCGCCCGAAGGCGACGAGAACCGCCGCATGCACGAGCTGCCGGGACTGCCCGACTCGGACATTCCATATAGCTTCCTGCTGGACAATCGCTCGAAGCAGGCCATCGCGCTCGACCTGAAAGATCGCGACGGCCTTGCCGTCCTCCATCGTCTCGTCGCCGGCGCTGACGTCTTTCTCACGAATTTCCGAGCGGCGGCGCGGCGGCGGCTTGGGATCGCCTACGAGGACCTCGCGGCTCTCAATCCGCGGCTCGTTTACGCGAGCGCCAGCGGCTTCGGCGAGGCGGGACCGGAAGCGGACAAGCCGGCGTACGACACCGTCGTCTACTGGGCGCGCTCCGGGCTCGAAGCGAGCCTGATGTCCGTCGACGGCACGCTGGGCCGCATTCCCCCCGGGAGCGGCGATCATCCCTCGGGCGTGGCGCTCTTCGGCGCCGTCATGCTCGCGCTGTTCGCGCGTGAGCGCACGGGAGTGGGCGCCGACGTCTCGACTTCGCTTCTCGCCAGCGGCGCCTGGAGCAACGCCACCAGCATCCAGGCGCGGCTGTGCGGCGCCAGCTTCTATCCAAAAGCTCCGCGCGAGCGCGCGATCACGTTCTCCGGCGTGTACTACCGGACGCGGGATGGGCGAGCGCTGAAGTTTGCGTTCGTGAACCCGGGCAAGCTGTGGCCCCTGTTCTGTCGCGCCGTGAATCGTCCCGACTTCCTGGAGGACCCGCGCTTCGCCGCGCCCGAGGCGCGCCGGCGCCACGCGTCCGAGCTGATCGCGATCCTGGATGGGATCTTCGCCGAGCACGACGCCGCGTACTGGCAGGCGCGGCTCGCCGAGCACGACCTCCCGTTCGGATTCCTCTCGACCCACGACGACGTCGTCGCCGACGCGCAGATGCACGCGGCGGGAATCTTCGTCCCCCTCGCGGGTCCACGCGGGAGCGGCCTCTCCACGGTGGACAGCCCGTTCCGTTTCGCAGGCGTGGAGAAGACAGCGCCGCGTCGGGCGCCCGAGATCGGAGAGCACACCACCGAAATCCTGCGCAACGTCGGCTACGGACCGGAGGAGATCGCCGCCCTCCTCGCGCGCGGCGCCGCCATTCAGGCGCCGGTCAAGTAACCGCGCGCGGCACCGCCGTTCGCGCCGCCGCGAAGTGATCCCACGCGGCGCGCTCTTCAAGGTTCCGCGCAGCAAGCGCCGCGGCGATCAGCGTTCGCCCAGCACCGCCGCCAGCCAGGTCGCGACGTCCATGATCTCCTCCGCGGACACGGCGTGGGCCATTGGGTACTCGCGCCAGTCCACCTGATAGCCGGCGGCGCGGAGGGTGTCGCGTGACTCGCGCGCGCGCGCGATGGCGATGACGGTGTCGTAGGTGCCGTGCGCCATGAATACCGGCACGTCGCGGTTCGCGGCAGCGGCCTCCGCTTCCAGGGTGTGGGCAACGGGCAGGTAGGTGGAGAGGGCCATGATGCCGGCCAGGCGTTCGCGGTGGCGCAACCCCGTGTGGAGCGCGATGGCGCCCCCCTGAGAGAAGCCGGCGAGGACGATGGCGCCGTCGGCGACGCCGCGCGCCTTCTCGGCGTCGACGAGCGCCTCGATGCGCGCCTGCGACGCCCGCACGCCGCGCTCGTCGCCGACGCGATCGCGCACGTCGCCGGTGACGTCGTACCACGCGCGCATGACCATGCCCTGGTTGATCGTGACCGCCTGCATGGGCGCGTGCGGGAACACGAAGCGAAGGTGGAGCGTCTCCGGAAGCCCGAGCTCCTCGACGACGGGCACGAAGTCGTAGCCGTCGGCGCCGAGGCCGTGCAGCCAGATCACCGTCGCCCGCGGCTCGGGTCCCGTCTCGAGCTCGATCGCCTCCCGATCGTTCACGGCGCCTGCGCGCGCATGGCGGACCGCACCACGTCGCGCTTGCGGCCGGCGTCGCTCTCGCTCGTCTGGAACGAGAGGAACGCGGTGTCGAGCCCTGCGTCCAGGTAGCGACGGACGCGGCGTCGGATCTCGTCGGCGGACCCGCGCAGGATGATCTCGTTCAGCACGCTCGGCGGTACCGCCGCCAGCGACGCTTTCCGATCGCCGCGCTCCCACGCCTGCCACATCGCGGCCAGCTCGTTCGTCCGGCCCAGCCATTCGTGGAAGGCGCGATAGACGGGCACGTTGAGATAGGCGGTGACCTGGCGGCGCGCCACCAGCTCCGACTCCGGCGACGGCGGATCGACGTGGATGAAGAGCCGCGCGCTCACCTCGATGGCGTCGGGGTCGCGCCCGGCGCGCTTGGCCGCTTCCCGCACCACCGCCACGCACTTGGGGACGTCCTCCGGCGCCAGCCAATTCAGGATCACGCCGTCGCCGACTTCTCCCGCCACGCTCAGCATGCCGGGGCGCAAGGCGGCCACGTGGATCGGTACCGGACGCGACGGCACCCGGCTCAGCCGGAATCCGTCCACGGTGATCGTCTCGCCACGGAAGACGACGCGCTCGCCGGCGAGAGCGCGACGGAGAAACTGCGCGGTCTCGCGCACGCGCGTGGCAGGGCGGCGGAAGGTGCCGCCGTTCCACGTCTCCACGATCACCTGGGAGCCGGAGCCGATGCCCAAGCAGAAGCGACCGGGCGCGGTCTCGGCCAGTCCTGCCGCCGACGACGCGAGGGTGGCGGGGCCGCGCGTGAAGACGTTGGCGATGGCGGTCCCGAGGCGGAGGTTGGTGGCGCTTCCGATCACGGCGAGGGGCGTGAAGCAATCGACGCCGTCGACTTCGTACGACCACGCATCCTGGTAGCCGAGCTGTTCCGCTTCGCGCGCGAGCTCGGCATGCTCGGCGAGGGTGAAGCCGTCCATGGGCACGGATATCGCGAGCCGCTTCAATCGCGCGGACTAAGCGCTGGGGGCGTTCTGCGCGGAGCTGTGGCGGCGGCGACCGCGGCCACCGCGACGGGAGCGCCGTCGTCGCCGGCCGGGAGCGCCGCCCGCGGCCGGCGCCGCGTTCGCGGGCGCGGGAAGCGCCACGTTGCCGTTGGGTTCGTCGGCGTCGGCGGCGTCCTCTTCCCAGGCTACCGGCGCCGATGGAGGGGCGCCGCTGTAGGGCTCGCCGCGATGCGGCTCCTCGTGGCTCTCGAGCGCGCGGTGCTCGTCGCGGTGGGCATCCGGCGGGCGATGAGCGTCGCCCGGGCGCGGCGCGCTCCCGTCCACGAGCGTGATCATGCCGTTCGGACTCACGGACAGCTCGCGGATGCGTCGCAGACGAGTGATGAGACGCGGTGATCCCGGCGGACGACGGAAGCCGCGGGCCTTCAGCGCGTTGGCAAGCGTGTCGATCAGCACCGACCGCTCGCCCGAGCGGGCGACGAGCTCGCGGACCACGCCGATGACCTCGTCGTGGGGTGCGGTGTGCGGCTCGCCCCGAGCGGTGTCGGGACGCTCGGGCGCCTGTCGTTCCATCGACGGCGCGTGCGACGGCGCGTGGGCGGGCCGTCCGCCCCGCCGGCCGCGCCGGCGACCGCGCCGGCTGCGTTCGCCGCGGGGGGCGGCGGGCGCTTCCTGGTGCGTCGCCACCGCCGCCGGCGCGATGCCCGCCAGCGAGCCGCCATACGAACGGCGAACGAACGTGATGCCGAGGGCGGCCGCGACGTCGCCGATGGCGTCGAAGGCGCGGTCGTCGGAGACGACCTCGATGAGATCGCCGGGCCGCGCTCCCGCCAGCCACACGCCGGCGCCCACGGCGATGCGGAGATCGCTCCAGTCGCGAACCCCCGTGGACGGTGCGCTGTGCACGAGCTGAGCCCCGCGGCGCGCGAGAAGACGGGCGGTGTCGGCGCCGATCACACGCCAGTTGCCGACCGCGATGAAGTCCGTGCGGCGGCCCGACCAGTCGATGGCGAGGTGGTCGAGGATGCGCGCCACGTTCTCCACGCGGCTCGTGTTCTCGACGTCGAAGAAGATCGCCCGTCGCATGGCCGCGCGAGGACGTTCCGGCTCCGGCGGCGACACGCGGGCGGCGAGCTGCGGCTCCGGGGTGGCGAGGGCGACGTCCGGCAACGGCGGCTCGGAGACGGTCGTGTCCGCCGGCACCGACTCCAACGCGGCCGATTCGGAGACCCGCGCCTCCGCCGGAGGAGGCTCGAAGGCGAGCGGCGCCGCGGCGGGCGCGAACGGATCCAGGACGGTGGTCAGCGGCGCCGGGTCGGGGGATCGCTTCGCCGGCGGGCGTCGTCGCTGCGAGCGCCGTCGCTGCGTTTTCGGGGCGCTCGCACGGGCCATGTCTGAATGATAAACGGGATGCCGACCGATTGCTCGCGTCTGTTCGAACTCAGGCGCGCGTGTCGTTCATCCCCATGGCGCGCTCGATGGCGACCACGTCCGTCGGCCGCGCG
Source organism: Candidatus Methylomirabilota bacterium (assembly GCA_036506275.1). Lineage (GTDB taxonomy): Bacteria > Methylomirabilota > Methylomirabilia > Rokubacteriales > CSP1-6 > DASXSB01. Next base: position 7,264 of record DASXSB010000097.1, on the reverse strand, counting down.
AACGGCACCGGCGCCTGATCCCCGGCGTCGCGCTTGCGGCCGATGGCCTCGAAAAAGTGTTCGAGGCCGGGGGGCGTGATCACCCACAGCATCACGAGGTCCTCGGCGCTCTCGTTCACGATCTCGTGCTTGACGTCGTAACCGAGGAAGCAGGCGGTGCCGGGCACGAGCGGATGGCGGCGTCCGTCCACGACCACGTGGCCGCGCCCGCGCCAGCAGATCTGGAGCTCGACCTGATCGCCGTGGGAGTGCTCGCGCACGCGGCCCCCCGGCGCGATGGTCTGGTACCCCATGGAGAGGCCATCGAACTTGGTGTTGGCGGGCGTGAGGGTGGGGTCGGCGTGACCGTTCGCGGGCACCGGCTGCCAGTACGACGGACCATCGCCCGGTTGCACCACCACCGCGTGGCCTCGGACCGCGTCCGTTCCGCTCATGCTCGCCCCCGCCGTGTCTCGGATGACGTCACTGTAGCGCGTCGCCTGTCCGGCGTCGAGCGACCGTGGAAAGGGCGATCGGCGCCGGCTTTCGACCACTTAAAAGTGCGAGGGCCGCGGGCCCCCGGCATATCGTCGAAAGAGTGGAGGCACCCGCCACATCCGCCGCTGCAATGGTGACCCACGGCGCCGCGCGCTCGCGCTTCCACGCGTGCCTAGCGCTCGTCCTCCTCCCCGTCATCGCGCTTCCCGTCGAATGGTGGCTCGCGCTCCGATCGCGGCGAGACAGCACGTCGCCCGACGACCACCGATGGTCGGCGCGCGTGTTCGCGGTCGCGTGCGCGGACACGCTCGTGGCCGGCATCGTGATCGGGCTCATCGCCGCGTGGTGGATGGGGACCCCGGCGCTGCCGGGACGGCCCACCAGTGTCCCCGCGACGCCGAAGCTCCGGGTGGGCGCCGTCGCCGTGGACGCTGCCGACGGTGGCGCGCGCGTCTGCAAGGTGCTCGCGGGCGCGCCCGCCGACCGCGGCGGACTCCGGGAAGGCGACGTGATCGTGGCCGTGGACGGAACGGCGGTGCCGCGCTTCGATCGTCTGGTGGAGCTGATCGATGCCGGCGCCGCCGGTGAGCCGCGGACGCTGCGCATCATCCGCACCGGGGTGACCGCCGACATCACGGTGGCGCCCGAAGCGAGACGGCCCCTGTCCGGCGCCGAGCTGTTCACGCCGTGGCTCGGCGCCGGCTGCAGCGCCGACCGCTCCCGCGCCGCGATGATCCTGGCCGTGGCGCAGTTCGTGGTCGCCCCCGTGGTGATGCTCGGCACGTGGCTGTTCCTGCGCATCCGGCGCGCGGAGCGACGTCCGCTGTGGCGCTGGGTCGCGCTCGCGCTGGGGGGCGCGGTCGTGGCCCACGCCGTCGTGGACCGCGTCCTGTTCGCCATCCGTGGTGGCGACACGCCGGCCGCGCCTCTGCTCGGTGCCGCCGCGGGGCAGTTGATCGAGGTGATCGTTGCGATCGCCGCCGTGGTGGTTCTCAGCCGCGGGGGTCAGCTCACCGAGCCCGGCGCGCCGCGTCTCTCGTCCGGCCGTGTGCTCGCGCTGGGCGCGTTCTACTACGTGGCGTTCGGGATGCGCCTTCGTTTCGTGTTGCTCGGTCTCGCCGCCTTCTGGCCGGTGGAAGTGGGCGCGCACCCGCTCTGGACGGCGGGGGTGGCCATGGGATGGGAGGGCAAGCTCGTTCTCGTCGTGATCGCGGTCGTCCTCGCCCCCATCGGCGAGGAGCTCCTGTTCCGGGGCCTCGTCCTGCCGCGGCTGCAGCAGGCGCTCGGCACGGTGGCGGGCGTGGCCCTGACGTCGCTCCTCTTCGCCGTCCTCCACCTCGTCTACGGCGCCGGCATGGCGATCGTGTTTCTCTTGTCGGTCGTTCTCTGCTGGGCGCGGCTGCGCACGGGCGGGGTGCGGGTGCCGATTCTGTTGCACGCGGCCAACAATCTCGTCGTGACCCTCATCGCCTTCACCCGCTGACCGGCGCGTCGATCAGACGAGATCGAGCGCGAGCAGCGCGCCGAGCTCGCGGAGGGCGTGTTCCGGCTCGTCGACCTTGATGGTCGTCATGCCGAGCGCCCGGGCCGTTTTCAGATTGCTCCCGATGTCGTCGAGAAAGACCGCTTGCGGCGGCTCCACGCCGAGCTGCCGGCAGACGAGCTGGTAGATGCGAGGATCCGGCTTGCGCATTCCGACCGCCGCCGATTCCACGAAGGCGTGGAAGTGATCGCGCAACGAGTCCCACGGACGCGCGCGATCGGTGACCCAGTTGTTCGTGAGCGCTCCCACGCGGAGGCCGTGCGCGCGCAGCCGGCGGATGGCCTCCAGCATGATGGGGCGGGGCACGGTGGCGCCGGCGATGTCGGCCATCAACCGGGACGCGTCGACGTCGACGCCGTGCACGCGGCAATCCGCCTCGAAGGGCGCGCAGAACGTCTCCGCGGTGAGCTCGCCGCGCTCCAGGCGCGCCCACGCGCCGGCCTCGCCCGCCGCCACCACGGCGCGATTGATGGCGTTCACGGGCAAGCCGTGCTCCCGCTCGTAACGCGCGATGGCGGCCAGAGGCGAATCGAGCACGACGCCGCCGAGGTCGAAGACCACGGCCGCGATCGACGGCATCGGAGCGGGGACTAACGCCAGGCGGCGGAGGCGGTGCCGGCGTCCGCCGCCGGCAGGGCGTGGGCGGCGAGGGGCGCCAGGGAGTCCGGCGAGGGCAACGTCACCGTCACCCGCAGCGCGCGGAGGCCGTGCACGCCTTGCAGCTCTTCGAGGTCGAGATCCTCGACCTGGGGGCCGACGTAGCCGAGGTGCTGGAGGTACTCGATGTACCCGCGGTACTCGATCGCCTCCGCGGGCTGGCAGTAGACGATGGCGATCTTGCCGGGCTGGGTCACGCGCTCGTTGGTGCCGCGGATCAGGGCCTTGTCGATCCGCTTCTTCACGATCTCGTAGCGGACGTCGTAGGCCCCCGCCACGTCGAAGCGCTTCTCGTCGAAGCGGAAGTGGATCGAGAGCGGCGTGTTCTGGACGAGCACGAGATGGGTCGTGCGCAGCGGCACCGGCAGCGTGGCCGTGAGCTGATCGGCGCGGGCGGAGATGCCGCACACCACCATGAGCTGCCACAGGCGGAGCGATTTCAAGTACAGCGGATCGAAGTTTCCGCCCTCCACGAGCGAGCCGCCCACGTAGAGCTGGTGATCGACGCCATCCGTCTTCTGCTTCTCGAAGTAGTGCGGATAGATCGTCTGGGCCGCCTGCTCCTCGAGGTCGAGGTAGGAGCCGATCGTCTCCGCCACCCGCGTCACGCTCTCCTCGAAGATGCGCCGCTGCCGGTACACCACGCCCAGTCGCGGATCGAGGGAGGCGCGGTACGTGTCCACGTGCGCGCGCACGGCGGGGCCGAAGTCGGCGACGTGATCGAACAGCGACTCCACCTCGTGGCGGAGGAAGGTGATGACGTCCTCGTCTCCGCCCGTGGCGTGTTCGTCGAGGGCGGCCGTCTGCTTGTCGATCAGGTAGAGCAGGTGATCGAGCGCGGGGAGGCGGCGTGCCTCGTGAGCGGCGCCGATGACGGTACGGGCAAGACCGAGCTGAATGCGGAGGTCGTCATGGATGGCGATCTCACGCTGCGTGGACGAGCCGCGGATGTCGGCGAGCGCGTACAGCGGGTACACGTTCTCGAAGACGATCGGATTCAGCTCCACGCTGGACAGGTCGCCCTCCTGCTCCAGGGTGTCGAGCACGGCCTTCCGGAACCGCCACTCCACGACGGGATGGATGGCCGTGAACCGCTCCTTCATCTGGGTCTGGATGCGGGCGTTCAGCTCTTCCATGCTGCGCTGCACGGCCATGGAGAAGAGCGGCAAGACCTCGGCGAGCTTGGGCAAGTGCGTGGCGTCGATGTCGCCGGGATGGGGCGAGGACAGGTTGAGGGTGCCGATGATCCGATCCTGATAGTGGAGGGGTGCCGACACGATGTTGCGCTTGCCCATCCTCAGGATTTCGTCCTCGATCGGCGTCCGCGACGGCAAGTCGGCGACGTCTTCCACGATCAGCGGCTGACCGGACCGCACCGCGCGGTCGAAGATGGATCCCGCGAACTCGGACGTCCGGTGGTGCGCGGAGTCCGCGAAGATGCACCCGTGCTCGTGGCCCGAGCCCTCGTTGAGGAGCAGCACGCGGTCGCCGTCGATGGCGGCCAGACCCAGGTGAAGGTCGGGCCGCCGAAAGAGCGTGCGCAGGCCTCGCTGGAGCCCGAGGAAGTGCGTGTTGGAGACGATCGACTCCCGGTCGATGAGGTCGCGCTTGAGCGCCGACAGCACTTCCTGGTCGGTCACCTCCACCGCCTTGAGCACCGTCAGTCCGCGGAGCACGAAGCGGCTCGGCGGCAGCGCGTCGCGCAGCGAGGCAGGGTCGAGGAGCTTCGCTTGCGGGCACCGACGGATTTCTTCCGGCAGGTCGGGTAGGCCGCCGACGGCCTCGACGTCCACGAACTGCCAGTCGAAGAGCAGCCGGAAGTGACGGTCGAGACCGGTGCCGGGGTCGGGAACGGTGAGGACGACCGGGTAGTCGAGGTCGACCTCGATGCCGTACAGCCGACGCAGGATGAGCGCGTAGCCGTACGCCGCCTTCGCCGCCGCCACACGCGCCTCGTCGAGATTGACCCGGCCCTGAACCAGTCCGGCCGCCGACATGAGCAGTTGCCGCGTGGGCGGCGTGGCGTAGAAGCCCTGGAGCTTGAACGGAACCAACGCGGCGCCGTACGCCTGTTCCCACTCCGCGGGCGGAAAGACGGCCGTCATCAGGAGGTCCACGAGCTCGGCGTGGCGCTCGATCACGCGGATGTCGTCGATGGTCTCCAGGAGCTCGGGCGCTTTCTGGACCTCGTCGGACACGATGCGGGCGACCGCCGCCTTGGCGGAGCCGTCCGCGGTCGACGTGCGCGTCCAGAACGCCACCAGGGGCGCGAGGCTCAGCTCCGACCGGAACGGGAAGGCTCGCTGCTGGGCGTGGAGAGCCGCCTGGAGGTCGGTCGTCTGGGACAGCAGACCGCTCGGGCTCATGCGCGGGTAATTGTATCGCACGCCGCGAGGCCGGCTCCCACCGTGGGTGGCCCGAGCCCGGCGCCGACTGGCCGCGTTGTAGCAGTGTCCCTAACGAATCGTTTGGACGACGGACGCATACCGTAGAAGATGCTGACAATGCCGTCTCCGGTTCCGTGTCATCACGTCGATGGCGGGGCGACAGCCTGACCCGAACCCCGCCGCACCCGACCTCCGAACTTTTCAATCGCGTCGAAAACTCCCATAAAGCGGGCAAAACCGCGGGGTGGAAGGTTGGCACTCCCGGTGCAATACGCCCAAAGTCGATGGGTCCGCGTTCGCCGCTGCGGTATCACTTCTCCGGAATCGCCGGCGCCGGCATGAATCCGCTTGCGTACCTGATGCGCGCGCGCGGCCATCACGTCCAGGGCTCCGACCGATCCTTCGATCAAGGCCGTAACCGCGACGCCGCCGATCGCCTCCGCGCGGTCGGCATCGAGATCAAGCCCCAGGACGGCAGCGCCCTCCTGAGCGGCATCGACCGCTTCGTGCATTCGACCGCCGTGGAGGCGAGCACCCCCGAGATGCGCGCCGCGCGTGAGCTCGGCCTCGAGATGGTCCCGCGCCCGGCCCTCCTGGCGGAAGTCGTCAACAGCGGCGTCCCCGGCGTCGCCATCGCGGGCACGAGCGGCAAGAGCACGATCACGGCGATGGTCGCGTGGTTCCTCCGCGAGGCCGGTGTGCCGGCGACGGTTCTGGGCGGAGCGCCGCTGGTGGGCGACGGTCCCGGCGGCTGCTTCATGGCGGGTCCTGACGGTGGCCCCGTCATCGCGGAGGCGTGCGAGTCCGACGGCACGCTGACCGGCTATCGTCCGGAGATCGGCGTCGTCCACAACATCAGCCGCGATCATGGCGAGGTCGATGCCGTGCGGCGCCAGTTCGAGACGTTCGCCGCACAGTGCGGCCGTCTCCTCCGGAACGCGGGTTGTCCGGAAGCGGCCGTCCTCGAGTGCGCGCAGCGCGTGAACTACGGTGACGCCTCGACGGCGGTGGCCCGGCTCGAGGTGATCGGCGTCGGTCCCGAGCGCGGCTTCGGCGTGCTCCACCTGACGAGCGGGGACGTCATGCTCGACGTTCCCCAGCCGGGGCTCCACAACCTCGAGAACGCCACCGCCGCCGCGCTCGTGGCCATGGAGCTCGGCATCGGACCGGCGACGGTGGAAGCGCTCGTCGCGCGCTTCCCGGGCGTGGCGCGTCGCTTCGAGGTCGTCGGCACCACCGCCTGCGGCATCCGCGTGATCGACGACTACGCGCACAACGGCGAGAAGATCCGCGCCGCCATCACGACCGCCCAGGCCGGGTGCGAGCGGCTGGTGGCGGTCTTCCAGCCGCACGGTTTCGGTCCCGCGCGCTTCCTGCGGCCGGAACTGAAGCAGCTCCTGCCGAAGCTCCTCCGCCCGCACGATCGCTTCTGCTACTCCGAGATCTTCTACGCGGGGGGCACGATCAACAAGGACATCACGAGCGCCATGCTCGCCCGTGATCTACCCCCGCGCTTTCGCTGCGGCTACGTCCCCGATCACGCCGCCGCCGTGCGCTGGATCCAGAGCGAGGCGCGTCCGGGCGACACCGTCCTCATCATGGGCGCCCGCGATCCCGAGCTTCCGCGTCTCGCCCGCACCGCCTTCGCCGCGCTCCAGCCCGCGCCCGTTCTCGTCTAGTCAGTAGCCCCGTCGTCGTCCGAAGAATCCGCCGCGTGGTCGCGCGTGCGCGTGCCAGTGATCGGGGATGTTGCGCATGTGATCGTCCACCCAGAACTCACCGACCTCGACGACGGCGATGCGCTCGAGCTGTCCGCGCATGTGAGCGAGCTCTCCCGGGGGCGGGTCCGTGCCGTGCTTCCGCCACACCACCATCGGCACTGCGCAGATCTCGCACTCCGCGATCCAGCAGAGATCGTCCTCGTGATACCAGGGCGTGATGCGCTCCGCGCGGCAGAGCTGACAGGACGGGCGATTCATGGCGTGACGAAAGTGTAAGATAGCCGGCCATGCGAGGCCTCGTCGGTTATGGCGCGTACGTCCCCTACTGGCGCCTGGAGCGGAAAGCGATCGGGGGCGCGCTGGGGACGGCGGGGGGCTCGGGCACGCGCGCCGTCGCGTCGTACGACGAGGACACCACCTCGATGGCGGTGGAGGCCGCGCGCGCCGCGCTGCGCGGCTCCGATCGGCCGCGCCCCGAC
>DASXSB010000096.1:0-22998 GCA_036506275.1 Candidatus Methylomirabilota bacterium | reverse complement strand
TACGTGGAAGTGCTCGAGCGTTCCGAGCTGCGCTGCCGGTATCGCGCGGCGCCGCCGGCCGCGCCGCCCGCGCTCACGCTCCTGTCCGGCGTCTGACGGCTACTTCTTGATGTAGACGAAGCGCCCGGTGGCGGTGGCGAGCACGCGCTCGCTTCCGAGCTCTTGCAAGCGCCCCTCGGCGTCCACGTAGCGGCCGTGATCCTTCACGACGCGCGCGGCGCCGAGGACCGGCGTCTCCGTGGGGACGGGCCGGTGATAGCGCACGGTGAGCTCGCCGGTGACGGCGATGCGGCCCGTGCCGCGCACCACCGCCCCCGCCAAAACCTCGTCCAGATAGGCGGCTACGATTCCGCCGTGGGCGGCACCCGGGGGTCCCTCGTACTGCCGCGCCACCACGATCGGCGACAGCACGCCCTCCCCGCTCTTGAAGCAGCGGACGCGGAGGCCCGCCGGATGGCCGGGGCCGCAGCCGAAGCAGGCGTGAAATGCGGACCGCGAATCGGTGGAAAACCGTTGCTCTTCGAGGCCCGCGAACAGCGCGTGAAACGCTTCCGGCAGGGGCGGTTCCGTCATGCGCGCGAGTCTATCATCGCGGCGATATAATCCCCTTCCGGAGAGGTCCATGAAAGGCGTCACGCTGCCCACCGAGACCGTGTTCGTGATGGAGATGTCACCGATCAAGTTCGGCCTCGGCGCCACCGACGAGATCGGCCACGACGCGCGCCGTCTCGGCCTCGGCAAGGTCCTCCTCGTCACCGATCGGAACGTCGCCGAGCTGGGTCTGCCGGACAAGGTGCGCGCCCTCCTCGCCGAGGAAGGCATCAAAACCGAGATCTACGACGGAGTGGAAGTCGAGCCGACCGATCGCTCCATGGAAGACGCGGCGGAATACGCCCGCACGAAGGACTTCGATGGCCTGGTCGCGGTGGGCGGCGGGAGCGCGCTCGATACCTGCAAGGCGGTGAACCTCCTCACCTGCTACCCGGCGCCGCTCCTCGATTACATCAACAAACCGGTAGGAAGAGGCAAGCCGGTGCCGGGCGCGTTGAAGCCGCTGATCGCCGTCCCCACCACCGCCGGCACCGGCAGCGAGACCACCGCCGTCGCCGTCACGCACGTGGTCGATCAGAACGTGAAGGCCGGCGTCTCGCACCGTCTCCTCCGCCCCGCCCTCGGTGTCGTCGATCCCCTCAACACGCTCACGGCGCCGCCCGAGGTGACGGCGGCGGCGGGCGCGGACATCCTCACCCACGCCATCGAGTCGTACACGACGCGCCCGTACAACGCTCGCCCCAAGCACCATCCTCCGGACCGGCCCGCGTACATCGGCGCCAATCCCGCCAGTGACATCTGGTGCGAGAAGGCGATCGAGTACGTCGGACGCTACCTCCGCCGCGCCGTGCTGAACGGCATGGACCTGGAAGCGCGCGTGCATCTGGCGCTCGCCGCCAACTACGCGGGCATCGGCTTCGGCAACGCCGGCGTGCACGTGCCCCACGCCGTCGCCTACCCGATCGCGGGCCTCGTTCGTGATTTCGTCCCCGCCGGGTATCGGACGCGTCACCCGCTCGTGCCGCACGGCATGTCCGTCATCCTCACCGCGCCGGCCGCCTTTCGCTTCACGTACGCGACGGCGCCGGAGCGGCATCTCCGCGCCGCCGAGCTTCTCGGCGTGCCGGTGGCGGAGCTGACGGAGGCGGAGCGCCGGGAGGCGCTACCGCGTGCGCTCGTCTCATTGATGCGCGACGTCGGGATCCCGAGCGGGCTCAGCGCGATCGGATATGCCGAGGCCGACGTCCCGACCTTGATCGACGGCACGCTCAAGCAACCGCGTCTCCTCGCGGGTGCCCCGCGAGCAGTGGGCGCGCTGGAGCTGGAAGGCATCCTGCGCGACGCCATGCGGTACTGGTAAGCGTCGCCACGAGCTTCTCGGCTCTCGCGGCGTCGTTCCTCGACGACGAGCTCGACGAGTCGCCGATGGTGGCCAGCCACCTCGGCCTCACCGCCCACGACGGTCGCCTCGACGATCTGTCCGAGAGCGCGTTCACTCGCCGGCGCCGTAAGACGGGGGCCTGGCTCGCCGGCTTCCGGGCGCTGGACGACGCCGCCCTCACGCCCGACGAGCGCATCGATCGTGCGCTCGTCATCTCGGTCCTCCGTGGCCGCGAGATCCTCGCCGACTGGGAGATGTGGCGCCGTCAGCCCGACACGTACCTGAACGTGACCCTCGGCTCGGTCTTCACGCTTCTCCTTCACCGTCTCCGTCCCGAACCCGAGCTCGTCCCGGCCGTGGTGGCGCGCCTGCGCGGCACGCCCGCCGTCCTCGAGACGGGCACCCGCAACCTCGTGCCCGAGCTGACGCCGCGCATCTTCGTCGACCGCGCGCTCGGACAGGCGCGGGCCGGTGCGCGCTACGCGCGTGATCTGGTGGCGCGGGAAGTGACGGACGCCGGACGGCGAGCGGAGGTGGCAGCGGCGGGCGCGGTGGCGGCGAGCGCCTTCGACGACTTCGCGATCTTTCTGGAGTCGCTGGCGCCGCGGGCGCGCGGCGAGTGGGCGATCGGCGAGCGTCGCTACACCGCGCTCCTCCGGGAGAAGGAGCTCCTCACCGTCGATGCGCGCGCGCTCCGCGAGCGCGGGCGGCGCGAGTACGAGCGGATCGCCGGCGAGCTGCGGCGGTGCGCGCGGACGGCGGGCGCCGGCGACGACTGGCCGGCCGTGCTCGCGCGCCTGAACCTCGATCATCCGCCCACGCCGGAGACGATGCGCGACGCCTACGCGGAGTGGACGACGCGGGCGCGCTCGTTCCTGCTCGAGCGCGGCCTCGTCTCGCTCCCCGCGGGCGAGGAGTGCCGCGTGGAGCCGTCACCCGTCTTCCAGCGGCCCGCCCTCGCCGTCGCCTCCTACGCGAGCCCGCCCGCGTTTTCGACGTCGCGCCAGGGGCACTTCTTCGTGCCCTTCCCGCCCGACGGCGTCCCCGCGGAGGAGGTCCAGCGCCGGCTGGAGGCCAACAGCTATGCCGGCATTCCCACCACCGCCGTCCACGAGGCGTACCCCGGCCATCACTGGCACCTCGTCACCGCGAACCAGCATGCGAGCGCGCTGCGCCGGGTCTTCCGCACGCCGTACTTCAGCGAGGGATGGGCGCTCTACGCCGAGCAGATGATGCGCGAGCAGGGCTTCTTCACGGACTGGCGCCACGAGCTCGCGCAGCACGAGGCGACGATCTTCCGTGCCGCCCGCATCGTGGTGGACACGAGCCTCCACATAGGGGAGATGACGCACGCGGAGGCCGTGACGTTCATGGAGGAGAAGGCGAACTTACCGACGCCGACGGCGAAGGCGGAGGTGACGCGCTACTGCGCGTGGCCGACCCAGGCGTCCGCCTATCTCACGGGTTGCCTCGAGATCCTCGCCATGCGCGACCGCTATCTCGCGCGCACGCCGCGAGCGGGAACGGCGGCCCTGCGCGAATTCCACGACCGCCTCGCCGCCACCGGCGCCCTCCCCCTTCCGCTCGCGGAGCGGGCGCTCGGCGAGCCGTAACGGGCGGACGAGCCTCAGCGCGCGGGCGCGGGAAAGGTCTCGTCGATGGCGCGAGCGAGGTCGATGTCCTTGCCGGTGATGCCACCCGCGGAGTGAGTCCAGAGCGAGAGCGTCACGACCTTGTAGCGAACGGTGATGTCGGGATGGTGCTCCGCGCGCTCGGCAAGCGCGGCCACGCCGTTGACGAAGATCATGGCCGTCTTGAAGTCGGCGAAAGTGTACGTGCGCGTGATGGCGTCGCCGCTTCGGGTCCAGCCCGGGAGCGCGCGCAGCCGCTCTCCCACGGTCTTGGCGTCGAGCGCCGATTCACCGCTCATCGGGGGTGGCGAGGCGTGGCGGCAAAGTAACGTCGCATGAGGGGTTCCCACGCGGCGAGGCCCGGCGTCGGCTTTCCCGCCACCTTGGCCTCGTCGTCCCAGCGCCGCAGCGCGACCGCGTCCGCCGCCCACGGCTCGCCGACGAATGTCTCGGTCTCCGCCGCCGACATCACCCCGCCCTGCAGCACGAGCGTGCGGCGGGAGACGGCGGACAGCCGCTCGTAGTACGCGGGCTCGATCGCGCACAGATACCGCTTGGCGTCGGCGTGCGCGCCCACGCACCACGCCACGCGCGGCGGCACCCAGGGCGCGATGACGTCGCGCCCGACCGCATGGTGCCCGCGCTGACCGGAGACGACGATCGCTTCCGTCGTGTCCGCCACGAGCGACTGATCGACGAAGTAGCGCCCGACGTCGTGGAGCAGGCACGCGAGCACGAGCTCCTCGTCGGCGCCGCCCGTGGCCGCCAGCTCCGCACACTGGAGCGCGTGGTCTAGCTCGGACACCGCTTCGCCCCCATAACGGTGCGCCGCCGACCGGCTCATGGCCTCGAGCAGGTCGTCGACGATCCCGCTCATGCGCGGGCGAGCTTCTGGAGCGACCGAATCTCCCGCGGCGGCTTCTCCTTGCTGCCCACCGTCGTCCACGACACCTCGGCCACGTAGAGATCGCCGCGGGAATCCACCGCGCATCCGTGGGGCGCCACGAACTCGCCCGGCTTCTCTCCCGCGAACCGGCCGCCCACCCGCCCTACCAGCTCACCCTTCAGGGACAGGATGCTGACGCGCGCCCCGAGGTTCGGGACCTGCGCATTCACGGGGAGGTGCGTGGGCAGCTCGCCCACGTAGAAGAGATCGCCCCGGCGTCCGGCCGTGAGCCCGCACGGCCGATGGAGGTTGTTCCACTGCGCCAGGTATTCTCCCCGGCCGTCGAAGATCTGCACGCGGTGGTTCTCGCGGTCGGCCACGTAGACGAGGCCCTCGGCGTCGGTGGCGATGTTGTGGGGGATGTTGAAGCATCCGGGATCCGTGCCCGGCTCGCCCCACGAGAAGAGGTGCCGTCCGCGCGGATCGAACTTGTGCACGCGCGAGTTGCCGTAGCCATCCGAGACGTAGACGTCGCCGTTGCGAGGGCAGAGCGCCACGTGCGTCGGGCGATGGAACGGCTTGCCGCCGTGCAGCGTGGACGGCTGGTCGGGATCGCCGATCGTCAGCAGCAGCTTTCCTTCCGGCGTGAACTGTCTGATCGTGTGGTGCATGTCGTCGGTGAGCCAGAGGGACCCGTCGGGTCCGATGGTGATGCCGTGCGGCCGCCGGAAGACACCCTCGCCCCACGAGCGGAGGAACACCCCGTCGCGATCGAAGACGATAACGGGATGCGCGCCGCGGTTGAACACGTAGACGTTGTCGCTCGCGTCCACGGCCACGCTCGTCGCTTCCACGAATGACCAGCCATCGGGCAGCCGACCCCAGCCTTCCACGGGACGGTAGTTCATGCTCGTCGCCTCCTCGGTTCCGGTCGCGGAATGGGAGGTATACTGCCACAACTCGCGGCACACCCGTTCCCTAGGAGGCCCGCCGTGCTGAAAGAATTCAGGGAGTTCGCGGTACGGGGGAACATGATCGACCTCGCCGTGGCGGTGGTGCTGGGGGTCGCCTTCGGCGCCGTGGTGGGCTCGCTCGTCAAGGACGTCCTCATGCCGCCGATCGGCAAGCTCGTGGGCGGCGTCGACTTCACGGACCTCTTCGTCGCGCTCGACGGCCGCTCCTATCCGTCGCTGAAGGCGGCCAAGGACGCGGGCGCCGCCACCATCAACTACGGGCTCTTCCTCAACACGATCATCAACTTCATCCTCGTCGCGCTCGCGTTGTTCTTCGTGGTAAAGGCCGTGAATCGGCTGCGCCGCCCGGCGGCGGCGACGACCAAGGACTGCGCCTACTGCGCGACGGCGATCCCGATCAACGCCACTCGCTGCCCCCACTGCACGAGTGCGCTGACCGCCGCCTAGAGCGACCGCGATGCAGTGCGGCGCGTGCGGGACGGCGAACCGCGCCGGGGTGAAATTCTGCGAGGAATGCGGGACGCGACTCGACGTGACCTGCCCTGCCTGCGGCGCGAGCGTGCCGTCGGACAAGAAGTTCTGCGGTGATTGCGGAGCGCGGCTGGCCGAGCCATCGGCGCGCGCCGCCGGCGCCGGGCCCACCGCCGGCGAACGCTTCGCCTCTCCGCAGGCTTACACGCCCGCCCACCTCGCGGAACGCATCCTGAAAGATCGCAGCGCCCTCGCCGGTGAGCGCAAGCAGGTGACGGTCCTCTTCGCCGACGTGTCCGGGTTCACGGCGCTCTCGGAGCGCATCGATCCTGAGGACGTTCACGGCATCATCAACGCCGCCTTCGAGCTGATGCTGGCGGAAGTCCATCGCTACGAGGGCACCGTGAACCAGTTCCTCGGCGACGGCCTGATGGCGCTCTTCGGGGCGCCTCTCGCCTACGAAGATCACCCTCGCCGCGCTGCCCTCGCCGCCCTCGGCATGCAGGCCGCCCTCGCGCGCTACCGCGACGAGCTGCACCGGACGCGGGGCATCGACTTTCGCGTGCGCATGGGTCTCAACACCGGGCTCGTGGTGGTGGGCGCCATTGGCGACAACCTCCGCATGGACTACACCGCCGTCGGCGACACCACCAACCTCGCCGCGCGCATGCAGGCTCTCGCCGAACCAGGTCAGATCGTCGTGGCGGCGGCGACCGAGCGCCTCATCGCGCCCTACGTGGAGCTACGCCCCCTCGGCACCGTGACCGTGAAGAACCGCCAAGAATCGGTGGCTGCCTTCGAGGTGGTGCGCGCCCGGCCGGCGGTGTCGCCCTTCGCCGCGCGCGTCGCCCGCGGGCTCTCGCCGTTCGTTGGCCGCGACGACGCCCTCGCGACGCTGGATCGCGCCCTCGCCGCCGCCCGATCGGGCCGTGGCCAGGCGGTCTTCATCATGGGCGACGCCGGCATCGGGAAGTCACGCCTGCTCCTGGAATTTCGCGCGCGATGCCGGTCGTCGGTGACGTGGGTGGAAGGCGCGTGCGTGTCCTTCGGCGCCGCCACGCCCTTCCTTCCCATCATCGACATGCTGAAGATGAACTTCGGGATCGGTGACCGCGATGGCGACGCGGACATCATCGCCAAGATCGAGCAGGGCGTCGAATTCCTCGAAGCAGAGAAGTCCGCGGCGGCGCCGTACCTCCGTTATCTCCTCGCCGTCGACCCTGGGGACGGCAGCGTGGCCGCCATGGATCCGACGCAGCGCCGCGCCCATATCGTCGCCGCGCTCCAGCGGGTCACGGCTCTCGGCAGCCGCCGCCGCCCGGTGGTATTGGTGGTGGAGGACGCGCACTGGATCGACAGCGCCTCCGAGGATTTCCTGAAATCGCTCACCGCGAGCTTGCCCGGAATGCGGGTCCTGCTCGTCATCACCTACCGCCCCTTGTACGTTCCGCCCCTCGGCGACCGCACGTACTACTGGCGGATTTCGCTCCAGCCCGTGGCGGAAGACGATGCCGAGCGCATCGTCCGCGCCAGTCTCGGCGTCGACGACGTGCCACGGGATCTGTGCGCGATCGTCGCGGCCAAGGCCGAAGGCAATCCCTTCTTCCTGGAGGAGATCGGACGCACGCTCGTCGCCACCGGAGCCGTCCGCGTCGAGGGCGGGCGGCTCGTCGCTGGCGACAGCGCCACCGTGACCGTGCCCGACACCGTGCAGGACGTCATCGCCGCCCGCATCGACCGCCTCGCGGAGGCACAGAAGCGCACGGTGCAGACCGCCTCCGTCATCGGACGGGAGTTCGCGCTTGGGCTCCTGCGTCGCGTCTCCGACGTGCAAAGCCAGCTCGAGCAATCGCTCACCGAACTCCAGCGCATCGAGCTCATTTACGAGAAGGCGGCCTTCGGCGATCGCGAATACGTGTTTCGGCACGCCCTCACGCAGGACGTCGCCTACGAGTCGCTCCTTCAGTCGGAGCGGCGCCGGCTCCACAGCCTCATCGGCGCCGCCCTCGAAGACGCTCACGCCGGGCGCCTCGAGGAGCGCGCGGAAGAGCTCGTGCATCACTTCACGCGGGGCGAGCAGTGGAGCAAGGTCGTGCGCTATGCGCGGGAAGCGGCGGAGCGGGCGGCGTCGCTATGCGTCGATGACCGCGCCGTCGAATTCTATCGAACCGCGCTCGCCGCACTCCGGCGCATTCCGGCTACCGTCGAGACGGCGCGCGCAGGCATCGACATCCGTCTTGCCATGCGAGCCCCCCTGTGGCGCGGCGGCCAGCCGGAGGAGTTATACGGGATCCTCAAGGAGGCCGAGGAGCTCGCTACCCGCCACGAGGTCACCGACCGGCTGGATACCATCTATGCGTTCCTCGTCCAGTACTACTGGGCCAAGGGCGATCAGCAACGCGCCTTCGAGTACGCTGACGCCTGCCTCGCCCGCGCGGCCGCCAAAGACGACGTCGGCCTGCGGGTGACGGGCCTTCTCTACCTCGCGCACGCGCTCGTCGCGACGGGCCGCTATGCCGAGGGTCTCCAACGCTCGCAGGAGATCATGTCGCTCCTGGAAGGTCCGCGAGCGACCCAGCGTTTCGGTTTGTCGGGCCTGCCGTACTGCGGCGCGTGCGTCGACGCCGCCGAATGCCTGACCGAGCTCGGTGATGAGGCGGGTGCGCTCGACTTCATCGAGCGCGGTCAGCACGTGGCGGACAGCGCTCAGCACCTCTATAGCCAGATGCTGCTGGCCCAGGCGCGCGGCCACATTCTTGGCGCCGCCGGGCGCGCCGACGAAGCCATCGGGATCCTCGAGGCGGCGGCGGCGACATGCCGGGAAAAGAACTTCGTCGGTCAGCTCATCAATGCCCTGCGCCACCTCGGGCACGCCTACGTCGTCGCGGGACGCCCATCGGAGGCGCTCGCCGCCGCGCAGGAAGCGATCGACCTCCAGGAAAAGGCGTCGGTGAGCGTGGCCCGAACGATAAAGCTCACGATCGTGGCGGACGCGCACCTCGCGCTCGGTGATCTGGACGAGGCCGGCGCCGCGCTGGAACGCGCTCTCGACTATGCCGAGCGCCAGCAGGAACGCGGCTACGAGGGCTGGGCGCGCTTGAGCTTGGCCGCGCTCTGCGCGCGGCGGGGCGACCGCGCGGCCGCCGTGGAGGCGGCGGACGCCGCCGAGGACATCGCCGAGGAGCTGGGGATGCGCCCCCTCCTGGAGCGCTGCCGGGGTGTCTTAAAGCGACTCGGGTAGCGTCGGCCCGACCCGGTTCGCCGTGGCTGACCACGACTGGCCACGCGGTCGGCACGAATCGAGGTAGTATCGCGCCATGACGCTCGGATGCCGGCTCGCCCTCGCGCTCGTCTTGGTGCTGCTCCTTTCGCCGAGCCCGGCGGGGGCGCAGGTATTTCCGATCTTCGACGCGCACATTCACTTCAGCCGACCGGACTGGGACGCCTATACCCCGGAACGCGCGCTCTCGATCCTGGCCCAGGCGGGTGTTCGGCGCGCGATCGTCTCCAGCACGCCCGACGACGGCACCCTCAAGCTCTACGACAAGGCGCCCGCCGGCATCGTTCCGTTCCTCCGCCCCTATCGCACGCGAGAGGACATGTCGACGTGGACGCGCGACGCCGCCGTCGCCACCTACGTCGAGCAGCGGCTGACGCGCGGGATCTACCGCGGCATCGGCGAGTTCCACCTGTCGGCGGGAGACGCCGACGCCCCCGTCGTCCGTCGCTTCGCGGACCTCGCCCGCGCGCGCAATCTCTTCCTCCATGCTCACGTGGACGACGTCGCCGTCGAGCGCATGCTCACGCTCTATCCGTCGACTCGAATTCTGTGGGCCCACGCGGGAATGTCGGCGTCGGCGGAGACGGTGGGCAAGCTCATCGATCGCTTCCCCACCCTCTGGGTCGAGCTGGCGATCCGCACCGACGTCGCCCCCGGCGGCACGCTCGATCCCGCCTGGCGCACGGTCTTTCTCCGCCACCCCGATCGGTTCATGGTGGGGACCGACACGTGGATCACGTCGCGGTGGGAGACGCTGCGCGAAGGGATGGAGCAGATCCAAGGCTGGCTGGCGCAGCTCCCGCGGGACGTGGCGGAGCAGATCGCGTACCGGAACGGCGATCGGCTGTTTCCCGCGCCCTGACCGCGGTTCGGAGCGCACGGGAACCGCCGTCGATGATTACCCGACGGAGGCGAGAAGACGCCGATCGGACTCGTAGCGCAGGCGGCTCTCGGCCTCCCCGCGCGTGACCCACGCCACCTCGTCGACCTCGGAGTCGTGCTCGCTGACCTTCTCGAGCGGACGCATGAGAAACCACCGCACGGTTTTCTTGATGCGCCGCCCGTCGCGCTGAAACCAGTACGTCACCACCTGTAGTTCGCGAACCAGCTCGCAACGATACCCGGTCTCCTCGCGCACCTCGCGGAGCGCCGCGTCGGCGCTGGTCTCTCCCTTCGTGAGGGTCCCCTTGGGCAGCGTCCACACGGGCTGGTTGCGCAGGTCACGCGCCCGGATGAGCAGGACCCGTCCCTCCTCGTCGAACACGAGGCCTCCCGCCGAGAACTCGAGGAGAGGCCGGGCATCCCGAGCGTTCATAGAGAGCATGATACGGTGAGGGTCGCCTCTCCCGCACACCCCGCGGGGATGGGGATGTCGTGGATCAGGCGGCGGGAAGGAGCGCGCGCAGCCTCGCATCGATGGCGGCGCGGGGCTGCACGCCCACGAGCCGGTCGACGAGTCGGCCGTTCTGGAACAGCAGCAACGTGGGAATGCCGCGGATCTCGAACGTCTCGGCGGTGCGCGGATTGGCGTCGACGTCCAGCTTGGCGATCACGACCCGACCCGCGTAGTCCCGCGCGAGAGCGTCGATGGTGGGCGCCAGCATGTGGCAGGGCCCGCACCAGTCGGCCCAGCAATCGACCAGGACGGGCGCGGACGCGCCGAGCACGGTCGACTCGAAGTCGCCGTCGGTCACCATCACGGGCGCCCCGCCGGGAGCTCCCGTGGCGGTGACGAGCGGAGCCTTGCACTTTCCGCAACGCGCCCGCTCTCCCGCGCGCTCGGCCGGTATCCGGTTGATCGTTCCACACGTGCGGCAGCGCACTTCCATGGTTACAGTGTAGCGTGCCGCACACGAATCTGATGGCGCACTTCCCCCCGCCGTTCCGCCCGCGGCCGGAACAGGCCCGCGTGCTCGCCGACCTCGCCGACGCCATCGACGAAGCGGAGGACGATCCTTCGTTCCCGCGCATCTTCCTTGTCGAGGCGCCGCCGGGGGTGGGAAAGAGTCACATCGCGGTCACGCTCGCGCGCTGGAGCGGCGACGCCTATCTCCTCACCTCGCAGAAGCTGCTTCAAGACCAGTACGAGCGCGATTTCGGCGCCGACCTCCAGATCGTGAAGGGTCGCGACAACTATCTGTGCGAGCGGTACGGCGGGGAGCGAGTGACGACCTCCCATGGCGTCTGTCGCCGCCGGCGCGGCGCGATCTGTCAGTGCCCATATGCGCGTGCCAAGGCGGCGGCATTGGCGGGGCCGATCTTCTGCTCGAACACGGCGTACTTTCTGACCCTCCGCCAGTGGCAAGGCGAGCAGCTTCCTCGCCGGCGTCTCCTCGTGATCGACGAAGCCCACGGTCTGGAAGGACAGCTCGTGAGCGTGCTCACGGTGGCCTTTCCGGCGGACGTGATGAAGCAATTCTTCGGAGGCCCATTGCCGCGGCTCGGCTGCGCGGACGAATACCGCCCGTTGCTGGAGGCGCACGCTGACCGGCTACGTGCACAACTCACGGACGTGGAGCAACTGCTCGAGGCCGTGCGGCCCGCGCGGACGGACGACGACGAGGTCCTCACGATGCCGCCCTCCCGCGCGGAGCAGGAGCTCCTCTTCCAGCGCGACGCCCTGGAATCGGCGCTGGCGCGCCTCCGCGTGTTCGCGGACGGCGACGATCGCGAGTGGGCGGTGCGCTACCCGGAGCGGCCGGAGGCGACGCTGGAGCTGGTGCCGCTCGACGTCGCCACCCTCGCCCACGAGCTGCTCGGCGGCGCGGCCACCATCACCGTCCTCTGCTCCGCCTACCTCGGCCGGCGGGAGACGGTCGCCGACGCCTTCGGGCTTGGCGTGGAGGCGATGCGAGCGTTTGCGGCGCCGTCACCGTTCCCGCTCGAGCAGCGTCCGCTCGTCTACCGTCCGGTCGGGCGCTTGTCCAAGACTTCGCTCCCCGCCCTGGAGCCCGCCCTGTTCGACGAGGTCGCCGCCATCCTCAGCGCCCATCCCGCCGAGAAGGGCCTGATCCACGCCGCCTCTTACGCCTCCGCCCAGCGTCTTCTGCGGCATCTCGCCGAGCGCTTCCCGACGGAAGCCCGTCGCATCATCCTCGCGGAATCGTCGAGCGCGAAGCCCCGTGCGCTCGACCAGCACCGCGAGTCTCCAAGGGCCACCGTCCTGCTCTCGCCGTCGCTCCGGGAAGGCGTCGATCTCCCCGACGACTTTCTCCGATTCCAGATCGTCACCAAGATGCCCTACCCGGACCTTGGAGACCCGTGGACGGCGGCACGCCGGGCGCGGGATCCCCGCTGGTACGCGATGGAGACGGCCAAGGCCCTCGTCCAGGCCTACGGTCGGGCGTGCCGGCACGCGGATGATTCCGGGGTGACCTACGTGCTCGACGCCCACTTCGAGCGGTTCGTGGCGGGATGCCGGGTGCTGCTGCCACCGTGGTTCCTGGAGGCGGCCGACCAGGCGCTGCGCGAAGGCCGACGACCGGATGCCGACGACGAGGTGATGTGAACGCAAAACCGCCGGTAGGGCCTCGAAAGGCGCCTACCGGCGGTGTCGGGAATGCGGGATCGTTACTTCTTGCCGCGGCGGCGGGCGACACCCAGGCCGACGAGGCCACTACCGATCAGGAGCAGGGTGGCCGGCTCGGGAACGGGCGACGGGCCTTCCACGCGCACGGAGTTGCCGCTGAGCGTGTTGTCGCTCGGGTCACCAGGGACGTCTTTCACGGCCTGCGCCGACTGGTTGATGAGCATGGTCAGGGGGCCGACCGAGGAAATCGCGACCACGCGGTAGATGTCGGCCAGCGAGCCGGAATTGAACGAGCCGGTCATCTCCGTGCGGATGTTGAGAAGACCGGAGTCCGGAACCGCCTGGAAGGTCGGCTGCGGAACCGTCGTGGCCTCGATGACGGTGGCAACCGTGACACCGGCCACCAGCGAGGTCGAAGTTGCCGAAATCAGACCTGCGAAGTCGTAGATGACGCCGAAATTGCGGCCGAGCGAGGTGTCGATCTTCTGGTCGCTCGAGAGCTGCGCAACGTACGAATACGCGAAGTTCGGGCCGCTCGGGGTGACGCCTTCAAAGTTATAGATAATCGAGGCCTCGACCCCGGTGAACCCGACTCCAACCACAGCCATCAGCACCGCCATTGTGAGAATCGCTCTCTTCATACTTTCCTCCAGCGCTTGTCGCGCGTTCCGTCTACAGCAGCCGGCTAAGCGAGCCCCGCGTAATCCACAGCGAAAGCAGGCGGCATGCCACAGTTGGAATGGCTTGTACAACGTACAGTTAGATCGGTGAACCGCTTTGCAGGGGCTCCGAAATGTAAAGGGCGTCGACGACCACACAGGGAATCGTGGAGTTTCCCCAGAGGTCAGACCGTACCGGGCGTCGCCGAAGCTGCGATTCCGGAGTCCCGCGGTCGGGATATATCGGAGGCCAACCGCGCCGCCGGCCCCGCGAAAAGGGGCATCGGATCAAGCCGACGTAGCCGCGGAGCGTCCGGCGATGCGGCCGAAGACGGACCCCGCCATGAGCCCGGCACCCCCCGGATAGTTGTGGTAGAAGATGCCACCCACGAGTTCGCCCGCCGCGAAGAGCCCGGGCAGCGGTCGCTGCTCGGTGTCGAGAACCTGGCCCGCCGTCGTGATCCGCAGTCCACCGAACGTGAAGGTGATACCCGTCGTGACCGCGTAGCCCAGGTACGGGGGCGTGTCGAGGGGCAGCGCCCAGTTCGACTTGGGGGGACTGATGCCCCGGGTACCCTTCCCGTCTTTCACCGCCGGGTTGTAGGTGCCGGGCTGGACGCCCGCGTTGAACTCACGCACCGTGCGGGCCAAGCCCTCGACGTCGATGTCGAGCTTCCGCGCCAGCTCCTCGATCGTCCCCGCCTCCGCCTTCGTGACCTCCCGGATCCGGTATTCTTCGCGGAGATTGGCGACCACCTTCTGGTCGAAGATCTGGAAGGCGGCCCGGCGCGGCTGCTCGATGATGGCGCGGCCGTACTTCACGTACGTGTAGTTGCGGAAGTCGGCGCCCTCGTCCACGAACCGCTCCCCGCGCAGGTTCACGATGATCCCGAGCGGGTAGGAGTGCTTCTGGAAGCCGTCGCCGACCTTCCGGTCGCCGTGCCAGGGCGCGTTGTAGTCCCACGCCACCGAGTGACATCCGCTCCAGTGTCCCCACGGCTGGGCGCCCGCCTCCAGCGCCATGCGGATGGCGTCGCCGGTGTTGTACGGGGTGCCGCGCACGCGAGCGAGATCCCAGTTGCGGCCGAGATAGCGCGTGCGCATTTCCGGATTCGCTTCGAACCCCCCCGCCGCGAGAACGACGGCGTCCGCGCTCACGGTTTCCGTCCCCGTCGGCGTGCGGACCACGACTCCCGTAACCCGTCCCCGCCCGTCCACGCCGAGCGCGGTGGCCTTGGCCTCGAAGCGCACCTCGATTCCCGCCCGCGCGGCGCTGGCGTACTCCATGTCGATCAGGCCGGCGCCCCCGCCCACGGCTTCGAGCACGAGGCCACCCCAGAAGCGGAACCGGCCACCGACGCGATAGGCCTGACGCCCGAACATCGGGATCCAGCGCACACCCTGCTCGCGCATCCACCGCATCGTGGGTTGCGACTCGCGCACGAGCGTGAGGGCGAGGTCGGGGTCGGCGCAGTCCTCGGTGACCCGCATGAGGTCGTCGTAATACGCGTCCTCGGGGTAGGGATCCACCTCCATGGAGGCGGTCTCGCTCGCCGACAGGTCGCCGACGAGCCCGTACAGCTCGTCCACGCTCTTGAACGCGAAGCGGAAGCCGCCCGCGGTGAAGAACGAGTTCCCGCCGCGCCAGGCCTCCGGGGCCTTCTCGAGGAGACGCACGCGCGCGCCGTGCTCGCGTGCCGAAAGCGCGGCGCACAGGGCCGCGTTGCCACCACCCACGACCACGACGTCTGTCACGGGTCCTCCTCAGAAGATCGAGTAGCCGCCGTCGATGATGAAGGTGTCGCCCGTGTGGTAGGCGCTGGCATCGCTCGTCAGGTAGACGGCGATGCCGCCGAAATCCCCGGCCGTTCCCCAGCGACGGGCGGGCACGCGCGGCAGCACGCGCTCCACGAACTTGTCCCAGCGCAACGCGCGCGCGGTCATTGGCGTGTCGATCCATCCCGGGAGGATCGCGTTGGCGCGGATTCCGTGGCGGGCGAACTCGACCGCGAGCGCCTTCATCATGGAGATGATGCCGCCCTTGGTGGCGGCATAGTGCTCGCCGCGCGCCTGGCCGGAGATGGCAGCGAGGCTCGCGGTGACGACGAGCGAGCCGCCTCCCGGCCGTGACGTCATGTGACGGGCGGCCGCGCGGAGCGTGAAGAACGCGCCGTCGAGATTGACGCTCATGACCCGCCGCCATTCCTCGGTCGTCATCTCCGTGAAGGACTGGCCGCCGGCGCGGCCGCTGACTCCCGCGTTCACGAAGCACGCGTCGACGCGCCTGAAGGTCGTTATCGTTTCCGCGAACGCGCGATCGACGGCGGCCTCGTCGGCGACGTCGCAGGCGAGCGCGAGCACGCGGCCGCCGTGCTTGCCGAGGGCATCGGCGGCGGCCGCGTTCTTCGCCTCGCTCGTGCCCCAGATGCAGACGGCGGCGCCCGCCGCCGCCACCGCGTCCGCCATACCGAGACCGATGCCGCTGTTGCCACCGGTGATGAGCACGACCTTGCCCGTGAGGTCGAAGGGGGCGTACGGCATGGCGCCTAGACTACCGTGAACCGGGCGGTGATGCCCGGGTCGCGCGCTCAGGGCTCGCGCCAGACCTCGAACGGATAGACGCCCTCCGGCTTGCCCTCGAGATAGAGCTCGACCTTCCAGGCGCCGAGCTCGCGGGCCATGAGCGACGTGGGCACGCTGTGGGTGGTGTGGATGAACGCTTCCGTGCTCGAAAACTCGTCCGTGCGGATCACGCCGGTGATGACCCTCACCTCGCGGCCCCGCGGGCTGAGCCAGCGCGTTCGGATCGGGATGCGGGTGCGCGTGTTGTCGACGGCGACGAGGAGGTGGACGGCGGTGTGGCGCCGGAGGTCGAACACCCGCGTCTCGTCGGGAATGGTCTCGCAGGAAAGCCCGGCCGATCCTCCCGACCGGGCCGTCACGCGCGCGAAGTCGAGCACGCGCGCCTCGCGCGCGGGGACCCAGCGGTCGAGGGTGATGTCGGTGGTGAACGTGAAGGGGCGCCCGCGCGCGTCCTTGCCCGAGTAGCGCTGCACGACGTTGACCTCGTAGCGCCCGGCGGTCGCCGAAGGCGTACGCGAGATGATCGACTGCGCGCACGTCAAGGTCAGCTCCTCGCGCGGCGCCAGCACGAGGTCGATGTTGCGCTCGGCGGTGGTGGTGTTGACGCCGTATCCGCTCGTCACGCGGCTCACGTGGGTGAGCACGACGCCGATGCCCGCCGTCTCCTGCAGCCGCAACCGATAGAGCCACTTCAGCCGGTTGTTCGGGTAGAACTGTACGGTGGGGTTGTCGACGACCCACGCCACGGGCCCTCCGGAGCCCTTGTACTCGACGGGCGCGGTCTTCGTCGCGCACGCGGTGAACAGGGCCGCCACCACCAGGGCGACTGTCCCCAGGAGACGACGTGAATTTCCGGCGCAGCGCATCAACGTTTACTTTGCCTCATCGGCCTCGAATCCCTGAGCTTTGTGGCCTGCCCCGCCATTCCGGAGTTCGATGGCACGACGGCTGCACCTCCCGAAACCCATGCGACTCACTGGTCTATCGGCCATCGCCCTCGTCACGGCCGCCGCGTGGGGCAGTGCTCATGCGGCCACCCCGACCGCGGCTGACTTCGCGAGCTGCAACGCCGCCGCCCGCGATGCCGTGAAGGGCGGCAGCGCGTCGCCGAGCGCGGCCTCGCCCACCCCCAAGGATCAGGGCCGCGCCGTGAGCGCCCGCCAGGGCAAGGAGCCGACCGACGCCACGGGAAGGATCAGTCAATCGCGGGACCCGCAGCTCGAAGGGATGGACGCCGAAGGCGCCAAGGATCCCTTGTATCAGGCCGCCTACCGGACTTGCATGCGCAAGGCCGGGTTCTAGCCCCCGCTCGCCCTCTCCCGTCGCCCCCATTGGACAGTGTGTGTAGATTCACGTACATGGGGTCAACGCGCAACCCACGCGGCGCACGTGGCGCACGGAAGAGGCCCGCCCCGCGCGCGCCGATCGTCCTCGTCGCCGACGACGTCGAGGACAACCGGGAGATGTACCGTGAGTTCCTCGTTCATTACGGCATGCACGTCGTCACCGCCACCAACGGCCGGGAGGCGCTGGAGGAGGCGTTCGCGCGCGTTCCCGACGCGATCGTCCTCGATCTGAGCATGCCGGACATCGACGGCTGGGAGGCGTGCCGGCGCCTGAAGGCGGACGAGCGGACGAAGAGCATTCCGATCCTGGCCGTGAGCGGACACGCCTTGAAAGGAGCGGAGGGCGCCGCCAAGGCTGCCGGCTGCGACGTCTATCTCATCAAGCCGTGTCTGCCCGAGCACGTCCTCGCCGAGATCAGGAGACTGATCAGCGCGTCGTGAGCTACGTCGGGCGGGCGCGCGCCACCGCCAGCATCTCGATGAGAACCGTGCGGCATTCGCCGGCGCTCGTGACCTCGCGCGGGAACGGGATGCGCACGGCGTGCAGCCGCTCTCCCTCCCGGACGCGCAGCCTGAACCCCAGACGATCGACCGCCACCATCGTCGCCTCCTCCGCCGTCACGCCGCCGAAGGCGCGCGCGTACGCGACGAGCGCGTCGGCGTGATCGCTGTTCATGTGCTCGAGGATGCCGGGCGCGGCGTCGGCGAGCGGGTCGGGGGTGGCGGCGCCGTAGGTGGCGGCATCGAGCCAGTCCATGGCCGCGAAGCCGCCCACGAAGTAGACGTCGACGAGATCGAGGCGCCAGAACGCGAAGTCCTCGAAATCCACCCAGTACGAGGCGCGCTCGTGACGGGCGAGGTAGGCCGTCCGCGCCGCGCCCGCGTCAGCCCCGGCCAGACGCTGCGCGGTACCCATCAGCGTGACGCGCCCCGCCGCCAGGGGATCGCCCGTCCACTCCGGCTGCGTCACGAGCAGGCTCGCGCGCGGATCGGATTCCAGATTGTGCGTGTGCATGGCCATGGCGCTGATGAGGAACAGCGGGCGCCCCCGCCCATCGAGCGCGTACGGCATCACCGACGCGAACGGATGGCCCGGATGCTTCCGTGACAGCGTGGCCAGCGAGCCCGTGCGCCCGACGTGGAGGAGCGTGCGCGCGCGCTCCGCGTAGCTGGGCTCGGGCACGACAGGAGCGTTGCTGGAGGCCGGCGGGCCGGCGTGGCGATTCATCGGCGTATCCTTCTTCCGCTTCGCTGCCGCATGACCGTGGACATCGTCACGATACACCGCGCTCGTTGCCGTCGCCGTCGAAGCGGCACGTCCCCGTCAGTCGATGACGTCGTCGGCGCGCAGCAGGAGCTCGGGCGGGATCGTGAGGCCGAGCGCCCTCGCCGTCTTGCGATTGACGACCAGCTCGAACTTCGTCGCGCGCTCGATCGGCAGATCGCCGGGCTTTGCGCCCTTGAGGATCCTGTCCACGAAGTAGGCGGCGCGGTGGTACATCTCGCCCACGTCCTCGCCGTACGACGCGAGGCACCCGGCATCCGGGAAGAGGCGTCCGCGGCCCACGGCGGGGAGCCTGCGTTCCACCGCGAGACGACAGAGCTGTTCGCGCTTCGCGGCGACGAGGCCGGCGTTCTCCAGCACCACCCCGTCGGTGCCGCGATCGAGCTTGTCGAAGATCGTCGCCGCGCCCTGGGGCTCCACGAGCGCAACCGACTGGAGCTTGACGCCGAGCGAGAGCGCGTGAGATTGCGTCGCCTTCAAGTTTGCCTCGCGGAACGACGCGGGGCCGAACGCGGAGGAGTCATAGAGGTGCATCACCTGGACAGCGCCGGGAACGGCCTGCTTGAGGACTTCCAGCGTCTTGCTCAGTCCCGCATGCAGCGCGGAGCCGGTCACGTTGCCACCTGGATGCGCGAGGCTGGCCGCGATCCCCTTTTCCACGGGGACGCCGGCGGAGCCGAACACGATGGGGACGCTCCGCGTGGCGTCCCGGGCGGCGATGGTGGCCGCCGTCCCACGCGTCACGATCACGTCCATCCTCGCCTTCACGAGGTCGGCCGCCAGCTGCGGGAGTCGATCACTGCGACCGTCCGCGGAACGATATTCGATGACGAAGTTGCGGCCTTCGGTATAGCCGAGCTCCCGGAGTCCCTCGAGGAAGCGCCGGCTCATGGGCGACGGCTCCGCGTCGTAGGAGAGGAAGCCGATGCGGTGGACCTTGCCGGCCGGCTGCGCGGCGGCGCTGCCAGCGCCGATGAGAACGGCGAGCACGAGAGCGATCGGAAGCACCGCGGGAGCTTACTCCTGGGTGGCGGTGAACGGGCAGATCTGGCTGTACGCGCAGAAGCGACAGGCGCGGTAGGACGGCGTCGCCTCGAAGCGGCGAGCGCGGATACCGTCGGCGGCCGCGCCCACGGCGGCGATGGCCTCGGCGACGTCGTCGGGCGTCGGGGTGTGGCGACCGGTCACCTGGGATTCGATGAAGCGCAGCTCCACGCGCTGCGGGAGCCGTTCCGTCATCTCGCGCCAGGCGAGGGCGTAGATCTTGAGCTGGAGGCTCTCGGCGGCGCGGCGGTCGGCGTCCTTCTGCCGCTTCACCTCGCTCGTCTTGTAATCGACGATGGTGGCGCCGAGGAGATCCTCGTCCACGCGATCGAAGCGGCCGCGCACGCGGTTCGGCCCCACGCTGAAGCCGAACTCCTTCTCGATGTGCGTGGGCTTGTCGCCGTCCGTCTCCGCCTGGTGCCAGAAGCGCGTGAGGGCGTCGCGCCCGGCCGCCTTGCGCGCCTCCTGGTGCTGCCAGGTGAGAAAGCCCTGGTTCTCCCACTCGCGCTCGTAGATGCCGAGCATGTCGTCCAGGCTCGTGTAGTTGCCGGCCACACGGCGCTTCAGGTAATGCTCCACCACTTTGTGGATGGTGTTGCCGTAGACGACGCTGTGATGGCGAAGGATGGGCACGCGCATGATGTGGACGTACTTGTACTTGAGCGGGCAGGTCTCGTAGTCGTCGACCTGCTTGTGGCTGATCAAGAGCTCCTGGTCGGGGGCGAGCGGGGGCGCCAGCTCGGCATCGCTCTCCGCGGGAGGAGCGAAGCGACGGATCTCCTCCACCGCCTTGCCTCGGAACGGGCGCGCCGCGTCCTTCGGCAGGTCGAGCGCCTCCAGCACGAACTGGCTCACCTTGCGCTCGCGGGCGCCACCGTAGTCCCGGGCGCTCGTGAGATAGAGCTCGCGACGAGCGCGGGTCATTCCCACGTAGAAGAGCCGTCGCTCTTCCTGGAGGTGGAAGTCGCCGCTGGGGAGGATCTCCTTGATGAGCTCGCCCGGCAGCTCCAGGGGCTCGCCCTTTCGCCGGGACGGGAACTTGTCCTGCACGAGGCCGACGAGAAAGACGACGGGGAACTCGAGGCCCTTCGCCTTGTGCACGGTGAGCACGCGCACGGCGGGCGTCTCCACATCGGCCTCGGCGACGGCGGGGTCTTCGCCGGCATCGATGAGGGCGTCGAGATGCTTCACGAACTCCCGGATGTTGTCGTAGCGGAGCGCGTGGGAGGCGTCCTGGATGCGCCGGAAGAACTTGGAGACGTTCTGCACTTCGGCCTCGTCGCGGGCGGTGGCCGCCTTCGACATCCGCGCCAGCCACCCGGAGTCGACGAGGAACTGGTAGAGCAACTCCCCCGTTGGCATCTCGCGCCCGAGCTCCATGTAGCGCACGAGGTCGCTCACGAGCTGGCGGATGGCCACGCGGCCCTCTTCGCCGATGACGTCACGCAGCTCGGAAATCGTCTCCAGCTCGCGAAAGACGTCGAAGAGCCAGCGATGGCGGCGGTCCGCGTGGGTGGCGCAGCGCGTGAGGTCGACGATGGGCACCTGGTAGAGATCGGACGACGCCAGGTAGTGCAGGCTGACAGAATCGTCGGGATGGGCGACCGTGCGGAGGAACGAGATCAGCAGCCGCACCTCCGGGCGCCCATAGAGGCCGGCGTTGCCGGAGAACGTCCACGGCATTCCGCGCAGGTTCAGTGATCGCAAGAACGCGTCGGCGTCGTTGTTGGAGCGGACGAGGATGGCGACGTCGTCGTATCGCCAGCGGCCCTCCTGCACGCGCTCCTGGATGAGCTCGGCGACCGCGTCCGCCTCTTGCGTGCCCGTCTCGTAGTGGCGGTGCTCGGGCTCGGGGCCGTCGTCGCCGGCCGTGGCCACCAGGTGCTTGTCGATCCCGCTCTTCACCTCGAGCCGGTCCGGATTGTTGTAGACGATCACGCGGTAGGCGGCGTCGAGGATGCGCTGGTGCGACCGGTAGTTTTCCGTGAGCACGACCTGCGTCGCCTCCGGATGGAGGGCGAGGAACCCGAGCACGTTCGAGATGGCGGCGCCGCGCCACCGATAGATGGCCTGGTCGTCGTCGAGCACGACGGCCAGGTTGTGGTGGCGCGCGGACATGATCTTCACCAGCTCGAACTGGGCGTAGTTCGTGTCCTGGAACTCGTCGACGAGGATGTAGCGGAAGCGGCGCTGACACGCATTGCGCACGTGCGGACGCGTGCGCAGGAGCGTGAGCGCGTACACGATCTGGTCGCCGAAGTCCACGGCGCCTTCGCGCGCCATCAGCTCCTGGTACTTCGCATACGTGGCGCTGAGCTCCGTCTGGGCGGCGGCGACATCGGCGAGCGCCTCGTCCCCCGGCGCCGCCGCCGCTTGTGCGCGCAGCCGCTCCGCGCACGCCTGGTACTCGGCGGGCGCGATGTCCTCGTCCTTGCACCGGCTCATGAGCGTGATCATCGCGTGCAGGTGGCGGGTGGGATCGCCGAGCGGCCGATAGCGCTCGAGCGGGAACTCGAAGAGGCGATCGCGGAAGAAGATCACCTGCTCGGCGCGGCTCAGCACGCGGAAATCCGGCGTGAGGCCGACCTCGAGCGAGTGCTCGCGCAGGAGGCGATCGCCGAAGGCGTGGAAGGTAGAAATTTCCACGTCGGCGTAGCCGTACGGCACCAGCGTGTCGACGCGCTCTTCCATCTCGGCGGCGGCCTTGTCGGTGAACGTGAGGGCGAGGATTTCGTGCGGGAGCGCCTTCCGCGCCGCGATGAGGTAGGCGATGCGGCGAGTGATGACGGTGGTCTTGCCGGTACCGGCGCCGGCGACGATCAAGAGCGGACCGGCATCGTGCGTGACGGCCCGACGTTGCGTCTCGTTCAGGCCTTCGAGGATCCGATCGGCCGTCATGCGCCCCCGACTATAGCAGGTCGGGGGCGCCGTTCCGTCGCTTCAGGCGCAGGCGATCGTGTAGACGTCCCGGGCGCCGGCCGGCAAGCGATACTCGCGCCACGTCGCGCCGCCGTCCTGGGTGTCGAAGACCTGGCCGCTGCGGGTGGCGCCGTAGATCTGGGCCGGATCCGTGGCATGGAGGGCTACCGCCATCATCGTTCCCTCCGCCTTCACCCCGTGATCGAGGCGACGCCACGTGCGTCCGAGATCCTGACTCCGATAAATCGACCCGTCGTCGCCGCGCGCGGCCACGCTGAGGCAGGCGACGAGCGTGCGTGCGTCGTGCGGCGAGACCGTGACGTCGCGTGCGTACGTGAGCGGCGAGAAGCGGCCGACTTCCATGTCGGTCCAGGTGGCCCCCCGGTCCGCGCTCTGGAAGAGACCCATACGCACGGCGAGGAAGACCGACCCCGGCGCCGCCGTGGACACACACAGCG
>DASXSB010000095.1:0-18308 GCA_036506275.1 Candidatus Methylomirabilota bacterium | reverse complement strand
CAGTTCTGGGACGACGCCTACGCGCGCGGCGCCGACGGCTGGGAGCTACGGCGCGCCACCCCGCCCCTCGTGAGCTTCGTGGAGTCGACGCCGCCGCCGCGCGGTCGGGTGGCGGTGCCGGGATGCGGGCGCGGGCACGACGTGCGCTACCTCGCGCGCGAGGGCTACGACGTGGTCGGCTTCGACTTCTCGACGGCGGCCGTGAACGAAGCGCGGGCGCGGGCGCGCGCGGAAGGCGTCGCCGTCGACATCCAGCAGCGCGACATCTTCTCCCTCCTCCCCGACTACGCGCACGCCTTCGACGGCATCTGGGAATACACGTGCTTCTGCGCCATCGAGCCTCGCCGCCGGCGCGAGTACGTGGCGGTGATGAGCGGGCTCCTCCGGCCCGGCGGGTGGCTCCTCGCGTGCTTCTTTCCGATGCGCGCGAGCGGCGCCGGCCCTCCCTTTCCGGTGAACGAGGCCGGCGTGCGTCGGCTCTTCGTGCCGCCGTTCCGCATCGAGCGCGCGTTCCGGCCGCTTCACTCCGTGCGGGCGCGACAGGGCCTGGAATGGATGGTGTTCGCCCGCCACACGGCGGGCCCGGGATGACGCTGCCAGAGGCGGGGAGACGGTGGACGCGCTCACCGCTGCGTGCTACTTTCACGTGCACTTTTCGCGCCGGACAGAGCCTCGTCAACGAGATCGATACCCATCGCTCACGGAGGTCTAGTCGCATGAGATGGCTCGGGATCACCCTCACGCTGGCGCTCGTGACCGCCGTCGCTCTCTTCGTTCCCGCCGCGCTGCCCGTGGGGGCGCAGGGACAGACGATCAAGATCGGCGTTCTCTTCGACCACACGGGGCCCTTCTCCGCGGCCGGCTCCCTCAACTGCTGGCGCGGCGCCAAGATGATGATCGACTACGTGAACGAGAAGGGCGGCGTGCTCGGCAAGTACAAGATCGTGCAGGTCGACGGCGACAGCCAGTCCAAGGCCGAGGTGGCCATCAACGAGGCGGAGCGCCTGCTCAACGTCGAGAAGGTCGACATCCTCGCCGGCGTCTACTCGAGCGCCCACGCCGTTCCCCTCGCCGAGAAGGTCGACAAGCAGAAGCGCTTCCTCTGGATCACGACCGCCATCTCGGACGCGGTGGTGAAGGATCGGAATCTTCAGTACGTGTTCCGTCCCACCGCCACCAGCGGCCTCTTCGGCGAGATCTCGGTGAAGTACATCGCCGACTACGCGCAGGAGAAGTTCAAGAAGCCGCCCAAGGACCTGCGCGTCGCCGTCATCTACGAGGACGGTCCCTACGGCGCCGGCGTCGCCTCCTCCAACGAGGCCGAGATCAAGCGGCAGGGCATGAACCTGGTGCTCAAGGAAGGCTACTCCGTCAACGCTCCCGACCTGAGCTCGCTGGTTACGAAGCTGCGCGCGGGACGACCCGACGTGCTCTTCCACACCGGCTACAACCCGGACATCGCGCTCTTCCTCCGGCAGTCGAAGGAGCAGGGCTTCCGGGTGCGCGCGATGGTCGGCCACGGCGCCGGCCACAGCCAGCTCGACAAGCTGAAGGAAGCGTTCGGCAAGGACGTGGAGTTCTTCCACACCGTCGATCCCGTAGCCGCGCAGCTCCTCGACGCCAAGAAGCTGAAGCCCGGCGTGGGCGACATGACGCAGGAGATGGTGCGCCGCTACCGCAAGGAGTTCGACAAGGACGGTCCCATCGCGCCCCACGTCTCGATGGGTTTCAACAACATGTGGGTCCTTCTCAACGACGTCCTGCCCCGCGCCATCCAGAAGCACGGCGGCTTCACGCCGGACGCGCTCGCCATGGCTGCGCGCGAGACCGACATCCCCGAGGGCGGCACCATGCAGGGCTACGGCGTGAAGTTCTTCGCGCCGGGGACACCGATGGCGGGCCAGAACGAGCGCGCGTTCCCGGTGGTGTTCCAGGCCATCGAGGGCAAGTTCGAGGTCGTGTACCCGAAGAGCGTTCAGACCGTGCCGCCCGTGCTCCCGCTGCCGGCGTCATCGCCGTTCGCAGCGCGCTGATGCGCTCCCGGGAGGGGGCCTCGGCGCCCCCTCCCGGGCCTCCCTCCACGACTCAGCGAATGATGAGAACGACCGAGAGGGCGAGGAGAGCGCCCATGACGATGTTGAAGATTCTCAGGCGGCGAGGGTCGTGGAGAACGTGCTGGACGCCGGCTCCGAATGCCAGCCAGAGGAAGCAACTGGGTAACGCGGCGATGACGAAGAGGCCGCCGAGGCAGGCCGCTTGAACGATGGGCCTGCCGGCCTCGGGACTGAGAAACGTCCCCGCCGCGCTCGTACTGACGAGCCAGGATTTCGGGTTCACCCACTGAAAGACGGCCGCACCCACGTAACCGACCGGATCCGTTCCCGTGATCGATTCCATGCGGCTCGCGGACGTCGCAATCCTCCACGAGAGCCAGAGCAGGACGGCGGCGCCGCCCCAGTGGAGGGCCTTGAGCAGCAGCGGGTGCTCGAGGACGACACTCCCGAGACCGAGCGGTACGACGAACATCATCACGCCCATGCCCGTGGTGACGCCGAGCAAGCACGGAAGTCCCTTGACGACGCCCGCCTGCGCCCCCGCCGAGGTCAGCATGATGTTGCTGGGGCCCGGAGTGACCGCGGCCACGACCGCGAACAGAACAAACGCCATGACCTGCTCGGTAGTCGTACACTGCCTCCGCGAAGCGGGCGGCCGTCTCGGGGCCGCTCGAGTCTGCGCGTGATGCGGCCCCATCAAACCAGGTCGGCGTACGAGGGTCTTGAACGATCGTGCCAGGACACGACCGCCAGTTGGATCGCGAGCGCGCGGCGAGCCGAGGGCGTTGAGCTATTCAGCGCGTGGTTCGCGGGCGTGGCCTATCAGAAGCATCGCCACGACACCTACGCCATCGGAGTGACCGGCTCGGGCGTCCAGGTCTTCGACTATCGGGGCGCCGTCCACGTCAGCACGCCGGGGCACGTGGTCGTGCTGTACCCAGACGAAATCCACGACGGTCGCGCCGGCACCGACGACGGCTTCGGGTATCGGCTCATCTATGTGGAACCCGCTCTGTTGGCGGACGCGGTGCGGGCCCTGCGCGGAAGGCCGTATCCGCTCCCGTTCGTGAGGGAACCGGTGTTCACGAACGCGACCCTGTCCCACGCGATCGAGGACGCCTTTCGCGTGCCCCTCGACTCCCTGGCGATCGATAGCATCGTCACCGAGCTCGCGAAAGGATTGCTGGCGGCAGAGCGGAACGACGTCACGCCGCTTGTCTCACGACGCATCGACGTCCGCGCGGTGGAGCGAGCTCGACAGTTCCTGGAGGCAGAGACGCCGCGTGCGGTGCATTCCACGGAGCTGGAGTCGATCACGGGGTTGACGCGCTATGACCTGTGCCGTCAGTTCAGGATCCTGTTCGGGACCAGCCCCCACCGTTATCTGTTGATGCGGCGGCTCGATTTCGCACGCGACCGGATTCACCAGAACCGTCCGCTGGTGGAGGTCGCATGCGATGCGGGTTTCGCCGATCAGGCCCACTTCACCCGCGTGTTCAAATCGGCGTTCGGACTCACGCCCGCACGCTACCGTGCGCTGAGGACGCCACCGCGTCCCCTGCCGCCAACGGGGTAGCGTGCTCTCCGTTTCGGGGTTGAGGAAGCAGTTCGGGGGGGCCGTGGCCTTGAACGACGTGTCGGTCGCCGCGTTGGTCGTTCGAGTCGCAGGAGGTTGACCCGATGATCGAGGGGTTGAGTCACATCACGCTCGTCGTCGAAGACCTGGACAGGACGGCGGAGCTGCTGCAGCGGATCCTCGACGCCCGCGAGGTGTATTCCAGCGGTGACAGCACGTTCTCCATTTCGCGCGAGAAGTTCTTCGTGGTGGGCGGAGTGTGGGTCGCCATCATGGAGGGCAAGAAGCTGCCGGAACGATCGTATGGCCACGTCGCCTTCAAAGTGCCGGAGACCGAGCTGGACGGCTACGTGGACCGCGTGCGCGAGCTCGGCCTCGAGTTGAGACCACCACGCCCCCGCGTAGAGGGTGAGGGGCGATCGCTTTACTTCTACGACTACGACAACCATCTCTTCGAGTTGCACACGGGCACGCTCGAGCAGCGGCTGGCCCGGTATGCTCGCACGTGATCGCGCCCAAGCCGCCTCGTCGCGCGTCATGACCGCGGGGACCTTGCTCTCGGTGTCGGGGTTGACGAAGCAGTTCGGCGGATTCGTGGCGCTGAACGACGTGTCGTTCGGCGTGGAGGCGGGTGAGATCCTCGGGTTGATCGGGCCGAACGGATCCGGGAAGACCACGTGCTTCAACTGCATCTCGGGCACGCTCACATCGACGAGCGGCTCCGTCCGATTCCGCGGAGAGGAGATCGGCGGTCTCACGCCGGATGCCGTCTGCCACCGCGGGCTCGCGCGTACCTTCCAGATCCCGCGGCCGTTCCGGAAACTTTCGATCCTCGAGAACGTGGCGGTGGCCGCTCATTACGGCGGCGTCCGCCGCTCGGGAGCGGAGGCGCAGGCACGCGCACGCGAAGTGCTCAAGCTGGTGGGGCTGCCCACTGCTGCCGACGCGTCGCCGGCGTTGCTCGGCGCCGGCGGTCTCAAGAAGCTCGAGCTCGCCCGCGCGCTCGCCACCGATCCGAAGCTCCTGCTCGCCGACGAGAGCCTGGGCGGACTCGATCCGACCGAGATGAGCGGCGCCGTCGAACTCCTGCGCCGCATCCGCGCCGAGCTCGGCATCGCGATCGTGTGGGTGGAGCACATCATGGCCACCCTCATGCGGGTGGTCGACCGCGTGGTGGTGCTGGACCACGGCGAGAAGATCGCGGAAGGCCCTCCCCTGGCCGTGGCCGAGGATCCGCGCGTGGTCGAAGCATACCTCGGCGAGAAGATCGTCCTCGCCTGATGCTCGAGCTCCGAGCCGTCACCGCCGGCTACGGTCAATTCACCGCCCTCTGGGACGTGAGCCTGCGCGTCGATGCCGGGGAAGCGGTGGCGGTGGTGGGACCGAATGGGGCCGGGAAGACGACGCTCATGCGGGTGATCTCGGGGCTCGTGCGACCCCGCGCCGGCGATCTCGTCTTCGAGGGCGTGAGCCTCACCGGACGCCCGCCGCACGAGATCGTGGCCCACGGCATCGCGCACGTGCCGGAAGGGCGGCGCCTCTTCCCCGCTCTCACCGTGGCCGAGAATCTGAAGATGGGAGCGTTCCTGCCCGCCGCCCGCCGCGCCTTCGCGGCGAGCCTCGAGCGCGTGTTCGGCCTCTTCCCCGTACTGGCGGAGCGACGGACCCAGCGCGCGGGCAGCCTCTCCGGGGGCGAGCAGCAGATGCTGGCGGTGGGGCGCGCGCTGATGTCGCAGCCGCGGCTGATCCTCCTCGACGAGCCGTCGATGGGCCTCGCCCCCGTGATGGTGCTGCGGCTCTTCGACCTCATCCGCCGCGTGCGCGAGGAGGGCTACACGATCCTGGTGGTGGAGCAGAACGTGCGTCAGGTGCTGAAGCTGGTGGATCGCGCCTACCTTCTGGAGGTGGGGCGGATCAAGATCGAAGGGCGCGCGGACGCGCTCGGCGATCAGGACTTCGTGCGCAAGGCATACGTCGGCCTGTGATCGATCCCATCTTCCTCCTGGAGGCGGCCATCAACGGCATCCTGCTCGGCGGGGTGCTCGCCCTCCTCGCCCTCGGCCTCAACCTGATCTTCGGCGTCATCGACATCGTGTGGATCGCGTACGTCGACCTCGTCATGCTCTGCATGTACGCCGTCTATTTCCTCGTCACCGTCCACGGCTGGCCGCTGGCGTTGGCGGGCCTCGTGAGCGTCGGCGCCGGCGCCTTGCTCGGGCTCGCGGTGCACCTTCTCGTCATCACGCCCATCCTTGGCACCCCGCCCGTGAACCAGCTCCTCGCCACCGGCGGTCTCCTCTTCTTTCTCCAGTCCTTCGCGACGTTCCTGTGGTCCACCGATCACAAATCGGTGCGACTGTCGCTGCCCAGCTACGAGATGGCCGGCATCTTCCTCCCCGCCACGCGCCTCATCCCCTTCGCCATCTCTATCCTGGCCATGCTCGGCCTCTACCTCTTCCTCACCCGTACCTACATGGGCACCGCCATCCGCGCCGTGTCCCAAGACCGCGAAGCGATGTCGCTCATGGGGGCGAGTCCGCAGCGCGTATATCTAATGACCTCGGCGGTGGGCGGCGCCATGGCCGGCCTCGCCGCCACTCTGCTGAGCATGCAGTACTCCGTGCACCCGTTCTTCGGCGCCCAGTTCGGTCCCCTCACCTTCATGATCTGCGTGCTGGGTGGGCTCGGGAACATGGTGGGCGCCTTCGTGGCGTCGTTCGTGATGAGCGAGATCATCTCGGTGGGCGGCGTCATCATGTCCACCGAGATGGGGTACGTGATCGCTTTCGTGGTGTTCATCGTGATGATGTTCGTGCGCCCCGCCGGCATCCTCGGCGCGCGTCGGGAATGACGGTGCGCCGCGGCCTCGCGCTCGTCTTCCTCGTCGCTCTCGCCGCCGTCCCCCTGGTGCCGATGGGCGGGATGCACGCCTACGTGCTCCACGTGCTCATCCAGATCCTCGTGTGGTCCTTCATCGGAAGCGCGTGGTCCTTGATGGGACGCTTCGGCCTCGTCTCCCTCGGCCACGGCGCCTTCCTCGGCCTCGGCGCCTACACGTCGACGCTGCTCTGGAACGTGTACGGCATCACGCCCTGGCTCGGGGCCGTGGTGGCGATGGCGCTGGCAGGAGCGTTCGCGGTCGTGGTCGCGTATCCCGTCTCGCGCTTCCGGGTCGTCGGACACTACTTCGGGCTCGTGACCCTCGCCGTGGGCGAGGTGGTTCGGCTGCTCATCATCGCGGAGCGCGACTGGACGGGCGGATCGCTCGGCCTCACCGTGCGCCCGGCCGGGGACGGCAGCCTGCTCGCCCTCCAGTTCGCGGACAAGCGTGTGTTCTACTACGGCGTGCTCGCGCTCTGGCTGGGAGGTCTCTGGATCTGGGATCGCATCGACCGCAGCATGGTGCGGTCCGCGATGGAGGCTATCGGCGAAGATGAGACGGCGGCCGCGTCGGTGGGAATTCACGTGACCCGCTTCAAGGTCGGCATCACCGTGCTCTCCGCCGTCCTCACCGCCCTCGGCGGCGTCGCCTATGCGCAGTACATCACGTACGTGAACCCGGACACGCTGGCCGGCATCGGGGTGTCGCTCCGCATCGTGTTCGCGGTGGTGCTGGGCGGCATGTACTCGCTGCTCGGCCCCGCGGTGGGGACCGCGCTCACGATCGCGCTCGCCGAGTACCTCCGGATCTTCTTCGGCCTCCGCTTGATCGGGATGGCGGAAACGATCTACGGTCTGCTCCTGATGATCTTCATCATCTTCCTCCCCGCCGGCATCTACGGCTCGCTCCGTGACGCCGTCCGCCGGCGCCACCCGCGGCCGGTGGCGGCCGCCGCCTGACCAATGGCGACCTGGAGCGTCTTTCCCGAGCGCGCGCCATCGGCGGCGGCCACGGCGCTGGCCGCCCAGGTCGAGCGCGACGGCGGCCACGTCCTCGCCGTCTACCAGGAGCCCGTGGGCGATCACTGGCAGGTCTTCTGTCTCCTCCCGCCCGAGCGCGTGGAGGCCAGTCCGTACCAGCGCGACGTCTCCCCCACCCACGTCAAGCGTCTCACGGAGGCGGTGAAGCGTCTCGATCGCTTCGTCGATCCCATCGTCGCCGTCTCTCCGCGCCCCGGCGTGTACTGGACGCCCAACGGCAACCATCGGCGGGTGGCGCTGGAGAAGCTCAAGGCGGACTGGGTGCCGGTCATCCTCATGGTGGAGCCGGAGGTGGCGTTCGAGGTGCTGCCGCTCAACACCGAGAAGGCGCACAACCTGAAAGAGAAAGCGCTGGAGGTCATCCGGATGTACCGCGGCCTCGTGGAGCAGCAGCCCACGAGCACGGAAGAAGACTGGGCGCGCCAGTTCGAGTCGGCCCACTTCATCACGCTCGGTCTCCTCTACGAGGAGAACAAGCGCTTCGCGGGGGGCGCCTTCGCGCCGATCGTCCGCCGCGTCGACAAGTTCTTGAAATCGTCGCTGCGCAAGGGTCTCGAGGAGCGCGAGGAACGCGCCGCGCTCGTGCGGGAGGCGGACGCCGTCCTCGCCACCGTGGTGGCCAAGATCAAGAAGCGCGGCATCAATCACCCCTACGTGAAGAACTACGTCCTTGCCCGCGCCACGCCCCTCAGCCGCGCCCGCAAGACGCTGCCGTCCTTCGACCAGACGTTCAAGAAGCTCCGCGAGAACCTCGACGACTTCGACGTCGCCAAGGTCCGCTACGACGAGATCCAGCGGACCGCCATCATGGCCGCTCCCGCGGAATGACGGGCGTCGCCATCGTGACCGGCGGCACCGGCGCTCTCGGGCAGGCGGTGGTGCTCCGTCTGCTCGGCGACGGCATGACGGTGTGCGTCCCCTACGTGGTCGATCACGAGGAAAAGGCGCTGCGCGGCCGCGTGCAGGCGGGCGGCGATCGCCTTCTCACGCGCCACGCCGACGTCACGGATCCCGCCGCCATGAACGCGTTCGTGGAGGCGGTGCAGCGTGAGCACAGGCGCGTGGACGCGCTCGTGGCGGGAGTGGGCGGCTTCGCCGGCGGCGGCTTGCTCGAGACCGACCGCGAGACCTGGGATCGCATGCTGGCCATAAACCTCACGAGCACGTTCACGGCCGCCCGCGCCGTGGTGCCCCACATGGCGAGCGCGGGGCGGGGGCGCGTGGTGGCCGTCGCCTCGCGCGCGGTGGTCCCGCCCGCGCCCGGCTTCATCGCCTACACGGTGGCGAAGGCGGGCGTGATCGCGTTCGTGCAAGCGCTCGCCGCCGAAGTGCGCGCGCGCGGTGTCACCGTGAACGCGGTGCTGCCGAGCACGATGGACACGCCCGCCAACCGCGCCGCCATGCCCGACGCCGACCGCTCGGGCTGGGTCCCCGTCGAGTCCGTGGCGAGCGCGATCGCGTTTCTCCTGAGCGACGGCGCCGGTCACGTCTCGGGCGCTCTCGTGACCATCTGAGCGGGGTAGCGATGTACCCACATCAGGCGGAACGACTGGCGCTCGCGCAGGAGGCGGCGGGTGTCGCCGCCCTCGTCGCCACCACCCCGGAGAACGTGCGCTACGTGACGGGCTTCGCCGCTTCCACCTCGCCCGACTCGCGCGTGCTGGCGGTGGTGGCGGCGGAAAAGACAGCGCTCGTGATTCCGGAGCGCGAGCCCGGCGGTGACGGCACCGCCGACGCCGTCATCCGCTATCCCCGCGGGGACTGGAAAGCCGCCAGCGCCGCCCTCGCGCGCGCGCTCGCGAGCGTGACTACCGCCAGCGGCACGATCGGTGTGGACGAAGGCGATCTCTCGCCGATGGACTGGCGGATTCTCACGGAGCCGCTCGGCCACGGCCGCGTCGTTCCCGCCGCCGCCCGCTTCGGCGCCGCGCGCGCCGTGAAGGGTCCGTACGAGCTGGACCGTCTCGCGCGCGCGCTCGCCATCGCGGAGGAAGCGCTCAACGCCGTGCTCCAGGGTCTCGCGGCCGGGGTCACCGAGGGCGAGGCCGCCGCCGTCTTCGCGCGCGAGGTCGCGCAGCGCGGCGGCACGCCCGCGCACGTCGAGGTCACGGTGGGCGAGCGCACCGCGCTCCCGGCCGCGCGCGCGGGCGACCGCGCCTTGCGTGCGGGAGAGCTGATCCGCTTCGACGTCGGCTGCCTGCTCGACGGCTACCACGGCGCCGTCACGCGCACCGCCGTCCTCGGCGAACCGGACGAACGCCAGGCGCGGATGTCGGAGGCGCTGTACGCAGGCCAGGAGGCGGCCGTCCGGGCCCTCGCGCCGCGGGTGACGCCGGCGCACGTCTTCGGCGTGACGATGGTCGGCGTGCGCACGTCGGGGCTTCCCGCCTACCAGCGCCACCACGTCGGCGGCGGCATCGGCCTCGACCGCGACGAGACGCCGACCCTGGCGCCGGGGCGCCATCCGGAGATCGAAGCGGGGATGGTGCTGCGCCTGCAGACGCCGTACTACGAGCCGGGCTGGGGCGGTATCAGCGGGGACACGACAGTGCTGGTGGCGGAAAGCGAGGCGCGGGTCCTGAACCGCTCGCACCGCGGCCTCGTCGTGCTCGACTGATCTCCGGCGCTAGCCGGACAGCTCGGGACGGCACACCGCCCGGAAGTTGCACCAGCGGCAGATGCGCAGATCTTCCGCGCGCTCGAAGTCGGCGATGAGGGCGACGTTGGTGTCGGGATCGGCCAGATACGCCTTCATGGAGCGGATCGAGAGGCGGAGCTGCTCCTTGATGCTCTCGAGGCGGCTCTCGTCCCACGTGAGGGGCGTCACCTCGGGCTCGCGCAGGTTGACCTCGAACAGCTCGACGCGGGCGGGCGGGACGTCGAGCACCTCGCGCGCGTAGAGCGCGTAGCAGCCGAGCTGGAAGGCGGTGGCGTCGGGATTGGAGCCGCCCGTCTTCCAGTCGACGAGGCCCAGCCGGCCCTCCTCCGTCCAGAAACCGAAGTCTGGCGCCATCCACACCGGCGTGCCCTCGAACTCGAAGACCTTCGACCAGTGCTCGATGGACCAGTGCTCGCGCGGCGTTTTGCGAATGGTGGCGAGGAGCGGCAAGCGGAAGAAGTTCCGCAGGCACTGGGCGACGCCCCGGCTCAGGGCTTGCCAGACTTCGGGCTTGAGATCGATCCGGTACTCGTGCTCGAAGAGCGCGAGCGTCTTGGGGCTATCCCGGTAGTGGCCGGCACGCGAGCTGCGCCACTCCCCGCGCATCCGCTCGATGACGTCGGCGATGAAGGGCTCGACGGGGATGTCGCGGTCGTTGCGGAAGGCGTGGAGCGCCATCTCGATCGCCTCGTGGACGACGCGGCCCGCCCACATCTGTCGCGAGGCGAGCTGCTTCAGGATGTAGAGCCGTCGGATGTCGGGGGAGACGCCCGCTTCCCAGCCGCCCCAGGAGCCATAGTACTGGTAGAAGTACTTCCGCTTGCACTCCTGGAAGGCGTTGTCCCGACTCCGCGACCACGAGAAGTCGTTCGCGAGCTCGGCCATCGCCGCATTCTACTCGGCTTGTGGCCGCCGCGTGCAGCGTGATACCTTCGCGCCACTCTTTCCGTGACAAGGAGCTGACAGCTATGCCATTTGTCAACATCCGCCTCTACGAAGGCCACGGCCCGGAGCGCAAGGAAGAGCTGGCGAAGCGCGTCACCCAGGCGGTCACCGAGGTCTGCAAGGTGCCGGCGCAGGCGGTGTGGGTCGTCTTCGAAGAGGTCCCGCCCGCGGACTGGTACGCGGCGGGCACGCCGGGGCAACCCGTCAAGAAGTGACGCGGACGTTCGAGCAACTGGGCACCGGGTTTCTCTTCACGGAGGGACCCGTGTGGCATCCGCACGGCAAGTTCCTCCTCTTCAGCGACATGCCGGGCGATCACATGCGGCGCTGGTCGGCGCGGGACGGGATCACGACGTTCCGCAAGCCGTGCCACAAGTCGAACGGCCTCACCTACGACCGTCAGGGCCGTCTCCTCGCCTGCGAGCACGCGAGCAGTCAGGTCACGCGGACGGAGGCGGACGGGCGCAGCGTGGCCATCGCCACCCACTTCGAGGGCAAGCAGCTCAACAGCCCGAACGACATCGTG
The DNA here is from genome assembly GCA_036506275.1 of Candidatus Methylomirabilota bacterium. Lineage (GTDB taxonomy): Bacteria > Methylomirabilota > Methylomirabilia > Rokubacteriales > CSP1-6 > DASXSB01. The sequence goes on along the minus strand of DASXSB010000095.1, from coordinate 6,627 downwards.
TGTCGCAGCGATGGCGGCATCTACTTCAGCGATCCGCCCTACGGGCGCGCGAAATTCTACGGCGTCGAGCGGCCGCAAGAGCTCTCCTTCCAGGGCGTCTATCGCGTGGGCCCCGATGCGAAATCGCCCCAGCTCCTCGTCGACGACTTCGATCGCCCCAACGGCCTCTGCTTCTCCCTCGACGAGCGGCGGCTGTTCATCAACGACACCGCGCGCAAGCACATCCGCGTGTTCGAGATCACGCCCGCGGGCGGCCTCGCCAACGGCCGCGTGTGGGCGGAGACGAAGGGCGACAAGCCCGGCGCCCCCGACGGGATGAAGCTCGACTCCGCCGGCAACGTGTACTGCTGCGGCCCGGGCGGGATCCACGTCTTCGACCCCGACGGGAACCTGCGCGAGATACTCGAGGTTCCGGAATACACGTCGAATTTCGCGTGGGGTGACGACGACTACCGCTCGCTGTTCGTGACGGCGTCGACGTCGCTCTATCGGGTCCGGATGGACATCCCGGGCCGGCCCGTGTTCTGAGGCGCCGTGCCCTCACGACCGTTTCCCACGAAGGAGGTTCCGATGCATCGCCGGATGGTCCTCGCCGTCCTCGTCGCACTCACCATGCTGGTGCCGTTCGCGGCCGACGCCCAGAAGCCGATCAAGGTCGGGTTCCCGATCATCTTGTCGGGACCCGGCGCGCTCTTCGGCGAGCCCGCCTCCAAGGGCGCGCAGATGTTCGTGGACGACATCAACGCCAAGGGCGGCGTCAACGGCCGGAAGTTCGAGCTCATCATCCGCGACACCAAGGGCAACGCCGACGAAGCGGTGCGGGTGGCGCGCGAGCTCATCCTCAAGGAGAACGTCGACTTCCTGGTGGGCACCCTCACCTCCGCCGAAGGCCCCGCGGTGTCGGTGGTGGCGAAGGAGAACAAGATCGTCTTCATCGCGCCCATCCCGAAGACCGATCAGCTCACCGCGCCCGACAAGCTGCACCCCTACGTCTTCCGGGTGGCCGCCAACACCACCATGGAGGGACGGAGCGCGGCCGAGATCGTGGCGAAGTGGCCGGTGAAGCGCATCGCCACCATCAGCCCCGACTACGCGTACGGGCAGGACGTCACCAAGTCGTTCGTCGAATATCTGAAGAAGATCGCGCCCGACAAGGAGATCGTCGACCAGCAGTGGCCGAAGCTCGGGGAGGCGGACTACACGCCGTTCATCAACGCCCAGATGGCGAAGAAGCCCGACGCCGTCTTCTCGTCGCTGTGGGGCGGCCACTTCCTCACGTTCGCCAAGCAGGCGAAGCCGCTCGGCTACTTCGACGCCGTGAAGTACAACTTCATCGGCGTCGGTGAAGCCGGATCGCCGGAGTCCACGAAGACGATGGGCGCCGACTATCCCGTCGGCATCTGGGGCAACTCGTACGACGCGTTCTACTGGGACGACGCGCCCGCCGCCCACAAGGAGTACACGGCGCGGCTCAGCAAGTACCTCAAGGACGAGTACCCGTCGTCGTGGGCGATCCAGGGCTATATCGGGATGCAGTTCCTCGCGGAGGCGATCAAGAAGGCCAACAGCACGGAGTCGGACAAGGTCTCCAAGGCGCTGCTCGGCCTCAGCGTCGACACGCCGATCGGCAAGCAGACGATCCGCGAGAAGGATCATCAGGCCAACCGCGGGCAGCTTTACGGGAAGACCGTCAAAGACGCGAAGTATCCGTTCGCGATCATGAAACCCGTCACGTACGTGGATCCGACTCGGTTCATGGACTAGCGCGGTCACCGCGTCGTTCGGGCGGCAGGGAGGGCGGGGGCGGCACCGGGACACCTGAAACCCAGGCCGAGGCGGATGGGTTTCCGGCGCCCCGGCGCCACCCCCGCCCTCCCTGCCGCCCGGCAACCGTGGGTGCCCTTTCTTCCCCTGACATGGTCGATCGACCTCTTCCCGGATTCTGACCGTCGTGCCGGATTTTTCGTTTCTGTTCGCGCAGTCGCTCAGCGGGCTGACGGCGGCGATGTTCCTCTTCCTCATCGCGGCCGGACTGTCGCTGATCTTCGGTGTACTCCGCGTCCTCAACTTCGCCCACGGCTCCTTCTACATGGTCGGGGCTTATCTCGCGTATCAGGTGGTGCAGTGGGTGGGGACGGGGCCGGGGCGCTTCTGGTGGGCGGCGCTCGGCGCCGCGGTCGGCATCGCCATCCTGGGCGGGCTCGTGGAGCGGCTGCTGCTGCGCCACCTCTACGACAAGGAGGAGCTCTACCAGCTCCTCTTCACGTACGCGCTCGTCCTCGTGCTGTCCGATGCCGCCAAGGTCATCTGGGGCACGGGACAGCTCTCGGTGTCGCGCCCGCCCGGCCTCGCCGGTGCCTTCCAGCTCTTCGGCGCCACCATTCCGTACTACAACCTTTTCATCCTTCTCCTCGGCCCCGCCATCGCGATCGGCTTCTGGCTGGTGCTCACGCGCACGCGCGCGGGACGGCTGATCCGGGCCGCCGCCCTGGACCGCGAGATGCTGGGGGCGCTCGGCGTGGACGTGAGCCGCCTCTACACCGTCGTGTTCGTGATCGGCTCCTTCTTCGCGGGGCTCGGCGGCGCCCTCGTCACTCCCGTGAAGACCATCGTTCCCGGCATGGACGTCGAGATCATCGTGGAAGCGTTCATCGTGGTCGTCATCGGCGGCCTCGGCTCCTTCTGGGGAACGTTCCTCGGCTCGCTGATCTACGGCCAGGTGCTGTCGTTCGGGATCCTGATCTTCCCGCGCTTCTCGATCTTCTCGGTGTTCGCCTTGATGGCCGTCGTCCTCATCCTGCGTCCGTGGGGCCTCCTCGGACGTCCGCTCAAGTGATGCCGAAGGCGCGTGGCGTGCCCTGGCTGTTGCTGGCAGCGGTGGCGGCGCTGTTCGTGCCTGCCCTCGGCTCTCGCTTCTACACGTTCGTCGCCGCCGACGTCGTCATCCTCGCCCTCTTCGCGGTGAGCTTGAACCTGCTCCTCGGCTACACCGGGCTCGTGTCGTTCGGCCACGCCGCCTACTTCGGCGTCGGCGCCTACACGACGGGGATTCTCATGAAGAAGGCAGCGGTGCCGTTCGTCCTCGCCTTTCCGGCGGCGGCGCTGGTGGCGGGCGGGCTCGCCCTCGTGTTCGGGTTCTTCTGCGTGCGCCTCACCAAGATCTATTTCGCCATGCTGACCCTCGCCTTCGCACAGATCGTGTGGGCGATCTGCTTCAAGTGGAACGACGTCACGGGCGGGGAACAGGGCATGCCGGAGATCCCCTATCCCGACCTCGCGTGGATGGAGCGCCTGCCCTACTTCGGCCAGTTCCGCACGAGCGACCACTTCTTCCTGCTCGCGGTCGTGATCGTGGCCGTGTGCCTCGCCATCCTCCACCGCATCGTGAGCTCGCCCTTCGGCCGCATCCTCACCACGATCCGAGAGAATCCCGAGCGCGCGGAGTTCATCGGCGTGAACGTGCGGCGTCACGAGCTGATCGCCTTCGTGATCGCGGGGGCGTTCGCCGGTCTCGCCGGCGCCCTCTTCGGCATCTTCAATCGCGGCGTCTTTCCGGACTTCGCGTACTGGCCGAAGTCGTCGGAAGTCCTCATCATGACCATCCTGGGCGGCATGGGCTATTTCTACGGACCAGCCGTGGGCGCCCTCGTGCTGCTCGTCCTGAACCAGCAGATCACGTCCTACACGGAGTACTGGCCGGCCGTGCTCGGCACCATCCTGGTCGTGCTCCTCTTCGTGTTCCCGGGCGGGATCGTGGGCGCCCTCCACGCCGCCTGGCTGCGCGTGCGGAGCCCCCGCCGTGCTTGAAGTGCGCGACGTGCGCAAGGCGTTCGACGGCTTCCAGGCGGTGGCGGGAGTATCGCTGCGCGTGGACCCCGGCCAGATCGTCGCCATCATCGGCCCCAACGGCGCCGGCAAGACGACGTTCTTCAACCTCATCACCGGCCACCTGCGTCCCGACGCGGGCGCCGTCCTCCTCCACGGTCGCGACATCACGGGGCTACCGCCGCACGACATCTGCCGCCTCGGCATGGGGCGCTCGTTCCAGCGCACCAACATCTTCCCCCGTCTGACGGTTTTCCAGAACGTGCAGGCCGCGTTCCTCTCGCATCGCCGGCGCGGGCTCGACCTGTGGACGCCGGTGGAGCACCTCTATCGCGACGAGACGGAAAGCCTTCTCGCCTCCGTCGGTCTTCTCGCCAAGGCGGGGGAGATGAGCGGGTTCCTCTCCCACGGCAACCAGAAGCAGCTCGAGCTGGGGATCGCGCTCGCGAGCGAGCCCACGCTGCTGCTCCTCGACGAGCCAACGGCGGGGATGTCGGCCACGGAGACGCGCGAGACCATCGCGCTCGTGGCGCGCATCGCGCGCGAGCGCGGTCTCACCCTTCTCTTCACCGAGCACGACATGGACGTGGTGTTCTCCATCGCGCAGAAGATCACCGTCCTCCACCAGGGGCGCGTGATCGCCGAGGGCCTGCCCGCCGACGTCCGGCGTGATCCCGAGGTGCGGCGCGTGTACCTCGGTCAGCGGTGATGCGGCCGCGATGATCCTAGAGTTGCGCGACGTTCACACGGCGTACGGCCTCTCGCGCGTGCTCTTCGGCATCTCCGTGGAGGTGGCGGCGGGCGAGTGCGTGTGCCTCCTCGGCCGCAACGGCGTGGGCAAGACGACCACCATCCGGACCATCATGGGGCTCACGCCGCCGTCGGCCGGGCGCGTCCTGTGGCAGGGCGCCGACATCACGGGATGGGCGCCGTACCGCGTGGCGCGCGCGGGCATCGGGTTCGTGCCGGAAGACCGTCGGATCTTCGCCGACCTCACCGTGTGGGAGAACCTCGACGTGGCCGCGCGGCCGTTGTCAGCCGTCGTTCCGGAGGGACCGGGAAGCGCCCGCCGCGCGTTCACGATCGAGCGTGTCCTCGACCTGTTCCCGAAGCTCGCCGAGCTGACGAACCGGCACGGCGGCTTCCTCTCCGGCGGCGAGCAGCAGATGCTGACGATCGCGCGCACGCTCATGGGCAATCCCGAGTTGCTGCTGCTCGACGAGCCGTCGGAGGGGTTGGCGCCGCTCGTCGTCGATCACCTGCGCGAGCAGATCGCCCGCCTCAAGCACGAAGGCCTGACGATCCTGCTCGCCGAGCAGGGCGTGGAGTTCTCGCTCGCGCTCGCCGATCGCGTCTACGTGCTCGAGAAAGGCTCCATCCGCTTCAGCGGTCCCGCCGCGCGCCTCCGCGACGACGAAGCGCTTCGCCACGAGCTCCTCGCCCTCTGAGGGCGACGAGTCGGCGTTCCACGGCGGGAGCCCGTGGCCACCCTCGCGAAGATCGTCCTCACGCCTCTCCTGATCGGCGCCGTGACGCTGCTCGCCCGTCACTGGGGTCCCGGGATCGGCGGGACCGTGGCCGGCCTTCCCCTCACCTCCACGCCCGTCTCGATCTTCCTCGCGCTCGAGCAAGGCCCGGCGTTTGCGGCGACGGCGGCGGCGGGGACGCTGCTCGGGCTCGTGTCGCAGGCCGCGCTGTGTCTGGCGTATAGCTGGACGGCGCGGCGCGCGCCGTGGTGGGCGAGCGCCGCCGCCGGTGTCGGGTGCTTCGTCGTCGCCACGTTGGTCCTCGAGCACGTGTCGCTCTCCGTCGAGATCATCTTCGCGCTCGTCTGTGCGCTGCTGCTCCTGGTCGCTTCCGTGATCCCGGGTTCCGACGTCGGGCTCGGGTCGACGAAGCCCCCGCCGTGGGATCTTCCGCTCCGCATGCTGGTGGCGGCGGCGATGGTGGTGGTGCTGACGACGGTGGCGGCGAGCATCGGTCCCCGGTGGACCGGCCTCCTCTCGCCGTTTCCCGTGTTCGCGCTCGTCCTGGGCGCTTTCACGCACCGCACGGAAGGCGCGGCCGCCGCCGGCGTGCTCCTGCGCGGGATCGTGCTGGGCTCCCTGTCGCACGCGACGATGTTCCTGGTGATTGCGACCCTGCTCGTGCGCGGCGGTCTCGTGTGGACGTACACCGTGGCCGCCGTCGCCGCCCTCATGGTGAATGGGCTCGCGCTGTGGGCCGTGGGATCGACCCCGCGCTCCGGCTCCGGATCGCACGCGAACGGAGTGGCGCCGAGAAGATGATATCGTGGCGCCGCGAAGTTCGTCGGCGGCAACCGACGCGGTCGCCGGGAGGAGGACATCGTGGTCACCTGCTATCTTCGTTACGTCATCGACCCCTACAAGCTCGCCGAGTTCGAGCGTTACGCGCGCATGGTGATCCCGCTCGCCGCGAAGTACGGGGGGACGCAGCATGGCTATTTCCTGCCCCACGAAGGGCCGAACGACATCGCGGTGAACCTCTTCTCGTTCCCGTCGCTCGCCGAGTACGAGCGGTACCGCACGGCGGTCAGGCAGGACGAGGTCGCGCTGGCGGCCTGGCGCTATCAGGCGGAGACCCGCTGCGTGATGCGCTTCGACCGGAGCTTCATGCGGCCCGTGCTCGAGTAGCCATGGATCGGCGATGATCCAGGTCACGCTGCTCGGCACCGGCACTCCGGTGCCGGCCATGAATCGGTTCGGGCCGAGCATCCTCGTCGAAGCCGGCGACCAGAAGCTCCTCTTCGACGCCGGCCGCGGGGCGCTGCAGCGGCTCGCG
>DASXSB010000094.1:0-9776 GCA_036506275.1 Candidatus Methylomirabilota bacterium | reverse complement strand
GATGGCGCTCGAAGACGCCGCCGAAGATGAAGACGCCCAGGATGTCCTGGCAGCCGCGGATGATCGACATGAACGCGTTGAGGCGAGGGCCACGGGCGCGGAACGTGTCCTGACCGCTGGTCAAGATGTGGAAGCTCAGGGGCAGGCGGAGGGCGACGGCGGCCTCGTAGAACGGCGCGTACATCGGATCGTCGTAGTCCGCGATGGCGGGATTCCCCGGCATCATCACCCCGCGGAGTCCGAGGGCGGCGATGCGCTCGAGGTCGGCGATCCCGTCCTCCACCGAGCGCATGGCGGTCTGGCCGATGCCGAGCAGGCGGCGCGGATGCGCGGCGCAGTATTCCGCGATCCAGAGGTTGTAGGCCTCGAAGCACGCGTGCTTCAGATCGAAGTCGGGGTGGTTGCAGAGCATCATGCCGACGGTGGGATAGAGGACTTCCGCGCTGACACCGTCGCGGTCCTGCTCGGCCAGCCGCGCCTCCGGATCCCACCCGCCCCGATGCATCTCCTCGAAGCGCCCGCCGAAGATGGTCAGCGACTCCGCCGGCTTGCCGGCGGCGGCGATGAGGCCCATCGGGATCGGCTTGTCCAGGCCCTCGATGACGAACATGTCGCCGCGCGTGGGATCGTGCACCATCCGCGGCGCGCGGTCCTTGAACTTGCGGTCGATGCGATCGACGTAGGTGCCGGGCGGCTCGGTGACGTGCGAATCGGCAGAGATGATGGGCTTGGGCATGGTTATCGTCGCGGCTTGAGCTCGATCTGATAGCCGTCCGGATCGAAGACGTAGAGCGACGGCCCCGTTCCATAGGCACCGCGCCGTTCCGCCACGTCACCGCCGACGGTCACGCCGGCCGCCCGCAGGGCGGCGGCGACGGCGCCGAGGTCGTCACACTTGATCGAGAGACAGAAATGGTCCATCCCGATCCCGGGCCGCGGTGGCGGCCCGTCCTCCGGTGCCGGCAAGAGATCGATGAGTTGCTCGCCGAAGCGGAGGTGAACGAGCGAGATCCGCTCGTTGACGTGCTCGAGGGTGCACCCGAGCACGTCGATGTAGAAACGCTGGGACGCGGCCTGGTCGCGCACCCGCAGCACCACGTGATCGAGCCCGAGGGGTGTGAACGTCATCTCCCGAGATCCTCGCCGGGATTCTTCCACAAGTCGCGCACGCTGCGCAGGGCTACCTGACTCTCCGGTGGCGGCGCTGGTACCCGTCCGACCCCGAGCGGGGGCATCGTAGCCCGCGAACACCGCGTCGACGCGGATTTAGTCGAAATTACAATCGGGGCGGCGCCGGAGTGCATTCGATTCGCGTCTTTCGGTTTGACAGCGGCAGAGGAGGCGCCTAGTATCGCCCCGCATTGGCAGCACGGCAGCCGCGCAGTACCACCCCGTCCAGTTCAGAACCACGTCGACGTCTATCTCGTTCCGCGCAATCGGCAATGCAAGGAGGCAACTCATGAGGAAGGTCCTCGCCCGCTTCGTCGGGGCGCTCGCGATCGTCGTCGCTGCCGCCACTGGGATCGGGGCCGCTGATCTCGGCGTCATCACCGGCGGCGAGAAGGGCACCTACTACCAGTTCGGCCTCAATCTCCAGGCGCTCGCGAAGCAAAAGGGACTCGACCTCAGCGTCGTCACGTCGAAGGGCTCCATCGAGAACGTGCAGGCGGTCTACGAGCGTCCGGGCGTGCAGCTCGGCATCGTCCAGTCCGACGTGCTCGCCTTCGTGTCGCGCGTGCAATCCGATCCCGTGCTGAAGCGGATCGCGCGCAAGACGAAGATGGTGTTCCCGCTCTACAACGAGGAAGTGCACGTGCTCGGCCAGCGCGACATCACGAGCTTCGACGACCTCGCGGGCCGGCGCGTGGCCATCGGCCGCGAGGGCAGCGGCACCTATCTCACCGCGCGCTTGCTCTTCAACGTGTCGGAAGTGGCGCCGGCGGAGATGGTCCCCATCGACACCGATCAGGCGCTCGCCGAGCTGAAGGCGGGTCGGATCGACGCCATGTTCTACGTGGCCGGCTACCCGGTGAAGCTGTTCGCGGACGGCGTGGCGGCCGCCGACGGGCTCGCCCTCGTGCCCATCAAGAACAAGAGCATCACCGAGTTCTATCCACGCGCGGAGATTCCCGCCGATACCTACGTGTGGCAGCCGTCGGTGGTGGAGACGGTCGCCGTCAAGTCCGTCCTGATCTCGTTCGACTTCCGCCGCCGCGACTGCGAGACGGTCGGGAAGCTCGCGAAGATGGTCGCCGACAACCAGACCTGGCTCGTCAAGAACGGCCATCCGAAGTGGAAGACGGTCGACCTCAACTATCCGCTGAAGGGTTGGGAGCAGTACGACTGCGTGCGGAAATATCTCGGGAAGGCGGGGTCCCCGACCACGGCGGCGAAGAGTACAAGCAACAATCCCGTGATGGACTCCATCAAGCAGATGCTCGGCGAATGAGCACCGTGGCGCCGCTCCCCAGCGTGGACGAGACGGTGGTCGCCACCGCTGATCCGGGTCCGTTCGATGATCCGTCGCCGCGCCGGCCGTGGCTCGGAAAGCTCCATCGCGACGCGCTCACCGCGCTCCTCGCCGGTGCGTCCGCGCACGAGCCGATCCTGCTCCTCACCGGCGATGCCGGCAGCGGCAAGACGGTGGTGGCGGGCGTGTTCCTGGACGTGGTCGCCGCCGGCGGCGGCGTCGTCGCGGCCGTGAACGGCGCTGGCGACCTCGCGACGATCGAGGGGCTCCGCGACGTCGTGGCGGCCGGACGCGTCGACGGCGTGCCCGTCGTGCTCGCCGTCGACGATGCGCACGCGCTCACGCCGGAGGCGTTCCAGGTGCTGGTTGCGCTCGTGGGTCCGCCGCCTTCCGCCACCCGCGGGCGCCGCGGCGACGTCACCGTTCTCCTCGCCGGCGATTACGGCCTTTACAGCGTTCTCCGGGAAGCCGACGGTCGGTTGCTGGCGGCGATCCGGACCACCGTGCACCTGCGCGCGTTGTCGGCGGACGAGGTCGCGGACTACATCGGCGAGCGGCTGCGCGATGCCACCGTCGCCGAGCAGAACTTCTTCACGTCGGCGGCGCTGCAGGCGATCGCGGCGTGGTCGGGCGGTCTCCCCGGCGCCGTCAACGCGCTGTGCGCGAGCGCGCTCGACGAGGTGTCGCGCCGACGCCCGCTCCTGACGGAATCGACCGTGATCGCCGAGTGCGCGCGCAACCTCGGCTGGTCGGCGGACGAGGAGGACCTGGCGGCGACGATCGCGATCGAGACGGCGAATCAAAACGCAAGCGCGTCGGGTGCGCGGCGCTTCGTGCCGGGACCGCGCACGGTGAAGGTGGCGGCCCTGATCGCCGGCGTCGCCCTCGTGGCCGCCGGCTCCCTGTACTCGGCGCGACGGGGCGACGGTCCGCGCCCGCTCGTCGAGCGCGCGGCCGTCGTCGGCGAGCCGCTGCCGATCCCCGTCTCCAAGTCCGAAGTGCCGACGCCGTCGCCCGCCAAGCGCCCGCTACCGGCCCCGGTCGCGCCGCCGGTTGCGGTCACGTCACCGGCGCCGCTTCCCGGCGCGGGCGCGGGGAGCGACGCGCAGAAAGCGCGATCGGCGGCCGGCGTCGTCGCCACGGAGTCGTTGTCGGCGTCGCCCGTCCTCGCGACGCCTCCGGCCGCGCGGGCGAAGCCTCCCGCCGACGTCGAATCGCGACCGCCGGAACGCGCCGCCCCCAGGGCCTCGACCGCCGCCGCCAAGGCGACGCCCGAGGCGGGGCCGAAGGCCGACACGAGCACGTCCCCCACGCGTGACCCCGGAGTGCAGTCCGCGGCGGCACCGAAGGCGGCGGCCACCAGTCAAGCCGCCGCGACGCCGAAGGCCGGCGCCGCCAGTGCGCCGGCGGCGCCCGCCGCGAAGCCGGCCGCCGCCCCCGCGCGCAACGAGAGCGCACGGGACCCGGTCGACGACGGCGCCATCATCGACTGGCTGTTGAAGGAGTACACGCCGCCGCGATGACGACCGTCCTCGCCCCGCCCCTGGTGGCGGAGCTGCTCCGCAGCGCCGGCGCCGCCCTCCGCGCGGAAGTCGACGCGCTTCCCGAGCCCGTGCGCGTCTTCCATCCCGCGCCCGGGGAGTGGTGCGTGAAGGAAGTGATCGGTCATCTCATCGAGGCCGAGCAGCGCGGGTTCGCCGGTCGCATCCGCATCATCCTCGGCGCCGACACGCCGCCGCTCGAGTCCTGGGATCCGCCCGAGGTGGCGCGCGCCCGCCGCGACTGCGCGCGCGACGCCCACGACCTGATCGGCGAGCTGACCCGGATTCGCGAGGAGAGCGCGAAGCTCGTGGGCTCGCTGAAGGCGGCGGATCTCACCCGCGGCGGCGCCCATCCCAAGGTCGGTCATCTGCGCGTGGCCGACCTGCTCCAGGAGTGGATCCATCACGATCGGAATCACATCAAGCAGCTTCTCGCCAACGTGCAGGCCTACGTCTGGCCCCACATGGGCAACGCCCAGCGCTTCGTCGGCGAGTAGCGCGCGCACCGCTCCCGCGCGTCCGGCTCAGCCCGCCAGCAGCTCCTCCGCGATCCGCTTGACGTCCGCCGCTTCCACCTGGCCCTTGTGCGTCTTCATGACGTCGCCCACGAGCCGCCCCACTTGCTTCGGATCCTGGACGCCGAGCGTGGCCAGACGCTCGCGCACGAGCGCGCGAAGGGCGGCATCGTCCAGACCCCGCGGCAGATAACGCTCGCAGAAGGCGATCTCGAACTGGATCTGCTCGCGCTGGGCGGCGCCGCGGTCGCCCGTCTTCTCGTATTCCGCGAGCGCCTTCTGGAGCTGCTTGCGATAGGCGCCGATGACGTCGAGGACGAGGGCGTCGTCCACGTCACCCGCGAAGCCCTTTGCCGTGCGCCGCTCCGTGAGCCGTGTCTTGAGCATCCGCACCACGTCCGCCGTGCGCGTGTTCTTGTCCTTGATCGCCTGCTTCAAGGTGTCGTTGAGCTGCTGCTCGAGTCCCATGCCCCCTCCCGCGCGCGGAGCAGCGCTCCTCACGCATTGCGATTTGCGGTATCGTGGGCGCCCGGAGGAAAGAGACGCCGATGACGATCGAGCTCGCCGACGTCCGGGAGCTGCACCGCTTCGACGTGGCCGCCCTCCAGGCCTACCTCGAGGCGCGGGTGCCGGGCTTCCGTGGCCCCATCACCGTGCGCCAGTTCCGGGGCGGACAGTCGAATCCCACGTACTATCTCACCACCGGCGACGGCGCGTACGTTCTCCGGCGCAAGCCGCCGGGCAAGCTTCTGCCCTCCGCGCACGCGGTCGATCGCGAGTATCGCGTGCTGACGGCGCTGCAGGGCACGGGCGTGCCCGTCCCCCTCACGTACGTGCTGTGCGAGGACGGGGACGTCATCGGCACGCCGTTCTACCTCATGGAGTACGTGGAGGGACGGCTGTTCCGCGATGCCGCCCTGCCGGGCGCGTCGCCGGCGGAGCGCACCGCCATCTACGACTCCATGAACGAGGTGCTGGCACGCTTGCACGGGCTCGACTGGAAAGCGCTCGGGCTCGGCGACTTCGGCAAGCCCGGCAACTACTACGCCCGTCAGATCCATCGCTGGACGCAGCAGTATCGCGCCTCCGAGACGGAGAAGATCCCGGCCATGGAGGAGCTGATCGCGTGGCTGCCCGGCCACATCCCGGCCGCCGACGAGACGACGCTCGTCCACGGCGACTACCGTCCCGGCAACATGCTGATGCATCCCGCGGAGCCGCGGGTGGTGGCCGTGCTCGACTGGGAGCTCTCGACGCTCGGCCATCCGTTCGCCGATCTCGGGTATTTCTGCATGCCGTACCGTCTCGGCAGCGAGTGGGAAGGCTTCCGCGCCGAAAACCTCGCCGCCCTCGGGATCCCGAGCGAGGAAGAGTTCCTTGCCGCCTATTGCCGTCGCACCGGGCGCAGCGGCATCCCGCACTGGGAGTTCTATCTCGCCTTCGCGATGTTCCGGCTTGGCGCCATCGCCCAGGGGATCATGGGGCGCGTGCTCGCGGGCACCGCCAACGATCCCAACGCGCGGGAGCGTGGCGAGCGCGCGCGGCCGCTGGCCGAGGCCGGCTGGCGGCTCGTCTCCCGGCTTCGTGCCTGACGACGGCCTAGCGTAGCCCGAAGCCGCGCGCCATGAACGCGGCGACGAACACGATCACGACGACGAGCGCCATCTCGGCGTGCGTGATCGCGTAGAGAGAGCGCGCGCGGGAAACGTCCGGCGTCCCTCCGCGCGCGAGCTGCCGCCGCCAGCCGAGGAACGTCACCATGGGCCAGATCTCGAGGGCGAAGACGAGCGCGAACAGGCTCAGCTTCGTCCAGAAGAGCGGCGAGGCGAGATAGAAGGCGCTGCCTTTCTCCAGACCCGCGAACGCGCGCAACGCTCCGGTGGCGATCAGGAGGAGGGCAGACACGCCCCAGGTGTTGTCGGCGGCGAACAGACGACGAAAGCCGTCCGCGTCGAGCGCGCGCCGAAGGGCGCGGCCGCGCAGGTAGATGCTGGAGAGCGCGAGCGCGATCGCGAACACGTGGAGGGCGGAGACGACGGCCGAGATCACGTCGCTAGACTACGCCATCCGCTCGCGAAGCGGCGAGGTCGGTGCCATGATGCGGGTGATGACCCGGATGGCCTTCGCGCTCTTGTGCATGTTCCTCTGCGCGTCTGCCTGCGCGGCGCAGCCGCCCGCGTCCGGCCCTCCTCCGCCGGGCTTTCCCGATCTCCGGGGAAGCTGGACGGGAACGTGGGGCGGCCAGCCGCTCGGTCTCCTCGTGACCGACCAGGGCGACGTCGAGGCCTCCTCTGGCCTGTACTGGGGCTCGGCGCAGATCTTCGGCTACCGTCAGCCGGGGCTCGCCGGCATCATGACGTACACGTCCGAGGGCCGGCCCGTGTCCGTGAGCGTGCAGGGCTGGGTGTATTACACGCAGCCACGGCCGATCCTGGTCCTGCGCTCGGACACGCCGTACGGCCCCCAGGAGTTGACGCTGACGCGCGTCGAGGACCAGCACCTGGCCGGCAACGGCAGCTCGCGCTTCCGCTGGGGTCCGCAGGGCGCCGTCGATCTCGCCCGCCGCGTTCGCCCTTGAGCTACCCGTCGATCTGACCTAGGGCGCAACCTCGTCTATTTCACAAGGTCGACAAGGGCGCGCACATGCCACAACCAGCCTGGTGCTCAATGTGACGCAGGCGCAGCAAGTGGGAGGCCGGCGCATCGATCTCCAGCGGCACGACCTGAGCGTCACCGGACGCGAGGTCGTCCAGACGATCGTCGAGCTCGCGCCGCAAACGACGGCCCCCAGGCACACGCATCCGGGCGAACAGCTCGGTGCGCGCTGCCGTCCGCGTGGCCCACGTCGCGTCGTGGACAGCTCGATCTTCAGCGTCGCGAAGAAACACATGATTCGACTCACCCGCACGGACCTCGAGGATCCCGAGCAGGCCGGCGCCCCGGCCCGCGCCGGCGCGCTCGACGAGGCGACGCTGCTCAAGCGGTTCGGCGACCTCGTGACGCCGGGGCGCCGGACTCTCTGACGGCCGCATCTCGCCTTGACTTCTCCGCGCAACCGCGATAATCGTCGGCCCGTCCCGTCGCGGGCTCCCCCGGGCCCGCGCTCATTGACGAGGAGGGACATGGCGAGTCGCCGGGGCTCACCGAAGAGGGAGGCGTGCGATGCCGCATTATCTCAGCGACGCGGAGCTCAAGCGCACCGCACCAGCCGAAATCGCGGCGTTCCGAGGGCCGATTCCGACCCAGATCGTCTCGAACGGCGAATACAATCCGCTGCCCCAGACCGAGGAGCAACGCAAGGTCGAGGCCCGCGTCACGCAGCTGGCTGGCGACCTCGCGCCGAAGCACGGCCTGAGCCGGCGCAAGTTCCTGGCCACGAGCGCGGGCATGGCCGCCGCATTCATCGCCATGAATGACGTGTTCGGCCCGGTGTTCGAGGTGAGCCGCGCCGAGGCCGCCACGCCGGGAGTCGCCGACCTGCGCGCCCAGGCGCTGTCGGGCCAGTTCATCGTGGACTGCCAGACGCACTTCGTGCGCGACGACTTCAAGCAGGAGGGGCTCCTCGATCTGGCGAAGTACGCCAAGACGAACTGGAACCCGAAGCTGTGGGGTGAGAGCAAGCTGGAGCGCTACAAGTTCGAGAACTACGTGAAGGAGATCTTCGTCGACAGCGACACGAAGGTGGCGCTGCTCTCGGGTGCGCCGTTCGACGATTCGAGTTGGGATCTCCTCAGCAACGACCAGATCATCGCCGCTCGCACGTCGATCAACAAGTTCGCCGGCTCGCGCCGCCTGCTTGGCCATTCCGTGTTCACGCCGAAGAAGGACGGATGGATGGAGCAGGTCGACCGCGCGATCTCGACGCTCAAGCCGGACAGCTGGAAGGGCTACACGATCGGCGATCCGCTCTTTCCTTCCAAGCTCGAGTCGTACTGGTGGCTCGACGACGAGAAGCTGGTGTACCCGTTCTACGAGAAAGCCGTGAAGTCCGGCATCAACACGATCTGCATCCACAAGGGGCTGCTCCCCGCCGACTACGAGACCTCGTGGCCGAAGGTGTGGGAGTACGCGACGGTGCGAGACCTGGGCAAGGCCGCCAAGGACTGGCCGAAGCTCAACTTCATGATCTATCACGGCGCGCTTCGCAACTTCCTGGAAACGCCCGACGCGGCGCTGGCCGAGTTCGAGAACACCGGGAAGATCAAGTGGGCCAGCGACCTGGCCGAGATTCCCGGCAAGTTCGGCGTGAAGAACGTCTACGGGGAGATCGGCACCGCCTTCGCGACGGCCGCGGTCGCCAACCCGCGCTTCGCGGCGGCCTTCGTCGGCACGTTGATCAAGGGCCTCGGCTCCGACCACGTGATCTGGGGCACGGACTCACTCTGGTACGGCTCGCCCCAGTGGCAGATCGAGGCGATGCGCCGTCTCGAGATCCCCGAGGACATGCAGAAGAAACACGGCTTCAAGCCGCTTGGCCCGGCGGACGGCCCGGTGAAGCGCGCGATCTTCGCGGGCAACGCCACGCGGATCTACGGCCTCAAGCCGAAGCTGGCGCAGCACGGCATCACCACCGACAAGATCGCCTCGATGAAGGCGGAGTATCTGGCCGCCGGCGGGGCGCGGACCAACGCGCGGTACGGCTACGTGGCGCGGTCGTCGCGGGCTTAAAGTGGTGGAGTTGTTGACAGGTTCACCGGGGGAGGGTACCCCTCGTGGGTCATCGCGGAGTGGGGCAGCCCGGTAGCTCGTTGGGCTCATAACCCAAAGGTCGCTGGTTCAAATCCAGCCCCCGCAACCATGAACGACGAGGGGTTAGCGGACGTTGAGGCCGCTAACCCCTTTCGTTTACCCAGACTTCACCCAGGAATCGGGCTCGCGTGGGCCGCGCTGCGCGCTCGGGCCACAACTGCCACCTAACCGCATCACTGGCACCGGCCAGCATCCTCAGGGCGCCAGGGATTGGCGAAGGTGCTCAACGACTCCAGGAAGACGATCAGGTCGGTCTGTTCGCGCGCGGTGAGATCCGCTGCGCCGGCGAGCTGCCCGTCGTTGGCGTGCAGACGCACGACTTCGGCGATCGTTTCCACATCACCGCCGTTGTGGCCATAGGGCGCCGTCAGCATCAGGTTACGCAGTGACGGTACCTTGAACTCACCGTAGCTCCCGTTCCCGATGGCGAGCGCTCGCGTGTGCGCAGCGCTGGCGCCGGTCGGGTCGTCGCTATAAGGGCCCAGCAAGCTGAACCGACTT
>DASXSB010000093.1:0-6702 GCA_036506275.1 Candidatus Methylomirabilota bacterium | reverse complement strand
GTGCGGCGGCATTCGCATCGTCACCGTCTACGCTCCCAACGGCCGCGTGGTGGGCTCGCCCTTCTATCAGGCCAAGCTCATGTGGTTCGAGCGGCTCGCGCGGTGGCTCGGCGAAGCCGCGGATCCGACGCAGCCGTTCGTGCTCGGCGGCGACTTCAACGTGGCGCCGGAGGACGTGGACGTGTGGGACCCGCGCGCGTGCCACGGCGGAACGCACGTGTCGGAGCCGGAGCGTCTCGCCTTCGGCCGTCTGCGCGAGTGGGGACTAACCGACGCCTATCGCCAGCATCACGCCGAACCCGAGCGCTACACGTGGTGGGACTATCGCGCCGGAAACTTCCACAAGAATTTCGGGATGCGCATCGATCACCTCCTCGTCAGCGCCCCCGTGGCGAAGCGCACGGTGTGGGCGGAGATCGATCGCGAGGCGCGCAAGGGCAAGCCGATTCCGTCCGACCACGCGCCGCTGGTGATCGATCTCGACGCGCCGGGACACACGTTCGACGCGGGGTGGTCGGACGCCGAGGCTCGGATCGTGGCGCGACGGCGGAGCTGATGCAGGAGCAGACGACCGCGCGGTAGCCGCCCGCTCGCGCCCATCGCGCTGCGCGAGGATCGCACGTCGAAAAGAATTTGACGGCGGTGGCGTCTGCCTCGGCAATACTGCTTGTCGGACAAGCACGACGGATGACAGCGCCCGAGCGCAGCAGCGGCCCCTCGCGAGAAAGTCGGGCGTTGCATCTCACGCTCTTCAGCGTGGCTCTGTGCACGCTGCTCCTCGAGATCCTATTGACACGGGTTCTCTCCGTCGTCATGTGGTACCACTTCACCTTTGCCGTCATTTCGATCTCGCTGCTCGGCATCGCGGCCGGCGCCATCCGCTGCTACATGCACTTTCTGCCCGCGCCCGCGACGAGCGAGGGCGCTCCCTGGGAGTTGATCAGTCGACGGCTGATCTTTTTCAGCCTTTCCGTGGCGCTGCCGATCGTGCTCATGAGCCTGCTGGTGGCGACGCCGACTTTCTCACTCGCGGGCGCGGCCGTCCTTGCTGCGTATTTCATCGTGTGCGCGCTACCGTTCTATATGAGCGGCTACGTGACGGCGGCGATCTTCAGGGCGGGGGGGAAACAGGCATCGTCGCTCTACGCGGCTGACCTCCTGGGAGCGGCGATGGGCTGCCTGCTTTCCATCCCGTTTCTGGATCGTCTCGGCGGTATCGGGAGCCTTCTCACCGTCAGTGTTCTGAGCGCCGCCACCGCCGTCCCGGCCGCGTGGCGTACTGCCTCATGGTCGAGGCGCACGATCGCGCTGCTCTATGCTCTCTTGTTCGCGGCAGGGCTCTGCTGGCAGGCTTCGCGAACGTACGTCGACGTCCGGAGCGTCAAGTTGAGCCTTCGCGAAGAGCGGCACGCCATCCTCGAGGTGAAATGGAACAGTTATTCCCGGCTCGCGCTCCTCGACTACTTCGACCCCGACCGTCCCCGCGCGTTTCCCTTTCTGGCGTGGGGCTTGAGCGACCGGTACCGCGGGTGGCTCCCGAGGCAATACCTCATCACGATCGACGGCGCCTCGGAGACGCCGATCACCGAAGTGAAAGGCGACATCGGGGCGCACGAATACCTGGCCTATGACATCACCGGCCTCCCATATCAGCTCCGGCGCCGCGCGAAAGCACTGATCATTGGCGCCGGAGGGGGGCGGGACATCCTCACCGCGCTCTGGTTTGGGTCAACGGACGTCACGGGTGTCGAGCTCAACAAGGACATCGTGCGGTGGGTGCGGGGACCGTATGCTGTGTTTGCGGGACACCTCTACCGTCGACCCGGCGTCCGTATCATCGTCGATGACGGTCGCAACTTCGTGCGGGCGTCGCGCGAGCGCTTCGACGTCATCCAGATCTCGATGATCGATACGTTCGCGGCGACGGCGGCGGGGGCCTACACACTCTCCGAGAACAATCTGTACACGAGGCAGGCTTTCGAGCAATACCTCGACCACCTCCACCCGAACGGAATTCTCGCGGTCAATCGCTTCTTCCTGGACCCGCCGCATCAGACGCTGCGCGTCGTCACCCTCGCCCGCGACGCGCTGGCCCGCCGCGGGATCGACGAGCCCGCCCGCCATGTCGTCGCGATAAAGAAGGACAGCCCCCTCGGTAACAACGGCCTCGTCCTCGTGAAACTGACGCCGTTCACAGTCGACGAGATCGAGACATTGCGGGCGCTGTGCGGCTCGCTTGGCTTCGAGCCGGTGGCTCTACCCGGAGAACGACTTCAGAACGTATTCACCGAGTACCTTGCGGCGCCGAACGTCGAGCGGTTCTACGCAGCATATCCATACGACGTTCGGCCACCCACCGACGATCGGCCCTTCTTCTTCAATACGTTCCGGATCTCCGCATTCTCGAGCGCCCTCCGGGCGCGGCAGCACATAGACCCCCTCCGCGTGTACAACTACGACGCCGTCTTCATCCTCTTCATCTTGCTGATCCTCGCCGCATGCTCCCTCTGTTTGTTCATCGTCGTACCGTTGTGGTCAATAGGCGCGCCTCGTCCCGAACAGAGAGCACCGCAGCGCCTCCACGTCGGCGTCCTCGGTTATTTCATCTTGATCGGGTTGGGCTTCATCCTCGTTGAGGTCGTCTTGATCCAGCGCTTCCATCTCTATCTCGGCCATCCGATCTACAGCCTCGCCGTCATCCTCTTTACCGTGCTTGCATCATCGGGGATCGGAAGCGCGTGGACGGCGCGCGTGAACGACACTCGCCTCATCCGGCATGCGACGCTCGCCTGCCTCGCTGCTCTCGTTTTGATCGTTCTTCACGAGATCGCGTGGCCGGTCTTCCTCGAGCGGACCCTCGGATTGCCACGTTCGGCGCGCATCGCCTTGACCATCTCCTCCCTCGCCCCCATGGGGATTGCGATGGGAATGCCCTATCCCCTGGGCCTGCGGATGGTCTCGGCGGTCGCGCCCGCGCGCGTGCCCTGGGTGTGGGCAGTCAATGCCGCCGCTTCCGTGCTCGGCTCGATCCTCGCCTTTGCTCTGGCGATGGCGACGGGTTTCAGGATTGTCCTGCTGCTCGGTGGGGTGTGCTACGCCGCCGCTCTCGCGAACGCAGTAATTTCGCTCAAGCCGCGCGGTGGGGACGCGTAGACCTCTTCGCGCGCGCCTGAACGCCCCCGCTCGTCGAGATTACGCGCCCGCGGCCGCCTCCGCGGCACCGAACACGGGATTGTCCGTGCGGTCGGCGAGCGACGCCGGCCCCTCGGTCGGCAGGTGCTCGACGTAGTTCTGGGCGGCGTCGATATCGTGCTCCCATACCTCGCGCGGTAGCTCGTAAAGCACTTCGATGCCGTGGCCGTCCGGATCCGAGATGTACACGCTGTGCGTCATGCCGTGATTGACGCGCCGGTGGAAGGTGACGCCCTTGTTTCGTAGATATTCGAGCTGCCGAAGCCACGACTCGCGGTCAGGCCACGCCACGGCGACGTGGTTCAGTCCCACCGCCCCCGGCAGGAGGCTCCACGTGCCGTCCGTCAGCGCGTCCGCGTTCGCGGGCGGTACCTCGGCGAGGGCGATGTCGTGGTGCGTCACCTGCCCCTCCGCGCTCACACCGCTGTAGAACCGCATCTTCGGGCGCGGGCGCCCGGGCACCGACTTGAGCTCTCCGACGCAGCGAAAGCCCATGACGTCCGTCCAGAAACGGTGTGACGTCTCGAGGTTACGCACGTTCAGGACCACGTGGTTGATACCGCGCGGCGGCTCGGGGTGTGCCGGCATGGACATCGTCGCCTCCTCCTCGATGTTCGTTTCTTAGCACGACCTCGCGCTCGCGTCCATGCCGGGGTATCCTTCCTCCCGGGCACCGCCCATGGCGGGGGCGCCGCCGGCGCCAACCAGCACTCAAGGAGGAGCACACCACATGGCCCAGCTCAAGATTCCTTTGGACTCCCAGCGGTTCAGCAAGGGGATGACGTGGAAGGACTACGTCGGCCAGATGGGCGACACCGCCGCCCGCACGATGGAGAACTACGAGAAGTCGACGTTGACCGACGAGGAGCGCAAGTTCTTCAGCGGGGTCACCAAGGTCCGCTACATCCTCATGCTGGCCGAGAACTGGTGCGGCGACGTGCACCGGAACTCGCCGCTCGTCGCGCGCATCGCCGAGGCCATCCCGGGCGCCGACCTCCGGGTGTTCCTGCGCGACCAGAACCTCGACATCACCGACTGCTTCCTGAACAACGGCTACCGCTCCATTCCGGTCGTCGTGTTCTTCGACCAGGACTGGAACGAGATCGGCCGCTGGATCGAGCGTGCGCACGCGGCCACCGGGAAGGTCGTCGGCATCCGCGCGCGGACGCTCGACACCGTCGCCGGCGACAAGTCGAAGCAGGACGCCGCCATGGCCGAGTACCGGAAGCTCGTGCAGTCGGAATACGACGTGGCGGGCGGTCCCCTCTGGCGCGCCGCCGCCACCGAAATCAAGCTGCTACTGGAGCAGCGCCTGGGAGCCGCCGCGAGCAAGTAGCGTCGCGTCTGCGCACGGCTCCGCTCGCGCCGGGCGGAGCCGTGCGGCACGATGCCATGAACCTCCTGCGTCCCCTCGACCGCAACGTCACCATCAACGGTCTCCGCCTCCACGTCCTCGACTGGGGCGGCGACGGGCGTACGCCGCTCGTCCTCCTCCACGGCTTCACCGGTCATGCGCACGCGTGGGACACGCTCAGCATCGCGCTCCAGCCACACTTCCACGTCTACGCGGTCGATCAGCGCGGCCACGGCGACAGCGACCCCGCGCAGATCTACAACACGGCCGCCGCCTTCGACGATCTCAGCGGCGTGGTGACCGAGCTCGGCCTCACGCGGTTCGTCGCGATCGGTCTGTCGATGGGCGGACGGAACGCGATGTATCTCGCCGCCAAGCGGCCGGACCTCGTGGAGAAGCTGGTCGTCGTCGACATCGGGCCCGAGATCAGCGCGCGCGCGACGGCGCCGTCGCCGGGACCGCCGGAACCGGACACGTGGGACAGCATCGAGCAGGCGGCGCAGCATCTCCTGCGCGCCAACCCGTACCCCGGCATCCATTACTATCGCTGGGTGGTGTCGCACAGCTTGCGCGCGCGCCCCGACGGCCGTCTCGTGTGGAAGTGGCATCCGAGCATCAAGGAGCGCCGCACGCAGGGCGACGTGGACTGGTGGAGCGTGGTGCGTGAGATTACGGTTCCCACGCTGCTCTTGCGCGGCGCCGAGAGTCACGTCCTCGACGCCGACGTGGCCCAACGCATGCTCAAGGAGCTGCCCCGCGGCGAGCTGGTGGAGATCCCGCGCGCGGTCCATACGCTGCACGAGGACAATCCCGACGCCGTCCTCGCGGCCTTGAAGCAGTTCCTCGCGTTCTGAGGAGGTCTTCGATGCGCCGTTCACGGCTCGCGCTCGCTCTCGTTCTCGCGTGCCTCGTTCCCGGTGTCGCGCGTTCGGAGGTCGCCATCCAGGCCTACGAGCTGCCGAAAGGCGGCGGCCATCCGCACGACGTCGCCGTGAGCGCAGACGGCATCGTGTGGTACACGGCGCAGCGCGACGGTCAGCTGGGGCGCCTCGATCCCACCAGCGGCAAGGTCGACCTCATCTCGCTCGGCACCGGCGCCGCGCCGCACGGCGTGGTCGTGGGGCCCGACGGCGCGCCCTGGATCACGGAAGGCGGCACCAACGCCATCGTGCGCGTCGATCCGAAGACGCGCGAGGTCAAGCGCTGGCCGTTGCCGGAGGGGCGCGGCTACGCGAACCTCAACACGCTCACCTTCGACAAGCGCGGCCGCGTGTGGTTCACGGGCCAGCGGGGCGTCTATGGCCGCCTCGATCCCGGGACCGGCGCGATGCAGGTGTGGGACGCGCCGCGAGGGTACGGTCCCTACGGCATCGCCACCACGCCCGACGGCGACGTCTACTACGCGTCGCTCGCGGGCAACCACATCGCGCGCATCGACGTGGAGACGGGCGCCGCCACCGTCATCGAGCCGCCCACCAAGGACCAGGGCGCGCGCCGCGTGTGGTCGGACTCCAAGGGGCGCATCTGGGTGAGCGAGTGGAACTCCGGCAACGTGAGCCGCTACGATCCAAAGAGCCGGCAGTGGAAGGCGTGGAAGCTGCCGGGCACGGCGCCGCACGTTTACGCGGTGTACGTGGACGATCAGGACATGGTGTGGGTGAGCGAGTGGGGCAGCAACGCCATGGTCCGCTTCGATCCCGCCACCGAGAAGTTCCAGAGCTTCCCGAGCGATCGCAGCGGCGCCAACGTGCGGCAGATCCTGGGGCGCCCGGGCGAGGTGTGGGCGCCGGAGTCCGGCGCCAACCGGCTCGTCGTCTACCGCACGAAGTGACGCCGTGAAGCTCGTCCGCTACGGCCGTGCCGGTGCCGAGCGGCCCGGCCTCGTCGACGAAGACGGTACGCTGCGCGACCTCTCGCGCGTGGTGAAGGACATCACGCCCGCGCTCCTCTCGCCCTCGCGTCTGAAACAGTTGCGCGCGGTGAAGACGTCGCGGTTGCCGATCGTGCGCGGGCGCCCGCGGCTCGGCCCCCCGCTCGCCGGCATCGGCAAGATCGTGTGCATCGGCCTCAACTATCGCGACCACGCGCGCGAGGTGGGGCGGCCCGTTCCGGAGGAGCCGACCGTCTTCATCAAGGCCACCAGCGCCGTCACCGGT
>DASXSB010000092.1:0-7034 GCA_036506275.1 Candidatus Methylomirabilota bacterium | reverse complement strand
TTCAGCATGAAGTGCCGGTAGCCGCCCTTCTCGGCCATGATCGGATCCCAGAGGATCCTCACCGGCTCCCGCTGGACGGGCGTGTCGTCGAGCGTGGAAAGGTCGACGCCGTCCGCGGTCACCACCGCCACCTCGTTGTCTTCCAGGATGATCACGTCGCGGGTGTGGGAGAGGATGGCGGGGATGTCGGAAGCGATGAACATCTCCCCGCGTCCGAGGCCGACGACGACGCTCCCCGCCCCCTGCTTGGCGGCCACGAGACGATCGGGCGCGGCCGTGGACACCACGCCCACCGCGTACGATCCCTTGACGTCGGCGAGCGCGCGCTTCACCGCGCGCTCCAAGCGCCCGGCCGTCTTCAGATAATGCTCGACCAGGTGCGCGATGACCTCGGTGTCCGTCTCCGAACGGAAGGTGTGCCCCTGCCCGCGCAGGCGCTCCTTGATCTCGAGATAGTTCTCGAGGATGCCGTTGTGGACGACGACGAGGGTTCCCGAGCAGTCCGTGTGGGGATGCGCGTTCTCTTCGGATGGGCGTCCGTGGGTGGCCCACCGCGTGTGGCCGATGCCGAGGCGGCCCGCGACCGGCCGCTCGCGCAGCGCCGCTTCCAGCCCCTTGATGCGTCCCGCCGCCCGCCGCACGTGGAGCCCATCGTCGTTCAGCACCGCGAGGCCGGCGGAGTCGTACCCGCGATACTCGAGCCGCTTCAGGCCGTCGACGATGATGGAGACCGCGCTCTTGGCGCCGACGTAGCCGACGATGCCGCACATGGCTAGTCTTCGTGCTTCTGCGCGCGCCCCTTCATCTTGCGCGCGGCCCATCCTTCCTTCACCGTCTGCTGCGCGCGGCTCACCGCGAGCGCGCCCGGTGGTACGTCCTTGGTGATGGTGGAGCCGGCGCCGATGTAGGCGCCCTCGCCGATCGTGAGCGGCGCCACCAGGCTCGAGTTGGTGCCGACGAAGGCGCCGGCGCCGATCATCGTCCGGTGCTTGTTCACGCCATCGTAGTTGCAGGTGATGGTGCCGGCGCCGATGTTCGAATCGTCGCCCACCGTGGCGTCGCCGAGATAGGCGAGGTGGTTGGCCTTCGCGCCACGGCCCAGACGCGACTTCTTGAGCTCCACGAAGTTCCCCACGCGGGCGCGGGCACCGATGTGCGACTGCGGGCGAAGATGGCAGAACGGGCCGAGGACGGCGTCTTCCTCGACCACCGACTCCGTGATGACGCAGTAAGGCTTGAGCGTCACACGATCGTCGAGGCGGCTCCCGCTGATCTGGCAGCCGGCGCCGATCACGGAGCCGCCGCCGATGGTGGTCGCCCCCTCGATCAGCACGTTTGGATAGACGACGGTGTCGGCGGCGATGGTCACCGTGTCCTCCACGTAGGTGGTGGCGGGATCGAGGATGGTGACGCCTTCCTCCATGAGGCGATCGAGGATGCGGCGGCGCTGGATGGCCGCCACCGCCGCGAGCTGGCGGCGGTCGTTGACGCCGAGGGCCTCGCTGGGGTCGGAGACGGGAAGCGCTTCGATCCGGCCTCCGCCGCGCGCGAGGATGCCGATGACGTCGGTCAAGTAGTACTCGCCTTGATCGTTGTCGGACCGCACGTCGGCGAGGGCGGCCCACAGGCGGCGCCCGTCGAAGCAGTACACGCTCGTGTTGATCTCGGCGATCTTCTTCTCGTCGTCCGTGGTGTCGCGTTCCTCCACGATGGCCTTCACCTTGCCGCCCTGGCGCAGCAAGCGACCATAGCCCTGCGGCCGCTCCACCACCGCGGTGAGAACGGTGGCGGCGGCGCCCGTCGCGTCGTGATGGCGGAGGAGGCCCGCGAGCGTGTCCGCGGAGAGCAGCGGCATGTCGGAGGGAAGGACGACGACTTTCGCCCGGGTACAGGCCGTCTTCGCCTGCAAGACGGCATGGCCGGTGCCGAGCCGCTCCGTCTGCTCGACCACTTTGACATCCGGGCCCGCCACTTCGCGCACCGATTCCGCGTCGGGACCGACGACGAGGACGAGATCGTCCGAGAGGTTTCGGGCGGCGCGGAGCGCATAGGCGATGAGCGGCCGTCCGCACAGTCGATGCAGCACTTTGGGCTGCGTCGAGCGCATGCGCTTGCCCTCGCCGGCGGCAAGGATCACAACGGTGAGATCGTTCATGGGGAGCCCTCCGATTCTAGCATTGCGCCGGCAAGCTCCGTGCCACAGTCGCCGCCGCCTCGGCGGCGGCGAAAAGCCGCGCCGGAGGCGCCTCCGCTCAGGGCGCGGGACGAAGCTGCGCGAGGAGGGCCTCGATCCGGGCGGGCAGTGGGGAGGAGAATGCCACCTCCTTGTGGGTAACGGGATGCACGAACGCGAGGTCAGCCGCGTGCAGCGCGGAGCCCTCGAGAGAAACGTCCGGCGGCGAGCGCCGGCGGCCGGCGTAGAGATCATCACCCACCACGGGATGGCCGAGCGATGCCATGTGGACGCGGATCTGATGCGTGCGTCCGGTTTCGAGCCGCGCTTCGACGAGCGTGAAGTCGGAAAAGCGCTCGACGACGCGATACCGTGTCACGGCGCGCTTGCCGCGGACGTTGACGGCCATGCGCTGGCGATGATGGGGATCGCGGCCGATGGGCGCGTCGACCACGCCTGCCGGCGCCTTCACGCGGCCGTGAACGACCGCGAGGTACCGGCGACGGACGCTGCGAGCGGCGAGCTGCGCGGTGAGCGCGTCATACGCTTGCGCCGTCTTGGCGATCACGAGCAGCCCCGAAGTGCCCTTGTCGAGGCGGTGCACGACGCCGGGTCGTCGCGGTCCACCGACCTCGCCGATGGCGGGGGCGTGAGCGAGGGCGGCCGCCGCCAGGGTGCCGGTGGCATGGCCGGCGCCGGGGTGAACCACCATGCCCGCCGGCTTGTCGACGACGAGCACGTCGTCGTCTTCGTAGACGATCGCGAGATCCATGGGCTCCGGTGTCAGCTCCGGCGACGGTGGCGGCGGGATCTCGAGCTCCACCGCTTCCCCTCCCTGGAGCCGATGCGCCGCCTTCCGCACGGCGCCGTCCACGCGCACGCTCCCATCGTCGATGAGGTCACGCAGCCGCGCGCGGGACAGCGTGGGCACGGAATCCGCCAGCCACCGATCCAGCCGCGTCCCCGCCGCGGTGGCGGGCACGGTGAGACGGGTGGATGTCATCGATAGGCGCGAGCGGGTTCCTTGCGGAGCAGGCGGATGGCGAGCACGACCACGCCCATCGTGATGGCGGAGTCGGCGACGTTGAACGCGGGCCAATGATAGCCGCGCCAATGGACGTCGATGAAGTCGACGACGGCGCCCCAGCGCGCGCGGTCGATGAGGTTGCCGACGGCGCCCCCGAAGATCAAGCCGATCGCCACGTGTCCCGGCCACCCGCATGCCGGTAGCACACGGAGCGCGACGCGGGCCAGCAGGAGGAGGGCCACGATCGACAGCATCGCCACCACCCACCGCCATGGAGACGGCACGCCGCCGAGCAAGCCGAAGGCGAGCCCCGGGTTCATGACGAGGGTCAGGTCGATGAACCGATCGACGACGTGCACGGGAACGCCGTGGACGAGGCGATCGAGGGCGATGGCCTTCGTCACCTGGTCGAGCGCCACCACGACGCTCGCCAGCAGCAACACCCGTGTCATCGCCCGAGGATGACGGGCAGGCAGCGCTCGCAGAGCGTGGGATGTTCGTGGCTCTCGCCCACGCGTTCGCTGAACTTCCAGCACCGCTCGCACTTGCGGCCGCGCGCGCGCTCGACGTCGATGACGAGCCCCGGGATCTCCTGGCTCTCGTAGTGCACGAGCGGCGCGCCGCCGACGGCCTCGAACAGCCCCACCTGCGACACGATGAAGAGCGTGGGCAGCAGCTCGCGCTTGACGCGCAGCAACGCCGGCAAATCTTCGGGAGCGGACGCGATGTGCACACGCGCCTCCAGGCCGCTGCCGATGCCGGCGGGCGCCTTGCCGCCTTCGCCACCGCGCCGCGCGCGCGCGGCCTCCAGCGCTTTCGCCACCTCGCGGCGCACCTCGAGGAGACGGCTCCATTCGCGGTCGAGGGCGTCGTCGAGCCACTCGCGGGGCGCTTCCGGGAAGCGCTCCAGGTGGACGCTCTCGAGCTTCGTTCCCGGCAGGTACTTCCACGCTTCCTCGGCGGTGAACGTCAGGATGGGCGCCATCAACCGGAGGAGCGTGCTCAGCACGTCGTAGGAGGTGGTCTGGGCCGCGCGCCGTCGGGGATCGCCGGGAGCGGAGGTGTAGAGGCGATCCTTCACGATGTCGAGATACAGGGCGGACAGGTCCACCGCGCAGAAGTTGTGCACGGAGTGGAACACGGTGTGGAACTGGTACTCGTCGTACGCGCGCGTGACGCGCGCGAGCAGCCGCGCGAGGCGATCGAGGATGAAGCGGTCGACCTCGTCCAGGCGCGCGTACGACTGGCGGTCGCGCGCAGGGACGAAATCGCTCAGGTTCCCGAGCAGGAACCGGAACGTGTTGCGGAGACGCCGATACGCGTCCGCGAGCCGGTTCAGGATCTCGAGGGACAGACGGATGTCGTCGCTGTAGTCCTCGGCGGCCGCCCACAGTCGGAGGACCTCCGCCCCGTATTTCGGAAGCAGGTCCTCGGGCTCCACGGTGTTGCCGAGAGACTTGGACATCTTGCGCCCGTCGGCATCGACGACGAAGCCGTGCGTGAGCACGCTCTTGTAGGGCGGCCGTCCGCGTGTCCCCATCGCCTCCAGCATCGACGAGTGGAACCATCCGCGGTGCTGGTCGGAGCCTTCCAGGTACATCTCCGCCGGCCACTTGAGGTCCGGACGCGCTTCCAGCACGGCGGCGTGGCTGCAGCCGGAGTCGAACCAGACGTCGAGGATGTCCGTCTCTTTGCGGAAGTCGGCGGCGCCGCACGCCGAACACCGCGTGCCGGGCGGCAGCAGCTCGGGGGCCGAACGCGCATACCACTCGTCCGCCCCCGCGCCGTTCCGGAAGATCCCGGCCACGTGCTTCACGATGCGCTCGTCGAGGAGCAGCGCCTCGCACCGCGCGCAGTAGAAGGCGACGATCGGCACGCCCCACACCCGCTGCCGGGAGATCGTCCAGTCCGGCCGGTGCGCGATCATGTTGTAGATGCGGTCTTCGCCCCAGGCGGGGATCCACCGCACGTCGTGCTTGATCGCCTCCAGCGTGCGCTCGCGAAGCCGGTCCTGGTCGAGCGCAATGAACCACTGCTCGGTGGCGCGAAACAGCGTCGGGTTCTTGCAGCGCCAGCAGTGCGGGTACGTGTGCGTGAGCGGCACGTCGGCAACGAGCGCGCCCTTCTCCCGCAACAGATCGACGATCTTCGGATTCGCCTCCCACACCGTGAGGCCCGCGAAGTGCTCGACGTCGGCCACGAAGCGCCCGTCGTCGTCGACGGGGTTGTAGATCTTGAGGCCGATTCGGCGCCCGAGGTCGTAGTCCTCTTCGCCGTGCCCGGGCGCGACGTGGACGAGACCGGTGCCCGTGTCCATCGCCACGAAGTCCGCGGCCGCGATCTTCCCCGTGCGGTCGATCCACGGATGGCGATACTCGAGGCCGACGAGACGCCGTCCGGGTATGGTCGCCACCACCCGCGAGTCGGCGAGGCGAGCGACGCCGCGGAACGCCTCCGCGAGCTTGGCCGCGACCACCAGCGTCTCGGCGCCGACGGCGAGCGCCACGTACTCCTCGTCCGGATGCACCGCGACGGCGAGGTTGGCGGGAAGAGTCCAGGGAGTGGTCGTCCACACCACGATGGAGGGAGCGGGCGCCTTCGGCGCGTCCGGCAGCGAGCCCACCAGGGGGAATTTCACGTACACGGAGGGCGTGCGCTGCTCTTCGTACTCGACCTCGGCCTGGGCCAGCGCCGTCTTGCAGTGCATGCACCAGTGCACGGGCTTCAGGCCCTTGTAGACGAGGCCGCGCCCCACGAAGCGGCCGAACTCGCGCGCGATGACGGCCTGATACGCGGGCGCCATCGTCAGATAGGGATCGTCCCAGTCGCCGAAGATGCCGAGGCGCCGGAATTCGTCACGCTGGATGTCGACGAAGCGTCGCGCGTACTCACGGCAGCGCCGCCGCTTCTCGACGGGATCCATCGCCCGGCGTACGTCTACCGACGCGGTGTCGAGCCCGAGCTCCTTGTCCACCTGGTGCTCGATGGGGAGCCCGTGACAATCCCAGCCCGGAACGTAGACGGCGTTCGTGCCGGACATCGAGCGCGCCTTCACCACGATGTCCTTCAGCACCTTGTTCAGCACGGTGCCCATGTGGATGTGGCCGTTCGCGTACGGCGGGCCGTCGTGCAGGATCCACAGGGGACGGTCGGCGGCGACCTCGCGCAGACGCTTGTAGATTCCGATCTGCTCCCACCACGCGAGCATCTCGGGCTCGGTCTGGGGAAGGTTCGCCTTCATGGGAAAAGCGGTTTTGGGAAGATTCAGCGTGGCTTTGTAGTCCATGACCGGAAGCGTCATGGTACCACAGCGTTCACGGGCGAAACGGAGCCGCCCGTTACTTCGGCGTGAGCTTGACGACCCCGTTGGTGGGGTCGATGTTCACGTTGAACTTCGCGAGGAAGTCCTGGCCGAGAAGACCGTCCACCTCGGACATGCTCATGTCGTACGAGCTCACCACCATGCGGCCGACCTTGGCTTCGCCCACCTCGAGGGAGTCGATCGACACCATCATGACGTCGACGTTGGTGTCGGAGGCGACACCGCGCGTGACGCCCCGCCGCCCGCGCGACAGCGGAACGCCCGCCGCCGCTAGGACACGAGGGCTGATGAGCGTGCCGCCGGCGCCAGTGTCGAGATAGAGCTTCGCGCTCGCGGTCCCGTTGATGCGGGCATCGACGACGATGTGTTTCCCCGGCGTGAATCTGATCACCGTCTCCGCGCTCGAGGTCGTCGTGGACACGGCTGGAGTCGAGGACACGGGGCTGTTCGTCAAACCGAGCGGCGTGGCGCGCTCGCGATATCGCTCGGGAACGCTCTGGAGACCCTCGGCG
>DASXSB010000091.1:0-42847 GCA_036506275.1 Candidatus Methylomirabilota bacterium | reverse complement strand
GTGCTCGTCCTCCTGGTCCTCGACCTGCTTGTAAGCGTCCCGGAGCGCCTGAGCGACCTCGCCCTTCGCCTTGCCCGCCAGCATCCCGATCAGCTCCCAGTCGAGATGGTCCTTCGTCTCGGCGTGGACGACGCACTCGGCGGCGACCAGCTCGGCCGCTTCCGCCGGCCCGCTCTCGAGCGCCATCTCCATGGCTTTCACGAGGGAGTCTCCGATGTGCCGGACGACGGCACGGCCCGGCGTCTCCACTTCGGGGTCGAGTGCGAGCTTGGTGATGACGTCGCGCACGATCTCCACGTGCTGCTCGGTCTGCTCGAGGTACTCTTCCCACTCTTCCTTCAGCTCGTCGTTGAGCGCACACCGCAGCGCGGTGCGATAAACTTCCACGCCACCCATTTCCGTCTGCAGCGCCTGATATAGCAATTCCTGCATCTGTTCCTCGTTCATGACTCAACTCCTTTTTCACGGTTTGCAGCCCGCCGAGACGATCCGTCGGGCATTTCGAAGTCGATGTGCAAGGGCGATACCGACCGGCGCGCAGTGGCACTCCGGTTGCTGGTCGCTTCAAGGAGATGGACGAAGCGAGGCCGATCTCTCAGTACGGATCGCCACCGGAAGGCGAAGAGACGCAGCAAGCCCGGCTACGGGGACAGAGGCGATCGTCGCGCAGCGTGAGGTGGCGGAAGAGTTCGCGGGTGACGCGAACCCTTCCGCTTACATCAACAGCGCGGGCTCACTGCTGCTGCGAACGCTATCGCAGATTGCCGCAGAAGACGTACGTCGACACTTCC
This sequence comes from Candidatus Methylomirabilota bacterium, assembly GCA_036506275.1. Lineage (GTDB taxonomy): Bacteria > Methylomirabilota > Methylomirabilia > Rokubacteriales > CSP1-6 > DASXSB01. Next base: position 42,056 of record DASXSB010000091.1, on the reverse strand, counting down.
TGCGCCGACTTGTGACCGTTGATGGCGTAGCCGCCCTTGGTGAGCTCGTCCATCGACGCGTTCACCACCGTCTCCGACTTTCCGTTGACGAGCGGCGAGAGCGGGAACGCGGGCTTCGGATCGAGACTGGCGCAGGTGCCCTTGTGGATGTGAACCGGCTGCGAGGAACCACTCGGCGCGCCCGCCACGGAGAGCACAACCTTCGTCTGGGTGTCGCCCTGCTTCGTCAGAGTGGCGGTTCCCGTTTCGCCCGAGTTGCTCTGGGGCGACAGTCGCGCTTCGATGGGACCGCCCCCACCGCCCCCGGACTTACAGCCAGCCAACACGACAATACCGCAGAGGATCACCGCGATCGCTCGTCCGAGACGCATGGAGCACCTCCGAGAATGTGGAGATGTGAGCTGCGTGTGGGATGACCGTGACGCCCGCCTGTCGTCCCTCCTTCTGTCGACGGGTTCGAAACTGATTCTACCGGCGCGTCAAGAGGAAAGCGACGAGATCGTCCAGCTCGGATGGCGTGAGCGTCGCGCCGAAGGTCTTCGGCATGATGCTCTGTCCGTCGGCCGTGCGATAGTTCGGGCCGGGAACGACGAACGCGTTCGGATCGACGATGGACTCACGGATGTAGCCGGCCGCGTCCTTGGCCTTGCCCCGGTAGTCCGGCAGGCGCACGCGGCGTGCGGCCTCCGCGCCGATGCTTCCGAGATTCGGGCAGATGTCGCCCCCGGGCGAGGGGCGCGTGATGTCGTGACACGACGCACAAGGCAGCCGCGCAAAAACGCCCTCACCGCGCGCGGCATCGCCGGCGGCCGCGCCTGCCGATCCGCGTATCGCGGCATCGCCGTGCGCCCAGAGCGTCAGCGCGGCGAGGAGGTACAGGAAACGACGCCGTCCGTGCCGGTCATGAACCGCGGTCATGATTTCGGTCTCCGTAGCGCTCGCTCGCTGGACGGCGCCGTCCAGGATCGACGCGAAATTCCTCCACGACAGGGAATTCTAGCGCCGGGGGCCCGGGGCCGATAGGATGCCGGCGCGATGTCTCGGCGCCGGCATTTTCTCGGGCTCTTCGTCGTCGCTCTCGGTTTCCTGCTCGCCGCCGCGCCGCGTCCCTCGGCTCCCGCCCGCGTGCTCATGGTCACGTACTCGGCCGGCTACCAGCACGACGTGGTGCGGCGACCAGCGGCCGGCGTGCCATCGATCGCAGAGCGCGTCGTCACCGATCTCGCGCGCCGGTCGGGCCGCTTCGAGATCACCCCCGTCAACACGCGCGAGGAGCTGGGCGCGCTCACGGTGGCGGCCGTGCGCAGCTATCGCGGCATTCTCTTCTTCACCACGGGCGAGCTGCCGATGGCCCCCGACGTCCGGCACGCGGTCTTCCGCGCCGTCCACGACGGGGCCGGCTTCATCGGCGTGCACAGCGCGACCGACACCTGGTACACGGTGCCGGAGTACGGCGCGCTCGTGGGCGCGACGTTCGACGGCCATCCCTGGCATCAGCGCGTGCGCATCCTCGTCGAGGACGCAATGCATCCGGCCACGCGCCACCTGCGCGATGGCTTCGAGATCGAGGACGAGATCTATCAGTTCCGCGCCTGGTCGCGGCCGCGCGTCCACGTCCTTCTCCGGCTCGATCCACGCTCCGTCGATGTCGGTCGCGGGAAGCGCTCCGACGGGGACTACGCGCTGGCGTGGACGGCGCGCCAGGGTCGCGGGCACGTCTTCTACACGGCGCTCGGTCATGAGCCCGGCGTGTGGGCGGACGAGCGATTCCACACGCATCTGCGAGGCGCGATCGAGTGGGCGCTCGGCCATGATTGAGCGGCCGTGAACTCACTTGACAGGGGCTGTCTTGGAAGCGTTTAAATATGCCGCCGCTGTGGAGGGGCCTTTCGTACCCAGCCGTGACAGAGGAGAGCCGTCCATGAGGAAGTGGCGACCGTTCCATCTCGCGACACTGCTGTCGGCGTTGGTGTCACTCGTCGCCGGGTCGCTCGCCGGGGCTCAGTCGCCCGGATTGAGTCGACTGCAGAACGACGATCCGAACAACTGGCCGATGTACCACCGGAGCTACGATTCCTTCCGCTTCAGCCCGCTCTCGCAGATCAACAAGGACAACGTCAAGAACCTGACCGTGGCGTGGGTCCACCAGCCCGGCGCCATCGTGCAGGGCCTGGAGTCGACACCGCTCGTCGTCGACGGCGTCATGTACTACATCGCGTCGTACAACCGCGTATTCGCGCTCGACGGGGCGACGGGCAAGGAGCTCTGGCATTTCTACCCGAAGCTCGATCCCGTGGTGAACACGCTCTTCTTCCAGCCCTACAACCGTGGGGTGGCCGTGGGCTACGGCCGTGTCTATTTCGGCTCTCTCGACGGCCGCGTCTTCGCGCTCGACCAGAAAACGGGCAAGGTCGTCTGGGAGAAACAGATCCTCGAGACGAAGAAGTGCAGCTGCAACTTCACGGGGGCCCCGCTGGTCGTGAAGGACAAGGTCATCTTCGGGCAGACCGCGGGCGAGCTGCCGATCCAGGGGAAGATCTGGGCGGTGATGGCGGCCACCGGCGAGAGGGCGTGGGAGTTCAACACGATCAAGGAAGATCAGAAGAGCTGGGGCGGGGACTCCGGCAAGTTCGGCGGCGGCGGCGGCTGGATGACCGGCTCCTACGACCCCGCCCTCAACCTCATCTACTGGGGCACGGGCAATCCCGCCCCCGACTATGACTGGGGCGGCGCGCGGCCGGGCGACAACCTCTATACGTCTTCGGTCGTGGCCCTCGATGCCGACACCGGTCAGCTCAAGTGGTACTACCAGGAGATTCCGCACGACGACTGGGACTACGACTCCGGGCTCGGCGAGAGCCTCGTGCTCGACCGGGACGGCAAGAAGCTGCTCGTGCACCAGAACAAGAGCGGCTTCGTCTTCGTCCTCGACCGCACCAACGGCAAGGTGCAGAACGTGTGGCCGATGATCCACACGTACAACTTCGTGAAGAGCATCGATCCGAAGACGGGCGAGCTGATCGGCCGCAACCCGCCGCGTGAGGTCGGCAAGCCGAAGTTCATCTGCCCCTGGATCGCGGGCGGCCGGAGCTGGAACTCGGGCTCGTACAACCCGAAGACCAAGCTCTGGTACAACACGGCCATGGAGGCGTGCGAGGAAGTGACGGTCGAGAAGCAGACACCGACGACGGAGCCCGCCGCCGGCCTCTTCTTCGGCGGTGATCAGGTCGCGAAGCATCCGCCGGGCGGAGAGGCGTACGGTCACCTGGACGCGCGCGATCCCGTCACCGGCGAGCGGAAGTGGAGCATCAACTACAAGTACCCGCCGATCGGGAGCGTGCTGTCCACGGGCGGCGGCCTCGTGTTCCACGGCGACCTCGAAGGCGTGGTGCACGCGTACGACGGCGATACCGGGGAAGCGCTGTGGCACTTCCGCACCGGCTCCGGTCACCGGGGCGGTCCCATCAGCTACTCCGTGAACGGCAAGCAGTACATCGCGGTGCCGAGCGGCCTCGGGTCGCTCGTGCTCGGTCTGTACCCGGCGCTGTGGCCGGAAGTCGAGGACTTCCCGTCCGGCGCCGCCGTGTTCGTCTTCACCCTGAAGTAGGCCTCGAGGTGGTCAACGGCGGGGAGGCCGCGGCGCCTCCCCGCCGAGCTTCACCTCCGCCGCCAGGAGACGCATGCGAGCGCCCATCGTTCTGCTCGTGATCATGACGGTCGCGCTCACGGTGCCGATCGCGGTCGCCGTGCGCGCCCAGGGCATGCGGCGGCCGCCGCCCGAGGCGACCACGCCGCCGTTCCCGCTCGACGACCCGGCCGCGATCGAGGAGGGTGCCAAGCGGTTCAGCGCGACGTGCACGGGATACTGTCACGGGCGCGAGGGCCGGGTCTCGCGCGCGCCCACGCTGCGCGGAAAAACGTACGAGCCCGCCTATCTGTACGCCCGGATCGCGAACGGGCAACCGCCGATGCCGGCATTTCAGACGATCTTGCCGCCGGAGGAGATCTGGAAGCTGGTCGCCTACATCATGTCGCTCTCCACCGCGACGAAGGATTGACCATGAGCGCCCGCCGCGCGTTGCTCGTCGCGATCGCGGGACTGCTCGGGACGGCGCTGGCCGTCGTCACCCGCGCGGAGGCCGCCAGCCTCGCCGGCGTGCGCGAACGCGGTGCCCTGAACGTCTGTGCCCATCCCGACGCCTTGCCGTACTCCAGCCAGGACCGCACGATTCCCGGCTTCCAGCTCGAGCTGGCGGAGGCGATCGCGAAGCGGCTGGGCGTGAAGCTTCACGTGGACTGGATCGTCTTCACCCGCCACGCGCGGCGTCTGGACTGCGACGCGACCATGGGCTCGATCGTGAAGCTCGATGCCGACGATGGTGCTCCCACGCGCGGCCCGCGTCTCACGAAGCCGTACACCGCGACCGGCTACGTGCTGGTGGTCCCCGCGCGGTCTTCCGCGCAGCGGTTCGAGGACGTCAAGGGCAAAATCGGCGTCGAGCACACGTCGTGGCCACACTACGTGCTCGACACGCGGAAGGTGCCGCTCGCTTCCTACGGCGGCCCCTTCGATCTCCTGGACGCGGTCACCAACGGCGAGGTCCCGGCCGGCATCGTCTCCGCCGCCTACGCCGGCTGGTACATCAAGCTCAATCCGGGCACCGTGAAGATGGCCAACGGCTACGTGCCCGATCGCGACTTTCAATGGAACGTCGCCATCGCGCTCCGCAACGCCGACGCCGCCCTCGTCGACGCCGTCAACCAGGCGCTCGACGCCCTCACCGCGGACGGAACCGTCGCCACGATCTTCGCGCGGTACGGATTCCCGTACCGCGCGCCGATCGCACGTTAGGCCGTCGCGGACGCGACCGCGCGCCTAGAAGCCGCGCTGCCTCATGCAGTCGCGATAGGCCTGCTGGGCCGCGGGGTCCGCCTGTGCGGCGGCCGAGATTCCACGGAGCTGTCCCGCCGAGGCGTCGCCGCTGCCGCTCGCGACGGCGCCGGTTCCTTCCTTCACACCACCCGCGCTGCCAGGCGTCCGACCCGACCCTGTGGCCATCGGGCCGGTCTTCCCGCCCTGGCCTCCGGCCTGGACGCCGCTCGTGGAGTCGGGGGTCCCGGACGGCGACGTGACGAGCGGGCCGCTCCCGGTGCTCGCGCGTGGAGACGCCGACGGCGAGCTCACCTTCGCCTGGGCGGCCTGGTTGCAGGCATCGAAATCGCGCTGAGTCGGCTCGGCGGCCAGGACGGGTGCGGCCTGAAGCGCCAGGCTCAGCAGGGCGGCGGTCGTTGCGGTCCTCACCGCGATCATCATGGCGTGGTCCTCCTGGGTAAGGGCCATCAACGGCTGTGCCAGGGACTCATGCTTCGTCCCGGCGCGACGCGTCGCGGCACCGTCTCGACGCGCGGTAGGAGCGCCCGAAAGGTGTACCGTCGGGGGCGATGAGGCGATCGGCGCTGACGTCCCTCGTCCCGTTGGCCTTGGCCGTGCTCGTCATGCTCCCGCGGTTGGCGTCACCGCAGTTCGGGCTCCTCGACGACGGTCTGACTTTGCAAACGGGCCGCGAGGTGGCGGGAGCGTGGTCGAGCACGCTCTACCTCATCCCCGAGACGGGGCGTTTCTTTCCCGCGTACTGGCTTGCCTACTCGATCATCGTCACCGTCGTCGGTGCGCGGCCGCTCGCCTTCTTCGCGGTGAACGCCTTGCTGCTCGCCGGGCTCCTCGCGCTCCTCGCGCGGCTGATACGCCATGCGGGAGGGACTCCGCGGCAGGCGGCGATCGCGGCGGTGGTGTTTGCGGTCTCGGGCCCGGCGATCGAGACGTTCTACACGCTCTCGAAGGCCGAAGGGCTTCAGATGGCGTGGATCGCCGTTTCCCTTCTCGCCACCGCCGCCTCGACGGCGACCCCGAGACGCACGCGCCGCGCCGGCCTCATCGCGCTGGCCGCCGTCGCGATGCTCCTCGCCGACGCGACGAAAGAGACGGGCCTGGTCCTCATCCCGATCTCGCTCGGCTGGCTCGCCATCGACTGGTGGCTCGCGCGCGACCGGAGCGCCGGCCTGCGCTTCGCCGCGACCTACGTCGTGGTCAACCTCGTGGCGGGGGCGGCGTTCGCCGTCTTGCGATGGTCGTACGCGCCCCTCGCCCTCGGCGAGGGCACCTACACGCGGGCGTATGCCCTCGACGGGGACGCCGCCGGCGCCGCCCTGTTCCGGATCGCGTCCTGGCTCGTCCGGGATTTCGCGTTCCTCCTGCCGCTCCTGGTGGTGGCGGCCCTTTCTCTGACGCGGGGGACACCGGCGTCGCGCCGGCTCATCCTCTATATATCGGTATGGATGGCGGGCTGGCTGGCGGTCTACGTGCCGTGGCCGGCGACCTTCGAGTACTATCTGCTGCCGTTTTCGTTCGGCGCGGCCGCGCTCGCCGGCACGCTCGTCGGCGACGGCTGGACGCGGGGCGTCTTCTCGCGCGGGGGAACGACGAGGCGAGCGGCGGCGTGGTCCGTGCTGGCGGCGAGTGCGCTCTTGTGGCTGGGGGCGATCGTGAACGCGGTGATGGACGCGCGGGTTCAGCTCACGGTCGACCGCGCGAACGCGGACCTCGTCGATTTTCTTGGCGCCTTGCCGGGGGCGAGCCGGATCGTCCTCAATACGAGGATGAACGAGTATTTCTTCGAGCTGCCGCTGCACCTGACGGAGATCAAGCGCCGTTCCGACGTGGTCGTCGAGCACGTCGCCCACGTCGCTCCCGGCCGGCCGTCGGCGGTCGACGTTTTCGTGCTGACCCCGGAGCTGGCGAACCGACCCCTCCCGACCGTGCGCGTCGCCCTCGACGAGCCCGGCGTGCGCGACGACCACGCCATGCTGACCGCGATGGTGCAGGGGGGCGCCACGCCCGTGTACCGGAGCGCGCACCGGAGCCGCCTCGCCGAGCTCGGAATCCACCGACTCCTCTGCCGGGTGGCGGCGCGGCCGTTCATCGACTACGCGTATTGCCCCTCCGATCGACCCGTGCTCTACCGCGGAACGTTCTCGTACGGATGGCAGGTCCACCGGTTGTCGCGGGCGCGCATGGACCGCGTCGAGGCTCGGCGTGACGGCTGAGCAGCGCCGGCTCGCCATCGACATCGTCGTCCCCGTGTACAACGAGGAGGAGGTCGTCGCCGAATTTCACCGCCGACTCATGGAGGTGGTGACGCCGCTGCGCCGCGCGCACGACGTCCGCATCCACTACGTCGACGACGGTTCTGCGGACCACACGGCGGCCGAGCTGGCGAAGCTGGCCGCGGACGATCCCGGCGTCACCATCTTGGAATTGAGCCGCAACTTCGGGCACCAGGCCGCGCTCACGGCCGGGCTCGATCACGTCCGCGGCGACGTGGTGGTGACGCTCGACGGCGACGGCCAGCATCCGCCCGAGCTCATCGCCGACATGGTCGCCCTCTACCAGGCCGGTTACGAGGTGGTTCTCACCCAGCGCGTCGCCGCCGATCAGCGGCGTCTCAAGCGCTGGACGTCGACGGCGTTCTATCGCGTCCTGAGCGTGATCGGCGATACCGCCATCACCGCCGGCTCCGCGGATTATCGCCTCCTGTCGCGCCCTGTCCTCGCCGCGTTGCGGGAGATGCGCGAGTACCATCGCTTCCTGCGCGGCATGGTGGCGTGGACGGGCTACCGGACGGTCGTCCTTCCGTACACCGAGCGCGCGCGGCTGGGCGGGCGCGCGAAGTACTCGCTGCGCGGCATGGCGCGGCTCGCGGCCGACGCCACCTTCTCGTTCTCGCTGGTGCCGTTGCGGATCGCGCTCGTGGTGGGCCTCTGCTTCCTGGTCCTCGCCGCCGCCGAGGTCGTCTACGTCTTGAGCTTCTGGGTGCGGGGACGGCAGCAGCTGCTCGTGCCGGGCTGGAGCTCGCTGATGTTCATGATCCTGATCGTGGGCGCCGCCCTCATGATCGCGGTCGGCTTCGTCGGCATCTACGTGGGCTACATCTTTCAGGAGGTCAAGCGCCGGCCGATCTACCTCTTGCGCTCCGTGCACGGCGGCGACGCCGATCGCACCCCGCCCGCCGCCGATCGTCGCGAGCCGTGACGCGCCCGTCGCCCGCGCACTTCTACGAGGATGTCGCCGAGCGGTTCGAGGGCCTGGATCATCCCGCCGATGTCCGCCGCCGCCTGAGCGTGGTGTTCGACGACTGCCTCGGCGACGACCGCCTCGGGCCTCGTGCGCTTGTCGGCAAGCGCACGCTCGACGCCGGCTGCGGCTACGGGCTCTTCTCCGAGGCAGCCGCCCGGCGCGGCGCCGCCGTGATCAGCGTCGACATCGGGCCGCGCCTCGTCGCGCGCGCGATGGCGCGGGCGGCCAGCCGCGGCGTCGTCGCCGACGCCTGTCGTCTGGCCGTGCGCGACCAGAGCTTCGACGTCGTAATCGCGAGCGAGATGATCGAGCACACCGAAGCGCCGGCGCGCGCGATCGAGGAACTCGCGCGCGTCCTGCGGCCGCGCGGGTTGCTCGTCCTCACCACGCCCAACCGGGCGTGGCAGGGAGTGGTGCGAGCAGCGAGCCGGCTCCGCCTGCGGCCGTTCCGCGGATGGGAGAACTTCGTGGCGTGGGAGCGTCTCGAGCAATCGTGCGCGCGGGCGGGGCTGGAGGTGTTGTTGCATCTCGGCTTCCATCCGTGGCCGTTTCACCTCGGGCTCCACGAAGCGGCGCGGGCGGTGGAGAGGCGTCTCGCCCGCGGACGGGCGGGGCGGCTGATGGTCAATCAGGCGCTCGTCGCGCGCAAGCAGCGATGAGACGGGCGCCGGCTAGCGCGACGACAACTTCCCCATCGTCCGCCGCACGGCCTTCTTGATCGAGGCCGGATAGTCGCCGTCGAGCACGGTCTGGCCGACGAGACGCAGAGCCGATGCGGCGTCCGGCGTCGTGCTCGCCTCGTCGGGCGGGCGCGGTGCCCCGCCGCGGCCCGGGTACCATTCGTCGGGGCGATAGTCGAAGAGCGCGTCGGCCACGCCGATCTGCAAATCATGGCTCAGGCCGTCGCGAGCGAGCCATCGCGCGGCGGCGCGGAGCATTTCCGGGTTACGACGGTTGCGGAGGAGCGGGTCCCGGAACCAGCCGAGCTTGTAGACGGTGTCCAGGCTCGGATCGGCCAGCTTTCGGCCGAGAAGCGCGATGGCTTCGGGGGAGCCGTTGTCGCAGAGCGCCGCGACGGCCAGGTGCAGATTGACGGAATCGGCGCGCGCCTGCTCGTCGAGGAACGACAGCGTCTCGGGTCCGAGCGGACGCGGCGTTCCGAGGGCACGGACCAGCAGCTCCTCCCGCTGCCAGCTCTCGCGGTACACGGTGCTGCGGGCGAGCGTCGCCAGCGTCGTCGCGGCCGCGGGTGCAGCGTTGCTGCGGAGCCGGCTCACGACGGCGGCGAGGCGCAGATCCGCGGTTCGTGACCGATCGCGCTCCTTGGGCTCGTCCAGCCGGTCGAGCGTCTCCGCCTGCGTGAGGAGCCCGGCGAGCTCCCGCTGATCCTCGCTGCGTGCGCTGTCGGCCAGCGCCAGCAGACGCGCGAGCAGCGCCGCGGTCTCGGGTGTCGTGACAGGCGTGGGACGCGGAGGCGGAGGGGCGCCACCGGCGGCCATGGCCTCAGGGGCCTCCGCGCCGATACCGGCGAGAAGCCAGGCGACCATCACCACCGCCGCCAGCCGCCGCGCGCCGGGGCCCCTCACGGCCCGGTCCTGTCCGTGGAGTGGTGCGATCCATTCCCTACGCGCGAGCGTCGTCGTCACCGATCTCGACGAGCGTTGCGCGCACCGCCGCCTCCAGCGACGCGGAGAGCTCGAGGTGCTCGAGGGCGTAGCGGCAGATTCGTCTCAGGACCTGGCGCGCCTCCGCGCTCGCCAGCGCGCGCGGTGGTGGCTTGGGCGGCGCACATCCGGGATACCAGCCGCGATCGTAGGTGCACAGCGCTTCGAGGAGGACGAGGCGGAGGTCGGGCGGCAGGCTGTGCGTGATCATCCGCTCGGACGCTCGCAGCAGCGGCTCGTCGTTGCGATGTCGGAGCATGGGATCGCGGATCCAGGCGACCTTGAATTCCCGCTCCTGGGCGGGATCGAGCAGCTTCTGTTCCAGGAGGGCGAGGGCGGGATCGGTTTCATTCTCACACAGCATCTCGATGGTCACGTGGCGATTGACCGCGGTCGGCGTGCTCTGCTGATCCCAGTAGCGCACGGCTTCGGGAGGCGCCGGTCGGATCGAGACGAGGGCGCGGACGAGGAGCTCCTGGCACAACCAGTTGGTGCGCACGAAGTCTCCGCCCTCGGCGAGACGGATCAGGGTGGCCTTCGCCGCCGGGTACGGGGAATCGCGCAGCACGCGAATGACCTTGGCCACCCGGAGCTGCTTGGGGCGCGCCGTCGCGTACTCGTGCGCGGTGTTGACGCGCAACAAGAACTCGCTCGAGTTCAGGAACCCGAGGAGAACGGCCTGGTCCGCCGCGCGCTCGCTGGCGGCGAACTCCACCGCGGTGTCGATGAGCTCTCGCGGCTCGTCCGCCGAGCGAAGAATCGCCACGTCCTTGGTCATCTCACCGCTCTACGTGCACGCGGGGTGCTTGCGGATGACCGGCGTCTGGATGATGTCGATGTCCAGGTTTCTGGGGACATTGGCCGTGTTGCCGCCGTAGCCGTAGGTCATGACGTTCTCGTGCCAGGGATGTCCGCGCTTCTTGCCCTTGACGTCTGCGCAGTTGATGTCGTCCTCCGACAGCGGGGGGTTGTTGGCGTCGCCGCTGCCCCGATGTTGAAGCCCGAGCACGTGGCCGAGCTCGTGGGCGAGGTTGGTGCCGGCATTGGGGTCCGTTCCGCTGGAGCTCCAGTCAGAGGGAAGGACGGCCGCGTAGATCCGGGCCATGTCCGATTTCTTGAACGTCGCGTCCGCCGCCTGCCGCGCCTTCACGTAGTCGTCGTCGCCGGGAGCGTTCTTCGAGGGGCGATCGCTGTCGGGAAAGGTCTTCAGCAGGAGCGTGCCGTGCGGCTTCGCTTCGGGCGGCACGCCGCTCGGGATGACCCAGGAGGCGGTCGGCTGGCCACCCATGCGGTAGGGCTTGCCGTCCACGCCCTGGATGTCGGTGGCGGCCGCCCGCCCCGAGGCGGTGGAACGGACGTACACGGCATGAAGGACGCCGGGACGGAAGTTGAGCCGAGAGGCGATCGTCGGCACGAAGTTGTTCACGTTGACGGTCCACGTGTTGTTGGTGACGGGCACGATGAAGACGCCGCTCGGCAGCGCGGTGCCGCTGCTGTCGGTGGTGGTCGCGCCGTCCCACACCGTCGTGTTGGTGTCGGCCACGAGGTGGAGGCCGGCTTGCCAGAACAGCACGCGCGCGATCTTGATCTGGTTCTCATAGTCTTGAGGACTGAGCGTCACGGAGGAGGCGGCGTTGGTGCCGTTGATGAGATTGATGCGATAGAGCACCGTCTTGATCTTTCCCACCCACACGCGGTACGTCGCCAGGAGCGGACCCTTGGCCCCGTCCCAGCGCACCTCGATCTCGCCGATCGTGTCGAAGGCTCCCGCGCCCGTGCCGATGGCCTGGATCTCCGGCCCTTGGTTCGAGCCGAGGATCTCGATGGGGCCGCTCTTCACGTGCCAGGTGAGGAAGCTCGTGTCGAGATCGCCGGGCTCGACGTACGTCACGGCGAGCTTGGCCGCCTTCTTGGCAAGATCGGGATCCGTCTTGGCGAGGATCGGAATGAGGGATGGGTTGTAGGTCGCGTTCAGATCCGGGACCGGCCACATGGCCACGGCCTGGCTCTGCGGCGTGTCCTTGCCGGGCATCAATCCGTTGGCGGTCGCGATGTCGGGCCGCTTGGGCATCTTCGACGGGGCCTGGGGCGACGGCACCACCGGGCACACCTCCACTCGCGGCAGGATCTGCTTGCCGGAGACGGTCGTGAAGGTACTGCTCCCGCTGTGCTGTCGGCTCACGGACACGGTCTGCGGCCCGGCCGCGCCCGTGGTGGCGGATTTGGCGGCTTCCAGGACCTCGAGCTTGAGCTGGAGCGTGTAGTACTGGTGGTCGGGGAGGAACAGCCACCCTTTTATTACCGGCGATTTCAACGTGACGGTCTTGTCCTTGTCGAATGGATACTTGAACTCGTACTTCACCTCGCCCAGGTCATCGTCGCTGAAGACATCGATGTCGGTGCCGGAGAACGTCACCTTGATGCTGTCGGTCGCTTTGGTCTTCCCGCTCACGTCGATCACCGACGACCACTCGAGCTCCGGCAGCTCGATGGTGCCGCGCTCCTTGGCGGTCCACTCGATCTTGGGATCACCCACAGCCTTGCCGTCGATGGTGGCCTTGAAGACCCAGTCTCCGTCGCCCCAGATGTCCGCGGAATCCAGAACGCCGACGCTCGCGAACGTGATCTTGATGCGGGTCACTGCCATCCGATTCTCCGTGTGTCCTAGGAGCCGTGCAGGTCCTTGAGCTTCGACCTGGTGGCGGCGTCGACGCTGCCGGTTACCGTGAGGTCGTTCTTCTCCTGGAACCTGCGCACCGCCTGCTGCAGATCGGCGGCGTCCCCGGGCCCCTCGGGCTCGCAGAGGTACCCGAGATTGCGCAGGCGCTTGCGAACACCGGAGACTTCCTCGACGGGGTCCATCGCGCCGAGATCGAGGGTGATGATTCGCTCTTCGGGCAGACCGGGATAGACGACCAGGCGCCCCACCCGTGCCCGCGGCGGAAGCGCGATCTGCAATCGTCCGTCGCCGTCGGTCTTGCCCTTGGCCACCCACACGCCATCGACCTCGAGCACGTAGTCGGCGTCGGCAATGGGCTCCTCTTCCTCCTTGGGCGGCACGTAGTCCGGATCGGCCAGATCCGAGCTGTCATCGTCGGCGCCACCCGTCGCGGGAAGGCCCGGCACCGCGCCGCCGAGGCCGCCGAGCGGCGAGGCGCTGCTCGACGCGGGCGCATCGTCGTCCTGCTCCTCCTTCTCCTCCTTGGGCTTCATCAACCGGATCTTGAGCTTCGCCGGCTCGCCTTTGAGCCGGAACCGGTGCGTCTGCTCGGTGGCGCGCGGTTCCTCGCGCACCTCGAGATCGGGGATGAAGACGACGTCGCCTTCCTTGAGGATGTTCGGATCACCCCGCTTGCGCTTGAGCTCGGCGTTCTTGCTGTGGTTCCAGAGCGTCTCCCAGAAGAATCCGCGCTCGGACGCGATGCTGCTCATGCAATCGCCGGCGCGAACCTTGTAGTCCTCGGCCATGTCTCGCCCTCAGCCGTGACGACGCATCAGTACCGAGACGGGGAGGGAAGCCAGAAGCGGTGAGCAGTGCGGCAGGTCGCCACAACGCATGCAGCAGGTCTCCGTGTGGCTGCGGAGTCTAGCACAGCCGCCATTGGCGTGGGCGCCGAACCCCTCGGCACCAGCCGGAAAAACTTGAGTCCGCGTGTTGGAGTTTGTTTGTATGGGGGGTAATGTGGGGGGGTTGAAAGAAGCCTTGTCTGCGCGTGCACGGAAGGTCACGCCGTCGAAGACCACCGCCGTCGCCGCTCCCCCGCCGCCGGCATCGCCGAAGGCGGCACCGCCCAAGCTCGCCGTGTCCGCCGTCGAGATGGGAGCGCGGCAACGGGAGATCTCCGTCTCCGAGTTCTTCACCAAGAACCGACATCTGCTCGGATTCGACAATCCGCGCAAGGCGCTCCTCACTTGCGTGAAGGAAGCGGTCGACAACGCCCTCGACGCCTGCGAGGAAGCCGGGATCCTCCCCGACGTCGTGGTGAAGGTGGACGTCGTCGGCAACGGCGAGGCGCCGCCGCCGGCGAGCCAGGCGACGCGCTTCCGCATCACCGTCACCGACAACGGTCCCGGCATCGTGCGCCAGCAGGTGCCACGCATCTTCGCCAAGCTGCTGTACGGGTCGAAGTTCCACCGGCTGCGCATGAGCCGCGGCCAGCAGGGCATCGGCATCTCGGCGGCCGGCATGTATGGGCAGCTCACCACCGGCAAGCCCGTCCAGATCATCTCGCGCACGAGCGCGCGCACGCCCGCGCACTTCTTCGAAGTCCAGATCGACACCAAGAAGAACGAGCCGCTGATCCTCGAGAAGAAGCAGATCGACTGGGAGGCGCACCGCGGGACGCAGGTCACGATGGAGGTCGAGGGCCGCTACCAGAAGGGGCGGGCCTCGATCGACGAGTACGTCGAGCAGACCATCATCGCCAACCCGCACGTGAAGCTGACCTACGTGAGCCCCGACGGCGAAACGAGAGAGCATCCGCGCACGTTCGCCGAGCTGCCGCCGTCGCCGCGCGAGATCAAGCCGCACCCGTACGGCATCGAGCTCGGCATGCTGCTGAAGATGCTGCACGACACGGCCAGCCATTCCGTGGCGGGATTCCTCGCCAGCGACTTCAGCCGGATGTCGCCGCGGCTGGCCGAGGACATCTGCAAGGCGGCCGGCGTCTCGCCGCGCGCGCGTCCCCGCGACGTTCACGGCCACGCCACGGAGGCGCTCTACAAGGCGATCCAATCCACCAAGATCATGGCGCCGCCCACCAATTGCCTGTCGCCGATCGGCGAGCGCGCGATCCTGTCCGGCCTCTATCAGCAGATCAAGGGCGAGTTCTACTCGGCGGTGAGCCGCCCCCCCGCCGTGTACCGCGGCAACCCGTTCGTGATCGAGGCCGGCGTCGCCTACGGGCGCGGACCGGAGGCGACGAACGGCACGCCCGCGAAGAAGTCGGTGCCGCTCGCGGAGGGGGAGGCAACGGAGGACGATCACGAGCTCGCGCGCGTCATCCGGTACGCCAACCGGGTGCCGCTCCTCTACCAGCAGTCGGCGTGCGCGATCTTCAAGGCCGTCCTCGACACCACGTGGCGCAACTACGGCGTCTCCCAGTCCCGGGGCGCGCTCCCGGCGGGGCCCATGGTCATCTTCGTGCACATGGCGTCCGTGTGGGTTCCGTTCACCAGTGAATCGAAGGAAGCGATCGCCGACTACGACGAGATCCGCAAGGAGATCACGCTCGCCCTCCGCGAATGCGGCCGGCGGCTGGGAGCCTTCCTGCGGCGGCGGGAGCGGGCCCACAGCGAGAACCGCCGGCGCAACATCTTCGAGCTCTACATCGAGGAGGTCGTCGATTCCTGCAATCGCCTCAAGGGCGGCCGCTTGCCCGTCGCCAAGCTGAAAGAGCAGCTCCAGAAGATGGCCATGCGGCGGACGGGCGGCGAGAAGACGGACGAGCTGCTCGGAAAGAACGGGAGCGGCCCCGAGGGCCTTCCGCATTCGATCATCGTCACCCCCGACGGCGTCGAGGGCGAGGTGCCGGTCGCCCTCGGCGAGACGGCGGCAGCGGTGGCGTCGCCGAACGGGACTGCCGTCGCCGACGATGACGCGCAGGCACGCGCCGACCGGAACGGGCACGAGCCGCGCGGGCGGCGCGGCGCCGTTCGGCAGCGGCGCGCGGCGAAGAGCGCGCGCGCGTCGACGCGCGCGAAGCCGGCCCCGAAGAACACGCGGAAACGCGCACGACCGCGGGCGCGCGGGAAGGCGTAGGCAACAGCGATGGCGGTGAAGACACGGAAGCCGACCGTGGTCGAGAAGAAGCTCGTGAGCGTGGCCGACGTCGTCGTCACGGCCGCCCAGCGCCACAAGGATCCGACCCTGGCCATCCCCGTCCGCGCGCTCTCCAACGTGACCTTCAACGAGCGCAAGGGCCTGATCGAGATGGGCAAGCGCAAGCAGGCCCGCTCGTTCTTCAACGTGGGCATGGCCAAGAAGTTCATGCAGACCGTGCTCGTGGCCGATGCGCTGTGCGAGCTGCAGCGGGCCAACCTCACGACGTCGCTCCGCGAGATCTACTACCGGACGAAGCACACGATCAAGAACTCGCACGAGAACACGCTCGACACCCAGGACGAGTCCGACCCGCTCATCGAAGACCTGGAGGTGACGCTGGCCGCCCTCCGCGAGGAGCTGCACGTGCGCGCGGAGAACGCCGGCTCCGTGGTGGGGCCTCTCGTCCTCGTGGACGACGGCGACCGCGTCGATTGCGCAAAGCTTGGAAAGGGCGGCTATTCCGTCCCCTCCATCGTCGAGCCCGAATACCTCCAGATCAAGAAGTGCACGGCCGATTTCGTGCTGCTCGTGGAGAAGGGGACGCAGTGGAACCGGCTCTCCGAGGACAAGTTCTGGCGGCGGTACAACTGCGTCCTCCTCACCGGCAACGGACAGCCGCCGCGCGGTGTCCGCCGTCTCGCGCGCCGGCTCAACGAAGAGAAAGGACTGCCCGTCTACGTCCTCGTCGACAACGATCCCTGGGGCTACTACATCTACTCCGTCATCAAGCAGGGCTCGATCAACCTCGCCTTCGAGAGCCAGCGCATGGCCATTCCGAAGGCGAAGTTCCTCGGATTGTCGAGCGCCGATCCCGAGGCGTACGGGCTCCCGCGCAACGTCGGCATCAAGCTCAACGAGAAAGACACCGCGCGCGCCAAGGAGCTCCTCGGCTACACGTGGTTCCAGAAGAAAGGCTGGCAGGAGGAGATCAAGCGCATGCTCGCGAGCGGGCTCAAGTACGAGCTCGACGCCCTCGCCAACAAGGACTTCCAGTACCTCACCAAGAGGTACCTGCCCCGCAAGCTCAAAGAGCGCGACTGGCTGGACTAGGGCCGGCGCCGGCGGGCGAGACGGACGCCCGTCCTCCCGATGGCGGCGACGATCGCGCCCACGAACACCCAGAACGCGGTGTTGCCGAGCACGGCGACGGCGCGGCCGACGCCATCCGACGGAAACGCCTGGAACGCCTTGCCGATCGTCAGCCACCAGATCGTCAGCCCGGGCTCGAGGAATGGCTCGAGAACGTCGACGATCGGCCGTGGCACGTACTCCGGGTATTGCGCCACCCGCAGCGCCACCGCGGCCACGCTCATCACGAAGAAGGCGGACGAGAGGACGAGCCACCACCAGATCCGCCGCGTGCGCGCGGGAGCCATGGCGGCCGTGAACAGGTTCTAGCGGCTCGCGGAGCGCCGGGACGGAAAACGGTCCGCGGCGCGGCCGCGCGCTTTCGCCGCTTCCGCGTCTCGATTACGCGGAGGGGCAGTGGTGACGAGCGCGTCCAGAAGCCCGCGGGCCGCCTCCGTCACCTGGTCCACCGCGCGCGCGAAGGCAAGCTCGTTCGCCCGCGACGGCCTCGTGAAGCCGCTCAGCTTGCGGACGAACTGCAGCGACGAGGCCCGGATCTCCTCGTCGCTCGCGGGCGGCTTGAAGTTGTGCAGCGTCCTGATGTTCCGGCACATGCGAACTTTCCTCCTCCAGACTGTCGCGCGCAATCGCGCGTCAGGATCAGGCCGTTTGCGTGGGGACCGTGACGGCGGCGATCTGGCGCGAGACGAGGCGGGCGTAGAACCCACGCTCGGCCAGGAGCTGCTCGTGGCGGCCGCTCTCCGCGATGCGGCCCTCGTGCAGGACGGCGATGACGTCGGCGCCGCGCACGGTGGAGAGGCGATGCGCGATGACGAGCGTGGTGCGCCCGCGCGCGAGTGTCTCCAGCGCCCGGCGGACGATGGCCTCGTTCACGGCGTCGAGGTGCGACGTCGCCTCGTCGAGGATGAGGACGGGCGCGTCCTTGAGAAACGCGCGCGCGATGGCGACGCGCTGGCGCTGGCCGCCCGAGAGCTGCATGCCGCGTTCGCCCACGACGGTGTCCACGCCCTCCGGCAGCGAGTCGACGAGATCGCCGAGGGCCGCCCGCTCGAGCGCGGCGTCGAGCTCGGCCGCCGTCGCGTGCGGACGGGCGAGCAGCACGTTGGCGCGGAGCGTGTCATTGAACAGATAGGTGTCCTGGGCGACGAGCGCGACCTCCCGTCGCAGGTCATCGAGGCGCCACCCGCGGAGATCGTGGCCCGCGAGCCGGATCTCGCCCTGGTCGGGATCCCAGAACCGCAGACAGAGATGCGCGATCGTCGTCTTCCCCGCGCCCGAGGAGCCGACGAGCGCGACCGTGCTTCCCACCGGCACCGCGAGCGACACGCCCGCCAGCGCCGGACGCCGGCGGCCGGGATACGTGAAGGTGACGTCGCGGAGCTCGATCGCGGGCGCGCGTGCGCGCACCGGCGCGCGCATGCCTGCTTCGGCCGTCTCCAGCGGCACGCCCGGTCCGTCCTGCACCGGTACCGGCTCGGAGTGGATCGTGTGCACGCGCCGGGTGGCGCCCAGCGTGTCGGCGAGCTGGCGGCCGACCTGCGCTACTTCCCACAGCGGCACGAACGCGGACAGCGACAGCAGCGCCAGCAGCGGTACCGACGTGGCCTCCAGCCGGCCCGCCGCCACCAGCCATGCGCCGGCCGCGATCACCGCGAGGCCACCGAGGCCGGTCATCGCTTCGTGGCGAGAGGCCTCGCGCGCGAGGTCGGCCAGGAACGGCATGCGCGCGTCCAGGTAGGCGCGCGTACGCGCGGCCAGTTGTCGGCGGCGCGCGCCTTCCTGCTGGAAGGCGACGATCTCGGCGATGCCCTGGACGGAATCGACGGCATGCGCGGTCAGCTCGCCCGCCAGCTCGCGCGCGCGCGAGCCCACGCGATCGATGTGGGCGCGACGCCGCACGGGGGCGAGCGCCGTGTAGACGAGGAACGGCAACAGCACGAGGGCGAGCGGCCATCCGAACCCGAGCAGGGTGAGCAGCACCGCCACCGGCACGATGATCGCCACCAGGACCGGGGTCACCGTGTGCGCGAAGAAGTACTCGATCAGCTCCACGTCGTGGGTCGCCACCGATAGTAGATCTCCGCTGCGGCGGCGGGTGAGGTAGGCGGGAGCGAGGGCGTCGAGCTTTCGATAGAGCGCGAGCCGCATGTAATTCAGCAGGCGATAGGCCATGTCGTGGGCGAGCCACGACTCGAGCCAGTGCAGCAGTCCCGCCAGCGGCGCCGTCACCGCCAGCGCCGCCAGGAGCGCGCCGAAGGGCGCTCCCTGCTTCACCGCGCGCACGATGAGGGCGCTCAGCACGCCGACGGCCATGAGGGCCCCCACCCGCGCCACGCCGAGCCCGAAGGTGACGCCGAGCCGCGCGCGATAGCCGCGGATCATCCGCATCAGCACGCCCAGCGCTTCCGGCCAGCCCAGGGCGGCCGCGCGCACCACGCTCGCGTCGCCGCCGGGCTCGCCGCCGTCCGCGATTTCCGCGTGGCCGTCGTTTGCCTCCGCGCCCGCGCCGCCATCGTCCGCGGCCGCGGCGTCCGCGCGCTCGTGAGGCGGACTCGCCGCCACGAGCCTCGCGTCCCCGCGCGCCGCCATTTCTACTTGAGGCTGCATCAGACGCCAGTACGCGCCGCGCGCCGCCATGAGCTCGGCGTGGCGGCCGGTCTCCACCACGCGCCCGTCGCCGAGCACGACGATGCGATCGGCGCCGATCACGCTCGACAGGCGATGCGCGCACACGAGCGTGGTTCGGCCTTCCATCAAGCGGTCGAGCGCGCCCTGGATGAGCGCCTCGCTCTCGGCGTCGACGGAGGACAGCGCCTCGTCGAGAACGAGGATCGGGGCGTCGCGCAGGAGCGCGCGCGCGATGGCGATGCGCTGGCGCTGGCCGCCGGACAGCCGCACCCCGCGCTCGCCCACCACCGTCCGGTAGCCGTCCGGCAGGTGGAGGATGAACTCGTGGGCGTGGGCGGCGCGCGCGGCCGCCTCCACGTCCGCGGGCGTCGCGTCCGGATTGCCCATGCGCACGTTCTCTTCGACGGTGCCGTGGAAGAGGTAGGTGTCCTGACTGACGACGGACACGTGTCGCCGTAGCTCGTCGAGCGGAAGCTTTCTGACGTCGCGGCCTCCGACCCGCACGGAACCGGCGTCGGGATCGTAGAAGCGCAGGAGCAGGCGCACGATCGTCGACTTCCCGCTTCCGCTCGGCCCCACGAACGCGACGCGCTCGCCGGCCTCGACGTGGAACGTCACGCCGTCGTGGGCGATCCGTCGTCCCCCCGGATACGCGAACTGCACCGCCTCGAACGTCACCGTCGGCGCCAGCGCGGGGCGGAGGCCTTCGCCATCGGCGACGGCAGGCCGCGCGGCCAGGATCTCTTCGATCCCGCGCGCGGCGGCGGTGCCGAGCATCCCCGCGTGAAGGAGCATCCTCAGATCCCGCAGCGGCCGGAACACCTCGACGCCGAGCATGAGAATGACGAGCAGGGAGGCGAGGTCCATGGCGCCCGTGCTGACGCGCCAGGCGCCGAGGCCGAGAGCGGCGGTGGCGGTGATGGCCATCCCGGCGTCGGTGATGCCGCGTCCGAGCGTGTTGGCGCCGAGCAGCCACATCGTGCTCCGGAAGAGCGCGTGACTCTTCTCGTCGAGGAGACGGGCGCGCTCGCCGCTCTGGCCGAACGCCTTCAGGGTGCCGAGGCCCTGGAGGGCGTCGAGCAGCTCGGCCCCGAAGGCGGCGTAGGCACGGTTCCGCGCGAGGCTGGCGGCGCGGTCGCGCCGGTGCCACAAGGCGGGCGCGATCAGGGTCACGAGGGCACCGGCGACGAGGACGGCGGCGACGGGAAGGTCCAGGAACGCGACGAAGCCGAAGATCAGGAGCGGCGTCGCCGCCGCCACCACGAGCTGGGGCAGGTACTGGCCGAAATAGATTTCGAGCTGCTGCACGCCGTCCACGAGCGACGTGACCACCGGTCCCGTTCGCTCGTGGGTGAGGTAGGCGGGGCCGAGCCGCACGAGGTGATCGTAGAGACGGGCGCGCAGACGTCCCTGGACACCGACGGCGGTGCGATGCGCGACCATGGTGCGCGCGTACTCGACGACCGCACGCGCGGCGATGACGACGGTGACGCCGGCGATGGGCAGCGCGAGGTCGGCGAGACGGGCGCCCGCGAACACGCGCGCGAGCAGCCAGCCGAGCAAGGCGAGGCGGGCGATGCCGAGCCCGACACCGACGAGCCCGAGGAGAGCCGCCCCTGCGATGCGATGGCGCCGGCCCGTCGTGAACGCCCAGAGCTGCCGGTCCAGGTACATGTGCGCACTATAGCGCCGTTGACAGGCACCGCCGCCGCCTCTACGTTGGCGGCCATGGCGGACACGGCCGACGTCGTCATCATCGGGGGCGGCGTGGTGGGCGTCAGCATCGCGTTCGCGCTCGCCTCCGCGGGCGTGAAGCGCGTGACGCTCGTGGAGAAAGGCGCGCTCGCCAGCGGGGCTTCCGGACGCTCGAGCGCGCTCGTGCGGATGCACTACACCAACGAGGAGGACGCCCGGCTCGCGTGGGCCAGCTATCCCTTCTTCCGGGACTGGAGCGAGCGCATGGGCGGCCCGCCGGTGTTCCGGCGAACGGGCGTGGTGGCGATGGTGGGGCCGCCCGATGCGGCCGCCCTCCACGCGAACGTCGACATGCTGCGCGCAATCGGCATCGACACGGTGGCGATCTCACCCGCGGAGCTGAAGACGCTCCAGCCGTTCGTGAACGCCGACGACATCGGCGCCGCGGCCTACGAGCCCGCGAGCGGCTACGCCAATCCATCCGACGTCGTGGAAGGCTTTCGCCGGCGCGCGCACGATCTCGGCGCGCGGATTCTCCAGTGGACGGCGGTGACGCGGATCATCCGGAAGGAGAGCGCCGTGCTCGGCGTCGACACCTCGTCCGGTCGCATCGATGCGGGCGCGGTGGTGGTGGCGGCGGGGGCGTGGGCGCCGCGACTGTGCCGCGAGATCGGCATCGCCATCTCCGCGCGCCCGAAGGCGATTGACACGATGCTCGTCACGCGTCCACTCGCGCTCGCCGCGCCCCACATGGTCTACCTCGATCACGTGCTGGGAACGTACATGCGGCCGGAGAGCGACGTGCGGACGATCGTCGGCGTGCCGTGCCAGGTCTGGGACATCGATCCCGACACGATGCCGACGGGGCTGCCGACATCGGCGCCGATCGAGGGCGCGCAGATGCTCACCCATCGCATGCCGGCCATGGAGGGCGCCGAGCTCGCGCGCGGCTATCGCGCGTTCGATTGCTACAGCGCCGACCGTCACGCCATCCTGGGCGCGGTGAACGGCGTCGACGGTCTGTACCTCGCCACCGCGTTCAGCGGCTCGGGCTTCAAGATCGCGCCCGCGGTGGGAACCTGCGTGGCCGAGCTGATCATCGAAGGAAAGGCGCGCACGGTGGACATCACCGCATTTCGCCCGGAGCGCTTCGCCGAGGGGAAGGTCATCGCGCCCCTCCATCCCTACGCACCGCGCCGGGATCACGTCGAGCCGGCCCGCTGACGCACGCCGACCTAGGCCGCGGCCTGGCGCGGGGCGTCATTTGACATGACCCCCGGCGCGTATTAGCGTGCGCGCACTCGGACGCGCAGCGCGCGTGCTTCGCTGGTACTCACCGCACAGGAGGCGTTATGCGGATGAACCGTACGTCTCTGGCCCTCCTCGCTCTCGTCGTCCTGACAACCGTCGTCGCGCTACCGGCTCCCGCGCAGCAGCCCGCCCCGGCCCAACAGCCGGCGGCGCCGGCGACGCCGCCCATATGGCAGCAGGGCCGGCCGGCCGACCAGGCCTCGTCGCCGCTGGCGCCGATCCCGCTCCCGCCGGCGCCCACCCCTGCCGACCAGATCGCGATCGGCAAGGTGAAGCTGCCGCCCGGGTTCAAGATCGCGGTGTGGGCCGACGGCATCCACAACGCGCGGGAGATGGCGTGGGGGAGCCGCGGCACGCTCTTCGTCGGGAGCCGCCTGCCCGGCAACGTCTACGCGGTGGTGGATCGCGGCGGCAAGCGCGAGGTAAAGGTGATCGCCAAGGGGCTGACGCAGCCGAGCGGGGTCGCGTTCCGCGACGGCGCCCTCTACGTGGCGGAGATCCCGCGCTTGCTCAAGTACGAGAACATCGAGGCGAACCTCGACAATCCGCCCGCGCCGAAGGTCGTGTACGAGTTTCCGAAGGAGGCGCACCACAACTGGCGTTACCTGGCGTTCGGGCCGGACGACAAGCTCTACTTCAACATGGGCGCGCCCTGCAACATCTGTCTGCCGCCCGCCACCCACGCCAACATCTCGCGCGTGAACCTCGACGGCAGCGGGTTCGAGTACTACGCGCGCGGCGTCCGCAACAGCGTCGCGTTCGACTGGCACCCCGTGACCAAGGAGCTCTACTTCACGAACCACGGACGCGACTGGATGGGCGACGACGCCCCCAACGACACCCTGCACCACGCGCCGCGAGCGGGGTTGCACTTCGGCTTCCCCTATTGCCATCAGGGCGACATCGTGGATCCTGATTTCGGGAAAGGGCAGTCGTGCAGCGAATTCGCGCCGCCCTTGCTCAAGCTCGGCCCCCACGTGGCCTCGATGGGAATCCGGTTCTACACGGGCAGCATGTTCCCTGCCGAGTACAAGAACCGCGCCTTCATCGCGCTCAAGGGCTCGTGGAACCGCACGGAGAAGAGCGGCTACAAGGTGATGACGGTGGACGTCAAACCCGGAATGCCTCCGAAGTACGAGACGTTCGCGGAAGGATTCGTCGAAGGCACCAAGATCGTCGGCCGCCCGACGTACGTCGAGTGGATGCCGGACGGCTCCATGCTGCTCGGTGACGACTACAACGGAGCGATCTACCGCATCACCTACCAGCGCTGATCTTCGTGCACGGAGGGGGCACCGCGCCCCCTCCGTGTCGCTGGGCGCGGCGTCTCGCCATCCCGCGCCATGTGAAAGGTCACGCGAATGCCGAGCCCGCTTCGATCCCGTACCATCGGCATCATGAGGCGCTGGGCGCTCGGCGCCGCGGTGATCGTCGCCGGTCTCGTCGCGCTATCCGCGGGAAGGCTCCCGGCCGCCGATCCCGATGCCGGAAAGCAGAAGGCGGAGACGTGCGCGGCCTGCCACGGCCCCGGGGGCGTCGCGTCGATGACGGGGACGCCGTCACTCGCGGGTATGCCCGCGTTCTACACGCACTGGCAGCTCATCATGTTCCGCGACGGCCGGCGGCGTGATCCTCAGATGTCGCCGCTGGCGGAGCGTCTCACCGACACCGACATGGCGGATCTCGCGGCCTACTACGCGGCGCAGCCGCCGCGCGCGCGACCGAACGCGGCGCCCGCCCCCGAGCACGTCGCCGATGCGCGCGCTCTCGCCGAGGTTCACCACTGCACGTCCTGTCACGGGCCGGCGCTGCTCGGCCAGCAGCAGGTGGCGTTGCTGGCGGGACAGGACCGCGACTATCTGCGCAAGCGACTGCACGGATACCGAACGAAGACGACGAGCGATCTCGACGGGATGATGACGATGGTGTCTCAGGCCCTCAGCGAGAAGGACGCCGACCTCCTCGTCGACTACATCGCGAGCCTCGATCCCCAGGCCGCCGCGCCCGCCGGCGGCGGCGCCGGTCGCTGAGGCGGCGCCGGGGCGGCCCCGGCGCCGGTGCTATACTCGCCCGCGCCTTCCGATGCTCCAGTACACGCTGCGCAAGCTGCTCCATACCGGGCTGGTCGCGCTCGGCGTTGTCACGCTCGTCTTCATCGCTTTGCGCGCGAGCGGTGACCCCGCCGCCACCATGCTGCCCGGGGACGCGTCGGTCGATGAGCTGACCGCGCTCCGGCACGAGCTCGGGCTCGACCGCCCGCTCTACGTCCAGTACGTGCGCTTTCTCGCGAGCGCCGCCACCGGCGACTTCGGCACCTCGTTCCGTCACCAGCAGCCCGCGCTTCCCCTCGTGCTGGAGCGTCTGCCCGCCACCATGGAGCTCGCGTTCGCCGCCCTCGTGCTGGCAGTGGTGGTGGCGCTCCCGCTCGGCATCGTGGCCGCCCTCCATCGCGGGCGCCTCGCGGACGTGCTCGCGATGGCGTTCGCGGTCGTGGGCCAGGCCACGCCCTACTTCTGGATGGGCATCATGCTGATCCTCGTGGTGTCGGTGGAGCTCGGATGGCTACCGACGTCCGGCCGCGGACGCTGGGAGCACCTCCTGCTTCCCGCCATCACCCTCGGGACGCACTTCGCGGCGTCGCTGGCGCGCCTGACCCGCACGAGCATGCTGGAAGTGCTCGGCCAGCACTACGTCACCACCGCGCGCGCGAAGGGCCTCGCCGAGCGGCGGGTCATCCTCGTGCACGCGCTGAAGAACGCGGCGGTGCCGGTGGTGACGCTGATCGGGCTTCAGTTCGGCACGCTGCTCGGCGGCGCCGTCGTCACGGAGACGATCTTCGCGTGGCCCGGGGTGGGGCGCCTCGCCGTGCAGTCGATCTTCGTGCGCGACTATCCCGTGGTCCAGGCGGGTGTGCTCGTGCTCGCGCTCGTGTTCGTCGGCATCAACCTGTTCGTGGATCTCCTCTACGGCTATCTCGATCCCCGGATCCGGACGGAGGTTGCCTGACGTGGCTGTCGTCGCCGGCCGCGCCGACGAGCTCCTGATCGCCGATGTCGCGACCCGGCGGCGCCGCGTGCCGTGGCCGCTCGTGCTGCCGGCGATCCCGGTGACGATCGCGGTCCTGGCCGCGCTGGCGGCGCCGTGGCTCGCGCCCCACTCGCCAACGTCGGGCGATCTCGCCGCCCGCCTGCGGCCACCGGCGTGGGTGGAAGGCGCTGTCCCCGGTCGCCTCCTCGGCACCGATCTCCTCGGCCGCGATCTCCTCAGTCGTCTCATCTGGGGCGCGCGGATCTCGCTCTTGATCGCGCTGTCGGCGACCGTGATCGGCGCCGCCGTCGGCTCCCTGATCGGGCTCGTGACCGGCTACTATCGCGGGCGCGTGGACCGCGTGGTGACCAAGCTCATCGACGTGCAGCTCGCTTTCCCGTTCGTCCTCCTCGCCATTGCCGTGATCGCCGTCGCCGGTCCCAAGATTCCCGTCCTGGTGATCGTGCTCGCGATCGGCTCCTGGGTGGGGCACGCGCGCATCGTGCGCGCGCTCGTGCTGAGCCTGCGCGAGCGCGACTACGTGCAGGCGGCGCACGCCCTGGGCGCAGCCACTCCGCGCATCCTTTTCCGTCACTTGCTCCCGGAAATCCTCTCCGTGATCGTGGTCCTCGCCACCTTCGACGTGGGACGTATCATCATCCTCGAATCCACGCTGAGCTTCCTCGGCCTCGGCGTGCAGCCGCCCACGCCGTCCTGGGGCTCCGACCTCCGTGACGCCGCCGCCTACGTGCGCCAGGCGTGGTGGACGGCCGCCTTCCCCGGGCTCGCGATCATGATCGTGGTCCTCGGCCTGAACCTCGTCGGCGACGCCCTTCGCGACGCGCTCGATCCCCGTACCGTGGACGCGAGGGCGCGGGGGTGAGCGCGCCGATCTCCGCTCGAAAAGGAGCTGACATGGTGACGACGTCGATGCGCTGGGGTCTCTACCTCCTCTTCGCCGCTGCGCTGGTGCTCGCGGTGTTGCCGGCGGACGCGCAGCGGGGCGTCGAGATCACGATCGCCCAACCCGCGGACGCGACGACGATGGATCCCGCGCGGTCGACGCAGGTCCTCACCGTGAACTACTTCGTCAACCTCTACGACACGCTCACGCGCTGGGACACCGCGCTCAAGCTCCGGCCCGGCCTCGCCACCGCGTGGAAGAGCGTCAACGACACCACCTGGGACATCACGCTGCGTCCCGGCGTCAAATTCCACGACGGAACCCCGCTCACGGCGGAGGACGTCAAGGCGGTGTACGAGCGCGCGCGCACGCCGGGCAAGAGCGTGGTGGCGGCCGGGTTCGCGACCATCGAGGCCATCGAGGTGACGGGGCCGACCGCGCTCCGGATCGTGACCAAGAAACCGGATCCGCTGATGCCCGTGCGCATGGCGCAGATGGGCGGCTACATCTATCCCGCCCGCTTCGCGAGCGACGAGGGGGCGAAGGAACTCGCGCGCAAGCCAGTCGGCTCCGGCGCCTACCGATTCATCTCGTGGACGAAGGACGACCAGCTCGTGATGGAGGCGAATCGCGACTGGTGGGGCTGGGGCGGCAAGCCCCCCGCCGTCGACCGCATCGTCTGGAAGCCGATCCCGGACGACTTCGCGCGGCTGAGCGCGCTTCAGCGCAGCGAGGTCGACGTCATCACCAACGTGCTGCCGGACCAGATGAAGATCATCCGCACGCTCACGGTGCCGGCCACGCGCACGGTCACGTTCGCGATCAACACCACCCAGCCCCCCGCCTCCGACAAGCGCGTGCGGCAGGCCATGCACTATGCGATGGACGTGCACTCGATCGTGAAGAACCTCTATGCCGGGCAGGGCAAGCCCTTCAGCGGCGGGCTCGCGGACACCGACTTCGGCTACAACCCGGAGCTGAAGCCGTATCCCTACGATCCCGAGCGCGCGCGGAAGCTCCTGGCGGAGGCGGGCCACGCGAGCGGCATCGACGTCACGCTCTACGCGGGAAGCGGCACCATGGTCAACGACAAGCAGCTCCTCGAGACCATCGCCGATAGCTGGTCGAAGGTCGGGATCCGCGCCCGCATCGAGATGATGGAGATGGCGGCCCGGCAGAAGATGAACAACGAGCGGACGTTGCCGCCCAACAGCCTGATGCTGATCAATCCCCAGTCCACGCTCCTCGATGCCGACGGCAGCCTGTGGCGGCTCTTCCACCCGAGCGGGTTCCAGGGCAAGTACTGGGCGGGCAACCAGCCCGGCCAGCGGTTCCACGACCTCATGGAGCAAGCGCGGTACACGCTCGACGAGAAGAAGCGCAAGGAGCTGTACACGGAGGCGACCCGCATCGTTCACGACGAGAAGCCGTGGCTGGAGCTCTTCCAGGAAGTCGTGATCTACGGCGTGTCCAAGCGCATGACCTTCAAGCCGCGCGCCGATTATCGCCTGATCGGGTCCGAGATGACTGTCGCGAAGTAGTCAGGAGCGGGGCCACGCGTGCCTGGAGACAGCCCACCTGCGGCGGTTCCGGGCACGCGGACCCCGCTACAAACCGGGGCCACGCGTACCGGGATACAGCCCACCTGCGGCGGTCCCGGGCACGCGGACCCCGCTACAAAGGAGAGGGACATGGCGAACAAGCGAGGCACCGGGCTCTTGATGGTGTGGGCGGACGTTCCGGCCGACAAGGAGAAGGACTTCAACCGCTGGTACAACGACGAGCACCTGCCGGAGCGGCTCGCGATCCCCGGCTTCCTGAGCGGCGCCCGCTACGAGGCGGTGAAGGGAGGGCCGAAGCACCTCGCCGTCTACGAGCTCGAGAACGTCGGCGTCCTCGAGAGCGACGCGTACCGGCGCGTGCAGGCCAACCCGACGGAGGGGACGAAGCGTTTCGGGCCCCAGGCCATCGGCACCACCTACATCCGCAACGTGTACACGATGATCCATCCCCGCGCGCTGACGCCGCCGATCGCCGCCAGCGACCCGGCGCCGGCGCTCCAGCTCGGGCGCATGGACGTCCCCGGCGACGTCGATGACGAGTGGAACACCTGGTACAACACGATCTACGTCCCGAACTACGAGAAGGTGCCGGGCGTCATCCGCGGCCGCCGCTATCGGGCCGTGAGCGGCGCGCCCACGTACCTCACCTTCTACGAGTTCGAGAATCCCAAAGTGTCCGAGAGCGCGGAGTGGAACCGTCAGCGCGATGCAGTGCCGATCTCAGAGAAGATGCGCGGGTACATGCGCCATGCCGCGGGCTCGCCCGGCGTCTACGTGAAGACGGTTCAGCCATGAAGGTGACGGGCGTCGAGAGCTGCGTCCTCACAGTGCCCACCGCGAAGCCGATCGCGCTCGAGTTCCCTCATCACAAGCTGGTGGTGGCACACATCACGACCGACGCCGGCGTCACCGGGCTCGGCTATAGCCTGGCCTTCGGCGGCGGCGGCGCGGAGGCGATCAAGGTCTACCTCGACAGCCGTCTCGCTCCGCTCCTCGTGGGGCAAGACCCGCTGTTCGTGGAACGCCTCTGGGAGCGGATGTACCGCGGCGACCGCGGCATCAAGCGTCAGGGGATCGCCGCCTACGCGCTGTCGGCGCTCGACATCGGGCTCTGGGACATCGCCGGCAAGGCCGCGAGCCTTCCTCTGTACAAGCTCTGGGGCGCCGTGACCGATCGCGTCCCCACCTACGGCAGCGGCGGCTGGCCGAACTATGCGCTCGAGGACTTGCTCGGCGAAGCAGAGCGCTATGCACGGCTCGGCTGCCGCTACTACAAGATGAAGATCCATCATCCCGATCCGCGCGAGAATCGCAAGCGCGTGGAGGCGGTGCGCCGCGCGCTCGGCGACGGCGTGCGGCTCATGGTGGACGTGAACCAGAAGCTCGACGTCCTCGGCAACCAGCGCCAGGCCGCGCTGCTCGAAGACCTCGACCTCGTCTGGTACGAGGAACCCGTGCTCGCCGACGACATCGCCGCCTGCGCGGAGGTCGCCCACTCTATCCGCATCCCGGTCGCGACGGGAGAGAACAACTACACGCGCTTCGAGTTCCGCGAGCTGCTGGAGCGGCGGGCCGCGCGTTACCTGATGCCCGACGTCTGCCGCGCCAACGGCTTCAGCGAGACCTTGCGCATCGGCCACCTCGCCGCCGCCCACCAGGTGGCCCTGTCGCCGCACGTGGTGCACGAGCTCTCGCTCCACATCGTGGGCGCGCTTTCGAACGGCTTTCTGGTGGAGTTCATCGACTGGACTCCGCCCGACCTCTTCGAGGGAATGCCGGCGTGCGAGGACGGTCACTTCCGCATTCCTGACCGCCCCGGGCACGGACTCGCCCTCGCGCGCGGCGCCATCGAGAAGTACCGGACCAGCTAGCTCGAGGCCGGCCACTCCCGGGTGAGCTTCAAGCCTCGCGAGGACTACGGCTCATCGCTGCGGAGATGACGGTCGGGAAGGGGTCGGGTTGGATTTCACGATGGCGCTGCTTTTGCGCAGGTGCGCGAGATGAGCCGTCAGCTTCGCCATCTCGATAAAGTCGTCACGATTATCGGCCAACGTGATGCGGTAACGGCCCTCAGCATCGAGCCTCCATCCAGAAATCAGGCCCGTCTTGTAGGCGTGCGTCAGCGCTTCATGGTCGCTGCCCGGGATGACAGGAGCCGCCGGGGGTACCAGGCTCTTATCGGGTCTCGACACCGGTCGCGCGCGTATCATCGGGTCGCTCCTCCGTTGGAAACCATGACCACCGTCGCGGTGACTACGATGACGTCGATCATCGCCGCTGCAACGCGCGGAACGACCGTCGTCCCTCGAGACTCCAGAGCAAATCGATGCGGAGCACGGTGGGTATTCAGTGGTCTTACCTTAGCGGACACCATTCGCCCCCGCCATTGGACCTAGGTCCAATCCGCCCAAGCGCGCGCCGAAAACCCGGGCGTAGACGAAGGTCCAATACACACGGCGCACGGCAACGGGTAAATTCAGACGTGCTGATCCCCGCCCTTGACGACCTCGACGGCAGCCGAGATTGCCATGACGGGAGTGGTACGAGCCATACCAGACTGCCTCCACGAGGTGCGCCATGATACAAGCCCTATTTTCTCGCGTGTCGTTTTTCCGCCAGCGCGCGTCGGCGCTGTTTCACCGCGGTGACCAGCTCAAGGCCGAGTCGGCGGAACGGCGCGAGCGCTGGAATCAAGTGATCGCGCAGCATCAGAAGCCTCTGGGCCGGCAACAGGGCACTCCAACGTCGTCCACCGGTCCCGAAGGGTCGGTGCTCCAGAAACACTGAGTTAGCCGGAACCGACGTGGCACATGCCAGCGGGAAAATCTCGGCGCGTGCGCAGCTTCGAGGAAACCTACACGCGCGACGGCTCACGTTGACACCTCTCGCCGCCGGAGTGTAGCTTAGCCGCGCCCGGCGGGGCAGGGAGGCTTCCAATGCGGAGAGAACGTGTGAGCCGGCGCGCCTTTCTCCAGACGGCGGGCGCAGTGGCCGCGCTCGGGGCGTTGCCCGCCATTGGTCGCGCCCAAGCCAAAGAGGTCAAGCTCGGCTACATCCTGCCCATGACGGGACCGCTGGCCTTCGAGGCGCAGCTCTCCCTCAACGGCCTCCAGCTCGCGCTCGACGAGGTCAACAACGCGGGCGGGATCAAGTCGCTGGAGGGGGCCAAGCTCACGCTGCTGCCCGGCGACACGCAGCAGAAAGTGGAGCTCGGCAACTCCGAGGCGGCGCGGCTGATCGACCAGGGCGTGTCCGCGCTCATCGGCCCCTTCTCCAGCCTTGTCGCCTACTCCGTGCGGCAGGTCACCGAGAAGAATCGCACGCCGTTCATGTTGCTCGCCGCCGTCGCCGACAACCTCACCGAAGGCGGCCTGCGCTACGTGTTCCGCGTGCAGCCGAACGGCAAGGCGATGTCGACGCTCACCATGAACAACATGATCGAGATGGCGAAGGCGGCCGGGGTCGCCATCAAGCGCGTGGCCATGATGCACGAGGACGGAAACTTCGGCACCACCATGGGCAACCACGTCGAGAGTTTCGCGGGCAAGCTCGGCTACACGCTCGTGCAGCGCATCCCCTACAACCTCAAGTCGCCCGATTTCACGGCGGAGCTCTCGAAGGTGAAGGCGGCCAAGCCGGACCTGCTCGTGATCAGCGGGTACTATGGCGATTCCAAGATCATCGCGGAGACGGCAGCCAAGCTGCGCATCGGCGTCCACGCCCTCGTCGGCCTCGCCAACGCCGCCTACTCGAACCCGAAATTCATCGCGGACAACCGCGAGCTCACGGACAATCTCTTCGACGGCAACTACTGGCACAATCCGCAGTCACCGCGGGCGAAAGCCGTGTTCGACGCCTACCAGAAGCGTTTCAACGCCACCCTCACCTCGCACGGCGTGCAGGCCTACACCGTGATCGGCGTGCTGCGCGACGCGCTGGAGCGGGCGGCGTCAACCGACCGCGACAAGCTACGGGATGCGATCGCGCGGACGAATCTCGCCGACCACATCCTGCCCCAGGACGCGATCAAGTTCGACGACACCGGCGAGAACGCCAACGCCAGCCCGGCCCTCCTTCAGGTGCAGAACGGGAGGCCGGTGGTGGTGGGACCGGCGCGCTTCGCGGAAGCGAAACCGGTGTTCCCCGTCCCCAAGTGGCACGGTTAGCGTCGCCCTGAGCCGGAGGTGACGGGCGACCTCCTGCTGCAGGCCGCCGTCAGCGGCTTCCTGCTCGGAGGCGTGTACGGGCTCGTCGCCTCCGGTTTGTCCCTGATCTTCGGCGTGCTGCGCATCATCAATTTCGCGCACGGCGCCGTGATGATGCTCGGGATGTACGCCGCCTACTGGCTCTTCACGTTGCTCGGTGTCGACCCCTACCTTTGCGTCTTGATAACCGGGCCCGCGTTCTTCGCGCTCGGGATGGTCGTGCAACGGGTCGTGATCGAGCCGAACCGTCGCGCCGCCGAGCACAACCAGCTTCTGCTCACGCTCGGCCTCGCGCTCTTTCTCGAGAACCTCGCCCTCGTGCTGTGGCAGGGCGATTTCCGAACCGTGCGGCCGGCGTACGCGGGCGCCTCGTTCGTCATCGGCGACGCGCTGGTGGAGGTCCCGCGGCTCGTGGCCTGCGCGGGAGCGGTCGTGATGGCGCTCGCGCTCTTCGCGTTCCTGCGGCTGACCGACGTGGGCAAGGCCATCCGCGCCCTCTCGGAAGAGCCGGAAGGCGCCATGCTCATGGGCATCGACGTCCGGCGCATCCGTGCCGTCGCCTTCGGGATCGGCGCCGGATGTGTGGCGGTGGCGGGCGCGCTGGTGACGCCGTTCTTCTACGTCGCTCCCGACGTCGGGGAGTCGTTCAACATCATGGCGTTCGTGGTGGTGGTGCTGGGCGGCATGGGCAACTTCGTGGGCGCCCTCGCCGGCGGCTTCATCGTGGGCCTGGCGGAGTCGCTCGGCGCCACGCTGCTCCCGGGCTCGCTGAAGCAGCTCGTGGTCTTCGCGCTGTTCGTCCTCGTGCTGCTCTTTCGGCCGGCGGGCCTCTTCGGAGGCGGCCATGGCCGCTGAAGCGTGGGCCGGCCTCGCGCTCGCGCTTCTGCTCGCGGCGCCTCCGTTCCTGCCCCCGTACTTCCTCGAGATCTTGATCAGCGTGATGCTGTTCGGCTACCTGGGCGCGGCCTGGAACATCCTCGGCGGCTACGCCGGGCAGTTCTCGTTCGGTCACGCCGCCTACTTCGGCATCGGCGCCTACACGTCCACGCTGCTGTTCCTGCGCCTCGGCATCACGCCGTGGCTCGGCATGGTGGCGGGCGGCGTCCTCGCCGCCGCCTTCGGCCTCTTCGCCGGTTACCTCTCCTTTCGCTACGGCCTGCGCGGGCCGTACTTCTCGCTGGTCACGCTCGCCTTCGCGGAGATGCTGCGGGTGGTGGCCGTGAACACCAAGGCCGCCGGCTCGTCGCTCGGCCTCGTCATCCCGACGCGCACACCCGCGCCCCTCGATTTCGTGTTCGCGGGCAAGCTTCCTTATTACTACGTGATCCTCGCCATGGCGGTGGGGGCGGTGTGGATCACGCGGCGGCTCGAGCGCAGCAAGCTCGGCTACTCGCTCCGCGCGATCCGAGAAAACGAGGACGCCGCGGAGGCAGCGGGCGTGGACGCGCTCGGCATGAAACTACGGGCGATGGCGGCCTCGTCGTTCCTCACCGCGCTCGGGGGAACGTTCTACGCGCAGTACTTCGCCTACATCGATCCCACGATCACGTTCGGCCCCGCCGTGTCCATCCAGGGTTTGCTGCAGGCCATCGTGGGCGGTGCCGGCACCGTGCTCGGCCCCCTCCTCGGGTCGTTTGTCCTCACGCCGCTCTCGGAGCTCTCACGGGCCGCCCTCCGCGGGCGCGCCGGCGTGGACGTCATGGTGTACGGCCTCGTGCTGATGCTGGTCATCTCCTTCCTGCCTCAGGGACTGATGGGCGCGCTGCGCCGTCGCCCGCGCCCGTCATGACGCTCCTCGAGGCGGACGGCATCACGAAGCGGTTCGGCGGCCTCACCGCCGTCAACGGCTTCCGTCTCGCCGTGGACGCGGGCGAGATCGTCGGCCTCATCGGACCGAACGGCGCCGGCAAGACGACCGTGTTCCACCTGCTGTCCGGCTTTCACGCACCCACCGAGGGCGACATCCGCTTCAAGGGGATGTCGGTGGTGGGCTCCAAGCCGCACCAGATCTGCCGGCGCGGCCTGGCGCGTACGTTCCAGATCGTGCAGCCGTTCGTGAATCTCACCGCCCTCGAGAACGTGATGGTGGGCGCCTTCAATCGCACCGACGACGTGGCCGCCGCCCGCGACCGCGCCGCCGAGGTGCTCGAGTTCGTCGGGCTCGGGCGCCGGCGCGACGTGCCCGCACGCGAGCTCACGCTGTCCGACCGCAAGCGTCTGGAGATGGCGCGTGGCCTCGCCACCGGGCCCGAGCTCTTGCTGCTGGACGAGGTGATGTCGGGACTCAATCCGACGGAGATCGAGGCCATCATCGCTCTCATCCGGCGCATCCACGCCCAGGGCGTGGCCCTCCTCATCATCGAGCACGTCATGCGCGCGGTCATGGCCCTCTCTCAGCGCATCGTGGTGCTGCACCATGGCGAGACCATCGCGGAGGGTCCGCCCGACGACGTCGCGCGCGATCCGAGAGTGATCGAGGCCTACCTGGGATCGGGGCCGTGAGCATCCTCCAGCTCACCGGTGTGGACGTCGCGTATGGCGATCTGCCCGCGCTGACCGGCATCGACCTCGTCGTCGAGTCCGGAGAAACGCTGTCCGTGGTCGGCGCCAACGGCGCCGGCAAGACGACGCTCCTGCGCACGGTGTCGGGCCTCCTGCGTGCGCGCCGGGGCGAGGTCCGTTTCGAGGGCGAGCGGATCGATCGCCTGCCGTGCCACCGGGTGGTGGAGCGCGGCGTCGTGCACGTGCCGGAAGGGCGCAAGGTGTTTTCGAGCCTCACCGTGCGCGAGAACCTCGAGCTCGGCTCCTACACGCGGGCGGCCAAGGCGCGGCGCGCGGACAGCCTCGAGCGCGTCTTCGCGCTCTTCCCGCGCCTGCGCGAACGCGTCGTGCAGGCGGCGGGGACGCTCTCCGGCGGCGAACAGCAGATGCTGGCGATCGGCCGCGCGCTCATGGCGCGCCCCCGGCTCCTCATGCTGGACGAGCCATCCCTCGGCCTCGCCCCCATCGTGGTGGCCGAGATCTTTCGCATCATCGCCGAGATCAACCGCGCCGGCACCACCATCCTCCTCGTCGAGCAAAACACCCGTCAGGCGCTGGCGCTTTCGCGCCGTGGCTACGTGCTCGAAAACGGCCGCATCGTGCTCGTGGGGAGCGGCGGTGAGCTGCTCGACAACGACCACGTCAAGCGCGCGTATCTCGGGATGTGACCGGGCCGGTGTAAAGTAGCCGGCACGATTCACCGGCCCGTCGCCCCGTACCGAAAGGAGCTCCGAGCATGATGCGCCTTCCTCGCGCTTGCCCCGTGTTCGTCGTCGTTCTTGCCCTTCTTGCCGTCATCCCGGTCATCGCTACCGCCCAGAATGCGCCCAAGGCAGGTGGCGTCTTCAAGGCGGCGATGATCGGCGAGCCCCCGACGCTCGACCTGCACACGACGACGGCCGTCATCACGCAGCAGATCACGTGGCACATCTACGAGGGGCTCTATACGTACGACAAGAACTACAACGCGGTGCCGTTCCTCGTCGAGGGCCACACCGTGAGCGACCAGGGACGCACGTACACGTTCAAGCTCCGGCGCGGCGTGAAATTCCACAACGGCAAGGAGCTGACGTCGGCGGACGTGGTGGCCTCGCTCAAGCGCTGGGGCAAGGCCTCCACGCCCGGCAAAAGCGTGTTCAGGGACGTGGAGGGCGTGGACGCGAAGGACCCCTACACGGTCGTCATGTACCTCAAGGAGCCGCTGGGCGCGCTCATCATGGGGCTGGCGCGGCCCAACGCAGGCGCCGTGATCTATCCCAAGGAGGTCGTCGACGCTGCCGGTGAAGGCCAGATCAAGCAGTTCATTGGCACGGGTCCTTACCGGTTCGTCGAGCACCGGCCCGATCGTCACGTGAAGCTGGCGCGCTTCAAGGACTACGTGGCGCGCACGGACGCGCCCGACGGCGGCTTCGGCGGCAAGCGCACGGCGTACCTGGACGAGATCCTCTTCATCCCCGTCCCCGACGTCGCCGTGCGGCTGGCCGGCGTGGAAACCGGCGAATACCACTACGGCCAGCAGATCCAGCAGGACCAGTTCGATCGCGTGAAGGCGATGCGTGACGTCGTGCCCGGCATCATCAAGCCGTCGGCGTGGTCCACGGCGGTGCTCAATCACAAGCAAGGGTTGATGACGGACAAACGCATCCGGCAGGCGTTCCAGGCCGCGCTCGACATGGAGCCGATCATGGCCGCCGGTTTCGGCAACAAGGCGTTCTATCGGCTCGACCCCGGCCTGCACTTCGTGGAGCAGCCACAGTGGCACAGCAAGGTCGGCGGCGAGCTCTACAATCAGAAGAACAAGGCGAAGGCGCAGAAGCTCTTGAAGGACGCCGGCTACAGCGGCCAGCCCGTGCGCTGGATCACGACCAAGGAATATCAGTGGATGTACAAGAACGCGCTCGTCGCGCGCCAGCAGCTCGAAGAGGTGGGCTTCAAGGTCGACCTCCAAGTCGTCGACTGGGCCACGCTCGTCCAACGGCGGAACAAGCCGGAGGCCTTCGACGTGTTCTCCACCGGCATCACGTTCAACCCCGAGCCGGCGTACAACACGGGCATGGCCTGTAACTGGCCGGGCTGGTGGTGCCAGGAAGATAAAGAGCATTGGCTGGAGGCCCTCGCGCGCGAGAGCGAGCCCACCAAGCGCAAGGCCATGCTCGAGAAGGCGCAGGCGATCTTCTACGACGACGTGGGACGCATCAAGTTCGGCGACTACTTCACGCTCGAGGTGATCCGGAAGGACGTGCAGGGCTTCCGGCACACCAACGAGCTGAACCTCTGGAACGTCTGGCTCAAGTAGTGAAGACGTACGTCGCGCGGCGGTTGCTGGCGCTCCTGCCCGT
Organism: Candidatus Methylomirabilota bacterium; assembly: GCA_036506275.1. GTDB lineage: Bacteria > Methylomirabilota > Methylomirabilia > Rokubacteriales > CSP1-6 > DASXSB01. The sequence continues at coordinate 5,133 of DASXSB010000091.1, read as the reverse complement.
CGCGCTCGTGGTGGCCACGGTGGCGTTCGTGCTGATTCACCTGGCGCCCGGCGATCCCGCGTCGATCATCGCCGGCCCCGACGCCTCCGCCGATGACGTCCGGCGCCTCTCGCATCAGCTCGGCCTCGACGCGCCGTTTCCGGTGCAGCTTCTCAACTGGTACGGGCGGCTCCTCCAGGGCGATCTCGGCGACTCCATTTTTCTTCGCAAACCGGTCACCGCGGCGATCCTCGATCGCGTGGAGCCGACGCTGCTGCTGACGGTGTTCGCCATCGCGATCGCCATCGCCGTCGGCGTTCCCGCCGGGGTCGTGTCCGCGCGGTTTCATAACTCGGCCACCGACCAGGCATTCATGGTGGCCGCGCTCCTCGGCGTCTCCATCCCGAACTTCTTGCTCGGCCTCCTCTTCATCATGTGCTTCTCGGTGTGGCTCGGCTGGTTCCCGGTGGCTGGCTACGCACCCCTCGAGGACGGCGTGCTCAAGACGGTGCGCTCGCTCGTGCTGCCCGCCTTCGCGCTCGGGCTCGTGCAGTCGGCGCTCATCGCCCGCATCGCGCGTTCGGCGATGCTCGACGTCCTGCGCGAACAGTACATCACGGCGGGCCGGGCCAAGGGACTTGGCGAGCACGCGGTCGTCTACAAGCACGCGCTCAAGAACGCGCTGATCCCGACCATCACCATCATCGGTATCAGCTTCGCGATCCTGGTCTCGGGAGCCGTGGTGGTGGAAACCGTGTTCAACATCCCGGGGCTGGGCCGGCTCATCGTCTCCGCCGTGCTCCGCCGCGACTATCCGGTCATCCAGGGCGTCGTGCTCTGCGTGGCCGCCGTGTACATGCTGATCAACCTCGCCGTCGACCTCTCCTATCTCGTGATCGATCCGCGCGTGCGCTACCAGTGAGGACCGCGTGAGCGTCATCGCGCTGCCCCGTCCCGAAGCCAGCACGCGCGCGTGGCCGCGCTGGCTCGTCGTCCTCGCCCGGCGCCGGATCACGGTGGCGGGGGCGGTGCTCATGGCGCTGGTCGTGATCATCGCCGTCCTCGCGCCCGTCATCTCCGGCAATCCCACGCACATGGACGTGGCGGCGCGCCTGCATCCCCCGAGCCGTGTGCACTGGTTCGGCACCGACGACGTCGGCCGCGACGTGTGGAGCCGCGTGATGTACGGCGCCCGGCTCTCGCTCGTCGTCGGCGGCGCGGTGGTGCTGCTGTCGTTCGCCGCCGGCGTCGGCTGCGGCCTCGTGGCCGGCTACTACCGGCGCCTGGACAACGTCGTGATGCGGGTGATGGACGGGCTCATGGCGTTTCCCGCGATCGTGCTCGCCATCGCGCTCATGGCCTCGCTCGGCCCCAGCGTGCTGAACGTGGTCATCGCCATTGCCGTCGTGTATTCTCCGCGCGTGGCCCGGGTGGTGCGGGGATCGGTGCTCGTGATTCGGGAAACGACGTACGTGGAAGCGGCGCGGGCGCTCGGCGCCGCCGACCTCGCGCTCATCCGCCGTCACGTGCTGCCGAACTGCCTCTCACCCGTGATCGTGCAGGGGAGCTTTGTGTTCGCGGCGGCCGTCCTCACGGAGGCGGCGCTGTCGTTCCTCGGCGTGGGCGTGCCGCCCTACGTGCCCTCGTGGGGGAACATCCTCGCCGAGGGCCGTCTCTACATCACGCAGGCGCCCTGGCTCGTGCTGTTCCCCGGCGCCGCCATCATGCTCACCATCTTCGGCCTCAACCTGTTCGGCGACGGCCTGCGCGATCTGCTCGATCCGAAGATCCGCGGGCTCTCGACCGAGCGCCAACGCGCATCGTAAGGAGACGCCATGCCACCGCATCGTCGCGCCTATCGGCCCACCGTGATGGGACGCCGTGCCGTCGTCACCTCCGCCCATCCGCTCGCGTCCATGGCGGGCATCGAGATGCTTCTCGCCGGCGGCAACGCCGTCGATGCCGCGGTGGCGGTGGCCTCGACGCTCAACGTGGTGGAACCGTTCATGTCGGGCGCGGGCGGCATCGGCCTCATGGTCATCTCCCGCGGCGGCGAGCGGCACGTCCTCGACTTCATCGGCCGGGCGCCGGCGGCCGCCGACGTCGGCCGCTGCACGGAGGACGAGCTGGTCGGGGGCCCGAAGTCGTGCGCGACGCCCGGGAACCTCGGCGGCTGGATGGCGGCGCTCGAGCGCTTCGGCTCCATGGATCGGGCGCGCGTGCTGGCGCCCGCCATCGGCCACGCCGAGCGCGGCGTGCCGCTCACGTTCAAGAACGTCGACTTCTTCGAGAGCGCGCGGGCGACGCTCGGGCGCTCCCGCGAGGCCGAGCGGCTCTATCTCGGCAACGGTGGGCCGCGGGCGGGGGCGGTCGTCAACTACAAGGAGCTGGCGGGAACGCTGCGCCAGGTCGCCGAGGGCGGGGCGGAGGCGTTCTACCGCGGACCGATCGCCAAGACGATCGCGCGTGCCGTGCAGGACGCGGGCGGCTGGCTATCGGAGTCGGATCTCGCCGCCTTCGCGCCCGAGTGGCGCGCACCGGCGACGATTCGATTCCGCGGCCACGACGTCTACTCGGTGCCGCCACCCTTCTCTGCGTTCCAGATGCTGGAGACGCTCAACATCCTGGAAGGCTATGACCTGCGCGGGTGGGGTCACAACTCGCCCGATTATCTGCATCACCTGATCGAGGCGGTGAAGCTCGGCTCCGCGGACCGGCTCGCCTACGCGTACGGGAGCGAGGTGCCCATCGCGGGCCTTCTCTCCAAGGCCTACGCGGAGAGCCAGCGCCTGCGCATCGATCCCAAGCGCGCCGCCGTCAGCGAAGGCGAGCGTCACAATCCGGAGCGGCTCGCCCACCAGATCGCCGAGGGCCATCCCGCGCAGTTCGCGAACGACCACACCACGCACTTCGCGTGCGCGGACGCGTCGGGCACGGTGGTGTCCGTGACGCAGACGCTCGGCGTGCCGTTCGGCTCCGGCTTCGCCATCCCCGGCACCGGGCTCGTACTCAACAACATCCTCAAGTGGATGGATCGCGATCCCGCTTCCCCCAACGTGCTGCGGCCGGGACGGAAGGCGGGCACGATGATGTCGCCCACGCAGGTCTTCACCGACGGCGCCTTCCGCATGTCGATCGGGACACCGGGCTCCTACGGCATCCTCCAGACCACGCCCCAGATGCTGCTCAACGTGGTGGAGTTCGGCATGAACGTGCAAGAGGCGATCGAGGCCCCACGCGTGCGCATCTACCGTGACCGCCTCGTGGACGCGGAGTCGCGCATCGACATCGGCACCCGCGCCGCGCTCACCGACCGCGGCCACCAGGTGAACGTGATCGACGACTGGTCCTGGATCGTCGGCGGCGGGCAAGGAATCGTGCGCGATCCGGAGTCCGGCGCCCTCATGGCAGGCGCCGATCCGAGACGCGACGGATACGCGGTGGCGCTCTAGCCGAGCCACTACGTCGCTGCGGGGCCGGACGGATCGGATAATCGAATGAACGGGAAAGCCGTGATGCCCCCGAGGAGGAATCGATGAGCCGAGCAGATATCACTGCCGTGAATCGGATGTTCGAAGAGGCCGCGGCCAAGGGCGATGTCGAGCGCCTGGCCTCGCTCTACACGAAGGACGCGATCGCGCTTCCGCCGGACGGACCGCTCGTCAGGGGCCGCGACAACATCAAGCAGATGTGGGCCGCCGTCGCCCAGCAGATCGGGCTCAAGAGCGTGGCGCTCGAGACCATCGACCTCGAGATCAGCGGGGACGTCGCTCACGAGGTCGGCGAAGCACGATTGAACCTCCAATCCGGGCCCGCGGTCGTGAAGTATGTCGTCGTGTGGAAGAAGGCGGACGGCGAGTGGCGGTTGCACCGGGACATCTGGAACACGAAAGCGGGATAGCGACCCCGCGCCGGCGTACGCCATATTGCGTATTCCGCGGTGGGGAGAGGCTGCTCTACCGTGAGGTCCATAGCCCGCTCTCGGGCATCGATCTCGAATGGGAGGCGGCCATGGAGGCAACCAGGGCAGAGCTGAAGACCTTCAAGAAGCCTGACGAGGTCCGCGAGTTTCCGAAGGGACGGCTGGAGCTCGTCAAGATCGGCGGCGCCACCATCGGACGGGCGGTCTTCGAGCCCGGCTGGCGATGGGCCACGTCCGTGCAGCCCATCGCGAACACCAAGAGCTGCGACGCTCCGCACTTCCAGTACCACGTCGCCGGCGTGCTCCGGGTGAAGATGGACGACGGGACCGAGCTCGACTGCAAGGCGGGCGACGTCTCCCTGTTGCCCACCGGTCACGACGCCTGGGTCGTGGGGAGCGAGGCGGCGATCGTCGTCGACTTCCAGGGGATGATCGATTACGCCAAGGAGGCGTACGCGACCGCGCGGTAGCGACGCGCCTCAGCCCCGCCGCGCGCCGTCCCCGGCGGCGGCGTTGGCGCCGGCGGCGGCCAGCGCGTACACGGCCGCCGCCGTGCGCGTCTCCACGCCGATCTTCGCGAAGACGTGCTCGAGGTGCTTCTGCACGGTGCGCGCGCTGATGGCGAGGATCAGCCCGATCTCGGCGTTGGTCTTGCCGCCCGCCACGAACGCGAGCACCTCGCGCTCGCGCGCGGTGAGGGGAAGGGCGGTGAGGTCGAGGGGCCGGATGTCGTCCCGTTCTTCCTTCATCAGCAGATGGCCACCGCGCCCGTGGCCGCCGGAAACGAAGTGGACGGTGAGGCGAGCGCCGTCGCGGGTGATCGAGAAGGCGTCGCCGTCGCGGGCGGCGGGACGGTCGAGCCCCCAGTTGCGGGACCGCCTGAGCCAGCTCGCGAGCGGCGGCGGAAGCTCCGAACGGCGGCCCGGCACGACGGCGTCGAAGAATCGCCCCAGGAGTCGCAGTGCCGGCGGCGTGACCTCGCGGATACGGCCGTCCACCCCCACTCTCACGACCTGCCAGCCCTGTCCGACGGCGAGATCTTCGAGGCAGGCGAGGCGCGCGCCCGCCTCGTCACGGGCGGCGAGATTACGGTAGAGGGCCGCCAGCGGCCGGCGGAGCGCGTCCAGGATCGCGCGCTCGCGATCGGTGAAATTCGATCGGCTCCGATTGAAGACGACGCTGATCACGTTCGCCTCGTCGAGGCGGAGGGGCAGCGCCATCACGAAGTTGAT
>DASXSB010000090.1:0-48217 GCA_036506275.1 Candidatus Methylomirabilota bacterium | reverse complement strand
TCCCCGCAGCGATCGCTTGTCGAGCGTGGTGACGTTACGATCCTGGAACCACACTTCGCCCGACGTGGGCTCGATCAATCGCAAGATGGTGCGGCCCGTCGTCGACTTTCCGCACCCGGATTCCCCCACCAGCCCCAGCGTCTCTCCCGCCATGATGTCGAAGGAGACGTCGTCGACGGCGTGAACGCGGGCGACCTCGCGGGAGAACAGGCCTCCGCGGATCGGGAAGTACTTCTTCAGATTCTTCACGCGGAGGAGGGGCTCTGCCATGGCGGGCCTCAGTAAAGGAAGCAGGCCACCTTGTGGCCCGGCCTGACCTCTTTGAGCGGCGGTGTGTTGTCGAAGTGCATCGGCTTGGCGAGCACGCAGCGCGGGGCGAACCGGCAGCCCGGCTTCACCGGGCCGCGCAGCGTGGGCACCGTTCCCGAGATCGTCTCCAGCTTCCGGCGCTCGGTGGCGGCGAGATCGATGCGCGGGATCGAGCGCAGCAGACCCTGCGTGTAGGGGTGGAGCGGCTCCTTGAACAGCTCGGTCACCGGCGCTTCCTCGACGACCTGGGCCGCGTACATGACGACCACGCGCTGCGCGGTTTCCGCGATGACACCCATGTCGTGGGTGATGAGCATGATGGCCATCCCGAGCTTGGCCTTCAGCTCGTTCAGGAGCTCGAGGATCTGGGCCTGGATGGTGACGTCGAGGGCGGTGGTGGGCTCGTCGGCGATGAGCAGCTTTGGATTACAGGAGAGCGCCATCGCGATCATCACGCGCTGGCGCATGCCGCCCGAGAGCTGGTGCGGATACTCCTTTACGCGGCGCTCCGCGTTCGGGATGTGCACCAGCTTCAGCATGTCGACGGTCTTGTCCATGGCGTCCCGCCGCCCCAGGCCCTCGTGGAGCCGGACCGCTTCCGCGATCTGCTCGCCCACCGTGAAGACCGGGTTGAGCGAGGTCATGGGCTCCTGGAAGATCATCGAGATCTCTTTGCCGCGGATCTTGCGCATCTGGGCGTTGCTGAGGTCGAGGAGATTCTTGCCGTTGTAGACGATCTGGCCTTCGACGATCCGACCCGGCGGTTGCGGGATCAAGCGCATGATCGAGAGCGCGGTCACGCTCTTGCCGCATCCCGACTCGCCCACCACGCCGAGCGTCTCGCCCTTGTTGATGTAGAGGTCGACCCCGTCCACGGCGCGCACGACGCCTTCGTCGGTGAAGAAGTGCGTCTTCAGGCCTTTCACATCGAGGAGACGTTCCGCCATGAGGCCTCCCGGGGGCGCCGTCGCTATCGGCTCAGGATCTCGCGAAAGGCGTCGAGGGCGCGGCCGATATCATCGCCGTCGACGTCCTTGTGCGTGACGCAGCGAATCGAGTTGGGGCCGATGGCGTGGACCTTCACCTTGCGCGCGACGCAGCCGCGCACCACCTCGTCGGCGCCGCCGGCGCGGTCCACGCCGAAGATCACGATGTTGGTCTGGACGCTGGCGAGGTCGAGGGAGACGCCCGGCAGCGTGGCGAGCCCCTCCGCGAGCTGGCGCGCGTGCGTGTGGTCGTCGGCGAGGCGATCCACCATCCGCTCCAGGGCCACGATGCCGGCGGCGGCGATCACGCCCGCTTGGCGCATGCCCCCGCCCAGCATCTTGCGAAGGCGGCGGGCGCGCGCGATGAGCGGACTGGACCCACACACGACGGAGCCCACCGGCGCCCCCAGCCCCTTCGAGACGCAGAAGGTCACGGAGTCGGCGTAGCGCGTGAACTCCCGCGGCTCGCGCCGCAGAGCGACGGCGGCGTTGAACAGGCGTGCCCCGTCCAGGTGCACGGGAACCCCGGCCGCGCGCGCGACCACCGCCACCGCGCCGATCTCCTCGGGGGTGCAGCAGGTGCCGCCGTGGCGGTTGTGCGTGTTCTCGAGGCAGACGAGGCCCGTCGGGGGAATGTGGATGTTGGCCGGCCGGAGGGCTTCCTTGACCTGCTCGGGGCTCAAGAAGCCGCGCGCGGTCTTCACCGGACGCATCTGGACGCCGCCGATCACCGAGCTGCCCGCCGCCTCGTAGTTGAAGATGTGGGAATCGAGATCGAGGATGACCTCGACCCCGGGCTGCGTTTGAGACAGGACGGAGAGGAGATTGCCCTGGGTCCCGGAGGCGACGAAGAGTCCTGCCTCCTTCCCCATCCGCTCCGCGGACATCGCCTCCAGTCGCTTGACGGTGGGATCCTCCTCCCAGACGTCGTCTCCGACCTCTGCGTGCGCCATGGCGTCGCGCATCTCCGGCGTGGGGAGCGTCAGGGTGTCGGAGCGAAGGTCGACGACGTCGTGCACGGGCTAACCTCCGGGTCAGGCGGACGCTGCGGTCACGTCACCGCCGGGCCGCGATCATAACGGATTTCGGGCGCTGCCGCTTCGACTCGCCGGGTGGCTACCGCTGCGCGCTGAGGCGCTGGGTGGCGCGGCGGCCCCACTCGGTGTAAGAGAACTCGCCGGAGAGGCGCTGCAGGAGCTCCGTCGCCTCCGCCCGGCGGCCTTCGCGCAGATTCACTTCCGAGAGCACCCACAGCGTCTCCGGGATCACGAGCGTCCGCGGGTACTCCTTGAGGATCAGCTCAAGCCGCTGGCGCGCCGCGCTCGGGTTGCCCTGGTTGAAGTAGTAGGTGGCGACCCACAGCTCCTTCTGGGCGAGACGGCCCCGACAGACGTCGATCTTGGCGAGGGCGTCGGTGGCGTAGCGGCTCTCCGGATATTCCTTGACGAGCTTCTTGAAATGCTCGATCGCCTTCACCGTGAGTCCCTGGTCCTGCTCGACGGGCTTGAGCTGGTCGTAGTAGCTCATGGCGAGGCGGTACTGGACGAGGTCGGCGATCTGGTGCCGCGGGTAGAACGACATGAACGTCTCGAACTCCTTGATCGCCTTCGTGAACTCGGCCTCGCGGTAGTATGCCTCCCCGAACAGGAAGCGGGCGCGGGGGGCGTAGGAGGAGTTCGGATGTCGCTCCACGATCTTCCGGAAGTGCCCTCGCGCTTCATCGTAGCTCTTCTTCTGGAGCGCGGTCTCTCCGAGCTGGTAGAGCTCCTCGGGCGGCAGGATGGGAACGGGCTGAGGCCGCAAGTAACCGCACCCGCTCGCGATCACGAGCAGGGCAACCAGGGCGATTCGTACCGCGGCGGCAGGACAGTCCCGCATGAAACTGGCTGCTACGTATACCACATAATTCGCGGGGAAAAACTCTTTGACTTCCCCCTTTCTGCCCGGTATTAGGTGGGACACTCGCCACGCGGGCCGCAACGTTGCGGCCGGCCGGCGAGAGACGAAAGAGAGGGTGTTCCCGCTCATGGCCCTGCCGCGCATGCTGCGCGTCCGGCAGACCTTCCCTCGCCCCCGTGTGGCCGATATCCCCCTCGCCGTTCACGAAGCCCTCGCCGGCGCTGCGTTGCGCGTGCGCCGGGGCGATACGGTCGCCGTCGGCGCCGGTAGCCGCGGAATCGCCAACATCGACGTCATCGTGCGCGCCACCGTGGCCTGGCTGAAGGACCTCGGTGCCCGCCCCTTCGTCTTCCCGGCCATGGGCAGCCACGGCGGGGGGACGTCCGAGGGCCAACTTTCCGTGCTCGAGCACTACGGGATCACCGAGGCCACCATGGGCTGTCCCGTGCGCGCCACCATGGACGTGGTCCAGGTGGGCGAGGCGCTGGGGCTCCCCGTCTGGCTCGATCGACAGGCGGCGGAGGCGGACTGGATCGGCGTCGTCAACCGCGTCAAGCCCCACACCGATTTCAAGGGGTCGATCGAGTCGGGCCTGTTCAAGATGATGACGATCGGCCTCGGCAAGCACCGAGGCGCCATCCAGTATCACCGCGCGAACATCCATCACGGCTACGAGACCGTGATCACCGCCGTCGGCCGCGAGATGCTCGCGAAGGCGCGCATCGGGTTCGGCGTCGGCATCGTCGAGAACGGCTACGACGAGACGGCGCGGATCGAGGCCTTCAACGCGGAGGATCTGGAGGCGGGCGAACGCCGTCTGCTCAAGGACGCCCGCGAGTGGATGGCGCGCCTGCCGTTCTCTCCCATCGACGTCCTCGTGGTGGAGGAGATGGGCAAGAACATCTCGGGCGCCGGCATGGACACCAACGTCATCGGCCGTCCCTCCAATCCCCACGAGCCGTTCCCGGCGGAGCCGAAGATCCTCTGGATCGTCGTCCTCGACCTCACCGAGGAGAGCTACGGCAACGCGACCGGGATCGGCAACGCCGACTTCACCACGCGGCGGCTCGTGGAGAAGATCGACATGAAGCCGACCCTCATCAACTGCATCACCGCGTGCGCCCCCAACGGCGCCAAGGTCCCCGCCACCTACGAAAGCGACCGCGAAGCCATCGAGACGGCGCTCTCGTGCATCGGGCTCACGCCCCCCGAGCGCGCGCGCGTCATACGCATCAAGAACACCCTCATGCTCGGCGAGATCGAGGTGTCCGAGGCTCTCCTCGGTGAAGTGGCGAAGCGACCGGACCTCACGCCGCTCGGGGAGGCGGCGTCCCTGCCCTTCGACGTGACGGGCCGGCTCGTCGCCCTCTGACCGTGCGCGAGTGGGACCCGCGGCGCCTGCGTCACCAACGCGCCGTGACCCGCAAGCTCGTCATCGCCCTCATCGTCCTCGTCGTCGTCGCCGGCGCCGCCTACGGCATCTATGCCTGGAGCGCGTCGCGACGCTACGTGACCACCGACGACGCCTACGTCGAGGGGACGATCTCCCCCGTCAGCGCCAAGGTGGCCGGCCAGATCGCCGAGCTGGCGGTGGGCGACAACGATCCCGTGAAGCGCGGCCAGGTGCTCGTGCGGCTCGATTCGCGGGATCACCAGGCGCGCATGGCCCAAGCGCGGGCGGTGGTGGGCGTCGCGGAAGCGGCCGTGCGGGCCGCACGGTCGGAGCTGCCGCTGGCCCGGGAGAGCACGCGCGCCGACATCGAGCAGGCGCGGGCGGCGGTGGAGGCGAACCTGGTCGCCGTCCGCGCCGCCGAGTCAGGGGTGGTGGAGGCGCAGGCGCGGCGGGACGCGCGGGTGGCGGCGGTGGCGGCCATGCGCGCGGACCTTTCCAGCGCGGAGACGGCGCGACGTCGGACCGCCCGTGAGCTCGAGCGCATGCAGCGCCTCATGAAGAACGACTACGTCTCCCGCCGTGAGTTCGAGCAGGCGGAGGCGGACGCGGAGACGACGGCGGCGGCGGTGGAGGGGGCGCAGCGGCGCCTCGCGCAGACGGAGCGGGAGGCCGAGCAGGCGGAGGCAGATCTCCAGTCACGGCGTCACGCCGTCGACCAGGCGCGCGAGCGCGTGGCGGAAGTGCGCGCGACCGTGAAGCGCGCGGAGAGCCAGCTCCATCAGGTGTCGGTGAAGGACGCCGAGGTCACGCGCGCGGAAGCCCGGCTGAAGGAGGCGCAGGCCGATCTCGCCTTCGCCGAGCTGCAAGTGGAGTACACGGAGGTCCGCGCTCCCCTCGACGGCGTCGTCTCCAAGCGCTCGGTGGAGGTGGGCCAGGTCGTGCAGCCGGGCCAGCCGCTCCTCGCCATCGTTCCCCTCCACGCGGTGTGGGTGATCGCGAACTTCAAGGAGACGCAGCTCGCGCGCGTGAAGCCCGGCATGAAGGCAGCCGTGCAGGTGGACGGCTTCCCCGACCGGACGTTCAGCGGCCTCGTGGACTCCATCAGCGCCGGCACCGGCTCGCGCTTCTCACTGCTGCCGCCCGAGAACGCCACCGGCAACTGGGTGAAGGTGGTGCAGCGCGTGCCCGTGAAGATCCTCCTCGACGGCCGCGAGTACGGCAACCCCCACACGCTGCGGGCGGGGATGTCGGCCGTCGTCACCATCCGGGTGCGCGAGTGACGGGCGCGATTCGCGGGCACGACTGAATGGACGCCGCGGTCGCCGCCGGCGAGCCGCCGCTCTCGTCCGCGCGGAAATGGGCGATCACGTTCTCGGTCATGCTCCTGGCCGTGATGCAGATCCTCGACACGAGCGTGACGAACGTGGTGCTGCCCCACATCCAGGGGACGCTGTCTGCGAGCGTGGAGGAAGTCTCGTGGGTGGTGACGTCCTACCTGGCCGCCAACGCCATCGTCATCCCCGCCACCGGGTGGCTGTCGGGCCTCCTCGGCCGCCGGCGGTTCTTCATGACGTGCGCGGTGCTGTTCACGGTGAGCTCGTTCCTGTCCGGGATCGCGCCCACGCTCGATTTCCTGATCCTGGCGCGGATCTTCCAGGGCCTGGGCGGGGGACCGATGATCCCGATCTCGCAGGCGATCATGTGGGAGACGTTCCCGCTGCGCCAGCGCGGTCTCGCCATGTCCGTGTGGGGCGTCGGCATCATGATGGGGCCGATCTTCGGCCCCACCCTCGGCGGCTGGATCGCCGACAACTGGTCGTGGCGCTGGATCTTCTACGTCAACCTTCCCATCGGCCTCATCGGCTTCCTGATGGCCGGCGCATTCCTGTTCGACCCTTCGTATTTGAAGAAGCCGGGGCGGGTGGACGCGCTCGGGCTCGTGCTCATGGTGGTGGGCTTCGGCTGCCTGCAGTTCGCGCTCGACCGCGGCGAGCGCGAGGAGTGGTTCGACTCCGGGCTTATCGTCGGCCTCGCGGTGGTGGCCGTGTGCGCGCTCGTCGCCTTCATCGTGCGCGAGCTCACCGCGGACGAGCCCATCCTCGACCTCTCCGTGTTCACCGACCGCAACTTCGCGGTGAGCAGCGCCCTCATCGCCGTGATCGGGTTCGGCTTCTACGCGAGCATGCTGCTGGTGGCCCTCTACACGCAAACCGTCCTCGGCTACGACGCGTGGACGTCGGGGCTGGTCCTCGCTCCCGCCGGAATCGGGAATCTCGTCGCGCTCCTGTGCGCCGGTCGATTGCTCATGCGCGTCGACCAGCGGGCGATGCTGGCGCTCGGGCTCCTCTGCAACGCGGCCGCCCTCGCCCTCATGTCGAACCTCACCCTGAGCGTCGACTACTGGACGCTGGCGTGGCCTCGCTTCTTGCAGGGTTTCGGCCAGGGCTTCGTCTTCGTGCCCCTCACCACGCTCGCCCTCGCCACGATCCGGAGAGATCGCCTCGGCAATGCCACCGCCGCCTTCAACGTCCTCCGCAACGTGGGCGGCAGCGTGGGCATCGCCGTCGCCACCACGCTCCTCGCGCGGCGGAGTCAGTACCATCAGTCCACGCTGACCGCCCACGTCGACGTGTGGAGTGCCGCCACCGCCGGCCGCATCGGTGACTGGGTCGCGCATTTCACGCAGCACGGCGCCGATCCGTTCACCGCGCGCGGCCGCGCCGTCGTCATGCTCTATCGGGACACCGTGACCCAGGCCCAGGTGCTCGCGTACGCCGACCAGTTCTGGCTCCTCGCCCTCATGTTCTTCGCCATCATCGCGCTCGTGCCGTTCATGAATCGCGTGCGCGTGGAGCCGGTGCAGGCCAAGGCGGAGGCGGTGGCGGTCGCGATCGAGTGACGCGCGCAGCGCGTGCTATCCTCCACAGGCGCGTATGACGGCGACCGCGAACAAGAGCCCGCTCGTGGGCGTGGTGATGGGATCGAAGTCGGACTGGGACGTCGTGAGCCAGACGGCGGCGACGCTCGACGGTCTCGAGATCCCCCACGAGACGCGCGTGATCTCCGCCCATCGCATGCCCGATCGCCTGATCGAATACGTCCGCGCCGCCGAAGGCCGCGGTCTCGAGGTCTTGATCGGCGCCGCCGGCGGCGCCGCGCATCTGCCGGGCGTGATGGCCGCCCTCACCACGCTTCCTGTTCTCGGCGTTCCCATGCAGTCGCAGGCGCTCAACGGCATCGACTCGCTGCTGTCGATCGTCCAGATGCCGGCCGGGGTTCCGGTGGCCACGTTCGCCATCGGCAAACCAGGCGCCGTCAACGCCGCGCTGTTCGCGGCCGCCATCCTCGCCCGGAAGCACCTCGGCATCCGGGAAGCGCTCGCGCGCTACCGGCAGGCGCAGACGGACGCGGTACTGGCGACGCCCGATCCGCGCTGATCTGCCCGGCGGGCGTGACTACTTCGGCGCGATCCGGAAGGTGGCGGCGGCGATCCGCTTGAAGGCCGCGACGTTCGGGTACTCCGGCCGCGTGAATCCGAAAAGCAGGTAGAACGCCCCCACCGGACGCTGGCGTCGCGGGACGAGATCGCGCCAGAGCACGCGGGCGCGGGCGGCGCTTCGCTCTTCGATGCCGACCGCGAGTCGTGCCGCCGCCACCCGGGCCACCGCCGAGAGCGCGAACAGCAGGTGGAGCGGACCCCATCCCTCCGCGAACGGCAGTTGCGCCGGCAACGCCGTGGCGAGCGCTCCCGCCAGCACCGAGCACGCGGCAAAACCCACACCGCCGGTGGCGGCGAAGACGGCGCCGTAGAACGGTCGCTCGGCGGCGGGCGGGAGCGCGAGCAACAGCTGCATGGTGGCGATCCCGTGCGCGCTCCAGAGGACGCCGGCGATGATCGCCTCCAGCGCCAGCGGCCAGAGCTGGTCCGGCGTCAGCAGGAGCCAGAGCACCGGCACGCCCGCCACTCCGAATGACGAGAGCGCGAGCACGCGCGGCGCTCCCAGCCGGTCCACCGCCACGCCGCACACGGGTGCCGTGACCACGCGCACGGTGGCGACGGCGATGGCGTGGGCGGCGGCGAGGGCGAAGCTCGTCTGGAGATTCTTCAGCATGTGGAACGACGCGAAGCTCGCGGAGATGCCCACCGCCGCGTTCCAGGCGAGGAGGTACCACAAGTAAGGACGGATGGTGGGGTCGCGCAGGGGGACGAGCAATGCGCCCAGATGCGCGGGCGCGCGCGGCGCCGGCGGCGTGGAATCGTGCTGGCGCTGGAGGAGCCGCATGCTGGCCACGCCGGCGAGACAAGCGGCGGCGGCGAGGCCGGCGAGGGCTTCACCGCGCGCGCCCTGTGCGGAGAGGTGATCGAGCGCGACGGCGGCGCCGAGGGAGGCCGGCGTGGCGGCAAGGCTCAGGAACACGCCGCGGCGGCCGAAGAACCGGCCGCGGATGCGGCTCGGCACGAGCTCCGCCATCCACGCCGTCCACGAGTTGTTCCCGACCACGCCGAGCACGGCCGCCACCGCGGAGACACCGATGAAGACGTGGAGCTTGGTGGCGGCGGGGAGGTTGACGAGCGGCACGATCGCGAGCGGGAGCCACACGAGGCGGGCGCCCCCCACCGCGATGACGGTCACGCTCTTGGGCCCGAACCGGCGCGTCAGGTACGCGGCCGGCAGCTGCAAGAGCTGGGCGGCGAGGGGAAGCGCGCCGAGGAGACCGATGGTGAAGGCGCCCGCGCCCAGGTAGAGCGCCCACGCCGTGACCACGGCCCCGCCCGCGCAGGCGTTGAAGATCTCGGCCGTCGCGCCCTCCGCGTGACACGCATAGAGGGAAGCCCGCACGCGCGACAGGCGGCGAGGTAAGCGCACCTAGGGCGTTGTCCCGTGACCTCCTGTGATGCCGCCTGTGAGGAGAGCGACCCGAGGCGGAGCAGGTACTTCGAGCTTAGCGCCCGGAGGCCCGTCCCACGAAATTCTGAGAGGGAGCCATCAGACGGTGACGACGAGGCCGTCGCGCGCGGTCTCGACGTCCACGTCCCCGAGCCGCGCCAGCATGTCGTCGCTCATGTGCGTGAGCACCAGGCGCTTGCATCCCAGCCGATCGGCGTGCGCGCGCAGCGTCCGGTAGTCGAGGTGATACTTGACGGCCTTGTCGAAGAAGTATGCCTCGCACACGAAGACGTCGGCGTCGCGGGCGGCGTCGATCAGGCTTTCCGTCCATTCCGTGTCGCCCGAGTACGCGATGACCCTGTCCGCGAGCGCCACGCGGAGGGCGTAGGCGGGAGCGCCGCTCGGATGGTTCACGGGGAACGCGGTCACGGTGGCGGGACCGAGGACGAGGGGCATGCCTTCGGCGAGCTCCACGAACGTGAGCGGGAAGCGACGGGCGACGCGCGTGGAGCCGGGGAAGAACACCTCCATCGCCGCCTCCACCCGCGCCTGCACGCCCGGGGGACCGGCGATCACGAGCGGACGCTGGCGCCGGCTGAATTGACCGTCGAGCACCAGGAACGGGATGCCGCCGAAATGGTCGCCGTGGAGATGGGTGAGCGCGACCCAGCCGATCGACGCCGGATCCACGGCGGCGCGCTTGAGCGCGATCAGCGACGAGGCGCCGCAATCAATGAGGAGGCCGCCCTCCGCGGTGGGCACGTGCAAGCAGGTCTGCAGGCGTCCCCCGCTGCCGAACGCGTCGCCGCAGCCGAGGAACTGGAGCGTGACCGCTACAGGAGCTTCTCCATGATCACCGTGTCCACCCACTGACCGTCGAGCAGACCTTGCTCCTTGTAGATGCCGACGGTGCGGAACCCGAACTTGGTGTAGAGCGCCATGCCGCCCGTGTTGGTGGGAAACGCGGACAGCACGAGCTTGTGGTAGCCGTGGGCGCGGCCTAGCTCGACGAGGCGCGCGAGCACGGCGCTCCCCGCGCCCTTGCCGCGAAACGCGCGCTCGACGTAGACGGACAAGTCGGCCACGAACCGGTAGGCCTCCCGCGAGTTGAAGACGTTCAAGCTACCCCACGCCGCGATGCGCGCCCCCGTCTCCGCGACCACCACGGGATGTCGCGGGCTGCGCGCGGCCAGCCACTGCCGGCGCTCGTCGGGCGTGCGCAGCTCCGTCTCCAGCGTGGCCACGCGATCCTCGATCCCCTGGTTGTAGATCTCGCAGATGGCGGCGGCGTCGTCGAATGTGGCCAGCCGCACCGTGTAATCGGTCACGCGAGCTCCCGCGCGTCGAGGCGGCCATCCTTCTGGAGGCGCGCGAACTCGTCGATCGTGCGGCGGACGCCGTCGGCGAGGCTGGTGGGCGCGGCGGGACCGAGATCTTTCTGATAGCGCGCGTCGTCGAGGGCGTCGGGAAACGGAAGCGGCTGCTCCACGTGCGTGATCGTTCCTTTCGCGGCCGGCCACGCGCGCTCGACGAGCGCGACGACGTCGGCGATGCGCGCGGACGCCCCGTGCAGGTTGTAGACGCGGGCGCCGTCGAGCCGCGAGCGGGCGGCGGCGATGAGGGCGCGCGCGACGTCCTCGGTGTAGATGAGATCGGTGGCGCCGCCCCAGCGGATCTGGAACGGGCGCCCGAGCACGGCCGCCTTCATGGCGAGCGTGGGATCCGCGGTGAGGCCGAAGTCCCGCCCGGGACCGTAGACGGAGAGCGGACGGAAGCCCATGGACGGGATCCCGTGCTCGTCGTTGTAGACGCGCGCGGTTTCCTCGTTGGCGACCTTGTAGACGCCATAGTGCGTGGCCGGCCGCGGCGGGGCGTCGTCCTTCACGGGCCCGGGCGGATAGAGGGCGGGGGGACCGAACACCGCCGCCGACGAGACGTAGACCACGCGCGCGACGCGGCCGGCGCTCGCGCGCGCGGCCTCGAACACGTTGGCGGTGCCGACCACGTTCACGAGCGCGCCTTTCGGCGGGTCCTGACGGCAGAGCGGAACCTGCCACGCCGCGAGGTGAACGACCCGGTCGACGTCGTGGTCGCGCACGGCGCGCGTCACCGCGTCGCCGTCGGCGATGTCGCCGCGGACCATCCGCGCGCGCGCCGCCACGTCGGCGCCGGCGATCATGCGCAGGCGCCACGGATCGTCGCCGAGATCGAACAGCACGGGACGCTCGCCTTCGGCGAGGAGCTGGCGCACCACCCAGGAGCCGATGCAGCCGAAGGCGCCGGTCACGAGCACGCTCATGGCGAGAAACCATATCACGGCGTCCGCCTCCGCCCCGCCGCGGGGCCCCCGTCGCGCGCGCCGGCGGCGCCGCTATAATGGCCGGCGTGTTTCAGAGCGAGCGGTTTTTCCGCGAGGCGTGGCCGGTCATCTCGCAGGCGCTCAATCCTCCCGATGCGGCCGCCCGCGCTGTGCGCTGGCTCGTCGGCGTCACCGGCCTCAAGCCGGGCGCGCGCGTGCTGGATGCGCCGTGTGGGTTCGGCCGCCACGCCATCGCCTTCGCGCGCTCGGGCTATCGCGTGACCGGCGTCGACTTCAACGAGACGGAGCTCGGGCGTGGCCGCGCCGCCGCCGCCAGCGCCGGCGTGACGGTGGACTGGGTGTGCGAGGACATGCGCGATACCGACTTCGCCTCCGATTTCGACCTCGCCGTGAACCTCGACCAGAGCATCGGCTACTTCAGCGACGACGAGGACCGTCAGCTCATCGATCGCTTCTGGCGCGCCCTCACTCCGGGCGGGCTCTTCGTGCTCGACACCCGCAATCGCGACCAGTGCGTTCGCTCGCTGGCGGCCGAGGAGCGCCGACAGTTCGACGACTGGACGCTGCGCATCGAGAACACCTTCGAGCCCGTCACCAGCCGCTGGCGGGCGCGGTGGTCGCGCATTGAAGGGGCCGCCGCCGACGGCGAGCGCGAAATCCTGATCGGCGAGACCGACATCAGGCTCTACGCCGCCCACGAGCTGCGGGGGATGTTGCGTCCCGAGCGGTGGAGCCGGGTGGACGTCTATGGCGGCCTCGACGGCACGCCGTTCTCCATGGACGCGCCCCGGCTCGTCATCGTCGCCCGCAAATGATCGTTGCCGCGCGCCCGCGCATGATCACCGAACGCCGGAGCCGCCCGTGATGGCCGAACCCAGGAACCGCCCCGCGATGGCCAGACCCTGGAAGGAGACCGCATGACCGCCGCCCGTCCCCTCGTCGTGCTCGCCGGCCCCATCCATCCCGACGGCCGCGCTCTCCTCGAGCAGGAAGCGCGCGTCCACCTCTGCACGGAGGAGACGGAGCCCGAGTTCGTCAAGGCGTCCGCCGACGCCGAAGGCATCCTCTTCCGCACCCGTCCCCGCTGCACGGAGAGCTTGATGAGGGCGTGCCCAAGGTTGCGCGTGGTGGGTCGCCACGGCGTCGGCCTCGATACGGTGGATATCCCCGCCGCCACCCGCCTGGGCGTCGCCGTCGTCCACGCGCCCGGCTCCAACTCCCAGGCGGTGGCCGAGCACGCGCTGATGCTGATGCTGACGTGCGCGAAGCGCACGCTCCAGGTCGACCGCATGACGCGCGCGGTGGACTGGAGCACGCGAGGCGCCACCGGCAACTCGGAGCTCGGCGGCAAGACGCTCGGGATCGTGGGCGTCGGCAACATCGGGCGCCTGGTGGCGCGGTTCGCGGCCGCCTTCGGAATGCGCGTCCTCGGTTACGACAAGTACCTCGCTCCCGACGAGGTGCGCCGGCGTGGCGCCGAACCGGTGGCGAGCCTCGAAGCGTTGCTGCCGCAGGTGGACTATCTCACCTGTCACACGCCGCTCACGCCAGAGACGCGCGGCATGATCAACGCGCGCACGCTCGGGTTGCTGAAGCCGGGCGCCATCTTCATCAATACCTCGCGGGGTCCGGTGCAGGAGGAACGCGCGCTCTTCGAGGCCCTCACGCGGGGTCATCTGCGCGCGGCCGGCCTCGACGTCTTCGAGGAGGAGCCGACGAGCGCCGACAACCCGCTCCTGAACCTTCCCAACGTAGTCGTGACCTCGCACGTGGCCGGCGTCACGCTGGAGGCCAATCGCCAGATGGCGCTCCAGGTGGCGGGCGAGATGCTGCGCGTGCTGCGTGGCGAGAAGCCGAACGTCCTCGTCAACCCTGACGTGTGGTCCCGGCTCGGGATGCGATAGTGCGTGGGCGGTGCGCGGCGGCGCCGGCCTGCTAGAATCCCGATATGCCGATCGACACGCGCCATCCCCGCGAGATCCGTCGCGACATCAGGCAGAAGAAGCTGACCGGCGTCACCTCCGGTCTCGGGCAGGGCTACGTGCAGGCGAACCTCGCCGTGCTGCCGCGCGAGCAGGCGTACGACTTCCTGGTCTTCTGCCAGCGCAATCCGCGCCCGTGCCCGCTCATCGAGGTCACCGACGTCGGCTCCGCGGAGCCGACGGGCGTTGCCCCCGGCGCCGATCTCCGCACCGACATCCCGCGCTACCGGATCTACAAGGACGGCGTGCTCGCCGACGAGGTCACCGACGTCACGCCGTTCTGGCGCGACGACCTCGTGGCGTTCCTGCTCGGCTGCTCCTTCACCTTCGAGTGGGCGCTGCTGGAGGCCGGCATCCCGCTCTGGCACGTCGAGCACGGGAAGAACGTGGCCATGTGGCGGACGTCGATCCCGTGCCGCCCCGCGGGCGCCTTTCACGGTCCTATGGTGGTGTCGATGCGCCCGATCCCGGCCGCGCTCCTCTCGAAGGCCGTGACGGCGAGCGCGCGCTTTCCGAACGCGCACGGCGCGCCTGTCCACATCGGTGATCCGGGAGCCATCGGCATCTCCGACGTCACGCGCCCGCACTGGGGCGACGCGCAGGAATTCCGTCCCGGCGACGTGCCCGTCTTCTGGGCGTGTGGAGTGACGCCGCAGGCGGTGGCGCTCGCCTCCAGGCCGCCGCTCATGATCACGCACAGTCCCGGTCACATGTTCATCACGGACGTACCGAACTCCGCGCTCGCCGCCTTCTGAGCGCTTGAGATTCCTTCCGGCGGGCGACCTCGCCGTCTCCGTCGAGCTCGGAGACGAGATCAGCGTCGAGATCAACACGCGGGTGCGCGCGCTGGAGTTCTTGATCGGGCAGAAGGCGCTCCCCGGCGTCGTGGAGATGGTGCCGACCTTTCGATCGCTCCTCGTGTACTACGACCCCGCCGTCACCTCGTACGAGGCGCTGTGCGCGGCCATCGCCGCCATCGCGTCCCAGGCGTCCACCGCCACCCTGCCGCCCGCGCGGCGCGTGGAGCTGCCGTGCTGCTACGAGCCCGACCTCGGCCTCGACGTGGAGGCCGCGGCCACGCGGCTGGGGCTCGCCGTCGACGAGCTGGTGCGGCTGCACGCCAGTGGCAGCTATCTGGTCTACTTCCTGGGTTTCACGCCCGGCCTGCCCTACATGACGGGCATGCCGGAGCGAATTCACCTGCCGCGCCTCGACACCCCACGCACCAAGGTGCCCGCGAGCAGCGTGGGCATCGGGGGCACGCAGTGCTGCGTCTATTCCGTGGAGAGCCCGGGCGGCTACTGGATTCTCGGCCGCACGCCGCTCCGACTCTACGATCCCGGCGCCGCGGAGCCGATCCTGCTCCGGCCCGGTGACCGCGTCGCC
Organism: Candidatus Methylomirabilota bacterium; assembly: GCA_036506275.1. Classification (GTDB taxonomy): domain Bacteria; phylum Methylomirabilota; class Methylomirabilia; order Rokubacteriales; family CSP1-6; genus DASXSB01. The sequence goes on along the minus strand of DASXSB010000090.1, from coordinate 33,053 downwards.
TTCCGGCCCGTGCGCCGCGCCGAGTTCAACGAGATCGCGCGCGCGGTGGAAGCACGCGCGTTCGCGCCCGTGATTGCATGATCACGATCGTCGATCCCGGCCCCCAGACGACGGTCCAGGATCTGGGCCGCCCCGGCCACCTCCGCTACGGCATTCCGCCGTCGGGACCCATGGACCGAACCGCGTTCGTCCTCGGCAACCGACTCGTCGCCAACGCCGACGGCGCCGCCGGCCTCGAGTGCACGCTGGTCGGCCCGCGCTTCCGCACCGATGCTCCGTGCGCGATCGCGGTGACCGGCGCCGACGTTCCCGTCACCGTCAACGACGCGAACGTCCCCACGTGGACGACCATCCCGCTCGCGGCCGGCGACACCGTGCGCGTGGGCGCCGCGCGGGCCGGCGTGCGCGCGTACGTGACGTTCGCGGGCGGCCTCGACATCCCGCGCGTGCTCGGATCCAGCGCCACCTACCTCCGCGGGCGGCTCGGCGGCGTCGAGGGCCGCGCTCTGCGCAAGGGCGACACGTTGCCGGTGAGGGCGGCGCCCATTCCCGCCGTGCGCGCGATCTCGGGGGACGTCGTTCCCGAGCTCGGCGGAACGCCCACCATTCGCCTCGTGCTGGGTCCGCAGGCGGATCGGTTCACGGACGCGGGGATCGCCGCCCTTCTCGGCGAGGGCTACGAGATGCTGCCCCAGTCCGACCGCATGGGCGCGCGCCTGCGCGGGCCCCGGATCGCCCACGCGCGCGGCCACGACATCATCTCCGACGGCATCGCGCTCGGCTCCGTTCAGGTCCCCGGCGACGGGCAGCCCATCGTCCTTCTTGTCGATCGACAATCGACGGGTGGCTACACGAAAATCGCCACGGTGTGCTCGTTCGACATCGCGCGTCTCGGCCAGGTGAAGCCGGGGCAGCGCATCACGTTCGCCGCCGTCGACGTCGACGAGGCTCATCGCCTCCGGCGGGAAGCGGCGGCAGCGCTCGACGGCGTTCTGGTCTAGGCTAGAGGCGGGAGGGAGGGTCGGCATGTCGATCGACAGAGATCTCGCCGAGTACACGGCGAAGACGGCACGGTCCCGAACGTTGCACGAAGAGGCGCTGGCGGTGATGCCGGGTGGAAACAGCCGGACCACCACCTTCTTCGATCCATACCCCTTCTACATCGAGCGCGGGCAGGGCGCGCACGTCTGGGACGCGGACGGCGTCGACCGTCTCGACTTCAACGGCAACTACACGAGCCTGATCCTCGGGCACGCGCCGCGCGACGTCGTGAAGACCGTCCAGCAGACCGCGGAGAACGGGCTGTCCTTCCCCGGCCCCACCGAGCACGAGGTGCGCCTGGCGGAGATTCTCACGCGCCGCATCCCGTCGATGGAGCACGTGCGCTTCACGAACTCGGGAACGGAAGCGACCATGAACGCCGTCCGCCTCGCCCGCGCGTTCACGGGACGGACGAAGATCGCGAAGTTCGAGGGCGCCTATCACGGCACCCACGACTGGGTGATGGTGAGCGTCACCGGGGATCCCAAGGCGGGCGGAAGCCGCCGACACCCGAAGTCGCTGCCGTGGTCGGGCGGCATCCCGCCCGCCGTGCTGAAGCACGTCGTGGTGCTACCGTGGAACGACGCCGAGGCGTGCGTCGAGATCATCACGCGCGAAGCGGGCCAGCTCGCGGCCGTGATCGTCGATCCCATCATGGCCAACGCCGGCCTCATCCCGCCCGCCGACGGCTTCCTCGCGCGCCTGCGCGAAGTCACTCAGCAACACGGCGTTCTCCTGATCTTCGACGAGGTCATCTCCTTCCGCACGGCGTGGGGCGGCGCCCAGGAGCGCTTCCGAATCGCGCCCGATCTCACCACGCTCGGCAAGATCATCGGCGGCGGCCTCGCCGTCGGCGCCTTCGGGGGACGGCGCGACGTGATGGCCGCCTACGATCCCCGCCGGGGCGGCGCCCGCATCAGCCACGGGGGAACGTTCAACGCGAACCCGGTGACGATGGCGGCCGGGATCGCGACCATGAACGCGCTCACGCCGGAGGCGTACGCGCGTTTGGATGCGCTCGGCGAGCGTCTGCGCGGCGGCGTCACGCGCCTGCTCGGCAACACGCGGCGCAAGGGTCAGGTGACCGGCCTCGGCTCGCTCTTCTGGCTGCACTGGGTCTCGACCCCGCTCACCGACTGGCGCTCCCAAGTCGGAAAAGACAAGGACCTGCCCGTCCGTGTCTTCATGGGGCTGCTCAGCGAAGGCATCCTGATGACCCCGCGCGGGCTCGGCGCCTGCTCGCTGGCCATGACGGATGAGGACGTGGACCGCTTCGTGAACGCGCTCGCCCGCGTGCTCGCGCGCGTCTGAGAAAGGGAAGCCGACGATGCCGAAATTCATCGATCTCAACTGCGACATGGGCGAGAGCTACGGGCGGTGGACGCTCGGCGCCGACGAGGAAGTGATGCCGAACATCACCTCCGCCAACGTCGCCTGCGGCTACCACGGCGGGGACCCCCACGTGATGCGCAAGACGGTGGCGCGCGCGCTCGAGCACGGCGTCGCCATCGGCTCCCATCCCGGATTGCCGGACCTCATGGGCTTCGGCCGCCGCGTCATGGACGTGACCGGGCGCGAGGTGAAGGACTACATCTGCTACCAGACGGGGGCGTTGCGGGAGTTCGTGCGCGCCGCCGGCAGCGAGCTCCAGCACATCAAACCCCACGGCATCCTCTACAACATGATGGAGAAGGACGAGTCGCTGGCAGAGGCGGCGGGCGAGGCCACGCTCGAATCGGGGGGCCGCGAGCTCATTCTCATGACGATGGCCTCCGGCAAGTACGATCGCGCGTGCCGGAAGATGGGCGTGCGGGTCGCCTCGGAAGGGTTCGCCGATCGCGCCTACAACGTCGACTGCACGCTGGTCTCGCGCAAGATCGCGGGCTCGCTCATCACGGATCCCCAGCGGGCGGCGGCGCAGGCGGTGAAGATGGCGATGGAGGGGAAGGTGCGCACGCTCGACGGCGTCGAGGTCGACATTTCCGTGCAGACGATCTGCTGCCACGGCGACACGCCCGGTGCCGAAAAGATCGTGCGCACGGTCCGCGAGGCCCTCGAAAAGGCCGGGTGCCAGGTCAAGCCACTGCGCGACTGGTTACCGGCGGCGTAGGCTCGCGGATGGCCGCCGATCGCGATCCCGTCCTCCAGCGTCGCGGGCGCGCGCCCGCCCGCGGGTCGGCCGCCGGGTGCCCGTCGTGCGGGGCGCCCCTGCCGGCTTCCATCCCCCCACGCGGCGGCGACGGCGCCCACACCGTGTTCGCGGTGGCATCGGCGTTCCTCGCGGGTGCCGCCGTTGTGTTTCTGTTCGTGAGCGTGCGCGGCCCGGCGCGCGTGGTGAATCCGGCGACGGTGGCGCGCGCACCGGTGACGGGAGACGTTTCCCGCGAGGCCACGACCGCGGCCGCGGAGCGCGAGCCCCGGGCAGACGCGGAGGCGCGCACGGAGACGCCACCGCGCGCGCCGTCGGCGGCCGCGCCTGCTCCGGCTGCCTCGGGTGCCGTGCCCGCGCCCACCGCCGGAGACGGCGCGGTGGTGGCCTCACGGCCGTCAGCGTCGCGCGGGCAACGCGACTGGCGGTTCTTCTTCGGCATCGGCGACGCCCTCACGCGAATGCGCGACGGCGCCATCCTCGGGACGGTGATACGCCTGGAGAAGTGGTACGGGTTTCCGGACGGGACGAAGGGACCGGCCTATGTCCTCCGGTCCCCTGATGGTGAGGCGGTGTTCGACGCCGACGAACTCGAACGCGGCGCACGCATCCAATGAATTCTCTGCACAGCCGTGTGCGCGCACAATCTACAAAACGGATATGAGGGAAGGGTGGTGTTCTAAGCGGCGACGACGCCGGACGGCGCGTGGCGCATGGCGGTCAGAACGGTGGTCCAGGGCACAGGCTTGGTGAGAATCGTGTCGGCGCCGGCCTCGCGCGCGCGGCTCACGTAGGGCTCTCCGTACCCGGTGACGACGATCACGCGCGGGCGCTGGCGGGCGGTGGCGAGGATCTCGCGAATCACCAATTCTCCCGCAATATCAGGCAACCCGAGATCAGTGAGCACCACGTCGAAGTGGGACCGCCGGGCGGCGTCGATGGCCTCGCGACCGCTGCCGGTAGCAACCACCTCGGCGTTCTCGGCTTGGAGGAGGAGGACGAAGACGTCGCGGATGTCGGCCACGTCCTCGACGACGAGAATCCGCAAACGGTGCCCGTCCCACGCCCGCCGCTCAATGTCCACTGCCGTTAACCTCAGCAAGAAAAGTGCCGCTCGATCGCCCGGTATTACCGTGAGTTCCTTGACCAATCGATCGCTGGAATGGTGTACTGGTCGGCTATGACATCGCCGCTGAAACGGACCCCTCTGTTCGATGCGCACGTGAAGACCGGGGCGCGCATGGTGCCCTTCGGCGGCTGGGAAATGCCGGTGCAGTACACCGGGATCGTGGACGAGCACCGCACCGTGCGGGGGGCGGTGGGCCTGTTCGACGTCAGCCACATGGGCGAGCTGGAGGTCGGAGGGCCGAGCGCGGTGCGCGTGCTGCAGCGCCTCACCACCAACGACGTCGGCGCCCTCGAGATCGGGCAGGTGCAGTACTCGCTCCTGTGCACGCCGGAAGGCGGCATCGTCGACGACGTCACCGTGTACCGGCTCGCGCCCGATCGCTTCATGCTCACCGTCAACGCCTCCAACACGGCCAAGGACTGGGCGTGGGTGACGGAGCACGGCTCCGACGCCGCCTGGCGCGACGTCTCCGGCGCCACCGCGCTGGTGGCGGTGCAGGGACCGCGCGCCGAAGGCCTGCTCGCCCGGCTCGCCGACACGGATGTCACGCGCGTTCGCTACTATCACTTCGTGCGGGCGGCGGTGGCGGGCGTGGCCTCGATCGTCTCGCGCACGGGATACACGGGCGAGGACGGGTTCGAGGTGTACGTGCCGTGGGCGGAGGCGGAGCGCGTGTGGCATGCGCTGCTGCAGGCGGGCGCCGGCGACGGCGTGAAACCGATCGGCCTCGGCGCCCGCGATACCCTCCGGCTCGAGATGCGCTACGCGCTCTACGGCAACGACATCGACGAGACCACGAACCCGCTCGAAGCGGGCCTCGGCTGGGTCGTGAAGTCCGCCAAGGGCGACTTCATCGGCAAGGAGGCGATCGAGCGCGTGCGCGGCGGGGGGCCGCGCCGCAAGCTCGTCGGCCTCGCCATGGTGGATCGCGCGGTGCCGCGTCACGGCTATCCCGTCGTCAAGGACGCGCAGCCGGCCGGCGTCGTCACCTCCGGATCGTACGGACCGTCCGTCGACCGATCCATCGCCCTCGCCTACGTCGAGACCGCGCACGCGGCGGTGGGAACGGCCCTCGATGTCGAGATTCGCGACCAGGCCCGTCCCGCTCACGTCGTGCGCACGCCCTTTCACCCGTCGCGCGTGAAGAAAGCGTAGAGGATTCGATGGCCAGCGTCCCCGCAGAGCTCAAGTACACGAAGGAGCACGAGTGGGCGAAGCTCGAGAGCAACGACCGCGTGCGAGTGGGCATCACCGCCTACGCCCAGGAGCAGCTCGGTGACGTGGTGTTCGTCGAGCTGCCCAAGGTCGGCGCCAAGGTCGCCAAGATGAAGGCGTTCGGGGTGGTGGAGTCGGTGAAGGCGGTCTCCGATCTCTTCGCGCCGCTCTCGGGTGAGGTGGTGGAGATCAACGGCGACCTCCCGAAGTCGCCCGAGCTCGTGAACCAGGATCCGTACGGCCGCGGCTGGATGATCGTCATCAAGCCCTCGCACGCGGGCGAGCGCAACGAGCTCTTGAGCGCCCCCGACTACGAGAAGCTGCTCGCGGAAAGCGGACACTGATGCGCTACATCCCGAACACGCCCCGCGAGCAGCGGGAGATGCTGGCCGCGGTGGGCGCCGGCTCCGTGGAAGACCTGCTCGTGCGCATCCCGCCGAAGGCGCGGCTCGCGCGTCCCCTCGCGCTGCCGCCCGCGCTCGCCGAGACCGATCTCATCCATCACCTGCGCGCGCTCGCCGGCCGCGACGCCGACGCCGACTCCCACGTCTGCTTCCTCGGCGGCGGCGTGTACGACCATTACATCCCGAGCCCGATCAACCACCTGATCTCGCGCGGGGAATTCTTCACGGCCTACACGCCCTACCAGCCGGAAGCGAGCCAGGGCACGCTGCGCACGATCTTCGAGTACCAAACGATGATCGCCGAGCTCACGGGCATGGACGTCGCCAACGCGTCGATCTACGACGGCGGCTCCTCCCTCGCGGAAGCCGTGCTCATGGCGCACAGTCTCACCGGCCGCCCGGAAGCGGTGCTGGCGGGTGGCGTCAATCCTCTCCACCGCCGGGTGGTCGCGACCTACGCGGCGGGCCCGCGGCTGCGCCTGCGCGACGTGCCCGCTCCCGACGGCGTCCTGGATCTCGACGCCGCGCGACCGCTCGTCACCGAACGCACGGCGGCCGTGGTCGTCCAATCGCCGAACTTCTACGGTTGCCTGGAGGACATCCGCGCCGCCGGCGAGCTCGCGCACGCGGCGGGGGCGCTGCTGGTGGTCGCCGCCGATCCCGTCAATCTCGGTGTGCTGGCGACGCCGGGCCAGCTCGGCGCCGACATCGTGGTGGGCGAGGGCCAGGGGCTCGGCGTGCCGCTCTCGTTCGGGGGGCCCAACCTCGGCGTGTTCGCCGCGAAGGCGGAGCTGGTGCGGCGCATGCCGGGGCGTCTCGTGGGCGCTACCGTGGATCGCGACGGCAACCGCGGCTTCGTGCTCACGCTCCAGACGCGGGAGCAGCACATCCGTCGCGCCAAGGCGACGTCGAACATCTGTACCAACGTGGCCCTGTGCGCGCTCATGGCGACCGTCTACGTGGCCACCCTCGGCAAGCAGGGCCTCGTCCGGGTGGGCGAGCTGTCCACAGCGAAGGCGCACTACGCGGCGGAGCGGCTCCGCGCCGTCCCCGGCGTGTCGCTTCGCTTCGCGGCCCCGTTCTTCAAGGAGTTCACGCTGAAGCTGCCGAAGCCGCCCGAGCGCGTGGTGACGCGGCTCCTCAAGAGCAAGATTCTGGGCGGCGTGCCGCTGAAGGCCTTCGACCGCCGGCTCTCCGATTGCCTGCTCGTGGCCGTCACCGAGAAGCGCACGAAGGACGAGATCGACGGCTTCGCGGCCGCGCTCACGGAGGCTCTCGCCTGATGGCCCGCAAGAGCTACGACAAGCTGGTGTTCGAGCTCTCGTCGCCCGGACGCATCGCCTACTCGCTGCCCGAGTGCGACGTGCCCGTGAGCGATCCCGCCGCTCTCCTGCCGCGCGAGCATCTCCGGCCGGAGCCGCCCGCGCTGCCCGAGGTCTCCGAGCTCGACGTCATCCGTCACTACTCCCGCCTGTCCCAGCTCAACTACGGCGTCGACACGCACTTCTATCCGCTCGGGTCCTGCACGATGAAGTACAACCCGCGCATCAACGAGGACATGGCGCGCCTGCCCGGCTTTCTGCGCATGCATCCCCTCACGCCGGAGGCGGCGTCGCAGGGCGCGCTCGCGCTCATGCACGAGCTGGCGGGCGCGCTCGCCGAGATCGCGGGCATGGACGCCGTCTCCCTGCAACCGGCCGCGGGCGCCCAGGGCGAGCTGGCGGGCGTCCTCATGATCCGCGCCTATCACCTCGCCAACGGCGAGAAGCGGACGAAGGTGCTGGTGCCGGACTCCGCCCACGGGACCAACCCGGCCTCGACCGCGATCGCGGGTTACGAGGTGGTGCAGCTCAAATCGGAGGCGAACGGCGAGGTGGATCTCGCCGATCTCGAGAAGCACCTCGACACCGACGTGGCTGCGTTCATGGTCACGCTGCCGAACACCCTCGGGATGTTCGAGACGCGGATCCTCGAGATCACCGAGATGTGTCATGCCAAGGGTGTCCAGGTCTACATGGACGGCGCCAACCTCAACGCGATTCTCGGGATCACGCGGCCGGGTGACCTCGGTTTCGACGTCTGCCACTTCAACCTGCACAAGACGTTCACGACGCCGCACGGCGGGGGCGGCCCGGGGGCGGGGCCGGTCGGCGTGAAGGCGCATCTCGAGCCCTTCCTGCCGATGCCGGTGGTGACCAAGCGCGGAGACCGCTACGCGCTCGACTGGAAGCGGTCGAAGTCCATCGGCAAGCTCCAGGCGTTCTGGGGGAACTTCGGAATGCTCGTGCGCGCCTACACCTACATCCGCACCATGGGCGCCGACGGGCTCCGCAGCGTCTCCGACAACGCCGTCCTCAACGCCAACTACGTGATGAAACGGCTGGAGGCACACTACGATCTCTCCGTCCCCGGCCCCTGCATGCACGAGTGCGTGCTCTCCGCGCGCCGGCAGAAGAAGCTCGGCGTCAGCGCCACCGACATCGCCAAGCGCCTGCTCGATCTCGGTTTCTACGCGCCCTCGACGTACTTCCCGCTCATCGTGGAAGAAGCGCTGATGATCGAGCCCACCGAGACGGAATCCAGGCAGACCCTCGACGCATTCTGCGACGCCATGATCCAGATCGCGCGAGAGGCGGAAACGTCACCCCAGGTCATCCTCGATGCCCCCGAGACCACGCCCGTGCGCCGGCTCGACCAGACGCGCGCCGCCCGCGAGCCCGAGCTCACGTGGACGCGCCCCGCGCGCCCGGGGTAGCGCGCAAGCGGCGACCACGTGACGTCACCGTCTCCTGACGCGGGAGCGCGCGACTGGCGGCTGCTCGTCACCGAGCCCACCGACGGCGCCACCAACATGGCGATCGACGAGGCGGTGTGGCGCGAGCGGCAGCGGGGCGCGGCCCCGCCCACCGTGCGCTTCTTCGCGTGGGACCCGCCCACCGTCTCGCTCGGCTACGGCCAACCGCTGGAAGCGGACGTGGACGTGGCGGCGTGCCGCCGGCTCGGCGTCGGCCTCGTGCGGCGGCCCACGGGCGGCAGCGCCATCTACCATGACGGCCCCGCGCGAGAGCTGACCTACAGCGTGATCGCCACCAGCGACGACCTCGGCGGGATCGGCGACTTGCTGGAGACGTATCGCTGGATCGGGCGCGCGCTTCTGCACGGCCTCAACGCGCTCGGCGCCGGCGCCGAGCTGGTGGCGGTCACGACGGCGGACGGACCGGCGCCGGCGTTCTGCTTCGCGCGGACGGGCAGCTACGAGATCGAGATCGGCGGCCGCAAGGTCGTCGGCAGCGCGCAGCGACGGCAGGGGAAGTCGTTCCTCCAGCACGGCGCCGTGATGCTGGGGGTGGACGAGCCGCGCCTGCGCGCGCTGTTCCCGACGACGCGCGACCCGCTCGCGACGATGACCACGCTGGAGGCGGCGCTCGGCCGGCGCCCGGAGTGGCAGAGGGTGGCGCATGCGCTGGCCGAGGGATTCGAGCGTGAGCACGGGCTCGTGCTGAAGCCGGACGGTCTCCGGCCCGGCGAGCTCGCGCGCGCGGAGGAGCTCGCGCGGACGCGCTACGCGACCGACGCCTGGCTCGCCGGCGTCTCGTGAGCCGCGAGTATCCGAGCCACCCGCGCGTGGGGGTGGGAGCGGTGGTGCTGCACGACGGCCGTGTCCTCCTCGTGCGCCGCGGCGGCCAACCGTCGAGCGGGAAGTGGTCGCTTCCCGGCGGGCTCGTCGAGCTCGGCGAGACCACCGACGTCGCGCTGCGACGCGAGCTGGTGGAGGAGTGCGGCCTCGACATTCGTCTGGTCGGGATCGCGGGGGTGGTGGACCGCATCGTTCGCGATGACACCGGCCGCGTCCGCTATCATTACGTGCTCGTCGATTACCTTGCCTACGCCGACACGGCGGCCGTCGTGGCCGCCAGTGACGCCGCGGAAGCGCGCTGGGTCGCGATCGACGAAGTGGACCGGCTCGACGTCACGGAAGGCATCGTGGACATGATCCGGCGCGCGCTCGCCCTTGCGGGCGACACGGCGCGCTGAAGGGAGGCGCATGCGCGGCGAGGAGCGGAACGCGATGAAGATCACGACGGCGACGACGGCGGTGGAGTCGGCCACCGGGGATGCCCTGGTGGTCGGCGTCTATGCCGATGAATCGCGGGCGGCGGGGGCCATCGCGCGGCTCGACCGCGCCCTCGACGGTCAACTGGAAGCCGTCCTCGCCGCCGAGCGCTTCCAGGCCAAGGCCGGACAGGTGACCCACGTCCACACCGGCGGGCGCCTGCCCGCCGCGCGCGTGATCGTGGTCGGCCTCGGCGCCCGCAAGGAGCTGTCGCTGGAGGTGCTCAGGCGCGCCGCCGCCACCGGTCTCCGGCGCGCCCGCGATCTGGGCGCGCGCGCCGTCGCCATCGAGCTGCTCGGCGATCGATTGCCGCCCGGCCGTCGCGCCCACGCCGTCATCGAGGGCGCCATCCTCGGGACGTACGTGTTCGAGCGGTACAAGCGCGAGCGCGGCGAGAAGTTCGTGGCCTCGCTGCTGCTGCTCTCCGACGACGAAGACGAGGCGCGCGAGGTGACGGAAGGCGCGCGCACGGGCGCCGTCTTCGCCCGCGCCACGTGGTTCGCGCGCGACCTCGTCAACGCCCCCGCCAACGACATCCATCCCACCCATCTCGCCCAGGTGGCGACGCAGGTGGCGCGTGACCGCAAGCTGCGGCTGCGCGTGTACGACCGCGCCGAATGCGAGAAGCTCGGCATGGGCGCCTTCCTCGGCGTGGCGGCGGGCAGCGAGCAGCCGCCGAAGTTCATCCACCTCACGTACGCGCCGGGCGGACGCGCCGCCAAGCGCATCGCCCTCATCGGCAAGGGCATCACGTTCGATTCGGGCGGGCTCGACCTCAAGAGCGCGGACGGCATGCAGCGGATGAAGAACGACATGTCGGGAGCGGCGGCGGTCCTCGCCATCCTGCGCGCGCTCCCCGAGCTGCGGCCGTCGGTGGAGGTGCACGGCCTCATCGCCGCCACCGAGAACATGCCGTCGGGCGCCGCCCTGCGGCCCGGCGACGTCCTGCGCGCGATGAACGGCACCACCATCGAGGTCGGCAACACCGATGCGGAGGGCCGCCTCACCCTCGCCGACGCCATCTGCTACGCGCGCGAAAAGATCAAGCCGGAAGAGACGATCGACATGGCGACCCTCACCGGCGCCTGCGTGATCGCCCTCGGCCCCCTCTGCGCGGGCCTGCTCGCCAACGATCAGGCGCTCGCCGATCGCCTCCTGGCGGCCGCCGACGACGCGGGCGAGCGCGTGTGGCAGCTTCCGCTCATCGACGAGTATCGCGACGGCCTCAAGAGCGACGTCGCCGACATCAACAACGTTGGCCCCCGCGGCGGCGGCGCCATCACCGCCGGCCTGTTCTTGAAGGAGTTCGCGGGCGACGCGCCATGGGCGCACCTCGACATCGCCGGCCCCGCCTTCATCGACAAGGACAGTCCACTCTCGCCCAAGGGCGGCACCGGCGTCGCCGTGCGCACGATGCTCAGCTATCTTTCCGGCCCCCACGCCGCCGACTCCGGCACCACCGCCCCCCGCCCCACGAGCGGCCCCCGCCGCAAAACGCAGCGCCGCGCACCTGCGACAGCCCACCTACGGTCCGCGCCGGCCTCGCGGCGTCGATAAATGCAGCCACGGCCATCTGCGACAGCCCACCCACGGTCTGCGCCGGGCTCGCGGCGCCGATAGATGCCTGAGCCGGCCTCGCCGCTCCTATAAATGACCGGCGGCGTCGACCTCCACTCGCACACGACGGCCTCGGACGGCGCCCTCGCTCCGCGCGAGCTCGTGCGCACCGCCGTACGCCACGGCGTGCGCGTGCTGGCGGTGACCGATCACGACTCCACGGAGGGGCTGGCGGAGGCGATGGCGGAGGCGGCGCAGCACCCGCTGCTCACGATCGTGCCCGGGCTCGAGATCAACTGCGACGTGGACGGCGGCGAAGTCCACGTGCTCGGCTACTACGTCGAGCACGAGGCGCCGTGGTTCCAGGAGTTCCTCCGCGAGCAGCGCGCCGAGCGGCGCGCGCGCATCCATCGGCTCGCCGAGCGCCTCGGCGAGCTCGGCATGCCGATCGATCCCGACGAGGTCTTCGCGATCGTGCGCGAGGGCTCGGCGGGGCGACCGCACGTGGCCCAGGTGATGGTGCAACGTGGCTACGTGAAGTCCGTGCGCGAGGCCTTCGATCGGTACCTGCATTCGAGGGGGCCCGCCGCCGTGCCGCGTCGCCGCCTGACCCCGGTGGAGGCCATCGCCGTCATCCGGCGCGCCCGCGGCGTTCCCGTGCTGGCGCATCCCGGCGTGACCGGCCTCGACGGCCTCATTCCAGATCTCATCGCGGCGGGACTCATGGGCATCGAGGCGTACTACAACGAGCACTCCGCGCTGCAGACGGCCGGCTACCTCGAGATGTGCCGCGCCCACGACCTCGTCGCCACTGGCGGTTCGGACTTCCACGGTCCCCACACGGGCCGCAACAATCCGCCCGGCACGCCCGCGGTGTCGATGCAGGTCTTCGAGGCGCTGCGCGAGCGGGCGGCTCGAGAGCGCGCCGGGTGAACGTGCAGGTCTTCGGCTTCAACGACGATCAAGACACGCGGAAGGCGCTGCGCTTCTTCGCGGAGCGCCGGATCACCGTCCACTTCGTGGATCTCGACGAGCGCCCGGCCGCGCGCGGCGAGCTCCGCCGCTTCGCCGAGAAGTTTGGTCCCGCCGCCCTCGTGAACCGGGAATCTCCGCGCTTCCGCGCCCTCGGCCTCCACGTGGCCGGCGACTCCCCGCCGCGGCTCCTGGAGCGGGCGCTCACGGAGCCACGCCTTCTCAGGACGCCGCTGGTGCGCGCCGGAAAGCAATTGAGCCTCGGCCACGCCCCCGACGACTGGCGCGCGTGGGTGGAGGCGGAGAAGAACGCCACGCGCGCGTGAGCGGCGGCAGGATTCACCATGGAGCGCTTTCGCGGACGAGTCGTTCTCATCACGGGCGCGTCGTCGGGGATCGGGGCCGCCCTCGCGCGCCGCTTTGCCGCCGAGCGCGCCGACGTCGTCCTCGCCGCCCGGCGCATCGGGCGGCTGCAGGCGCTCGCGCGCGACCTCGGAGCGGGCGGCACGCGCGCGCTCGCCGTCGCCTGCGACGTCACCCGTGACGAGGACGTCGAGCGCGCGGCCGCGCGCGCCCGCGAGACGTTCGGTCGCATCGACGTCGTCGTCGCCAACGCCGGCTTCGGCGTAGTGGGTTCGGTGGCACGCCTCACGCTCGACGACTACCGGCGGCAGTTCGAGACGAACGTCTTCGGCGTGTTGCGCACGGTCTACGCCACCCTCGAAGACCTCACGCGAACGCGCGGCCAGCTCGTGCTCATCGGCAGCGTCATGGGTCACATCAGCATGCCGGGCGCGTCGCCCTATGCCATGAGCAAGTGGGCGGTGCGCGCGCTCGCCAAGGCGCTCGTGCACGAGCTGAGACCGCGCGGCATCGCCGTCGTGCACATCAGCCCGGGGGCGGTGGTCTCCGAGCTGCGACAGGTGGACAATCACGGCGTCCTGCGCGCGGAGGTGGACGATCCTCTGCCCCGCTGGCTCCGCATGCCGACCGATCGTGCCGCCCGTCAGATCGTCGATGCGGTGGCGCGCCGGCGCCCCGAGCGCGTCATCACCCGCCACGGCAAGCTTGCCGTCGCCCTCGAGCACCACGCGCCGCGCCTGCTCTCGATCGCCGTCCGTCTTCTCGGCGCGCGCAGCCGCGGGGAACCCACCGGCGCCCGCGCGGGTTCCTGATTCGCCGTCGTCGCCTCGAAACCCGAGCCGTCAGGGCAACACACCAGAGCGACGCCCAGAAGAGGGAATCATGGAGAATCCGCTGAGTCGCAGGGAAGTGCTGAAGTACGGCGCCTTCACGACCGTGGGCGGTGTCCTCACGCCGGGGGTGGTGCTCGCCCAGGTCACGACCGACACGCGCGGCATCACCGCGCGTGACATCCAGCTCAACGTCGGCGGCACCAACATCCCCGCCTATGACGCGCGCCCCGAGCGCGCCGGCCGCTATCCGATCATCGTCGCCATTTCGGGATTCACCGGGCTCAGCGAGCAGCACAAGGACGTCGTGCGGCGCTTCGCGCACGCCGGCTATTACGCCATCGCGCCCGAGCTCTACGCGCGCGAGGGCGGGATGCAGGGCAAGGCGCAGCCGGAGATGGCCAAGATCGCGGGCAGCGTCACCCGCGCCCAGTACCTGGGCGACATCCGGGCGGCGTCGGACTATGCCAAGCAGCAGTCGTGGGCGCGTGCCGAACGGCTCGGCGTCACCGGCTTCTGCGGCGGCGGCGCCCTGGCGCTCCACGTCGCGGCCGAGTATCCCGGCATCACCGCCGTCGTGCCGTGGTACGGCCACGTCAAGCGCACGTATCCCGACGCGCCCGGCGTCGACGCCTTCAGCCTCGTGGACAAGCTCAAGATGCCGGTCCTCGGCCTCTACGGCGCCGCCGACACCGGGATCGCCGCCGACGACGTGAAACGATTCGAGGCCGAGCTGAAGAAGAACAATCCCAACGTCGAGTTCGTGCTCTATCCCGACGCGCCCCACGCGTTCTTCTCCGACGATCGGCCGCAGGTCTACCGCAAGGAGGCGGCCGAAGACGCCTGGAAGCGCTGCCTGGCGTTCTTCGACAAGCACCTCAAGGCGTAGCCCGCCCGCGGGCGGGCCCCACCGTCACGCGCCGAGCAGCGAGAGCGCTTTGTCGGCGTTGGGAACGGTGAGCACGACGGTGACGCGGCCGCCTTCGCCGGCGGTGGCGTAGACGGACTTGATGTTGACCTTCGCCTGCGCGAGCTTCTCGGCGACGCCCGCGAGCGCGCCCGGCCGATTTTCGAGGCTGAGCACGACCGCGGTTTCCTCGGTCACCCGGTACTTCGCCGCCTTGAGCACCTGCACGGCGCGGGCGCCGTCGCTCACGAGGAGCCGCACCTTCCCGCGTCCGGTGGTGTCCGTGGCGGAGAGCCCGGTGATGTTCACGCCGGCATCGGCGAGCGTGCGGGCGATCTTGGCGACGACACCTGGCTTCGACTCGAGCGAAAGCGTGAGCTGGGTCATCTTCGGCATAGGGCCTCCTCGCGCAGCGGTGTCCGCGGCGGAACGGTGAGCGCACATCCTGCCCCGCCCGGCGCCGGCCGTCAAACGGCGTTCGCGCCCGTCCCTCTTCGCGACGACGTGCGGCCGGGCGCGACATACGCGCCGTACCCGCGAAGGATGAGACACTTTTCGCGTGCCGCCCCTCTTCGCCGACAAGCCTTTCTTGAAGGCGACGATCATGAATTTCTTCTTCTTCCTGAGCTTGAATGCGTTCGTCCTCCTCCCGCTCTTCATCCATCGCCTGGGCGGCACCGAGGTGGAGATCGGGATCGTGATGGGCCTCTACAGCGCCGTCGGGATCGTGTGTCAGCCGCTCCTCGGACCGTGGGTCGATGCCGTGGGCCGCCGCCCCTTCATGTTCGCGGGGGTCGCGCTGCTGCTCCTCTCGGAGCTCCTGGCCACGGGCGCCGCATCCATCGGGCTCCTCGCCCTCGTGCGCTTCCTGCAGGGCCTCGCCTTCTCGGCCTACTTCGTGGCGACATTCTCGTACGTGGTGGACATCGTGCCGCTCGCGCGGCGGGGGTGGGCGCTCGGGATCTACGGCGTGTCCGGTCTCGCCTCCACGGCGATGGCGCCGCTCTACGGCGAGTGGGTGGTGCGCCGCTTCGGCTTTCGCCCGCTCTTCGCGGTGTCGGCCATCCTCGCGGTCGTCGCCGGCGCGTTCGTGGCGACGCTGCGCGAGCGCCGGCGCGCGGACCCACCTCCGCTGCCGGGCGCGCAGTGGCGCCGGGCGGCGCTCGACGATCTCTTTCATCGCTACATGACCGTCACCGTGTTCTTCGGCCTCGGCAGCGGCACGCTCTTCGCGTTCATGCCTACCTTCGCGGAGAGCCTCGGCGTCACCACGCTCTCGCTCTTCTACACCGGCTACGCGGGGTCGGCGATCGCCGTACGCGTGGTGGGCGGACGGCTCATCGACACGCGAGGACGGCGGGCGGTCATCGTGCCGTCGATGTTCGTGCAAGTGCTGGCGGTGGCGATCCTGGCCGGTATCGGGCTCACCGCCTCCCCCAGCAGCGCGACGCCGGTGCTACCGCTCCTCGTGCTCGCCGGCCTCCTCTCCGGCGGCGCCCACGGCTTCCTCTATCCGGGGCTGGCCGCACTGGTGGCGGACCAGACGCCGGAGCAGCGGCGGGGCGCCGTGGTCGGCTTCTTCAGCGCCGTCTTCCTCGTCGGGAACACAGGGGGCGCGTTCGTCTTCGGCTACGTCACCCACCTCGCCGGCTACGGCCACATGTGGGCCATCCTCGCCGCCGTGCTGCTCCTCGGGTCGCTCATCAGCGTGGGGTTGGAGGACCCCGTGGCGGCGCCCCCGCCGGGTATACTGAGCGCCATTCCTCGGAAGGCGGGAGATTCGACATGACGACACGTCGTCACGCGGCCACCCTCGCGCTCCTTCTCCTCGCGCTCGCCCCCGGCGTCGCCGCCCGCGACCGCGACGACGTCGCCACACCGCCAAAGCCGACGGGGCCGCAGGAGGTCGAGGTGATGGCGGTCGCGGTCGACCAGGAGACGCAGGTGCCGGTCATCGTGCTCCAGGGCAAGCGCGACCGGCGCACGCTCGCGATGTCGATCGATCCCGCCCAGGCGCTGGGGATCGCGGCCCCGCTGAACGGCGTCACCCCGTCCCGTCCGCTCACCCACGACCTCTTCCTCACGATCTTCGACCGCCTCAACGTGACGGTCACGCGCGCGGTGATCACCGATTTCCGCGACGACATCTACTACGCCACGCTCTACCTGGCCGCCCCCGGCGCGCCCCTCGCGCTCGACGCGCGGCCGTCCGACGCCATCGCCCTCGCCATCCGCGCCAAGGCGCCCGTGTTCGTGGAGGACCGCGTGTTCGACAAGACGTCGACGCCGGCTTTGCTGCGCCGGCGGCCGTCGATCTGATGCCGCGCGTCGAGACAGAGGACCTCCAGTGGGCGATCCAGCGCCGCCTGGAGGACGTGTTCACGAAGCTCGGCGAGAAGTACGGCGACCTCACCGGCCGCGTCGAGATGAAGATTCGCCCCACGGTGTCATTCGACGAGGTGGGCGGGCTCGATCAACCGAAGAAGCTGCTGCGGGGCTTCGTGCCCGCGCTCACGGATCCGGAGATGTACGCCACGTGGGGGATCACGCCGCCCAAGGGCGTGCTCCTCTACGGCCCCCCCGGCACCGGCAAGACCACGCTCGCGCGCGCGCTCGCCGCCACCGCGGGCGCCATCTTCTATCACCTGAAGCTCACCAACCTGACCTCGAAGTTCGGTGCCAACACGGGTGAGCTGCTCCAGGAGATCCTCCGCATCGCGACCCTGGAGTTGCCCGCTGTCCTCTTCCTGGACGGGGCCGACGCGCTGTCGCTCGAGCACCTGCTGCCGCCGCCCCAGGCGCGCGAGGCGAGCGCGCGCCTGGTGGCCTCGCTCTGCGAGAAGCTCGACGCGGTGGGGCCGGCGTCGCGGGTGCTCACCATCGCCGCCACCCGGCGGACCGATGCCGTCGATCCTGCCCTCGTGGAGCCGGGGCGTCTCGACCACCTGATCGAGGTGCCGCTGCCCGACGCCCGCGCCCAGGAACAGATCTTCGAGCTGCTGCGCGCGCGCACCGAGCGCCACGCCGGACGCCGGGTGGTGGACGGCATCGACTACGCGCGCGTGCTGCCCGTGATGGGAGGCATGAGCGGCGCCGACATCTCGGACATCATGCGGCGCGCGCTGGAGACGAAGGTGCAGCGGACGGCGGAAGGGGCGCCGGCCCCGCCCGTCAGCACCGACGACATCCTGGTCGCCATCGACGAGTACCGCCGCGTGCGCACGGTGGTGGAGAAGATCCGCTACGGACAGTATCTGTGATCGCCAGAACGCAGATCCGCGTCCGCTACAAGGACACGGACTGCATGAAGGTCGTCTACTACGGGAACTACCTCACCTACTTCGAGGTCGGCCGCGTAGAGTATCTCCGGCAGGCGGGGATGGCGATGTCGGAGGTGGACGCCAAGATCCACATGCCGGTGGTGGAGGCGGGCGTGCGCTACCTGAAGCCGGCCCGTCTCGACGATCTCCTCGACGTCCGCTGCTGGATCGGTGAGCGCAAGCGCGCGAGCTTCCGCTTCGCGTACGAGATCCGCAACGAGGGGGGCGAGGTGGTGGCGACCGGGTTCACCGTCCACGCCTGCTGGGACGCCGCCACCGGCAGGATGATCGGCCTTCCGTCGTGGCTGTCCGCGATGATGCCGGTCACGGCTCCGGATCGGATCGCTTCACCGGATCGGGAGAGCGGTGTACAATCCCGTGGTTGAATAGCGGCGCATGATCGAAGTTCACGGACTCACCAAGCATTACGGTCCCGTGACCGCGATCCGGGACGTCTCGTTCACCGTCGCCCCCGGCGACATCGTGGGTTTTCTCGGCCCCAACGGGGCCGGCAAGTCCACCACGATGCGCATCCTCTCCTGCTTCATGCCCGCCAGCAGCGGGAGCGCGCGCGTGGCCGGCTACGACGTGTTCCGGGAGTCGATGGAAGTGCGCCGGCGCATCGGCTACCTCCCGGAGAGCGTTCCTCTGTATTCCGACATGCGCGTGGCGCCGTACCTCGAGTTCGTGGCGGAGGTCAAAGGCGTGCCGCGGGCCACCCGCAAGCGTCGGGTGGCGGAGGTGATGGAGCGCTGCCTCATCGGTAACGTGCAGAACCGGCTCATCGGCAAGCTCTCCAAGGGCTATCGACAGCGGGTGGGGCTGGCGCAGGCGATCGTGAGCGATCCCCACGTCCTCATCCTCGACGAGCCCACCATCGGGCTCGATCCGCGGCAAATCGCCGACATACGCGCCCTCATCAAATCGCTCGCGGGCGAGCACACGGTGATCCTGTCCACGCACATCCTCCCCGAAGTCTCGATGGTGTGTTCGGGCGTCATCATCATCAACAAGGGTTCGGTGGTCGCCCAGGGTCCCATCGACACCCTCGTGGAGCAATTCTTTCCCACCGCGCGGGTCGAGGTGGAGGTGGCGGCGCCCTCGAAGGCGACGGGGGAGGCGCTGCGCGCCATTCCCGGCGTCCTCGCCGTCTCCGAGCCCATCGTGGAGGACGGCGCCGGACGCTTCGTGGTGGAGTCCGCGCGCGGGCGCGACGTGCGCGCGGAGATCTTCCAGCTCGCCGCCCAGCAGCGCTGGCGGCTCCTCGAGCTCCGGCGCATGGGGATGACGCTCGAGGAAGTCTTCATGCGGATCGTGGCCGGCGAGGAAACCGCGCCGGAGACGGAGGCCGATCGTCCCCTCGACGGCGCCGCTGTGAAGCCCGTGGAGACGACGCCGTGAAGGTGTGGCCGATCTGGAAGAAGGAGATGCGCCTCTACTTCACGTCGCCCGTGGCCTACGTCATCATGGCCATCTTCCTCCTCCTCGCCGGCTACTTCTTCTACGCGATCTTCGCCTTCTTCTCGCTGGCGTCGATGCAGTCGGCCATGAATCCCCAGATGGGACGCGAGCTGAACGTGACCGACTCCGTGATGCGGCCACTCCTCTCCAACGTGAGCGTGATCCTCCTGCTCCTCATGCCGCTCATCACCATGCGGCTCTTCGCGGAAGAGCGGCGCTCGGGGACGATCGAGCTGCTGCTCACGTATCCCGTGCGCGACGGGGCGGTGCTCGTCGGCAAGTACCTGGCCGCCTTCACGCTCTACCTGCTGACGCTCGCGTGCACGCTCGTCTACCCGGTCATGCTGTTCTACTTCGCGCGCGTGGAGTGGGGGCCGCTCCTCACGGGCTATCTCGGGCTCGTGCTGCTGGGGGCGACGTTCCTCGCCGTGGGCGTGTTCGCGTCCTCGCTCACCGAGAACCAGATCGTGGCCTCGGTCACCACCTTTGGGATCCTCCTCCTGTTCTGGGTCATCGGCTGGAGCTCCGACTACCTGGGCGGGCTCGGCGGGCGCGTGCTCTCGCACCTCTCGATCCTCGAGCACTACGACAGCTTCTCGAAAGGGGTGCTCGACACCAAGGACGTCATCTACTACATCGACTTCACGATCCTCGCGCTCTTCCTGACGCTCCGCTCGCTGGAGGCGCGGCGGTGGAAGGGCTAGGCCCCATGCGACGCGCCCTCGACTGGCTTGGCTACGTGGGGATCGCGCTCCTGGCGGCCGCCGTCATCCTGCCCTTTGCGCGGCCGGAGTGGCTACGCGCGCGACCGTGGCTCATCGGAGCCGGAATCGTGCTCGTGCTCGTCTCGCTCACCGTCCACTACCGGACGGTGCGCACGGCCATGGGGGGGCGGAGCGCGCGCTACGGCCTCAACACGGCGGTGATGGTGCTGCTCCTCCTCGGCATCATCGGCATCGTGGAGGCGGTGTCGGCCCGCCACAGCGCGCGCGTCGATCTCACCGAGAACCGCCGCAACAGCTTGTCGCCCCAGACCATTCAGATCCTCCAGAATCTGAAGTCCGACGTGAACGCGGTGGCGTTCTTCCGCGGCGACCAGCCCGGCAAGCGGGTGGCGGAGGACCTCTTCAAGCAGTACACGCGCTACGCCAACGGCCACTTCACGGCGCGCGTCGTCGACCCCGACCGCGAGCCCGGGCTGGCGCGCCGCTACGGCGTGGAGTCCTACGGCACGGTGGTGCTGGAGACGAAGGACCGCTCGGAGAAGGTCACCGACGCCGAGGAGGAGAAGCTCACCAACGGCCTCGTGAAGCTGACGCGCCAGGGCAAGCGCGTCGTCTACGTCGTGCAGGGCCACGGCGAGCACGAGCTCACCAACACCGAGCGCCCCGGCTTCAGCGAGGCCAAGCGCGCGATGGAGTCGGCGAACTACGAGGTGAAGCCGCTCACGCTCGCTCGGGAAGGGAAGATTCCCGACGATGCCGCCATCGTGATCGTGGCCGGTCCCCGCACCGACCTCTTCCCGACCGAGCTGGACGCGCTCGACGCCTACGTGAAGAAGGGCGGCAAGCTCCTCGTCATGGCCGATCCGTTCCAGAACGAGGGCCTCAAGAAGTACCTCGTCCGCTACGGCTTCGAGCTCGGCGACAACCTCGTCATCGAGCCGAGTCCCATTGGTCGCCTCTTCGGGATCGGCCCCGAGGTCCCGATCGTCCAGCAGTACGAGACGCATCCGATCACACGCGACCTCGGGGGCGTCACCACGCTCTTCCCGCTCACGCGCACGGTGACGCCGGCGAAGACGCCGCCGCCGGGTACGACGGTGACGCCGCTCGCGCGCACGAGCGCCCAGAGCTGGGGCGAGACCAACCGCGAGGCGCTCCAGCGGGGCGAGGCGCAGCCCGATCCCCAGGATCCCAAGGGCCCGCTGCCGGTGGCGGCGGTGGCGACGGTGGGCAAGGCCCGCCTCGTCGTCTACGGCACCTCGAACCTCGCCGGTAACCAGTTCCTCAACGTGCAGGGCAATCGCGACTTCTTCCTGAACACCGTGAGCTGGCTCGCGGAGGAAGAGGACCTGATCTCGATTCGGCCCAAGGAGACGCGGCAAACCCCTGTGTTCCTCACCTCGTTGCAGGCGCAGGCGGTGTTTCTGATCCCGGTGGTGATCCTGCCCGCCCTCGTCATCACCGGCGGCGTCATCGCCGTCGTCCGCCGCCGCGCCGCGAACTGATCGACGGATGCGCTGGCAAACCACGGCCGTCCTCGCCCTCATCCTGGCCGCGCTCGGCGCCTTCTACTACGTCTACGAGATCCGCCTCGGCCCCGATCGAGAGCTGAAGGCCGCGCGCCACGGGCGCGTCTTCTCGGCGGAGCCGAAGGACGCGACGGGCGTGGCCATCAAGCGCGAAGGCGGTACCGTGCGGCTCGCGCGCGAGGGCGACGGCTGGCAGATGGAAGAGCCGGTGAAGGCGCGGGCCGACCGCGGCGCCGTGGAGGAGGTCCTCACCAACATCCTCACCGCGAAGATGGACCGCGAGATCGCCGCCGCGCCCGCCTCCCTCGCCGACTTCGGTCTCCAGACGCCGTCCGCCGAGGTCGACGTGACGCTGAAGGACGGCAAGCACGCCGTGCTCCTGCTCGGGGCCAAGAATCCGACCGGGGTGTGGGTGTACGCGCGGGAGAAGGACAAGCAGCCGGTGTTCCTCGTGGGGGAGTCGGTGTTCCGGGACGCCACCCGTCCGCTCACTGACTTCCGCGACAAGACGCTGCTCACGTTCGACCGCAACGCGGTGTCGGGCGTGGAGCTGGTCACGCGCGACGACTCCATCGCGCTCCAACCCAAGGACGGCCGCTGGGCCATCACCCGCCCCGTCTCCTTGCCGGCAGATGGGGATCTCATGAGCGAATTCCTCGACAAGCTCTCGACCGTGCGCGTGAAGGATTTCGTGGCGGAGTCGCCGCGGTCGCTCGCGCCCTACGGCCTCGACCGTCCCTTCCGCATCGTCATCCAGACCGGCAAGGAAGGCGAACGCGCGACGAAGTCGCTGCTCCTCGGCAACACCGACGACACGAAGAAGGGAATCTACGCGCTCCGCCCCGGTGAGACGAGCGTGTTGCTGCTGCCCGAGGAGGTCTGGAAAGCGGTTCCGAAGAACGTCGCCGTTCTCCGGGACAAGACCGTGATCGACATCGACCGCGACAAGCTGGCGCGTCTCGACATCGAGAGCCCACGCGGCCACGTGACGGTCACGCGCGAGAAGGACCGCTGGCAGGTCGTCACCCCCGAGCCGGCCGCTGCCGATCAGGTCGAGGTGGGGGCGGTGGTGTCGCGGCTGCGTGACCTGCGCGCGCTCGCGTTTCTCTCCGAGGACAGCTCCGGCATCGCGCAATATCTCGCGCAGCCCGAGGTGAAGGTGACGCTGACGGATCAAGCCGGTCAGAGCCGCACGCTGCTGCTGGCTCCTTCGCCGGAGAAGCGCGCGGGCGAGGCGGCCGCCTACGCGGCGGTGACCGACAAGGGGCCCGTGGTTCTCGTCGACGCCAAGGCCCTCACCGGCATCGGGCGCTCGCCGCTGGAACTGCGCGATCGCACGCTCGTGTCCGGCCTGGAGCCGCGTGACGTGAGCCGCGTCCGCGTCAAGAGCGGCGGCCAGACGACCGTGCTCGAGCGGCGCGGCGACGGAGACTGGCGCGTGCTGGAGCCCTCCAAGGGCCCCGCCAAGAGTCGCCGCGTGGACGACTTGCTGTTCGCGCTGCGCGGGCTCAAGTGGACGGAGATGGTGGCGCCCACGGGCGGGGAGCCCGCGCAGTACGGTCTCGATTCACCCGCGCTCGAGGTGACGCTCTACGGCAAGGACGGCAAGGAGACGAACACCATCGTGATCGGCAAGCAGGAGGGCAACCGGACGTTCGTGCGCACGCAGGCGGCGCCGGCCGTCTTCGCCCTCGATGCCGGCGCGCTCACGAATCTCCCGAAGACTCCGGACGACTTCAAAGCCTGACGGCGGGGTTTTCGCCCTGCCGTCGTCTTTCGGACGCGCGGGGCTGCCTTTCAGAGGCGCCGTGTCATGTCCGCGTTCACACTTCTTTACCCGCGACACATCGGCCGGATACGTGAAGGCGCGAGACTGCGGGGTGATGAATCCCGCGAACCGTGTGCATGGGGGCGCCGCCGCCCTCGCGACGTCAGCGGTGCTCCTCGCCGTATTCCCGATCGTGCGACCGTTCTTCCCGCTCGATGTCTTCTCGCCGACGCTGGCCGATGTCGCGAGCGGGCCCCTCGCCTCGCCGTGGTGGCTGGTCGCTCACTTGATGCTGCTCGCAGGCTTCGCGCTGTTGCCGGTCGGTCTGCTCGCGGTTCACGCCACGCTCGTGGGTACGGCGGGCGAGTCGCGCGCGCGGCGCGGCGTGATGCTGAGCGTAATTGGTCTCGGCCTCGTCCAGCCGATGGTCGGCGTCGAGACGTTCACGATGCCGCTCGTGGGGCGCCTCTACCTCGACGGTGTGAGCGGGGTCGCGCCGGCGCTCGCGGAGACCTACCGCGGCCCGGGCACGCTGGTCATGCTCTTGGGACTCCTGCTCCTCGCCATCGGCGCCATCGACTGTGCGCGCGCAATCGCCGCGAGCAGGCGACTCCCGCCGTGGGGCGGAATCGCGCTGGCAGTCGGGCTCGCGTCATGGCTTCCGCTCTTGCCGAGACCCATCCGCATCATCGATGGTCTGTTGATCGGCTTCGGTGGACTCTGGCTGGCGTGGGCAACGTGGCGCCACGCCGACGCCTCGCCCGTGGTGCCGGCGCCCGGTGAACAACCGCCCCGAGACCCCCGGACGCCTTCAAGGCTTGAACCCGAGGTAGCGGACGATCTCCTCCGCGCAGTAATCAACCGCGCGCGCGATGTTGCTCTTGAGCAGCGCGGCGTTGTCCTGTTCCCAGCGGTCGAGCGGCGTCTCGTTCGTGCCGGTCCGGCCACACCGCTCTCGCCATACAATTGTGCCGTCGTCCACACGCACGAGACGGACGTCGAACATGTACTTGAACTTCGCGCGCGAGGAAAACGCGGTTCCGTCTTGATGCAGGCGCCAGTCGTGCGTGCGCACGACGAGCACGTGTCCCGAACCAGTGATTTGCCGGAGCACGGCGAGGTTTCCGGGGTCATTGACGACACGGTCGACATTCACGACAGTCACGCCCGTGTACTCCGCGAACCCGGCGCCGAGACGCGGAGCGAGCGCGATCGCCGGATCCTCGAGCCCGTAATCGCGCGCCCACTCCGCCCCCCACTTCACCGCCCTTGCCTGGGCCGCCGGCGCGGCGAACCCACCCAGCATCAACGCAAGGGAAGGCGTCCATATCTCGAGGTCCGCGGGTCGGGCGCGCGCGATGTGGAGGGTTTTGCGTTCGCGAATGTCGTTTGCAAGGTCGGCGCGTAGCATCTCGCGCGAGCGGGTTCCCGAGCAGGCAGACAGCGCCAACGCCGGGAGCAGCACGGCCACCACCGCCGACCGCCGACGCCGCGCGCGCAGGTGACGTTCCCGCTAGGCGACCAGTCCGATCGCGCGGTAGCGCGGCTCGATCCGCTCCGAGATCAGGCCCAAGCGCTGGAGGCGAGGGATCAGCACCTCCGTGAACAGGAAGCGATTGAACACCTTCACCGTCTGGGAGTTCTCGATGGTGTCCCGGTGCACCTTCTCGCCGTCCCAGCCCATCTCCTCCCACACCGTCTTGATGGACTGAAAGCCGGTGCGCTCGTTGCGGCTGTACATGGCGTCGCACGCGCGAAACGCGAAATCCTCCAGCTCGCCGCGCCGGGTCGGCTCCATGTTGGGGATGGAGCGCTTGAGCGCGAAGTAGCCGAAGTTCACGTGCCGGCCCTCGTCCTGGAGGACGTAGTCGAGGAGTGACTCGAGGGTGGGATCGCCCGTCTGACGCCGCATGAGGTTGAAGGCGGCGATGGCGAGCCCTTCCACGATCATCTGCATGCCGAGCAGCTTCAGCTCCCACATCGGGGTGGCAAGGATCTCGTCGACGAGCGCTTTCAACAGCGGATCGACCGGGTAGATCTTGTGGAGCTTCTTCACGTAGCGCTCGAAGACCTCCACGTGGCGGCCTTCGTCCACGACCTGGGTGGAGGCGTAGAGCTTGGCGTCGAGCTCGGGCACTGAGTTCACGAGCTGACCGCAGACGAGGAGCGCGCCCTGCTCGCCGTGCAGGAATTGCGAGAGCCGCCACGCGGAGACCTTGATCTCGATCTCCTTCTGCTGCTCGGGCGTGAGGCCCTCGAAGAATCTCGCCCCCGCGAACGCGACGTGCACGTTGAGCACGGGTCCCTCGTGCCCCACGGGCCGGCTCCAGTCGATGGCGGCGGACCCGTTCCACTGGTTCTTCTTCGCGGTCTCGTAGAGCGATTCGAGCTCGTGATGGGTCGGCACGTAGTCGTAGTCCCACAGCGTCTCCAGCTGGGAGGAGACGCGCCGGGCGGCTGCCGTCTGGCTGGTCGTCATTTGGTCACCTCGGATCGCCGATTGTAGCGTACCGGGGAAGGGTCCGGTACCATGAGCCCCGTGACGGAGAAGGGCGTCTACCTGAGGCAGATGGAGCTGGGGCCGATGCAGAACTTCGTCTACCTCGTGGGCGATGCCGAGACGCGCGAGTGCGTGGTCGTCGACGCCGCCTGGGAGATCGACACCATCGTCGATACCGTCGCCGCCGACGGCATGCGGCTGGTGGGGGCGCTGGTGACCCACACCCACCAGGATCACGTGGGCGGCAGCCTCGCCTCGTGGGGCATGCCGGGACGGATCCCGGGCGTCGAGGAGCTCCAGGAGCGGGTGCCGCTCAAGCTATACGTCCACAAGGCGGAGGCGGAATTCCTGCGCGGCTTCGGCGGGGATCTCGTCAAGGTAGACGGCGGCGACACGCTCCAGGTCGGGCGTGTGGTCCTGACCTTCATGCACACGCCCGGTCACACGCCGGGGTCACAGTGCTTTCTGGTCGACGGCCGCCTCGTCTCCGGCGACACGTTGTTCATCGGTTCGTGCGGCCGCACCGATCTCCCAGGCAGCGACCCGACCGAGATGTACTACTCCCTCACGCAGCGATTGGCCGCACTTCCCGATGACACCGTTCTCCTTCCCGGCCACAACTATGGCGGCCCCTCCTCCACGATCGGCGCCGAGAAGCGCGGCAACGCGTGCATGCGCTTCACGTCGCTCGGCGACTTCCTGAGCGTGATGGGCGGAGGCCGCATCCGCCTTAGCTGAGCGGTTCGCCGTTCTCGCGTGCCCGTCGGAAGCGGGCGATTCCTTACCGGCCTCCTGCTCGTTCGCGGTTCGTTTCCGCTCGCTCCTGACGCGTTCGCCGGCCCGTCGCGTCTGCCAACGCCGGGAAAACGCTGCGCGAAGCCGTCACGGCGCACGCGCGTCGAGGTATGGCACTGGCCTTGCTCCCCTCAGGCGCGCCGGGTGCGCGACCCGGACACGCGGCGCAGCCGGGGAGGAGAGCGATGACTCTGGAGCACGTGCTGTACTACGTGGTGGTGCTGGGCCTGCCGGTGCTGCTCGTGGTCGAAGAAATCCGCAAGCGGCGGCGGCCGCAGCCGCCGATCCCGGCGCGCTCCCCCGTCCGGAATCCGAGCGAGGAGCGCGTGGACCGTCGCGAGTCCGTCGAGCTCAAGGCCAGCTAGCCTCACGCCGTACCGCCGCGCCACGCCCGCATATACACTGCCGGCGTGTCCCCCACCGACGACGGTTACCTGCCGGCGACCGACATGCCGCGGTTCATCCGCGAGCTCATGGAGTTCGTCGATCTCGGTGACGCCGACGTGGCCGCCATCCGGCGCACGGCGCCGATCGTGCTCCGGCACGAGGCGGCCCTCACGTCCGCGCTGTACGACCACCTCCTGAAGTTTCCCGCGACCGCGCGCTTCTTCCTCGGCGCCGACGGCGCGCCCGACCTCGCACGCCTGGAACGGCGTAAACACTCGCTCGGACGATGGCTCCGGGAGACGGCGGAAGTCGCGACGACGGCGGAGTTCTCCTACTACCTCCTCTCCGTCGGGCTCTCCCACAGCCATCGCACCCATGGCCCCGGCGGCACCGTGCCCGCGCGGTTCATGGTGGGAGCCATGAGCGTGGCCCAGACCGCGCTCGCGCGGCTGTTGGCGGCGGAGCTGGGGGAGGGACCCGAGGCGACGGAGGCGAGCGTGGCCTGGAACAAGCTCCTACTCGTGCACCTGAACGTCCTCCTTCTAGGCTACCTCCGGTGACGCGCTAGATGTTTTGACGGGTCGGCGCCGGCGCATACACTCAGTGGGATGGCCGGAACGCCGATGAGGGAGCGGACCCGCCTCGAGGTCCTGGAGCACGTTCCCCTCGCGCCGCTGTCCACGCTCGGCGTGGGTGGCGCCGCCCGCTACTTCGTGGCTGCCACGGACGAGACGACCGTGCTGGAGGCGGTCGACTGGGCGCGGCGGCGGCGCCTCGCCTTCCGCGTGCTCGGAGGCGGCTCCAACGTCGTCGTCCCCGACGACGGCATCGACGGGCTCGTGATCAAGATCGACCTCCGCGGCGTGTCCGCGCGCGAGCGCGATGGTGCGATCGCGCTCAATGTGGCCGCCGGCGAGCCGTGGGACGATTTCGTGCGGCTCACGGTCGCGCGTGGATGGGCGGGCCTCGAGTGCTTGAGCGGTATCCCGGGGCTCGTCGGGGCCACGCCCATCCAGAACGTGGGCGCGTACGGCCAGGAAGTGAGCGAGACGATCGTGGCCGTACGCGCGCTCGACACGCGGGCGCGGCGCGTGGTGACGTTTTCCAACCTTGAGTGCGGCTTCGCGTATCGCGACAGTGCGTTCAAGCGGGGAGTGGCGGGGGCGCACGTCGTGCTCTCCGTGGAGTTCCGGCTGATGCCGGGCGGCGCGCCGGCCGTGCGCTATGCCGACGTCGAGAAGCACCTCGCCCTTCGCGGCGACGTCGCGCCCACGCTCCACGACGTGCGGGAGAGCGTGCTCGAGATCCGGCGCGCGAAGTCCATGGTGCTCGATCCCGACGACGAGAATCGCCGGAGCTGCGGATCGTTCTTCGTCAATCCCATCGTGACCGCGAAGGAGCTCACGCGGGTGGAAGCCGCCGTGCGGGATCCCGCCCTGCCGCGGTGGCCGCAACCGGACGGCCGCGTGAAGCTTTCGGCGGCCTGGCTCATCGAGCGGGCGGGCTTCAAGCGCGGACATCGCGAGGGGGGCGTGGGCATCTCCACCCGCCACGCTCTCGCCATCGTGGCCCACGACGGGGCGCGCGCGGAGGAGGTCGTGGCGTTCGCGCGGCGATTACAAGACATGGTGGAGGAGCGCTGCGGCGTCCGCCTCACCCCCGAGCCGGTGCTGTGGGAGCATTCTTGAGGGAGAACGCCTAGCGCGCGCGGCGGCCGCCACCGCCACCATCGGCGGGGCGATCGCGTGCCAAGCCCGACGGCGCCCGGCATAATGAAGTCGTCTTCCATGCTTTCTGCGGACGATCTCGCGCGCAGCAGTCCCGGGTACGTGGAGTCGCTCTACCGCGACTACCTCCGTGATCCCGCGTCCGTGGACGAGCGCTGGGCGCTCGTCTTTGCCGGCTACGACCTCGCCCGGCGCACCGCGCCGACGGCGACGCCCCCCTCGTCGGATCTCGCCATCCCCGACCTCGTGCACTCGTACCGCGAGCTCGGTCATCTCATCGCCGACCTCGATCCCCTCGGGCACAGTCCGCGCACGCATCCGCTGCTCCGCCTCGAAGAGTTCGGGTTCGGCGAGCACGACCTCGATCGCGTGGTGGATGCCGACCACTTTGGCGAGGGCGGGCGACGAACGCTGCGTGAGCTGCTGGCGGCGCTGACGGAGACCTACGCGGGGACGCTCGGAGTCGAGTATCTCCGCATCCCCGACAAGGAGCGACGTCAGTGGCTCCAGGCGCGCATGGAGCCGTCGCGCAACCGTCCGGATCTCTCGCCCGAGCAGCGCCGGCGTATCTTCGAGCAGCTCACGGCCGCCGAGACCTTCGAGCAGTTCCTCCAGCTCAGGTACGCGGGCCAGAAACGCTTCTCGCTCGAGGGCGGGGAGGCGCTCATCTCCCTGCTCGACACGATCGTGGAGGAAGCGGCTCGGCTCGACGTGGCGGAGATGGTGATCGGCATGCCGCACCGCGGCCGCCTCAACGTGCTCGCCCACCTCCTCGGCAAGCCGTACGAGATGATCCTCGGCGAGTTCGAGGGCGCGCTGCTCCCCGACGAGATTCACGGGGACGGCGACGTGAAATACCATCTCGGCTACTCGCACGACCGCCACCTCCGCGATGGCGGCAAGATCCACCTCTCCATGACGCCGAACCCGAGCCACCTGGAGGCGGTGAACCCGGTGGTGGAGGGGATCGTCCGCGCCAAGCAGAGCTATCTCGGCGATCGCGACCGACGCCGGGTGGCGCCGGTGCTGCTCCACGGCGACGCCGCGTTCATGGGACAGGGTGTCGTCTACGAGACGCTGGCGCTGTCCTCGCTCGCCGGCTACACGACGGGCGGCACCATCCACGTCATCGTGAACAATCAGATCGGCTTCACGACGTCGCCGCCGGAGTACGTGTTCTCGCGCTATCCATCCGATCCGTCGCAGGTCCTCCACGCTCCGGTGTTCCACGTCAACGCCGACGATCCCGAAGCGGCCGTGCAGGCGGCGCGCCTCGCCGTCGGCTATCGGCAGACATTCGGGGCCGACGTCTTCATCGACTTCGTGTGCTATCGCCGCCACGGTCACAATGAGCTCGACGATCCGACGCTGACCCAGCCCGTGATGTACGAGGAGATCGCCCAGCACCCGTCCGTGGTCGCGCGCTACGGGAAGCGCTTGCAGGAGGCGGGCGTGCTCGACGAGGCGGAAGCCGCGCGCGTGCGGGAGACGCGGCGGGCCGCCCTGGAGACAGCGCGCTCCGTCGCTCGCCGCGACATGCCGCGCCAGCGCGTGTTCGTCTTCGGCGGCGTGTGGAGCGGCCTCACGTGGGCAGGCCGCGACTGGAGCGCCGACACCCGCGTGGCCCCCGAGCACTTGCGCACGCTCGCGCGCGCGCTTCCGCGGTGGCCCGAGGACTTCACGCCGCACCCGCGGCTGGCCAAGGTCCTCGCCGAGCGGTTCGAGAAAGTCGACCGCGGCGAGCCCATCGACTGGGGCGCCGCCGAGCTGCTCGCGTACGGGAGCCTGCTCCTGGAAGGAATCCCGGTCCGGCTCACCGGGCAAGATACCGTGCGGGGGACGTTCAGCCATCGCCACGCCGCCATCTTCGACGTCGAGAGTGGCCGACCCTACGTGGCCTTGAACCACGTCGCGCCCGAGCAGGCCACGATCGAGGCCGTCAACAGTCCACTCAGCGAGGCGGCCGCGCTCGGCTTCGAGTACGGCATGTCGAGCGGTGATCCGCGCCGGCTCGTTGTGTGGGAGGCGCAGTTCGGGGATTTCGCCAACGGGGCGCAGATCGTCATCGACCAGTTCATCGTGAGCGGCGAGTCCAAGTGGCAGCGGATGAGCGGCCTCGTGCTCCTGCTTCCCCACGGCTACGAGGGCCAGGGACCGGATCACTCCAGCGCGCGCCTGGAACGCTTCCTCCAGCTCTCCGCCGAGGACAACATCCAGGTCGTCTATCCCACCACCCCGGCCCAGTTCTTCCACGTCCTGCGTCGCCAGATGCACCGCCGCTTCCGCAAGCCGCTCGTCGTCATGTCGCCGAAGAGCCTGCTGCGCCATCCCCGCTCGGTGTCGCCCGTCGTGGAGCTGTCGGAGGGCACGTTCCGCACGGTGCTGGACGATCCCGGCGTGGGCGCTCCCGACGCCGTCCACCGCGTGCTCATGTGCTCGGGCAAGATCTTCTTCGCGCTCGCCGCTGCGCGCGAGACCGCGCGGCGGCCGGACGTTGCGATCGTCCGCGTGGAGCAGCTCTATCCGTTCCCGTCGTTCGAGCTGTCGCGCGCGCTCGCCCGCTATCCGCGCGCCGCCGAGCTCCTCTGGGTGCAGGAAGAGCCGGCGAACCAGGGCGCGTGGAATTTCGTGAGGCCGCTCTTCGGCCGACTGTTCCGTGACCGGCGCGTCCACTACGCCGGCCGCGAAGAGGCGGCGAGCACGGCCACCGGCCAGCACAACGTCCACCAGGCCGAGGAGAAGCTGATCCTCGAGCAGGCGCTCGGCCAACCGAGCGCGGCGCGCGACGACGAGGGCAACGGCGCGGCGGGAGAGCAACCCGCGTCCGCCGGGGCGCAACCGGCGACGGGCTGAGATGGACGTCGACGTCCGCATCCCACCGCTCGGGGAGTCGGTGACCGAGGGCGTCATCGTGCGCTGGCTGAAGAAGGACGGCGACCGCGTGAAGGCCGACGAGCCGCTGCTCGAGCTCGAGACCGAAAAGGCCGCGATGGAGATCGCCGCCGAGATTCCGGGCGTGCTGCGCGTCGTGCAGGCCGCGGGCGCGCGCGTGCGCGTCGGTGACGTCGTCGCGCGCATTGCCTCGGAGGGGGCGGGAGCCGCGCCCGCGGCCTCCGGGCCTGCCGTCGCCGCGGTCGCTCCCGGCCCGGCGAAATCCGCGGCCCCAACGGCGGCGGCGTCGCCGGCACCGCCCGCCGAGCGGAGGACGCGCCGGGCGCCGGAAGCGCCGGACGAGGCGCTCAGCCCCGCCGTCCGAAAGCTGGTGACCGAGCACGCGGTCGATCCCGCCGCCGTGAAGGGCACCGGGCGCGAAGGCCGCGTCACCAAGGGCGATGTGCTGCAGCACCTGGAGGACGAGCGCGGCGCGCGCCCCGCGGGCGAAGCGCCGCGCGTCCCCGCGCCGCCGGATCGGAAAGGCGCGCGTGCGGAGGCGGACGTGGAGCGGGTGCCCATGACCGAGCTGCGGCGCGCGATCGCGACCCGACTCGTGGAGGCGCAACGCACGGCGGCGATCCTCACCACCTTCAACGAGGTGGACCTGGCGGCGCTGCTCGCCCTCCGCAAGCGCTACCGCGAGCGCTTCCGCGAGAAACACGGCGTCGACCTCGGGCTCATGTCGCTCTTCGCGCGCGCGGCCGTCCTTGCCCTCCGTGACGTGTCCGTGGTGAACGCGCGCATCGACGGCACCGACATCGTCTACCATCGTCGCGTCCACCTCGGGATCGCGGTGAGCACGCCGCGCGGGCTCGTGGTACCGGTGGTGCGGGACGCGGACCAGAAGAGCCTGGCCGAGATCGAAACCGCCGTGAGCACCCTCGCCCAGCGCGCGCGGGAGGCGAAGCTGCGCCCCGACGACCTCGCGGGGGGGACGTTCACGATCACGAACGGCGGCGTCTTCGGGTCGCTGCTCTCCACTCCGCTCCTGAATCCGCCCCAGGCCGCGATCCTCGGCATGCACAAGATCCAGGAGCGCCCGGTGGCCGTCGACGGGCAGGTGGTGATCCGGCCCATGATGTACGTGGCGCTCTCGTACGATCACCGGCTGATCGACGGCGAGCAGGCGGTGACGTTTCTGGTGCGCGTCAAGGAGCAGCTGGAGGACCCCGCGCGCATGGTGCTCGAAGTCTGATGCTGGATCTCCTGGTGATCGGCGCCGGGCC
>DASXSB010000089.1:0-12805 GCA_036506275.1 Candidatus Methylomirabilota bacterium | reverse complement strand
GTGCTGCCCTTCAGCCAGCCTTCCGCGAACGTCTCGTAGGACACCGCGCGCCCGCCCTCGATCTTCACGAACGACACCCGGTACCCGATGGGCGTGGAGCGGTTCCAGGAGCCGTGCTCGGCGATGAAGATGCTGCCGCGGTATTTCCCGGGGAACATCGTCCCCGTGTAGAAGCGCATCCCGAGCGCCGCCACGTGGGGCCCGAGGAGCCGTGCCGGCGCCGTGAACTCGTTGCACGCGCGGCCGCCATTGCGCTCGGGGTCGCGGATGCCGTCGCCGTGACAGTAGGGAAAGCCGAAGTGCTCGCCCACGCGCGTGACGTGGTTCAGCTCGTCCGGCGGCTGATCGTCGCCGAGCCAGTCGCGGCCGTTCTCGGTGAACCACAGCTCGCCCGTCTCCGGGTGGAAGTCGAAGCCGACGCTGTTGCGCACGCCCCGCGCCACGATCTCGGGCGGCCCCCCGGCCGGATCCATGCGCGTGATGGTGGCGTGGAGCGGGCCCGGCGGCTCGCACACGTTGCAGGGCGCGCCCACTGGGACGTAGAGACGCCCGTCGGGGCCGAAGGCGATGAACTTCCAGCCGTGGTGCGTGTCTCTCGGGAAGCGGTCGGTGACGACCTCGGGCTTGGGCGGATGCGCGAGATCGCGCGCGACGTCGCGAAAGCGAAGGACGCGGCTCACCTCGGCCACGTAGAGGGAACCGTCGCGGAAGGCGATCCCGCTCGGCATGTTGAGCCCGCTCGCGAGCACGTGCACCTCGTCCGCGCGCCCGTTGCCGCTGCGATCGACCGTCGCGTACACCTTGCCTTCGGACCGCGAGCCCACGAAGACCACGCCCTTGGGGCCGAGCGCCATCTGGCGCGCGTTGGGGACGTCGGCGGCGTAGACGCTGATCTGGAACCCGGGCGGGAGCGTGATGTCGCCGGGCTGGGCGGCGGCGCTCGGGAGGATCCCCGCCAGATAACCGCGGAAGAAACAGCCCACGCCGACGATGGCGACGATCGCCACCAGCGTGGCCACGAGCACCGGACGCTGCCGGCGCATGGCTCAGCGCAGCCTGATGTTGCCGCCGCCGGGGAGACCTCCCGGTCCGGGGCCGCGACCGCCGAGGCCGGGCATCCGATCGGGCACGATGATCGACGACGCCGCCTCCCGGCGCAGCTCCTCCAGCTCGCGGCGCGTGCGCTCCACCGCCTCCGTGGTGGCGGCGGGGAACTTCTCCACCGCCTCCGCCAGTGACGCCGCCTCGATCTCGAACGCGAGCGGCAGGACACCGGCGGCCGTCAGGAGCTGCGTCTCGCCGACGTACAGCACGGGCCGGCCCGCGTCCGCGGAGCCGTCCACGCGCACGGGCGTGAGGACGCGAATCGTTCCCACCTTCCGATCGGTGAAGACGTCTTCGCGGTAGAGCGAACCGGGATCGATCTTCAGGTCGGAGAGGTTCAATTCGGTGCTCATGGAGGAAAGGATAGCAGGCCCGTCACCTGAGATGCTCGCCGAAGAAGGCGATGACGGTGCGGATGCTGTCGGACCACGCCTCGGCGTTGCCGCCCGTGGTCGCGCCCCGCCCGCTCGGCGTGCTCGGCTTGATGCGGGTGGCGACGTAGCGGATGGGATTCGGGCTGTCGAAGGAGTGATGCGCGCCCGGATAGACCTTGATCGTGACCGGCAATGCCGCCTGCCGCGAAGCCTCCGCCAGCCGCTGGCAGTCGCCGGCGGGCGTCCAGTCGTCCTTCTCGCCGATGAGGATCAACAGGGGCGCGATGGGCTTGTAGACGCCGGTGCCGCGCCAGGTCCCGAGCCGGGCCGCGCAGCGCGGATAGAGGGCGACGCCGGCCGCGAAGCCCGCGCGCCGTTCGCGCGCGAGCGGCTCGCGCTCGCTGTCCGGCGCCACCATGGCGGCGAGCGTGCTCGATCCGCCGTGGGAGCCGCCCATGATCCCGACACGCTTTCCATCCACGTAGGGCAGCGCGCGCGCGTGGGTGAGGGCGGCGTAGGCGTCGTGGGCGCGGCGTCCCGGGCTCACGTCGATGCCGGGGCGCGCGACGCTCGTGCAGACGCCGTCCGGAAAGCCGCGCGTCGAGAAGCTGTCGGGGATGATCACGACGTAGCCGTGCGTCACCAGCTCGCGCGACCAGCGGCCGGGAGCGCCGCTCGACGTGGTGCCGAGGCCGCTGCAGTCGTGCATGATGACCACGGCCGGGAACGGGCCGGGCCCGTCCGGCTTCGCGACCGCGATGGGAATGTTCTCGCGCGTGCCGGCGGGCGTCGTCGTCTCGAGCGAGCCCGTGCTGGTCCCGCCCGCGCAGCCGCCGAGGACGACGGCGGCGAGGAAGAGCGCGCGCATGCGGTGACGACGAAGCATCCTGCGATAGGATACCTGCACCCTGCCGGGAAGGAGCTCAGCATGACCGAGCACAATCCCCACGCCTTCCGCCTCCACCGCGGCATGCGGCGAGGAGTCGAGACCGAGATCCCGCTGCCGACACGGCTCGTGTCCAACGAGGAATTCCCGCCGCTCCCGCAGACGCCGGCCCAGCGCGCGGTCGAGGCGCGGATCCTCGCCGACGCCGGGCGCCTGGCACCGCGCCTGGGTCTCAGCCGGCGCGCGTTCCTGCGCACGAGCGGGGGCATGGCGACGTCGCTGCTGGCGATGAACGCGGTCTTCGGCCGGTTCTTCGACGTCCTTCCCGTGGAGGCGGCGGACCCGAGCGCGCTCGCGGAGCGCACCGGCGACCCGTTCTTCATCTTCGACGTGCAGCTTCACTACGTGGGCGCCGGATACGATCCTCGCAACGAGGAGGCCTCGCGCCCGGGCGCGGTGTCGAAGCAGGCCTTGCTGGGACTCCGGCGTCGTGCTCGCCGCGTCAATCCGAAGCTCGAGGCCGACGGCGGCACCATGGCCGACCTCTCGTGGGAGACCTTCGTCAAGGAGGTCTTCTTCGACAGCGAGACCGCGATCGGGCTCATCTCGACGCCGCCCGGACCCTATCCCCAGGAAGCGGTGGTGCCGCCGAAGGAGATGACGCACATCCGCGACGAGATCAACCGGATCACGCAGTCGCGCCGGATGCTCGCCCACGGCCTGATCACGCCGCAGCTCGGCACCGCCGATCTCGACTTCATGGACATGCAGGCGGCCACGTTGAAGGTCGATGCCTGGAAGGGTTACACGGGCGCGCCGCCGAAGGGCGTCGACCGCGGCTGGTTCGTCGACGACGAGAAGATCGCGTATCCGATGCTGGAGCGCGCCCGGAAGCTCGGCGTCCGGCGCGTGTGCCTCCACAAAGGCCTGCCCCTCGGCCCCGTCGCCGACTACAACCATCCGCGCGACATCATCAAGGCCGCGCGCGATTTCCCGGACGTCGACTTCCTCGTCTACCACGCCGGCCTCCTCGGGGTGTCGGCGGGAAGCACCGCCCGCGAGGTGCCGTGGACGACCGAGTTCTGCCGGATGAAGGAGAAGGAGAGCGGCCTCCGGAACATCTACATGGAGCTGGGATCGACCTTCGGCCAGCTCGTCACCACCAACCCCACCGCGTGCGCGCACCTGCTGGGCCAGATCATCGAGACCTTCGGCGCCGACCACGTGCTGTGGGGCACGGACTCCATCTGGTACGGCACGCCCCAGTGGCAGATCGACGCGTTTCGTCGCTTCCAGATCCCGGACGCGCTCGTGGAGAAGCACAGCTACGCGCCGCTCACGCGCCCGGTGAAGGAGCAGATCTTCGGGATCAACGCGGCGCGCCTCTTCGGCGTCGACGTCAACGCCAAGCGCAACGAGATGCCACGCGACTACGTGAGCCGGATGAAGATGGCGTATCTCGAGGACGGGCCGGCGCCCAGCCACCGCTGGTACGGCTGGGTGGCGGGCTGAGCGCGATCGCTACAGGGTCCGCAGCGCCGTCGTCACCGGCAGGCGGGCGGCGCGGATGGCCGGGAGGAGACCGCCGGCGGCGCCGATGAGCAGCGCGCACGCGAGGCCCTGGAGGAGCAGGCCGCGCGTCACGCGGAAATCGAAGGCGACCTGGGAGAAGGTGTTGAAGTTGAGCGTGGAGAGCGAGGCGCCGTCGCAGTAGACGTAGGCGAGAGTGCCGCCGACGGCCGCGCCCACGAGGGCCAGCAGCAACGCCTCGATCAGCACGGACACCACCACCGGCGCGCCCCCGAAGCCGATCGCGCGCAGGGTGGCGATCTCCACCTGCCGGCTCGCGATCGCCGAGTACATGCAGTTGAGGGCACCGAAGGTGGCGCCGATCGCCATGAAGGTCGCCACGCTGTAGCCGAGGACGTTGATGAGCCGGGACAGGATCGTGGCCTGGCGCGCGTAGTACTCCGGCTCGCGAAACACGGTCAGCGAAAACCGCGGATCGCGGCGGACGGCGTCCGCGAGCGCGGTGAAGCCGGGGACGGAGCCGTCGGCGAGGGTGGCGGTGGCGGACTGGAATCCAGTGCGCCGGAAGGCCGACATCGCCACCTCGGCATCCGCCCAGATCTCCGACTCGTGCACGTCGCCGCCGGTCGCGAAGATTCCCACCACCGTCCAGTCGCTGTCGCGGAAGCCGATGCGCGAGCCCACCTCCAGGCCCGCGAACTGCGCGGCCGCCTTCTTGCCGACGATGACCTCCCGCACGCCGCGCCGGAAGGGGCGGCCCTCCTGGATGGTGAGCTCGTCGCGGATGGCGAAGGCGGCCGGCTGCACGCCGCGGAAGGGCACGTTGTTGGGCTCGGTGTGGCCGCGGCGCGGGAGATCGACCATCACCACGAGCTCCGCGGAGAGCAGAGGACGTCCGTCCGCATCACGGGCGACGGCGGGCAGACCCGCCAGCAGCGTGGCCTGATCGCGGACGACGCCGCTCGACAGCTCGGCGTCGGAGCCCGCACGCAGCATGATCACGCGCGTCGGTCTGCCCGTGCTGGCGAGCGTGTGGCGAAAGCCCTCCGCCATCGCGAGGACGGAGACGAGCACGCCCACCACGCCCGCGATGCCGACCACGATCACGAGCGACGTGCCGAGGCGGCTCGGGATGTTTCGCACGTTGATGGCGGTGACGTGCGCGATCTGGGTGAGGGCGGCCATGGCCGTCAGCGATGGCCGGCGAGCGCGTCCACGATGCGGAGCCGGCTCACGCGCAGCGCGGGCGGGAGACCGACGGCGATCGCGAGGGCGAGCGCCACCGCCGCCGCCAGGACCCACGTCTCCCCCGCCACGAACAGGGGCGGGAAGCGACCGCCGGTGCCGCCGTTGACGACGGGCATGACCGCGACGGCGCCAATCATTCCAAGGGCCGCTCCCAGCGCGAGCAGGAGCGCGGCCTCGCCGAGCACGAGGAGCGTCACCGCCCGATCCGAAAAGCCGACGGTCTTCAGGATGGCCAGCTCGGGGATGCGCTCGCGGATCGCCTGCGCCATGGTGTTGCCGGTGAGGATCAGGATCGTGAAGAACACGGCGATGAGGATGCGGGTGACGAGGGCGCCGATGTCGCCGATCTGCTTGGCGAAGCCGATCGCGAACTCCTTCTCGGGCGCCGTCTTGGTCTCGTCGGGGGAGTTGGCGAAGAGGCGGTCGATCTCGGCCGCGATGCTCTTGGCCTCCGTGGAGTCCGCGATGCGGATGATGTACCAGCCCGTTTTGCCCTTGCCGAGCTGGCGCGCCTCGTCGAAGTACGCCACGTTGATGAGGACGACGTCGGTGTTGCCGCGCACGGCAGGATCGTCGGAGTCGAGGACTCCCACGAGATCGAATTCCCAGTTGAAGCTCCCGTCCGTCTTCTCGTGGATCTCGGAGGTGATGGGGAGCTTCTGCCCGAGCTTCCATCCATAACGGTCGACGAGACGCTTGCCGGCGACCGCCCCCGTGCGCGTCTTCGCGAACGTCTCTCGCTCGGCGGCGGGAATGGTGAATTCCGGGTACATGTTGAGATAGCGCGCGGGATCCACCGCGAAGACGGGAAAGGCATTGCTGTCGTTCTGGTACTTGGCGCCGAACCAGTCCGCGAAGGCGGCGCCCACCACGCCCGGCACCCCCTCGATGCGGCGCAGGTAGGACATCGGCAGCGGCTCGATGATCGAGTAGCGCGCGGTCGTGAGGAGGCGCTTGGCGTCGGCGTTGTCGGCGCCCGCTTCGAATGCCGCCTGCACGGCCTGGAGGAGCCCGAAGAGGAGAAAGGCGACGAGCACCGACAGCAGCGTGAGCACGGTGCGCGTCTTCTTCCGGAACAGCTCCGCCCACAGGAGCGGTACGAACTTCACGGCGCCATCGCTCCGCTCAAAGGCGCGAGAGTCCCCTTGTCGAGGTGCAGCCGGCGACGGGCGTAGTCGGCGGCCTTCGGATCGTGGGTCACCATCACGATCGTCTTGCCGTGCTCCCGGTTCAGCATCTGGAGCAGCGTGAGAATCTCGTGGGCGGTGGCGCGATCGAGGTCGCCCGTCGGCTCGTCGCACACGAGCAGGGTGGGGTCGGACACGATGGCGCGGGCGATGGCCACGCGCTGCTCCTGCCCCCCTGAGAGCTCCTTCGGCTTGTGGCGGGCGCGGTCGGCGAGCCCCACCAGCGTGAGCGCGATGAGCGCGCGCCGGCGGCGCTCGGCGGCGCCGAGGTTCGTGAGCAGCAACGGCAGCTCGACGTTGCGCTGCGCGGAGAGCACCGGCAACAGGTTGTAGAACTGGAACACGAAGCCCACGTGGACGGCTCGCCATCGGGAAAGGTCGCCGCTCGAGAGATGGTCGATGCGCGCGCCGTCGACGGCGATGGTGCCGGCGGTGGGAGAATCGAGACCGCCGATCAGGTTCAAGAGCGTGGTCTTGCCCGATCCCGACGGTCCCATCAGGGCGAGGAAATCGCCGCGCGGGATGTCGAGGTCAACGCCGTGCAGCACCTCGATCGTCTCGCCCCCGCGCCGATACGTCTTGGTGACGCCGCGGATCTCCACGAGCGCCCTCATCGCGCGCCCTCCGCCGCCTTGACGGCGTCGCCGTCCTTCAGCGACGGCGGCGGCGACAGCACCACGCGCTCGCCGGCGCGGAGGCCCCCCGCGATCTCACGCTCGCCGCCGCGCATCGGTCCCACGGTGACGCTGCGCCGCTCCACCTTGCCGCCCGTGTAGACGAACACGGTGCCGGTGGCGCCCTCGACGCGGACGGCGTCGGCGGGGATCAGCACCGTCGGCGGCGGCGCGGCCGCGGGCGTCGTTCCTTGGGGGTCGAGGAACCCCACGCGCACGCCCATGTCGGGGACGATGCGCGGGTCCTTCTGCTTGAGCGCGATGCGGACTTTCACGGTCGCCTTGCTGCGATCGGCGGTCGGGATGATCGCGATCACCGAGCCCGGAATCTTCCAGTCGGGATACGCGTTGAGCGTGGCCTCCACCGGCTGCCCGGGCCGCACGCGGTTGATGAAGGCCTCGTTGACGTCGACCTGGATCTCGAGCGAGTCCATGTCGACGATGGTGCCGATGCCGGTGCGCGTGAAGCCGCCGCCCGCCGAGATGGGCGAGATCATCTCGCCGGGCTGGGCCGACTTGGCGATCACGATGCCG
The DNA here is from genome assembly GCA_036506275.1 of Candidatus Methylomirabilota bacterium. Lineage (GTDB taxonomy): Bacteria > Methylomirabilota > Methylomirabilia > Rokubacteriales > CSP1-6 > DASXSB01. The sequence goes on along the minus strand of DASXSB010000089.1, from coordinate 5,268 downwards.
CTGAACGGCGCCCGGATGATCGTGTTGTCGAGCTGGACCTCCGCCACTGACACTGACTCCTGGGCCACCCGGATCTGCTCGGTGTTGGCGGCGAGCCGCGCCCGCAGCATGTCGCGCTGGGCGCGCGCGGCGTCCATCGTCTGCTCGGCCACGAGCTGACGGCCGAACAATTCTTGCTGTCGCGTGAAGTCGCGCTCGGCCTGGGCGAGCTGGGCGCGGATCTCCGCCTCCTGCGAGCGCGCGGCCACGAGCTGAGCGCGCGCGAGCGCGAGCTGCGCCTTCATCTCCGTGTCGTCCAGCCGCGCCAGCATGGCGCCCTCCGTCACGCGCATGCCTTCCTCGATCAGGACCTCCGTCACCTTGCCCGTGATCTTGGCGGAGACGGTGGCTTGCCGGCGCGCGGTGACGTAGCCGCTCGCGTCGAGAACGGACGTTCCCCCCGCGCCGGTCGTGGCCGCCCGCGCCGCCACCGTCCGTACCGTCAGGGGCAGGAACCGCCCGCGGAGCGCCCACAGGGCGCCGGCGACGAGGACGAGCGCCACCGCCGCCAGCACGAGCCAGCGCCGCCACTTTCGCGCCGGGCGTGGGTCGCGGTCGATCCGGAGTTCCTTCAAGAGCTCGGCCGTCTGCATGGCGGTCGGTCGCACCTCGGACATAGCGTTTCAGTGTGCCATAGCAATGACGCGCCGGCCGTTGGTGGTGGATTTCCACCAAAAACACCATCTCGACGCCGACCCTCCCACGTAAGTCGTTGCTTTTTCGTACCGTGGCCTTGGCATTCGCGTTGCGTTGTCTCGTGCTGCGCGGTGCAACGCCGACGGCATCGGGTCTCGCCGGCGGCGCCGCCCACGGGAGGCGCTCTCATGACAGAGGACGGCAATGTCCTGACCGCCGACGTCGTCGCACCGGATCCGCTCATGCAGCGGCGGTTCCGCCGCGCCCGCGCGCAGAGGGCATCGGACGGCGCGAGCGTGTGGCGGGAAACGGATTACGCTCGCGGCGCCGGCGCCGTGTTTCCCGTGCTGCGCTTCTGGCAGGGACTCTACGATCGATTCAGCACGGATCGCGTCCAGATCGAGCGCCAGGATTTCGCGTCCGTGGCCACGCGGTGGGAGCGGGAGAACAGCCCCGTGCTCCATCCAGAGAAGCGCTCGAAGCTGACGGCGGTGGTGGACGGCGCCCACGGCTGGGTCGTCGGCTACGTGCTCACGGAAAGCGCGGCGGCCCTCACGTACGACGGGTGCGCGCTCGTGCCCCCGCGCACGGTGGAGGATGTCTTCACGTACGCGAGCGGCTACGACCTGGCCAATCTGACGACGTACCAGAGTCGCTTCGCCGCCCGCATCCTCCTCGACGTGGACGGCCGCTTCGTGTCGCTGCTCGGCCTGCGCGACGTGAAGTCGCACCGGACGGTGGCGGACTGGGTGCTCTCGAGCGACGTCGTCCTCGGCTTCGACGCCGCTCCCGTCATCGTGCGGTCGATCGGTACGCGGACGTTCACGCCGAAAAACGGGCGCGGGGAGGCGCCGGAAGTCGACCCCTCGCAGATGGAGCGAGCGCGACAGGTGCTGCAGAGCCTCCTCGAACGGGCGGGAACGACCCCGACGGCAGCGGCGGAGATCGACGTGCTCGGCTACCGCAGACCCGTGTCGACCCTGTGCGCGCGCACCAGTCAGGCCGCTCGGAACGGCGCCCGCCGCCGCGTCACCGTCGACGCGGAGGCGAGGGTGCTGGAGCAGATCCAGCGGGGCTTGCCACCGGACGCACGGGGGACGATCTACCTCGCGTCGACGCGAGTCGTGTCGCGGGCGAGCGCAGCGGCGATCGTCGATTTCCTCGGACGGAATCCGTCGCTGCGCGTGATCGTGTTCGCGCCCGCGGACGCACCGCCGGTCGTGAACACCGTCATCGCCAGCATGAAATGACGAGGAGCGGCCTCAGAGGCTCGGCGGCGAGAACGTGTCGCAGCGGCGGACGTCGCCCGCGTCGAAGCCGGTCTTGAACCACCGCACGCGCTGGGCGGACGTCCCGTGCGTGAAGGAGTCGGGGACCACGCGGCCCTGCGTTTCGCGTTGCAGGCGGTCGTCGCCGATGGCGGCCGCGGCCTGCAGCGCTTCCTCGATGTCACCGGGCTCGAGGATGTTGCGCGTCTGCTGCGCGTGATGCGCCCACACGCCGGCGAGACAGTCCGCCTGGAGCTCTTGACGCACCGACAGCGCGTTCGACTCCGTGCGGCCCGCGCGCTGCTGCGCCGCCCGCACGCGGTCGCTGATGCCGAGGAGCACCTGGACGTGGTGGCCGACTTCGTGGGCGATCACGTAGGCCTGAGCGAAGTCGCCGGGGGCGCCGAAGCGGTCCCGCAGGTCACGGAAGAAGGTGAGGTCGAGGTAGAGCTTGTGGTCGGCGGGACAGTAGAACGGTCCCACGGCGGTGGCCGCGGTGCCGCACCCGGACTGCACGGCGCCCGAGAAGAGCACCAGGTGCGGGTCCTGGTACTCGCGGTTCATCTGGCGGAACAGCGCGCGCCAGGTGTCCTCGGTGTCGGCGAGCACCACCGAGACGAAGTCACGGAGCTGATCGTTTCCGACCGACGCCGACGGTGAGGACGACGGCGGGGTGACGGACGGGCCGCCGTTCTGGAGAATGACGCTGGGATCGACGCCGAAGTACAGGGCGACCAGCACCAGGATGATGGTGCCGATCCCGCCGCCGGCCACCATCGGCACGCCCATGCCTCGACGGTCCTCGACGTTGTCGCTTCGCCTGCCTTCTCCCCAGCGCATAGTTAGCCCTCCACGGTGAGGCTGCCCCGCCTGACTGCAAACGCCAGGCCGCCGGGCCACGTCATCAGGGTCCCGAGGCTCCGCGGTGCTTCCACCCCGCCCATTTTCCGTCGTGAGCGTCGTCAGCGACCAGTTTCCCTCCGACGACGACGCCCTGCTTGAATTCGACGTGAACGTGGGACTTCTCATCGAACTTGAGCGTCGCTCCCAGGGCTCCTGCGATCTGCTTTATGAGCTGGTTCTTTCCCTTGCCCTCAATGTCGAGGGCATAGCCACCGCCGTGCTTGCTGGTTCCGGGACGCGCAACGGGAGCGGCAGCGAGAAACCACGGCTGGGCGGGCGGGTGTTTCTTGGGAATGTCCTCGAAGTTCGTGATGAAGCCGAACTCCTGTTTGCAAAAACGCATCGTCTCCCACCGCTTCACGATGCCGGCGGCGGACGTCTTATCGTGTGGTTCACCGACGACCGCGCTATCCGCATAGCCCTTGTCGGGGTTGGGCGGATTCGTGAGCAGCTCTTCAATGAGGCGCTCGAGCTGGCCGCGTGATTGGACTTGGAGGTCGAGCTTCAGCGCCCGACGCATCATCCGCAGCAGGAGTTCCCAGTGATAGTTGACCTTCCAGAACTGGTCCGCGTCGTCGAGATAGCCCGCGATGCAATGGCAGTCCTTGGGGAAATACGGCATGATCCCCTCGATGATGGCCCGAGTGCTGGGATTGGTTTTGAGCTTCACCGCGGGTCGGACGAAAGTACCCCAGGTATGCTCGTCGAGGCGTTTCAGCTGGAAGGCCATAGCGTCTCCCTCCACGTGGGGATCGCGCCGGCCGGAGTATAACGGCCGCAGATCACGACGGGCAAGGAGACCCGCGTTGGCCTTGGCGCTGGCGCTCTTGGTTTCTTTCTTCGCCACCACCAAAGGCGCCGCGCAGGCGGTGAACCCGGCGCTCTATCCGGTAAAAGTCGGAGGAAAGTACGGTTACATCGACGCGCGCGGCAAGCTCGTGGTACCCGCGCAGTTCGACGCGGCGGGGGACTTCGACGCCGGACTCGCTCCGGTGAAGATCGGGCCCCGCTGGGGCTTCATCGACGCCGCCGGTAAGACGGTCATCGCGCCGCAATTCGATCTCGCGTGGGGTTTTCGGGACAACGTTGCGCTCGTTCAGCTCGGCACGAGTCTCACCGGCCGCCGGACCCGTCTCATCGGCCGGGACGGAAGATTCATCACCACGGGCGAGTACGCGAGCGCTCGTGTTCTGGGCGGTGGTCTCATCGGCATCGAGGTCCGGGGGAAGTGGGGCATCGTCGACAGCGACGGGCATACCACGGTGTCGCCGCGCTTCGACGAGATCGCGGAAGTGGGCGAAGGCGTTCTTCCGTTCCGACGCGGCGCCGTATGGGGATTCGTCGATCCCGCCGGGAAGATCATCGTTCCCGCTCAATTCGACACCGCCCGTCCTTTCGCGGACACCCTGGCGGCGGTAGAGATCAACCGTGCGCGGGATACCAGCGCCGTCTGCCGCGCCGATCGCGTCACGTGCGTCGGCCACTGGGGCTTCATCGGCCATGATGGCCGTTTCGTGATTCCGGCCACCTATGATTCCGCGGCCTCATTCGCCGAGGGATTGGCACGGATCGAGGTGGATCGTCGCGATAGTCCACACCCCGAATGCCGACCGCACGTCTCACTCGTTCAGTGCGGAGGCAAGATCGGATTCCTCGATCGCACAGGCCGGATCGTCATCGCGCCCGCGTATGACCGCGCCTGGGACTTCGCCAATGGGCGCGCTCGAGTGGAGCGAGCGGGCAAGGTAGGCTTCATCGACCGGCAGGGAGCGACGGTCGTCGACTTGCGCTTTGACGCCGCCGGCGATTTCCGGGACGGGCTCGCCCCCGCTCGTGCCGGGGCGCAATGGGGCTACATCGACGCCTCGGGAGCCTTCGCGATTCCTCCTCGCTTCGACGACGCGGGGCCGTTCGTGTCCGGCTTAGCCAGGGTGACGTCAGGCGGGCGCGTCGGCTACATCGACCACGCCGGCGATTTCGTGTGGGCCGCGGGGGACTGACGCGGCGGCTTCAACCCTGGTCCTTCTCGAGCACGGCCCGCAACAGGTTTTCTGGTACCTCGATCTCGACTCCGGCGCGCTCTTCCTGAAGGAGCATCGCTACGCGCGAGTCGCGCTCGGCCCAGCCGCGGTTCATGGCCTCCGTCAATTCTTCGAGCGCGAGTCCGGCCAGGCGCATCGGCACGCGCTGCTCTCGGGCGAGGCCCACGGCGAGGGAGACGTCCTTGTGGGCGAGCCTCAGCGTGAACGACGGGGGATCGAACTTCCGCGGGAGGAACTGGTCGACGAGGCCGTCGAATGTCCGGCGCCGCCCGCCCGCGCCCTGACGGACCGCCTGCCAGAGGGCGAGCGGCTCCACGCCCGCCTTCACGCCCAGCGTAAAGACCTCCGCGAGAATCGTCTGGATGGCGTAGCCGGCGCAG
>DASXSB010000088.1:0-37465 GCA_036506275.1 Candidatus Methylomirabilota bacterium | reverse complement strand
CCTACATCCGCGCCTCATCGACCGGCAGCCCGAGCCAATAGCGTCCCACCAGCTCGTAGTGCGCGAGGCGCGACTGGAGGTGCTGGCTGATCACGTGGACGTCCTGGAAGTGGCGCTGGATGAGATGGCTCTCGTAGATCGCGGTGGCGCCGGCGGCGTTGTAGAGCGCGTCCACGACCTCGACGGCGAGGCGAATGGCGTGGGTGGTGGCCAGACGAAGCGTCGCGCGCTGGTCCATGGTCAGGGTGCCGCCCGCGCTGACGGTCGCCCACACGTCGGCGACGGTCTCCGTCAAGAGCGCGCGGCCCGCGCGCACGTTGGCCTCGGCGTGGCCGACGTTGGACTGGATCGTCGGCTGATCGCGCAGCATGGCGGGCATGCCACGCGGGGTCTTGGCGCCGGCGAGCTCGCCGAAGACGGTCAGGCAGCTTCGGGCGACGCCGAGGGCGACCGAGGCGTCGCCGGAGGCGAACAGCAACGTGCGCGGAATGCGATAGAGCGCGCCCGCTTCCAGCAAGGGCGCCGTGATGGAAAGCACGGTACGCTCGGCGGGCACGAAGACGTCGTTCACGGCGAAGTGGTGAGTCCCCGTCCCCCGCATGCCGCGCACGCGCCAGGTGTCGAGAAGCTCTGCCTCGGCGGCGGGGACGAAGAGATAGCGCGCCTCCGGCTGGCCTCCGTCCATGCGCGTCTGGCCGTTCTCGATGACCTGCGCGTGGGCGGCGAGCCAGGCGGCGTGACGGCAGCCGGTGCTGAATCCCTGCCGCCCAGTCACGCGATAGCCGCCCGGGACCACCACCGCGGTGGCGCTCGGGAGCGGGGTGTTGGCGACCACGCTCCGCGGCGTGTCGATCCAGAGCGCGCGCGCGACGTCGCGCGGCATCCGCGCCGCGTAGGTGGCGAAGATCGCGCACTGGTTGACGACCCAGCCCGTGCTGGCGTCGGCCTTGCCGAGCTCCTCGATGACCTGGACGTACGTCGGGAGGTCGAGCTCCGGGCACCCGAGCGCCCGCGGGAGCGCGAGGTGGAAGAGGCCGGCGTCGGCGAGCGCCTCGAAGAGCGCGCGGGGCAGCTCGCGCTGGGCCTCGATCTCCTCCGCGCTGGATCGGATCTGGGGAGCCAGCTTGAGTGCAGCCTCGAGCGCTGCCGTCCGGGTCGCGGTCATGAGAGGCTCAAGGGTACACTGAGTGACCATGCGCATCGAGATCATCTGCACGGGCGACGAGGTCCTGACGGGCAAGATCGTCAACACCAACTTCGCCTACATCAGCCAGAAGCTGGAGGACGTCGGTCTCGCCGTGCGCTGGGAGACGACGATCGGCGACGACCGCGAGAACCTGCTCCGCGCCTTCCGGCTCGCCGCCGAGCGCGCCGACGCCGTCATCGTCAACGGCGGCCTCGGGCCCACCGTGGACGACCTCTCCCAGGAGATCGCAGCCCAGGCCGCCGGCGTCGACCTCGTGCTGAGCGACGAGTGGCTGACGCGCATGGAAGACTTCTTCCGCCGCCGCAGCCGCGTGATGCCGCCCAACAACAAGAAGCAGGCGATGCTGCCGGCCGGCGCCGAGCTGATCGACAATCCCATCGGCACCGCGTGCGGCTTCGCCGTCGACATCGGCGGTGCGCGGTTCTTCTTCACGCCGGGCGTGCCGCGCGAGCTGCGCCGCATGCTCGAAGAGCAGATCGTGCCGCGCCTTCTCGCCCGCAGCGGCTTGCAGACCGCGATCCACCTGAAGCGGTTCCACTCCTACGGGCTGGGGGAGTCGCACGTCGACGCTCTTCTCACCGGCGTGGACGCGCTCGTGCCCGACGGGAGCGTGAAGCTCGGGTTCCGCGCCCACTATCCGCAGCTCGAGACCAAGCTCAGCGCGCGCGGCCGCGACATGGACGACGTGCGCGCGAAGCTCCAGCCGGTGGAGCGGGAGATTCGCAAGCGGCTCGGCAACTTCATCCTCGCCGAGGACGATCAGACCCTCGAAGGCGTGGTCCTCGACGAGCTCGCGAGCCGTCGCGCCTCCCTCGCGCTCGCCGAGATGTTCACGAGCGGACAGATCGCCGCGCGCATCGCGCATCTCCCGGGGGCGGAGAAGGTCTTCCGGCGGGGCGCGGTGGCGCGCGATCTCCGGGAGCTCGCCGCCGCCGTCGGCGCCGCCGTCGGCGACGGGATCACGCGCGAGACGGCGGAAGCGGTCGCGCGCGCCGCCCGCGTGCGGGCGGAAGCCACGCACGCGCTCGCCGTGCTCATCGACCTCGACGACGGTCCCGATCGCATCGAGTTCGGCGGCACCATCTGTCTCGCCATCGCCACCGAGGACGACGTCGCCTCGCGGCGCTCGCGCATCCTCGGTGGGCGGGACTGGGTTCGTCTGGGCGCGGTCGAGATGGGGCTGGACTGCTTGCGTCGCTATCTGCAAGGCTTGCCCGTGTACGAGCGGATCGATTTCGAGAAGACGTGATCGGGCTCAGCTGCCGCCGCCGCCCCTGACCTCCACCTTCGCCCCCGGCGCCAGCCGCGGCTGACCGTCGGTCACGACCTTCTCGCCCACCTGGAGGCCCTTCGCGATCACGCTCTCGCTGCCCTGCGTGCGGGCGACCACGATCGGCCGCAACTCCACGGTGGCGTCGCTCTTCACGACGAAGACGTAGGTCCCGCGCTGTCCGGTCTGGACGGCGGGGGACGGGATCACGATCGTGTTCGGCTCGCTGGCGAGGGTGAGGGTGACGTTGGCGAACTGGCCGGGCCACAGCCGGCCCTCATCGTTGCGGAACGTCGCCTTGAGCCGGATGGTGCCGGTGGTGGCGTCGACGGTGTTGTCGATGAAGGTGACGACGCCGGCCACCGGGCGCGGATCACCGGCGGGCACCGCCGCCACCATCAGCTCTCCTGACGCCATGTAGCGCTTCACGGCCGGCAGCTCCTGCTGCGGCACCGTGAACGTGACGTAGATCGGGCGCAACTGGTGGATCGTGAGCAGCGTGGAGTCGTTGGTGCCGGTGGCGCGCACGACGTTGCCCTGGTTGAGCTGGAGGCTGCCCGTGCGTCCGTCGATCGGCGACCGGATGGTGGTGTAGCCAAGCTGGAGGCGGGCGCTCTCCACGGCGGCCTCGTCGGCCCGCACGTTCTGCTCGGCGGCGTGCACGGCCGCCTGGTCGGCGCGCACCGTTTCCTCCGCGCCGCGGACGTCCGCCTCGTCGGCACGCACGGTGGCGGCGAGGGCGTCGGCGTTCGTCTTGAACTGCTCGTACTGCTCGCGCGAGATCAGCTCGCGCTTGAAGAGGTCGGCGTAGCGCTCGGCCTGGGCATCGGCGTTCTTGGCCTGGGCCTGGTCGCGCGCGAGCGCCGCGCGCGTCTGGGCCACGCGCGCCTGGTCGCGCTCCAGCACGGCGCGCGCCTGCTGGACCTGGCCCTGATCCTTGGCGTGGTTGGCCTGGGCCTGGGCGAGGGCGGCCTCGAAGACGCGGGGATCGATCGTGAAGAGCAGATCGCCCTTCCGCACGTCCTGACCTTCTTTCACGTGAACGCGCAGCAGCTCGCCGCCCACCTGCGCCCGCACCGCCACCACCGAATACGCCTCCACGGTGCCGATGGCCTGGATCTGGAGCGGCATCGTCTTCTGCTCCACCGCCGCCACCGCCACCGGCACCGGCGGCCGTCGCGGCGGCGCCTTCGACTCCGCCTTGCTGTCGCCGCAGCCGGCGCACATCGCCGCCGCCGCCAGCAGGAGCAGGAAGACGTGCGGCTGGAACGACGGCCGCGTGAGGGCGGGACGCCGCGCGCGCGTGAGCGCCAGGCGCAGCCGCTCCAGGTAGAGGTACACGACCGGCGTCGTGTACAGCGTCAGGAGCTGGGACACGAGGAGGCCTCCCACGATGGTGATGCCGAGGGGACGGCGGAGCTCGGCGCCGACGCCGGTGCCGAGGGCGAGCGGCAGCGCCCCCAGGAGGGCGGCCATGGTCGTCATCATGATGGGACGGAAGCGTAGCAGGCACGCCTCGTAGATGGCCGCCGCCGGATCGACGGATCCCCGGCGGCTGGCGTCGACCGCGAAGTCGATCATCATGATCGCGTTCTTCTTCACGATGCCGATCAACAAGACGAGCCCGATGAGGGCGATGATGTCGAGGTCCATGCGACAGAGGATCAGCGCGAGCAGCGCGCCCACGCCTGCCGACGGCAGCGTGGAGAGGATCGTGATCGGATGGACGAAGCTCTCGTAGAGGACGCCGAGCACGATGTAGACGGCGATGATGGCGGCGAGGATCAAGTACGGCTGGTTGGCGAGCGAGGCCTGGAACGCCTGCGCCGTTCCCTGGAAGCTCGCGCGCACGAGGGGCGGGAAGCCGATTTCGCGCTCGGCATTCTGGATCGCGGTCACCGCCTCGCCGAGGGAGGAGCCCAGCGCAAGATTGAAGGAGAGCGTCACCGCCGGGAACTGGCCCTGGTGGCTGATGGCAAGGGGCGTGGTGCTCGGCGCGAAGCGCGCGAAGGCGCTGAGCGGCACCTGCGCGCCCGACAGCGACCGCACGTAGACGCCGCTGAGCGCGTCCGGGTTTTGCTGGAAGCCCGGCGCCACCTCGAGCACGACACGGTACTGGTTGCGCTCGGTGAAGAGCGTCGAGACCTGCCGCTGACCGAAGCGGTCGTAGAGGGCGTCGTCGATGACGCGCGCCTGGACGCCGAGGCGGGAGGCGGTGTCGCGATCGATGATGAGCCGCGCCTGGAGTCCGCGGTTCTGCTGATCGGTCGCCACGTCGCGGAGCTGCGGCAGCTCGCGCAGCTTGGCGAGCATGCGGGGCGCGAACGCGTTCAGCTCGTCCAGATCCTGGCTCTGGATCGTGTACTGGTACTGCGCGTTGCTCTGCCGTCCGCCGATGCGAACGTCCTGCACCGCTTGCAGGAAGAGCTGGGCGCCGGGGACGTGGGCGAGGGCGCCGCGCAGGCGGTCGATGACCTGGTCCGCGGAGATCTTGCGCTCGTGCAGGGGCTTCAGCGAGATGAACACGCGCCCGGCGTTGGTGGTGTTGCCGCCGCCGCCCGTGAAGCCGCCCACGGTCTCCACGGCGGGGTCCTTCAAGACCGTGTTGGCCAGCTCCACCATCTTCGTGCGCATGGACGGGAAGGAGATGTCCTGCTGGGCCTGGATGCTGCCGACGATCCGCCCCGTGTCCTGCTGCGGAAAGAAGCCCTTGGTCACGATCGTGAAGAGGAAGAAGTTCAGGCACACGGTGGCGATCGTCGTCACCAGCGTCAGGCGCTGATGTCGGAGCACCCACGCCAGCGTCCATCCGTAGAGCCGGCGCAGCCCGTCCACGGCGCCCTCGCCGACGCGGGCGACCCGTCCCTTCCGGCGCGCGTGCGACGGGCGCAGGAAGCGGGCGCACATCATGGGGGTGGTGCTGAGAGACACGAGCAGCGAGACGGCGATCGCGAGCGTCAGCGTCACCGCGAACTCGCGGAAGAGCCGGCCCACGAGCCCGCCCATTAGCAATATGGGGATGAACACCGCCACCAGCGACGTGCTCATCGACAGCACCGTGAAGCCGATCTCCCGCGAGCCCTTGAGGGCGGCCTCGAGCGGAGAGTCGCCTTCCTCGAGATAGCGCGTGATGTTCTCCAGCACGACGATGGCGTCGTCGACCACGAAGCCCGTGGAGACGGTGAGCGCCATCAGGGAGAGGTTGTCGAGGCTATAGCCGAAGAAGTACATCCCGGCCAGCGTCCCCAGGAGCGACAGCGGCACCGCCACGCTCGGGATGATGGTGGCCGACGCGGTCTGGAGGAAGACGAAGACCACGAGCACGACGAGGACGATGGAGATCATCAGCGTGAGCTGGATGTCGCGGAAGGAGGCGCGGATGGTGGTGGTCCGATCGAGGAGGACGCCCAGATCGACGGCAGGCGGGATCGACGCCTGGAGCTCGGGCATGAGCGCGCGGATGCGGTCGGCGGTGGCGATCATGTTGGCGCCGGGCTGCCGGTACACGATCATCAGTACCGCGCGCTTGCCGTTGGAGAGCCCGGCCGTGCGCACGTCCTCGACCGAGCTTTCCACCTCCGCCACGTCGTCGAGGCGGACGGGCGCGCCGTTCCGGTAGGCGACGATGATGGGACGATACTGCTCGGCGTCGAGGAGCTGATCGTTGGCGCTGAGCGCCCACGCCTGTTGCGCGCCCGCCAGCTCGCCCTTCGGGGAGTTCGCGTTCACGGACGCGAGCGCCGCCCGGATCTGTCCGACGCTGATGCCGAGCTGGGCGAGGAGCCCGGGATCCACGCGCACCCGCACGGCGGGCTTCGCGCCGCCGCCCACCACGACCTGACCGACACCCTCCACCTGGGAGAGCTTCTGCGCGAGCACCGAGTCCGCGGCGTCGAAGACGCGACCCACCGGCAGCGTTTCCGACGTGAGGGCGAGGATCATGATCGGCGCGTCGGCGGGGTTGAGCTTCCGGTAGTTCGGATTGTTCGGCAGGTTCGGGGGCAGGTCGCTGCGGGCGGCGTTGATGGCGGCCTGCACGTCGCGGGCGGCGGCGTCGATGCTCCGGTCGAGGTCGAATTGCAGCACGATGGTGGTGGCACCGAGCAGGCTCGTGGACGTCATCTCCGTCACGCCCGCGATGCGCGAGAACTGCCGCTCGAGCGGCGTCGCCACCGACGCCGCCATCGTCTCCGGGCTCGCGCCCGGCAAGAACGCTTGCACCTGGATGACGGGGAACTCGACCTGTGGCAACGGTGCCACCGGCAGCATGCCGTAGGCGAGCACGCCGGCGAGGAGGACGGCCAAGCTCAGGAGCGACGTGGCCACCGGGCGCCGGATGAAGGGCTCGGAGATGCCCACGGGTTATTCCCCTGCCGCTTCGGCGGCGACGGGGTGGGCCTGTCGCGCGCGACGGAGACGGCGGCCGAGGCGATCGAAGGCCAGGTACACGACCGGCGTCGTGTAGAGCGTGAGGACTTGCGAGAGCAGGAGGCCGCCCACGATGGTGATGCCGAGGGGCCGTCGCAGCTCAGATCCGGTGCCGCTCCCGAGCGCGAGCGGAACACCGCCGAGGAGCGCCGCCATCGTCGTCATCATGATCGGCCGGAAGCGCAGCAAGCAGGCCTCGTAGATCGCCTCGTGAGGGGCCTTGCCCTGCTCGCGCTCGGCGTCGAGCGCGAAGTCGATCATCATGATCGCGTTCTTCTTCACGATGCCGATCAGCAAGATGATGCCGATGAGCGCGATCAGGCTCAGGTCGGTCCGGCAGAGGAGGAGGGCGAGGATCGCGCCCACGCCCGCCGACGGCAGCGTGGACAGGATCGTCACGGGATGGATGTAGCTCTCGTAGAGGATGCCGAGGACGATGTAGACGGTGACGAGGGCGGCCAGGATGAGGAGCGGCTCGTTGGCGAGCGCGGCTTGGAACGCCTGGGCGGTGCCCTGGAAGCTCGCCCGCACCGACGCCGGAAGATCGATCTCGCGCTCGATGGCCTGCATGGCCTTGACGGCGTGGCCGAGGGACGCTCCCGGCGCCAGGTTGAACGAAAGCGTGACGGACGGGAACTGTCCCTGATGGTTGATGGCGAGCGGCGCGGTGGTCGCCTCGAAGCGCGTGAACGCGCTCAGCGGCACCTGGGCGCCGGCGGCGGACTTCACGTAGATGCGCTTGAGCGCCTCCGGATTGTCCTGGTAGGCCGGCAACACCTCGAGCACGACGTGATACTGGTTGAGCTGGGTGAAGATCGTCGAGACCTGGCGCTGCCCGAAGGCGTCGTAGAGCGTGTCGTCGATGAGCTGGGGCGAGATCCCCAGGCGCGACGCGACGTCGCGATCGATGGTGAGCGCCATCTGGAGGCCGCGCGTCTGCTGGTCGGCGGCGACGTCGCGCAGCTCCGGAAGCGCGCGCATGCGGTCGGTGAGGCGCGCCGTCCACTCCGAGAGCTCCCGCGCGTCCGCCGACTGCAGCGAGTACTGGTACTGGGTGCGGCTCACGCGGTCCTCGACGGTGAGGTCCTGGACCGGCTGCATGTAGAGCGTGATGTCGCTCACCTCCGTGAGCTGCGACTGGAGGCGGCGGATGATGGCGACGGCGTCGTCGCGGCGGTCGTCGCGCGGCTTGAGGTTGATCTGTATGCGGCCGCTGTTCGGCGTCATGTTGACGCCGTCGACGCCGATGAAGGAGCTGAGGCTCACCACGTCCGGATCTTTCAGGATCACCCGCGCCAGCGCCTGCTGGCGCTCCGCCATGGCCGTGAACGACACCCCTTCCGGCGCTTGCGAGATGCCGAGGATCACGCCCGTGTCCTGCACGGGGAAGAATCCCTTGGGGACGACGACGTAGAGCGCGATCGTGAGCACGAGGGTGGCGACGGTCACCACGAGCGTCGCCGGCTGGTGCCGGAGCACCCACCCCAGCGTCCGCCCATACCACGCGATGACGCTGTCGAAGCCGCGCTCGGTGGCGCGATAGAACCAGCCCTCTTGTCCGCCGTGATGGTGCCGAAGGAGCGTGGCGCACATCATGGGCGTGAGCGTGAGCGACACCACCGCGGAGACGAGGATGGTCACGCTCAACGTGACGGCGAACTCGCGGAAGAGGCGACCCACCACGTCGCCCATGAACAGGAGCGGGATGAGCACCGCGATCAGGGACACGGTGAGGGAGACGATCGTGAAGCCGATCTGGCCCGAGCCCTTGAGCGCCGCCTGCAGCGGCGACTCGCCCTCCTCGATGTAGCGCGCGATGTTCTCGATCATCACGATGGCGTCGTCCACCACGAAGCCGGTGGAGATCGTGAGCGCCATCAGGGAGAGGTTGTTCAGGCTGTAGCCGAGCAGGTACATGACGCCGAACGTGCCCACGAGGGAAATGGGCACGGCGATGCTCGGGATCACGGTGGCGGACAGGCTGCGCAAGAACAGGAACATCACCATCACGACCAGCACCACCGTCAGCATCAGCTCGAACTGCACGTCGGCGACGGAGGCGCGGATGGTGGTGGTGCGGTCGGTGAGGATCGTGATGTCCACCGACGACGGTAGCGACGCCTTGAGCTGGGGCATAAGGCGCTTGATGCGGTTGACGACGCCGATGATGTTGGCGCCGGGCTGCCGCTGGATGTTGACGATGATGGCCGGCTTGTCGTTCATCCAGGCCGCCTGCTTGACGTTCTCCGCGCCCTCGATGACGTTCGCCACGTCCGCCAGCCGCACGGGCGCCCCGTTCCGGTAGGCGACCACCAGCGCCCGGTACTCGGCGGCGGAGAAGAGCTGGTCGTTGGCCCCGATGGTGAACGACTGCTGCGCTCCTTCGAGGTTACCCTTCGGCTGATCGACGTTGGCCTGGCCGAGCACGAAACGGAGATCCTCCAGGCTCAGCCCGTACGAGGACAGCAGTGTCGGATCGGCCTGGACCCGGATGGCCGGTTTCTGGCCGCCGCTGATGCTGACGAGGCCGACGCCGGGAAGCTGAGAGATCTTCTGGGCGAGGTTGGTATCGGTGAGGTCCTCGACCCGCGTCAGCGGCAACGTGTCGGAGGTGACGGCCAGGGTCAGGATCGGACTGTCGGCCGGGTTTACTTTGCTGTAGATCGGCGGATTGGGAAGGTCGCGGGGCAAGTAGGTGGCGGCGGTGTTGATCGCGGCCTGAACCTGCTGCTCGGCGACATCGATGTTGAGATCGAGGTTGAACTGGAGCGTGACGAGAGAGGCCCCCGACGAGCTCGTCGACGTCATCTTGCTCAGGCCGGGAAGCTGTCCGAACTGGCGCTCGAGGGGGGTGGTGACCGACGACGCCATCACGTCGGGACCGGCACCCGGGTAGAGGGTGAGGATCTGGATCGTCGGGTAGTCGACCTGGGGGAGGGCGGAGACAGGGAGCTGGAGATAGGCGACGCCGCCCGCGAGCAGGATCCCGGCCGTCAGCAGCGAGGTCGCCACCGGGCGCAGGATGAACGTGCGCGAAGGATTCACTGAGGCACCATGCCACGAACCATGGTGATGCGCCAACCGCGCTATGATCGGCGGGAAGGAGGTCACCCATGCGGACACGAGCGCAAAAGGCGGCGGCGTTTCGCGCACTGCACGAGCGTCCGGGCGCGTTCATCATTCCGAATCCCTGGGACGCCGGCACCGCCAAGCTGCTGGCCTCCCTCGGTTTCGAGGCGCTGGCCACGACCAGCCTCGGCTTCGCCAACAGCCTCGGCCGCGCCGACGGCACGGGCGCGGTGAATCCGGAGGAAGTGCTGGAGAACTGCCGGGCCATCGCGGAGGCGACGGACCTGCCCGTCAACGCCGATCTCGAGAATTGCTACGCGGACGAGCCACGCGCGGCCGCCGACATGATCCGGCTCGCCGCCGACGCGGGCGTGGTGGGCGGCTCCATCGAGGACGCCAGCACCGACGTGAGCCGCCCGATCTACGACTTCGCGCTCGCGGTGGAACGCGTGCAGGCGGCGGTGGAGGTGGCGCGGTCGCTGCCGATCCCGTTCGTGCTGACCGCGCGCGCGGAGAACTACATCCACGGCCGCCCGGATCTCGACGACACCATCCGCCGGCTGCAGGCGTTCGAGGCGGCCGGCGCCGACGTGCTCTACGCGCCGGGCGTGCGCGACCTCGCCACCATCCGCACCGTGGTGGCGTCGGTGAAGCGGCCCGTGAACGTGGTCATGAGCGCCGCCGACCCCTCGCTCACCGTCGCCGACCTCGCCTCCGTCGGCGTCAAGCGCATCAGCGTGGGCGGCGCGCTGTCACGCCTCGCCCTCGCCGCCTTCCTCCGCGGCGCGCGCGAGATGAAGGAGAAGGGCGCCTTCACCTGGGTGCGCGACACCGTGCCCAGCAAGGAGCTGAAGGCCGTGTTCAGCCAAGGCGCTTCAGGAAGTCCAGCATCGCCCCGTTGACCTCGCGCACGCGCTCCTGCTGCGTCCAGTGCCCGCAGCCGGGGAGGATGATCGTGTCCGTGAGCTTGGGGACGAACTGCTTCAGCGCGGGAAGCAGGCGATCCATGCCCGCGAAGCCGAGCACGAGGTCGCGATCGCCGGCGACGTAGAGGGCGGGAACGGTGACTTTCGCGCCCGCCCACGGCGCCAGGAGCTCCCAGTTGCGATCGATGTTGCGATACCAGTTGAGGCCGCCCCGGAATCCCGCACGCGCGAATTCGCCCGCATAGAAGTCGACGTCCGCATCGGTGATCCACGGCGGCAGCGTCGCCGGCGCGGGGCGGGTGCCGAGGAAGCCGTCCTTGCGCGACACCATCCCCACGTCGCCCGCTCCCACCCGTCGCGGAGCGCGCGAGGCGTCGCCCGATCCCCCGAAGAGCACGCGGCGGATGGTCTCGCGCGGATCGCGCTCGAGCTCCGCCTCCGCGATGCCGGGCTCCTGGAAGTAGAGCTGGTAGAACATCGTGTCCGGCGTCTGCGCCATGGCCGTGGTCGGACGCGTGCCCCGGCGCGGAATGAAGGGAACACTGAGCCCGATCACAGCGTGGAAGCGATCCGGCCGGAGGAGCGCGGCGTGCCACGCCACCGGCGCCCCCCAGTCGTGACCCGCGATGACCGCGGGTCCGCCGCCGAGCGCGTCCACCAGCCCCACTACGTCGCCGACCAGGTGCAGGAGGGTGTACTGCTCGATCGCGGCCGGCTTGTCCGTCTGGCCGTAGCCGCGCTGGTCGGGAGCCACCGCGTGGAATCCCGCCTCCGCGAGCGCGACGAGCTGATGGCGCCACGAGTACCAGGACTCCGGGAAGCCATGGCAGAGGACGACGAGCGGTCCTTCGCCCGCCTCCGCGACGTGCATGCGGATACCGTTGGTGTCGATGGAGCGATGGGTGATGTCCATGGTCCCTCCCGCCGGGAGTCATACCACGGGAGTTGACCGCGAGCGCGGCCCGAATTAGAACTCACGGCATGGATGAAAACATCGTCGAGACGGCATCGGGCCTCGGGTACGTCGACATCGTGGAAGGCACCGGGCGCCTGCCGAAGGCCGGTGATTCGGTGAGCGTGCACTACACGGGGTGGCTCAAGAGCGGCCAGAAGTTCGATTCGTCGCACGACCGCAAGGAGCCGTTCGTCTTTCCCATCGGCCGCGGGCGCGTCATCAAGGGGTGGGACGAGGGCGTGAGCGGCATGCGCGTGGGGGGCAAGCGCAAGCTCGTCATTCCCGCCCACCTCGGCTACGGGGATCGCGGCGCCGGCAGCGTGATTCCCCCTGGCGCGACCCTGATCTTCGAGGTCGAGCTGCTCGGCATCAATCCCGGCCCCGCGTGAGCCGGCGCGTCGAGGACGAGCCGCTCCTCACCGGCCGCGGCCGCTTCACCGACGACATCGACGTGCCCGGCCGGGCGTTCGCCGCCTTCGCGCGCTCTGCCGTCGCGCACGCCGAGATCCGTGGCATCGACGTGACGCGCGCGCAGGCGGCGCCCGGTGTCATCGCCGTGCTCACCGGCCGTGACCTCGTCGCCGACGGGCTCGGCGCGATCCCCCCCGCGGTGTCGTTCCCCGGGCGCGGTGGGCGGCGCCTCGTCGACGCGCCGCTGCCGCCGCTCGCCGTGGAGCGCGTCCGCTACGCGGGGGAAGCGTTCGCGATCGTGGTGGCGGAGACGGCGGCCCAGGCGCGCGACGGCGCCGACCTCGTGGTGGCTTATCTCGCCGAGCTTCCGGCGGGAACGCCGATCTGGCCGGCCGCGCCCGACAACGTGGCCTTCGACTGGACGGACGGTGATGCGACGGCCGTCGACGCCGCCTTCGCGCGCGCCGCCCACGTCGAGCGCGTGCGCCTCCTCGACACGCGGATCGCCCCGTCGGCGCTGGAGCCGCGCGCCGCCATCGCGCAGTGGAGCCCGAGCGACGGACGCTACACGCTGATCGCGGGAACGCAGGGGGTGGCGGTGGTGCGGCGGCTGCTGGCGGAGGGCGTCTTCAAGGTGGCGCCCCCCGCGCTGCGCGTGCTCACCTACGACGTGGGCGGCGGCTTCGGCATGAAAGTGCAGGCCTACCCGGAGTACGCGGCGCTGCTGCAGGCGGCGCGCCGGGTCGGCCGGCCCGTCAAGTGGTGCGCCACGCGCCTCGAGAGCTTCCAGTCCGACACCCACGGCCGCGACGGCGTTCTCGAGGGCGCGCTCGCGCTCGACGCCAACGGCAAGTTCCTGGCTCTGCGCGTCCGCACGACGGTCGGCATCGGCGCCTACGTGTCCGCCTTCGCGGCGGTGTTCGGCACCAACAACACCAAGAACTGTCTCTCCAGCGTGTACGTCATCCCGGCGCTCCACATCGACGTGAACCTCGTCTTCACCAATGCGGCGCCGCTCGGGCCCTATCGCGGCGCGGGGCGGCCGGAGGCGATCTTCCTCATCGAGCGGCTGATCGACGGCGCCGCCCACGCCATGGGGATCGATCGCGTGGAGCTGCGGCGGCGCAACCTGATCGCGGAGTCGGCGCTGCCGTATCGCGCGCCGAACGGCCAGGTCTACGACAGCGGCGCCTTCGAGACGGTGATGGAGCGAGCGCTCGCGCGCGCGGAGTGGAAGCGCTTCGCCGACCGGCGCGCGCGCTCGGCGCAGGCGGGACGGTTGCGTGGCATCGGCATGTGCTGTTTTCTCGAGGTGGCGGGAGGAATTCTCGACGAGAGCGTGGACGTGCGGTTCGACGGCGATGGCCGCGTGGTGCTGCGCACGGGCGCGCAGGCCCTCGGCCAGGGCCATCTCTCCACCTTTCCGCCCATCGTGGCCCGGCGTCTCGGCGTCGACGTGGACCGCGTGCGGCTCGTCGAGGGCGACAGCGACGAGGTGCCGGCGGGCACGCCCACCGTGGCCTCGCGCTCCACGATGATGGTGGGCGGCGCCACCGCGCTCGCGTGCGACGCGGTGATCGAGCGGGGCCGGCAGCTCGTCGCCGGCCTCTGGGAGGTCGCCGCCTTCGACGTCGTCTTCGACGCCGGCCGCTTCCGCGTGCCCGGCACCGATCGCGAGGTCGGGATCCTCGACCTCGCGACGCGGGCGCCGGGCGGCCTCGACGCCACTGCGAAGTTCACCTCGCCCCAGATGACGTTTCCCAACGGCTGTCACGTGTGCGAGGTCGAGATCGATCCCGACACCGGCGCCGTCACCGTCGTCGCCTACACGGCCGTGGACGACGTCGGCACCGTCATGCACGACGTCATCGTGGAAGGGCAGATCCACGGCGGCGTGGCGCAGGGCCTGGGCCAGGTGCTGGGCGAGCACGTCGTGTACGACGAGCACGGCCAGCTCCTGACGGCATCGTTCATGGATTACCCGATGCCGCGCACCACCGACACGCTCTTGATGAACGTCGAGCACCACGTCGTGCCGTGCACCACCAACCCGCTCGGCGTGAAGGGCGCGGGCGAGTCCGGCGTGGCGGGGTCGCTCCCGGCGGCGGTGAACGCCGTGCTCGACGCGCTCTCGAGCCACGGCGTGCGCCACCTCGACCTGCCCTTCACGCCCGCACGCGTGTGGGCGGCGCTCCACGGCGGGCGGGAGGGCACCTAGCACGCACGTCGGATCGCCTCTCAAGCGGCGGGACGATCCGCGGCTGCTCACCGGCCGCGGCCGCTACGTCGACGACCTCACGTTCCCGAGGATGGTCCACGTCGCCTTCGTCCGGAGCCTCCACGCCCACGCCGAGATCCGCGCCGTGGACGTCGCCGCCGCGCGCGAGGCGCCGGGCGTGGTCGGTGTTCTCACCGGGGAGGAGGCGGCGCGGCTCTGCAAACCCTATCGCGGCATCCTCGCTCACTATCGCGGCATGAAGACGGGCGCGATGCGGCCGCTTGCGCTCGACCGCGTCCGCTACGTCGGCGAGCCCGTGGTCGCGATCGCCGCCGGTGACGCCGCCGCCGCCGAGGACGCGGCGGAGCTGGTGCGGGTGGTCTACGCGCCGGTGGCGGCGGTGCTGTCTCCCGACGCCGCCGTCGCGCCGCGCGCCCCCCTCATCCATCCCGAGCTGGGCGACAACGTCATCTTCGACACGCGCCTGGCCGGCGGCGACGCCGAGGGCGCGTTGCGGGCGGCGCCGCGCGTGTGGCGCCGGCGCTTCACGACCGGCCGTCACACCGGTGTGCCGATCGAGCCGCGCGGGCTCGTGGCCGACTTCGAGCCCGCCACCCGCGCGCTCACGGTGTGGATCTCCACCCAGGTGCCCCACATGATGCAGGCGGTGCTCGCCGACCTCTTCGGGTTGCCCGAGCACGGGGTGCGCGTGATCGCGCCCGACGTGGGCGGTAGCTTCGGCATCAAGATCCACGTGTACCAGGACGATCTCGCCGCCTGCGCGCTCGCCCTCGCCCTCGGCCGCCCCGTGAAGTTCGTGGCGACGCGCCGTGAGTCGTTCCTGTCCGACATCCATGCCCGCGAGCAGATCATCGACGTCGAGGTCGCCGCGGGCGCGGACGGCGTCGTCACCGCCATGCGGGCGCACATCACGGCCAGCGTGGGCCCGTACTCGGCGTATCCACGGTCGAGCGTGGTCGAAGGAGGACAGGTGCTGCGCCTGCTCCCGGGGCCGTACCGGATCGCGAACTACGCCGGCGAGCTGCGCGTGGTCGCGCAGAACAAGGTCATCACCTCGCAGTACCGTGCCGTGGGCCACCCCATCGCGACGGCGGTCACGGAGGGGATGCTCGACATCGTCGCGCGTGATCTCGGCCTCGACGCCGCCGAGATCCGGCGCCGCAACCTCGTCCGCCCCGACGAGCTGCCGTACACGTCGGTGAGCGGCAACGTCTACGACAGCGGGAGCTATCACGCCGCGCTCGAGCGTCTACTCGAGTCCGCGCGCTACGCGGCTCTGCGTCGCGAGCAGGCGGAGGCGCGGGCCCGCGGCCGTCACCTCGGAATCGGCGTCGCGTGCTTCCTCGAGCTGACGGGTCCGGGCGCGCAGTTCTACGGGATCGGGGGGGCGCCGATCTCCGGCCAGGACGGCGCCACCGTACGCGTCTTGCCTTCGGGTGCGGTCACGGCGCTCGTGGGCGTGACCAACCAGGGGCAGGGGACACCGACCGCGCTCGCTCAGATCATCGCCGACGAGCTTTCCCTTCCCGTCGACGCCATCGCGGTCCTTTCCGGCGACACCGCGCTCACGCCCTACGGCGGGGGAACGTGGGCGAGCCGCGGGATGCCCATCGGCGGCAGCGCCGTCGTCCTCGCCAGCCGTGCCCTCGCCGAAAAAATTCGCCGGGTGGCGGCCGTGCTGCTGGAGGCGCACGCGGACGACATCGTCCTCGCCGACGGTCGCGCGCACGTGCGGGGAGCGCCGGACCGCGTGCTCACGCTGGCGGAGATCGCCCGCACCGTGCACTTCCGCTCCAACGAGCTGCGCGGCCTCGAGCCGAGCCTGGACGCCACCGTGCACTTCACGAACGCGCAGCCGTGGACGTTCACCAACGGCGCCCATCTCGCGATGGTCGAGGTGGACGTGGAGACGGGGCGGGTGCGCGTGCTGCGCTACGTCGCCGTCGATGACTGCGGCCGCATCGTGAACCCCGCCCTCGTGGAGGGCCAGGTGTGCGGCGGCATCGTGCAGGGCCTGGGCGGCGCTCTCATGGAGCACTGCGCGTACGACGCGACCGGCCAGCTCCTCACGTCCACGCTCATGGACTACGCGGTGCCCACCGCCGCCGACGTCCCCGCTTTCGACCTTCATCACCTCGAGACGCCGGCGCCGTCGATCACGGGCGGGTTCAAGGGCGTGGGCGAAGCGGGCACCACGGGCGCTCCCGCCGCCCTCCTCAACGCCGTGAACGACGCCCTCGCTCCGCTCGGGGCGGAGATCACCGACCAGCCGATCACGCCCGAGCGCGTGCTGCGCGCGCTGGGGCGGTGTTAAGGTACGCCCCCCATGCGGACGTACGTCCTGCGGCGGATCGCGCTCTTCGTGCCGACGCTCGTGGGGGCGTCGATTCTGATCTTCGTGCTCATGCGCCTGGTTCCGGGCGACATCGCGGAGATCCTCGTCTACCAGACGGGCTCGGAGGCGAGCGCGGTGCAGAAGCGGCAGATCCAGCAGATCCGTCGCGAGCTCGGCCTCGACAAGCCGATCGTCATCCAGTACGTGGAGTGGATCGCGGGCGCCGCGCGCGGCGATTTCGGGTATTCGTACACGCAGCGGCGTCCCGTGAGCGACATCCTGAAGGAGCGCTTTCCGCGGTCGATGGAGCTGGCGATCCTCACGCTCCTCGTCGCCACCGTGTGGTCCGTCCCCCTCGGCGTCGTCTCCGCCGTTCGCCAGAACACCGTGCTCGATTATCTCGCGCGCGTGCTGAGCCTCACCGGGCTCAGCTTGCCGCTGTTCTTCACGGGCGCGCTCGTCCTCTACGCGCTCGTGCGGTTCTTCCGATGGCTGCCCCCGCTGGAGTTCGTGGCCCTCACCGAGAATCCGAGCGAGAATCTCAAGCAGCTCATCTGGCCCGCGGTCGTGCAGGCGTACTACATCAGCGCGCCCATCACCCGCCTCACGCGCTCGCAGATGCTGGAGGTCATCCGCCAGGACTACGTGCGCACGGCGCGCGCGAAGGGGCTCGGCGAGCGCGCCGTCGTCTATCGCCACGCCCTCCGTAACTCGCTCTTGCCGGTGGTGACGTTCATCGGGTGGTGGGGGGGACGGCTTCTCGGCGGCGTAGTAATCATGGAGGTCATCTTCGCGGTGCCCGGCATGGGCACCGCGCTCGTGCAGGCCGTGAGCTACCGCGACTACCCGACCGTGCAGGCGATCATCCTCGTCATGGCGCTCGTCTTCCTCGGCATCAACCTGCTCGTCGACCTCCTCTACGCGTGGCTCGACCCCCGCATCCGGTACGCCTGACGTGGACGTGGACGTCCGGAACTTCCTGCGTCGGCAGCCGCTCGGTGCGGCGGGAGCCGTCGTTGTGCTTGCGCTCGTGGTGACGGCGGTGGCCGCGCCCGTGCTGGCGCCCCACGGCCCGAAGGAGACCGGGTTCGCGCCGTACCTGCCGCCCAGCGGCGATTTCCCGATGGGGACGGATCAGGTCGGCCGCGACGTCCTGTCGCGCGTGATCTGGGGGGCACGGCTCTCGCTCTACGTGGGCATGGCGTCGGTGCTGTTCGGCATCACGCTCGGCTCGCTCTGGGGCGCGGTCACCGCGTACTTCGGCGGCGCCACCGACATGGGGAGCCAGCGTGTGGTGGACAGCCTGATGGCGTTGCCGCCGATCATCCTTGCCCTCACGCTGATGGCCGCGCTCGGCCAGACCGTGAACAACGTCATCGTGGCGCTCACGATCTTGTTGATTCCCACCGCCGCCCGCACCGTGCGCGCGGTGGCGCTCGGCGTGATGGCGTCGCCTTACATGGAGGCGGCGGAGGCGGCGGGGAGCTCGCACGGCCGGGTCATCCTGCGCCATCTGATCCCGAATTGCCTGGCGAGCTACATCGTGCTCGTCACCACGAACGTGTCCTACGCGATCGTGGTGGAAGCGTCGCTCTCGTTCATCGGGGCGGGGGCGCCGCCCGACGAGCCGTCGTGGGGCGGCATGCTGACGGCGGGGATCCAGGCCCTGGAGACGGCGCCCTGGATGGTATTCTTCCCGGGGCTGGCCATCAGCCTCGCCGTGTTCGGTCTGAACCTGCTCGGCGACGCGATCCGCGACGTGACTGACCCCCGCCTCCGCGGCGGTCTCGGTTAAAGGAGAACGGTTCGATGAAGAATCGACGCGTCTGGACGAGCCTCACCGTCTTGTTGTTGATCCTCGCCGTGACCGCCGTCGCCCAGGAGAAGCCGCGCATGGGCGGCCTCCTGACATGGTTCGATTACGGCGACCCCGGGCGACTCGACGTGCACGCGGAATCCCCGCTCGTCGTGCAGCAGGCGACGGCGGGCGTCTACAGCGGTCTCCTCCAGTACGACGCCGAGGAGCCGTCGAAGGTGGTGCCCGACCTCGCCGAACGGTGGACGATGTCGCCGGACGGCAAGACCTACACGTTCCACCTCCGCAAAGGCGTCAAGTGGCACGACGGGCAACCCTTCAGCTCCGCGGACGTGAAGGCGACGTTCGACCGCGTGCTCGCGCCGGACTTCAAGAGCCCGAAGTGCGGCGCCTCCCTGAAGCCGATGGTGGCGAGCGTGGAAGCGGTCGACCCGAATACGGTGGAGTTCCGGCTGAAGTTTCCGGCGGCGCCGTTCATTCCGTCCATCGCGTCGGCGTGGTGTCGGATCGCCGCCAAGCACATCCTCGCCAAATTCTCCGACCTCAATCAGCCGGAAGCCCAGATCGGCACCGGACCGTTCAAGTTCAAGAAGTACGAGCGCGGCAGCGTCATCGAGTGGGAGCGGAACCCGAACTACTTCGTGCCGGGGCTCCCGTACGTGGACGGCGTCAAGCAGTTCATCCTGGTGGGCGCGCCCACCCAGCTCGCCGCCGCCAAGGCCGGCAAGATCATGCTGTGGGACGCGTGGCCGCCCATGCGCAAGACGCAGGCGGACGAGCTCCGGAACGCGCGCGGCGACGAGGTGGAGATCTACCAGGCGTCGATCAACACGCTCTTCATCGTCTACCTCAACACGCAGCGGCCGCCCTTCGACAACGCGGATCTCCGCCGCGCCGTGAATCTCGCCCTCGATCGCCAGGAGC
This sequence comes from Candidatus Methylomirabilota bacterium, assembly GCA_036506275.1. Lineage (GTDB taxonomy): Bacteria > Methylomirabilota > Methylomirabilia > Rokubacteriales > CSP1-6 > DASXSB01. The sequence continues at coordinate 17,885 of DASXSB010000088.1, read as the reverse complement.
TGGTGGCGAAGGCGCTGGAGGGGGCGGGCGTGCCGTGCGCGCTCCTCGATCCCAAGCTGGTGGGCGATTTCGCGCTGCCCCTGGAAGAGGTCAACAAGATGCCGGGATGCCGGCAGCCCAAGGAGCAGGACATCGCGGAGGCCAAGAAGCTCGTGGAGAAGCATCACCCGAACGGCCTCGACATCGAGGTCGCCGTCCGCTCCGTCGGCAACTACGTGGACCGCGCGCAGCTCGTCATCGCGCAGCTCCGCAAGATCGGCATCCGCGGCACGCTCCGCACGCACGAGAGCGCGGCCGGCTACGCGAGCTTCGGCAAGGGCGACTTCACGATCATCGCGAGCCAGGACCGCAGCATGGACGTGAACGATCCCTCCGGCGTCTTCCACATCGCCTACACGACGGACGCGGGCAGCAACTACGGACGGATGTCGGATCCGAAGATCGACGACCTCGCCGACCGCGCCCTCCGCGAGAGCAACCGCGACAAGCGCAAGCAGCTCTACTGGGAGCTGCAGCGCTACATCCTCTCCCGCGGCGACGCCGCCTCCGTTCCCGTGGCGTGGGTGGAGGGCTGGTTCTTCAAGGACAAGCGGCTGCGCAACTACAAGCCCGGGCTCACGACCTACGACAACAACACGTTCATGAAGGTGTGGCTGGCCCAGTGAGCGGGCGGTGGCTCGCCGCCGCCTGCTGATCTGTCTGGCGCTGGCGGCGGCGGCGGCCGGATGCGCCTCGCCCGCGCGTACGTTCGCGCAGCGGGCGGCCGGCCTCGGGATGGAGCGCTCGGTGGTGCGGGGCGGGGACTTCGACGTCGTCGTCTTCCGCCGCGCCCGCACCGGCTCCTCCGTGCTCCACGTCTACCTGGACGGCGACGGCACGCCGTGGAGACGTGGCGGCCCCAGCCGCGATCCCACGCCACGCAACGCCCTCGTCCTCGACCTCATGCGGCTCGATGTGGAGGCCGCGCTCTATCTCGGGCGACCGTGCTACCACGGGGCCACGCCCGCGCCGCCGTGCGACGGCGCGCTCTGGACCGACGCGCGCTATTCCGAAACCGTGGTCGCGAGCATGGCGGCGGCGTTGCGGACAGTGCTCGACGCCGACGGCGTGACGCGCGTCGCGTGGTTCGGTTACAGCGGGGGAGGGACGCTCGCGCTTCTCCTCGCGCCGCGCTTTCCGGAAACGGTGGCGGTGGTGACCATCGCCGCCAACCTCGACATCGACGCCTGGGCCGATCTCCACCGCTACGACCGGCTGGCGGGCTCGCTGAATCCCGCGCGCGCGCCGACGGCGGCGGCGATCCCCCAGCGGCACTACGCGGGCGGCCGCGACCGCGTGGTGCCGCCCTCGATCGTGGCGCGCGGCCCCATCCCGCCCGGCACCCTTACGATCGTCCCGGGCTACGACCACACGTGCTGCTGGACGGAGCTGTGGCCGATGGTACTCGCGGAGGTGGGGCGTCTGGCCGCGCGCTGAGCGCGGTCAGTGCGTGTAGGCGGCGCGGACGAAGACGAAGTCGCCGGCCTCGTGGCCGGCGTACTTCATCGGCGCGTACTCCGGTGACCGCATCGCCTCCACGCGCGGGCCCGCCGTGTAGCGCATGCGCAGGAGGCGGAACAGCTCCTGGCCCGGGAGCACGGTGGCGTTCGCGCGGAGGATCTCGATCAGCGAGCGCGCGAAAGCGTGCTGGCCGCCGCCGGAGGTGAGGACCATGCGCGAGCGTTTCTGCGTGAGCGTCTGGACGGCGCCCATCCGCTCCGGCTCCGGCAGCCCGGCCGCGACCTGGACGATGGGGGAGCGGGGCAGCGTCGCCGCCGGCCACTCGTCGGCAACGACCAGGACCTGCCGGACCGCCATCGCGTTCAGGATGTCGGTGATGGCGGCGTTGGGGATCCAGCTTCCGGGCGTGGCGGGGTCGGCGTCGACGGGCATCCAGTGTCCGCTCTGCGAGGTGCGATCCGTCCCCGTGTGCCCGGCGTAGTAGACGAGCAGGTTGTCGCTCTCGGTCAAGCGCTGGCGCAGGTCGTTGAAGGCGGCGAGGATGTCGTAGCGGCTCCCGTTGACGAGCACGGTGGCGTTGAATCCGTAGTCGTCGCGCAGGATGCGTGCGACCTCGCGCGCGTCGTTCACGGAATTGGTGAGGCGCGGCAGCACGCGGTAGTCGTCGTTCCCGACGACGAGCGCGTGATAGACGCCGAAGGTCTTCTTCGTGGTTCCCGTCCGCACCACGTCCCGGGCGGGCGCCGGGCGCTCGAGGACGAGGAACTCCAGCGTCGACTTGCGCTGGCCGCCGTCTACCGCCTCCAGCCGCACGCGCTGATCCGGCACCGGCAACTTCAGCTCGGCGCGGAAGAGGCTCTCGCTGTTGACGGTCTCCTCGCGCCCGTTGACCGTGAACGTCTTCACGCCGTCGCGCGCGAGCACGCGACCGAGCATGACCACCCGATCGATCGGCGCCTGCACGGGCACCGCCCGCACGTTGGCGTCTTTCGTCGCCACCAGCTCGGGCTCGATGAGCTGGATCACGGGACCGATTTCCGCGGGCGCCGGCGACGGCTCGGGGCGGGGCGCGGCGGCGGGGGCCGTCGGCGCGATCTCGAGCCGCGTGTCGCTGCTGCCGGCGGCCTTGCGATACCAGGTGAGCGCTTCCTTGGGATCGCGGGGGACGCCGAGCCCCTGCTCGTAGAGGCTGCCCAGGTTCACGGCCGCCCGCGGGAAGCCGGCGTCGGCCGCCTTGCGATACCAGCGCGCCGCCTCCGCGTAATCGGGCGCGGTCCCCAGTCCCTTCTCGTAGATCTCGCCGACGTAGGTCTGAGCGGCGGAATCACCCTCCCCGGCGAGGGTGAGCCAGACCTTGAGGGCGGTGGCGTAGGTGGCGCGGTCGAACTCGACGTACTCGCCGCCGCGGATCTGGCAATCGCGCGCGGACGTCTTCATCGCGCGGCGCGGGGTCAGGTACTGGAGCTGGCGGCCGAGGCGCCGCACTTGACCCGGGAGGAGGCAGTCGACCATGAGGAACTCGTCGGCCTTGGACGCGGAGCCGACGGAGGGTGCCGTTTCCTTCGGGGCCTGGGCGCTCGCTCCGTGCCCGAGCGGCAGGAGCCCGCCCGAGGCCACGACGGCGATGACGAGAGCCAGAGACAGGAGCCGCCACCCCATTCTCATCTTGTAGCACCAATCAGTTCACGCTGTCGATGGTCCACCCCGTGCGGCCGCGCTTCATCTTGAACGTGAAGGGTCGCTCCCCGGCGCCACGCTCGCGGCGACCGTCCTTCATGATCAGCACGTCCTCGCGGCGCCCCTTGACCTGGGCCTCGTCCCCGTTGACGTCGATCTGCTCGACCTTGAGAACGACCTTGAAGGTGTTCACCATGTCCCAGATGTCGTTGTAGCGGCGCATCTCCTCCGGACGAAGACCCGGACGCACGCGCTGGAGGAGGCCGCCGTCCTTGGTCTCGAAGGCGCGCGAGTAATCGTTGAGAACGTGCTTGATCTCCTCGCGCGGATCGGCGCCGGGAGGGGCCGCCGCCGAGCGCGCGAAGTGCTCGCCGGCGGCGCGGAAGCCATCCGTCGCTTCCACGAAAGCGTTCCGCTGATACGCGGTGTTGGCCTGCTTTTCCTGAGTCAGTCCCTGAGCGTACTCCGGTGACTCCGGCCGCGCCCGGCGCTTCTCCGCGACCATCTTGTCGCGGGCGAGGTCGGCCAGGCCCCGGTTGGACGCCGCCGCCTTCGCGCGCTTCTCGGCCTCGGCATAGCGCTCGTCGGCGTCGCGGTAGACGGGGATCGACGCCACCACGTTGGCGCCGCGCGCGAGACGGTCGGCCTCGTTGTGCTTGCTGGAGGCTCCCTCGAAGATGTCCTTGGCGAGGGTCTCCGCGCCGGCGCCGATCGCGCTCTCCCGCCGGGTCTTGGTGACGTCGGCATGGGCGCGCACCTCGGCGATGTCCTTGGCGCGCCGCTCCGCCTCTCCGAAGCCGGCGGCGGCGTCCGTGTAGGCGCGGCCGGCGGCCGCCCAGTTCTGCGCGCGGCTCAGCTTGTCTCCCTCGTTGAGCTTGGCGAGGGCGCCTTCGAAGAGATCCTTGGCCAGGATGGGGGCGCCGACCCGCTCCGCCTGCTCCCGCCGCGTCTTGGCCGCGTCCGCTTCGGTGCGGCCTTCGCTGACCTCCTTCGCCCGGCGCTCGGCGGCGGCGACCTCCCGCGCGCGGCGCTCGGCTTCGCCGTAGCGGACGGTGGCGCCACGGTAGCCCTCGATGGCGGCGAGGAGGTTGCCGCTGCGGGCGAGCGCTTCCGCCTCGCTCGTCTTCGCGCCCGCCGCCTCGAACATCTCCTTGGCGTGCGCTTCGCTCCCTGCTTTGACGGCACGCTCGCGTCCCGCCAGCGCCGACTTGCGAACGTCGTCGAGCTCGCGGCGTCGTTGCGCGGCGAGGTCGGCTTCCTCCTGCCGTCGAGCTGCCTCCAGCGCCGCCGCCGCCGCCGTCGCGCGGGCGGCGGCCGTCGACGCGGCCTCCCGATACGCCGCCTCCGCCGTCGTGAACAGCCGCTGGGCGCCGTCGAAGTCTTCCGCCTGGAGTGCGCGATCGGCCTGTTGCTGGGCGTCGGTGGCGCGCTTCCACACCACCGCCGCTTCCTTGGCCGCGCCCGCCGCCGTCGCCACGCCACGCGCGGCCAGCGCTTGCTCGCGCGCCCGCTGCGCGTCCTCGCCCTTTCGCGTTCGCAGCGCAACCTGCTCCGCCTGCGCGCGCGCCTGCCGGAATCCCTCGAGCGCCTCGCCGTACCGCGCTTTCGCCTCCCCGGCGTTCGTCTCGGCCGCCTTGTCGCCGAGCCCGGTGCTCGCGGTGGCGGCCTCGAACGGTTTCACGGCGAGACGGTCGGCGCCGGCGGCCACCGCCGCCGCGCGCGCGGTATCGACCTCGCGCGCGAGCGCGCGCACGGCGGCGAGCTCTGCGCTCGTGCTGGTGTCCGGACGGGTATCCGCTCCCGGCGGCTTCGGTACGGGCGAGAGCCGTGTGACTCCGACGTAGATGGCGGCACCGAGGGCGAGCGCCATGGCGACCGCGATGGCCGCCACCCGTCGGTTGGCGCGGGTGAATCGGCGGGTGGTGGTGTCGGCGCTGCGCGCGTCGTCGGGGACGCGCGCGAGGACGGTGGCGTCGTCGCGCGCACCGCGTGGCGCCGGGCGTTCTTCGGGAATGCGGACGAGCACGGTCGGATCTTGGATCGGCGGCTCCGCGCGCCGTTGCCGCACCGTCTCCTCGCGCTCGTCGAGACGCCGTCGGCGCGCCGTCTCCTGCGCCTCCCGCATGACCTGGGCCGCTTCTCGTTGCTCCTGCGCGATCCGCTCCGCCTCCCGGCGCTCGCGCTCGGCGCGCTCCGCTTCACGCCGCGCGCGCTCCGCGCGGGCGGCGTCCTGGCGCTCGTGCTCCGCATGCTGCCGGGCTTCGAGACGAGCGCGCGCGTCGTCGAGGAGCTGACGCGCGCGCACGTGGCGGGCCTCGTGCTGGAGAGCGGCCTGGAAGATGTCGATGGCGCCCTCGAAGTCACCTCCGCGCAGCCGCGTCTCGCCGTCCGCCACCAGGCGGTCGATGGCGGCGCGCCGCTCCTGCGCCTCCCGCATCGCGGTCTCGGCCTGGACGCGGAGCTGCGCCGCCACCGGATGACGCGGGACGATCGCGATGACCTCGTCGAGGCGGCTCAGCGCTTCCGCGTGGCGTCCAGCCTCGAGCAGGCGCGTCCCTTCCGCGACGAGGCGGTCGGCGCGGCGCGCGTCTTCCTCGCGCGCGGCCCGCGCCATCTCCGCCGCCCGTGCGTAGTCGTCCCGCGCTTCCCGGAAGCGGAGGAGGGCGGTGCCGTATTCCTCGGCTTCGAAGGCGGCGCTCGCCTGGGCTTCGCGCTCGGTCGCCGTCTGCCAGGCCGGGGCCGCATACGTGGCCGCCGCCGCCTCCGCCGCGCGCTGGCGCGCCGTTTCCGTCTGGCCTCGCGCGTCCGCGGCATCGGTGCGGGCACGCTCGGTGTTCTCGATGGCAGCGCGCGCTTCCGTCTCCGCGCGATGGTAGAGATCGACGGCCTCCTCGAACTGCTCGACGGCGGCCACGAACTCGGAGGCGGCGAAGGCGGCTTCGGCCTGGGCGCGCTTGGTGTCGGCGCCGGCCCAGCGCGCGGGCGCGTGCCGGCGGGCGGCGAGCTGCTCGGCGGCGCGCCGCGCGCGATCCATGCTCTCCCGTCCGCGCTCGGCGCTCTCGCGCTCGCGCCGTGACTGCTCCGCGCGCGCGAGCCCGCTCGCTTCCTCGTAGCCGCGGCGGGCCTCGGTGAAGAGGGTGGCGGCGGCGGTGTAGTCGTCGCGGCTCCACGCCTCCGCCGCTTGCGTCGCCTTCACACCGGCGCCGCCCCACGCCTCCACCGCATACGTGGCCGCGCGTGCTTCTTCCGCGCCTCGCCGCGCCGTCAACGCCGCCGCCCGCGCGCTCTCCGCCGCCTGTCGGCTGCGCTCGCGCACGGCCGCGCGGGAGGCGGTGTCGGCGTGGCGATAGAGGTCGACGGCGGCGTCGAAATCCTGGGCGGCCTGGCGATACGACTCCGCGCCGAAGGCGGCATCCGCGACCGCGCGCTTGGCCTCCGCCGCCTCCCACGCCGCGCGCGCGTTCTCGACGGGCTTCGCCTCTGCGGCCGCGCGTCGCGCTTCTTCCAGGCGCTCGCGCGCGCGGGCGGCGTCGTCACGCTCACGGCGGACGATGGCGCGACGGGCGGCCTCCGCCGCGCCCTCGTAGTCGCGCCGGGCTTCCACGAAGAGCGTCACCGCGCTGGTGAAGTCGTCGCGCTCGAGCGCCGCGCTCGCGCGGGCGTCCTTGCCGGTGGCAAGCGTCCACAGCTCGGGGGCGTGGGTGGCGGCGCCGCCGTCGGCGGCGGCGGCGCGGGCGCGACTGGCTTGCGACCGCGCCTCGTCCGCCTCCCGGCGCGCGCGCCGGCGCACCGCCTCCCGCGCCTCCTTCTCGGCGCGAGCGAACAGCTCGAGGGCGGCGTCGAACTGCTCGACCGCCGCCGCGTAGCTCTGCGCCTTGAAGGCGCCGTCGCCCTCCGTGGTCGCCTGCTCGGCGAGGCTCCAGAGCGCGGTCGCCTCCGCCGGCGCCCGCGCCGCATCGGCGTCACGGCGGGCCTGGGCCACGCGCTCGCGCGCACGCTCGGCGCCGTCGCGCTCGCGTCGCAGCGTCTCCGCGCGCCGGGCCTGCGCCTCCTGGGCGGCGAGGGCGCCGGTGGCGGCCTCGCGCAACGCCTCGATCTCCGCGTCGAGATCGTCGGGGTGGGGCGAGGACGGTCGCCGTCCGATCGTTTCCAGGCAGCGGTCGAAGGCCTTGGCGGCGTAGTGCGCGCGCGCCTCCGCGATGAGCCGCGACTGCGCCTCGCGCCGTTGTCGGCTCTCGGCGAGGCCGGCGCGCGCGTCGCGGAGCGCCGCCTGCGCGCGCGCGTGCTGCGGGATCTCCTCGACGATCGGCGTCAGCGTCGCCGCCGCCGTCTCGAAATCGCCGGCGGACACCAGCTCGACAGCGCGATCGACGGCGGGATCGAGGATGGCCGCCCGTTCCAGGAGCGCCTGCAGCCGCTCGATCTTGCGCGCGAACTGCTGCTCGACGGCGCGGAGGGGACCGATGCCGCCCGTGTCGTCGATGATGGGAAGCGTCTCGTCGTCCGCCGCCCCCCCCACGCGCTCGGCGAGGGCGGCCTGGAGCTTGCGCGTCTGCTGGAGGCGCAGGCGCAGCGTCGCGCGCAGGCTCTCCACCTCCTCGAGGAGACGGCGGCGCACGGCTTCGAGCTGCCGGCGCATCTCGCCGAGCTCGGCGAAGCGCGCGGCGGGATCCTTGCGGAGCGCGCGCGCGATGATGTCGGCGACCTCGGAGGGCAAGGAGGGATCGACGCGCGTGAGCGGCGGCGGATCCTCGGAGCGGAGCTGCTCCAGGATCTCCATCGGGTCCTCGCCGGAGAACGCGGGGCGATAGGCGAGGAGCTCGTAGAACACGGAACCCACCGAGAAGATGTCCGACCGTTGGTCGGCGCGCCCGCGCGCCTGCTCGGGCGCCATGTAGCGGAGCGTCCCCATGATGAGCCCGGTGCGGGTGAGGCCGGCCTCCGCGGTCACGATGCGGGCGATGCCGAAGTCGAGGATCTTCACGTCGCCGTTCGCGAGGACGAAGATGTTGCCGGGCTTGATGTCGCGGTGAACGATGCCGCGCTGGTGCGCGTACTCGAGGCCGCCGCACACCTGCACCATCAGCGCGAGCTTCGCCTCCAGGGAAAGGGCGCGGCGTTGCGCGATGATCTGCTTCAGCTCCTCGCCTTCGAGGAACTCCATCACGATGAAGAGGTGGCCCTCGACGTCGGCGAGGTCGTACACGGTGATGATATTGGGATGGCTGAGGCGCGCGCACGCCTGCGCTTCGCGGAAGAACCGGGCCCGGAGCTCGTCGCTGACGTCGACGTCGCTCGAGATCACCTTCAGGGCGACGGTGCGATCGAGGACGGGGTCGTGGGCCTTGAGCACCGTCCCCATGCCCCCCCGGCCGATGCGCTCGAGGATCCGATACTTGCCGATCTTCTGGATCATCGGGGGCGGGGGCGCCCGCTGCTCCCGCCCTCAGGCAGGATAGCGGAAGAGAACGACGCTGATGTTGTCGCGGCCACCTTCCTCGTTGGCGCGCGCGATCAGCTCGCCCGTCGCCGCTTCCAGATCCGGAGCGTGTGCGGTGAGAATCTCGAGAATCCGCGTGTCGGACAGCATGTTGGTGAGACCGTCGGAGCAGAGGAGGACGACGTCGCCCGCCGTCAGCGGCTCGTCCACCACGTCGAACTCGACGTCCTCGCGGGCGCCGAGCGCCTTGGTGAGGATGTTCTTCACGGGGGAGTCGGCGGGGTCCTCCTCGCTCCAGCCCAGGTTGGCCCACGAGTCGTCGCGGGTGAGCTGGCGCATGGTGTCCGCGCGCACGACGTAGACACGGCTGTCGCCGACGTGGGCGAAGGTCATCTGGCTCCGCCGGGCGGCCACGAGCACGGCCGCCACCGTCGTTCCCATCCCCGTGTACTCGTCGGCGGACGCGCCCTTGCGGAAGACGATGCGGTTGGCGAGCTTGACGGCGGTGCCGAGCCGGTTCGCGTCGTAGGAGAGCTTGGTGTCGTAGCCGTATGGCCACGTCATTTCCGGATCTTCTTCCGACCGCCGCACGAACCCGGCGATGGCCTCGACGGCGAGCTTGGACGCGACCTCACCCGCCTTGTGGCCGCCCATCCCGTCGCAAACCAGGAAGAGCCCGTCCTGGGCGTAGATGGTGTCCTCGTTGAGCGAGCGGCGGCGGCCGATATCGGTCTGTCCGAAGAACATCACCATGAAATCCCCCTCGCGTCCCCGGATTATAAGGCGCGCGCCATAACGCAGCAATTGCCGCGCCGCCGTCCGCGGTTCCGGGGGGTAGCGAGACGGGACGTTGGCGCCATGACGTTGGCGCTATAATGTCCGCCGCTTTGAGGCGCACCGCGACCCGTCCATGACCGCCCACTTCGAGCACGCCGAAGGCAGCAAGAAGGGGCAGATCGAGTCGTTCGATTCGGATCGGATCCGGATCGGCCGCAAGACCGACAACGATCTGCGCTTCGACGCCGAGCGCGACCGCGAGGTGTCCGGCTACCACGCCGAGGTCTACCGGGAAGGGTCCGTCTTTTTCCTGCGCGATCTCCGGAGCACGAACGGGACCTATCTGAACGCCCGCCGCATCGACGAGCCGACGCCCATCGCGGACGGTGACATCATCCAGCTCTCCGCGCGGGGACCCAAGATGGTGTTCTCGGTGAAGGAGGTGCCGCGCGACGAGGACCGCCACGAGGATCGCGCGGAGATACGAGAGGAGCGCGAGGAGCGTGCGTTCGCCGCCCGCGCCCCCGCGGTCGAAGCGCCGCGCCCGGCGCCCGTCTCCAACCTGAAACAGAAGGGCGAGGCGGCCGCGGCCGCCCTGGAGACGGCACGGCGGACATGGTGGCAGACGACCGCGCTCGCGGCCCTTCTCGGCATCAGCGTGGGCGCCACCGCCGCCGTCGTGGGTGGGATCGGGTGGTGGTGGACGGCCGGCTGGTCCTGGTGGTGGTTCCTGGCGGGACTGGTGGCGGCGGTGGTGGCGCTCTCGGCCACCCTCGGCGTGCGCTGGTTCCTGCTGCGTCGGCGCGAGCGCGCGGAGAAGCCGGAGGCGGAGGCGGAAAAACCGGCGGCCGGCGGCGAAGGTCTCGGCGTGCTGCGCGAGAAGTGGGCGGACGGCCTCGCCACGCTGCGCAAATCGAAGCTCCAGCAGCGCGGCGACGACGCCCTCTACGCGCTGCCGTGGGTGCTCGTGCTCGGCGAGCGCGGCTCCGGCAAGACCGGCACCATCCGCGCCGCGCGGCCGCTGCCGTCGCCGGCGTCGACGACGCGCCGCGAGGGCGCGGTGAAGACGCGCACCTGCGACTGGTGGTTCTTCGACGAGCTGGTCGTGCTGGAGACCGCCGGCCGCTACGCGTTCCCGGAAGAAGAGGCGGATTCCACGGAATGGAAGGAGCTCCTGTCGCTCCTGCGGCGGGCGCGGCGGCGGGAGCCGCTCAACGGCGTCGTGCTGGCGGTGCCCGCCGACGCGCTGTCGCGCCCGGTGGAGAAGCTGCGCGACGAGGCCGTGCAGCTCCGGCGCCGCCTCGACGAGATGAGCCGGCAGCTCGGCACGCGCTTCCCCGTCTACCTCCTCGTTACCAACGCCGACGCCATCGCCGGCTTCACGGAATTCTTCGGCCGGCTGCCGGAGCCGGCGTGGCGGCAGGCGTTCGGCAACGTCAACGACGATCTCGAGAATCGGACGGGGGCGCCCGCGTTCGTGGAGCGCACGTTCCGCACGCTGGCGGAGCGCATGGAAGAAGTGCGGCTCGCCTTCATGGACGACGCCGAGCAGGTGGGGACAGACGCCCTCCGCGAGGTCTTCCTGTTTCCGGAGGAGTTCCGCGCCCTGCGACGGCCCCTCGAATCGTTCGTGGAGGCGTTGTTCCGGCGCAACTCCTATCAGGAAACGCCGCACCTGCGCGGACTCTTCTTCACGAGCGTGGGCCAGGACCGCATCCCGCTCTCGCGGGTGGCGGAGCGGCTGGGCTTCCAGCATCCCGTGCCCGAGCGTGTCACCGTCCCCCGGTCGTTCTTCGTGCGCGATTTCTTCACCGTCGTCCTTCCGCAAGACAGACCGCTCGTGCGGCGTACCGCGCAGTGGTACGACCGTTATCGCACCGCGCGCCTGGCCGCCTTCGCGGCGGTCATCGCGCTGTCGGTGGGGCTGTGCGGCCTCTTCACGCTGTCGTTCTTTGGCAACCGGCGCGTGCTGACCGGTCTCGACGTGGAGTCGTGCATCAAGACGCCGGGCGGGAACAACCCCATCGCCGCCGCCGTCGGCCAGCTCGACACCTGCCGCGCCACCATCGAGACGTTGAACCCGCGCCCGTTCTGGCGGCACCTCGCCCTCGACTTCGGGCTTCGCCACACGCAAGTCGTCGACGATCGCCTCCGCGCCACCTACGTGCGGGCGTATCGGCGCGACGTCCTCGATCCCCTCGACACCGCCCTCGACCGCAAGCTCGCCGTGCCGCGCGAAGCGCCCGTGTACGTGGGCGCGCTCCTCCGTCGTATCCGCGCCGTCGGGACCTGCATCGCGAGCGCATGCGCGGGGCTGGAGGACGCCGCCGGCACCAGCCACCGCGTGCTGCTCACCGCGCAGTTCCCGGAGACCCGCGACACCGATCCGCTCGTCGTGCAGCTCGCACGCACGGAGGCCGCGTACCTGCGCTGGCACACGGATCACGCCAGCCTCGAGCAGCTCCGCAACAAGGACATCGCGCGCGTGACGCAGTGGGTGACGTCGGGCGGCCTGAAGCCGGAGTACATCCTCGTCTCTGCGAGCGCGCAGTTCCCGCCCGTGCGCGCCGCCGATTTCTGGGGCTTCGAGGGCACGGGCCAGGTCGACGCGCCGTTCACGGCGCGCGCGTGGAAGGACGGCATCCAGCCGCTGCTCGCCGGTCTCCGCGAGATGCCGTCTGAAGGCCGCGACCTGAAAGACGCCGTGGACCGTTTCGAGAGCGGCTACCGCAGCGAGGGCCTGCGGCAGTGGGTGCAGTTCCTGATCACGTTCCCGCGGGGGGAGCGGTCGTGGTCGCGGGGGGCGGGACGGGAGTTCGCGATCAAGGCGCTCGGCGCCGACTCGCCGTACGAGCGCGTCATCGACGTGGCCGCCGCCAACGTGGGCGCGTTCGCCGCCCGCTCCGGCGCCGCCGTCGATCTCCCGTCGTGGGCGGAGACGCTGCAGCGCTACGCGGCGGTGAAGGCGCGCGCGGCGGAGGCGCAGAAGCTGAAGCCGGAGGAGGCGCGGACCAAGTATCGCGACGACGAGCGCGAAGCCTTGGGCTATCTCGGACGCTACGTGGAGGCGGTGGATCAGGTGCGCGGCGAGCTCGGCAGCGTCGAGAAAGGCGCCCGCTCCGCCCAGAAAGCGTTCGAGGAGGGCCAGGTCACCGATCGCTCGGCGCATCCGCTGTTGAAGGCAAACTGGAACCTCCAGGGACTGCGGGGCGTGATCGGCGCGCGCCAGGGCGAGGACCAGATGGTGTGGACGCTGCTGGCGCGGCCGCTCCAGCTCGGATGGCGCGTGATGGTCGACGACGCCGGCGTCCAGATCCAGCAGCAGTGGGAGGTGCTGTGGCTCGATATCGCGGAGCTCGGCCCGAACCAGAAGGCGAGCCGGGTGGTGGGCTTCGTCAACGGGCCCGCCGCGGTGTTCATCGAGCGCCGCGGCGAGCGCTACGCAGCCCGGCGGCTCCTGAACGAGAACGTGGCATTCACGACGGGTTTCCTCGATTTTCTCTCGCGCACGCGCCTGGTGGCGCCCGACCCGGCCGGCAAGTTCGACCCGCCGCGCCAGATCGTCGCCACGCTGTGAGCGGGACCGCGCAGCGGAGCGAACGATGAGACGAACGGACAAGGTGGTGTGGGGCGAAGGCATGTTTCTCACGCCCCATCTTTTCCAACAGGAGGCGCGCTACAACGAGGCGCGCCTCCAGCTCGGCCTCGGCTGGCTGGGGACGTTCGGATGGGGCCTCACCGAGCTCGAGATCGACCGCGAGGCGCTCACCAACGGCACCTTCACGATCGTGCGGTGTCGCGGCCTCATGCCGGACGGGCTGCCCGTGCAGATCCCGGACGACGACGAGCCGCCCGGAAGCCGGTCGCTGAAGGGCGCCTTCACGACCACCACCGACCGCCTCGACGCCTATCTCGCGATCCCGGTAACCCGCGCCGACGCCGTGGACGTCCGCATCGCGGACGGAACGGGCGGCCGCCCGCTGCGCTACCGCATGGAGCTGACGCGGGTGCCGGACGAAACGGCGGAAGGCAACGAGCGCGAGGTCCCGGTGGCGCGGAAGGTCTTCAAGACGCTGTTCGCGGGGGAGTCGCTCGACGACACCACGTCGGTGAAGGTGGCCGAGCTCGTGCGCACGCCCGCGGGCGCCTTCGCGCTCGACGAGGCCTACGTGCCGCCGTCACTCACGGTGTCGGCGTCGGCGCGGCTCATGATGATCCAGCGCCGGCTGCTCGAGCTGGTGGCCACGAAGAGCAACAGCCTCTCGGGACAGCGGCGCCACGTCTCGGACTTCGGGGTGTCCGACGTCGCGAACTTCTGGCTCCTGCACACGGTCAACTCCGCCATCCCGATCCTCTCCCACTTCGCGACGGCGCCCGATCGTCATCCCGAGCAGCTCTACGCGGTGCTCGCGCGCCTGGCGGGCGAGCTGACGACGTTCGCCTTGCAGACGGATCCCCGCGACCTGCCGCGCTACGCCCACGACAAGCTGGGGGAGACGTTCGGTGAGCTGGAGAGCAAGATCATGTTCCTGCTCGAGACCGTGATCCCCACCCGGTACGTGATCATCCCTCTCGAGCGCACGCCGGAGCTGCTCCACGTGGGCCGGGTCCAGGACGATCGGCTCTTCAAGACCGCCCAGTTCTACCTGGGGGCCAACGCCCAGGTCACCGGGAACCGCCTCATCGACGAGATCCCGGCCAAGGCCAAGATCAGCTCCCCGGACCAGATCAACGACCTCATCGGGCGCGCGGTGTCCGGTGTCACCCTGACCCACGAGCCGGTCCCCCCGGGCGCGATCCCGGTCAAGACCGGCTTCAAGTACTTCCACCTCGGCGCCCAGGGGCGGTGGTGGGACGCGATCGCCCGCGCGCGGGGGCTCGCCATCTACCTGCCCGACGAGTTTCCGGACGTGAAGCTTGAACTCGTGGCCGTAAAAGAATAGGATCGAGCACTTCGCGGCGGGGGGGACACCCGCCGGAAAACGAACGGAGGGAAGGAAGCGGTTCGCATGGCATCACCCGCGACGATCGATTTCGCCACGCTGCTCACGCCCATACCCGGTCCCGACCCGTCCGGGGCCGCCTTGCGCTATGCGGGGACGTACGACGCGATCCAGGACGCGCGCCGCGCCGATGACAACCTCGCGCAAGGCGACTGGAAGCGCGACACGAAGACCGCGGACTGGGCCGGCGTGACCACGCTCGCCATCGAAGCCCTCCAGACCAAGACGAAGGACATCCAGATCGCGGCGTGGCTCGTGGAGGCGCTCGTCAAGCGTCACGGCTTCGCCGGCCTGCGCGATGGTCTCCGGTTGCTGCGCCAGCTCGAAGAGGCGTTCTGGCCGACGCTCCATCCGCTCGTCGAGGACGACGACATGGAGCCGCGGGCGGCGCCGCTCGAGTGGCTGAACGAGAAGCTGCCCGCGACCGTGCGCGGCGTTCCCATCACGCGCCTTCACGACGGCCTCGCCTACTCGTGGATCCACTGGGAGGAATCGCGCATCGTCGAGAACCTCCTGCGCCAGAATCCCGAAGCGGCCCAGGAAGAGCTCAAGGAAGGCAAGGTCACCAGCGAGCAGTTCGATCGCGCCGTGGCCACCACGTCGCGCGCGTTCTACGAGACGCTGCTCGCCGACATCGACGAGTCCTTCGAGGCATGGGAACAGCTCGACCGGATGAACGACGAGAAGTTCGGTCGTCAGTCCCCCAGCCTGCTCGGACTCAAGAAGACGCTCGAGGATTGTCGCGCGCTCGTGGACAGCATCACGCGCCGCAAGCGCGAGCTCGAACCCGATCCGGAGACGCCCGGTGCGGTCAGCACTCCCGGGCAGGCACGGGGGGAGAGCGTGGGTGGAGATGGTGTGCTCACCGATCGCGCCGCCGCCTTGCGGCAGCTGGCGGCGGTGGCGGCGTTCTTCCGCCGCACGGAGCCGCACAGCCCGGTGTCGTACCTCGTTCAGCGCGCGGTGGTCTGGGGCAGCATGCCCCTCGAGGAGTGGTTGCGCGAAGTCATCGGCGATGACGGTGTGCTCGCCCGCGTCCGGGAAACCCTGGGGCTCATGAACCCGACGGGCCGGAGCGAGTAGAGAGTCGACAAGGAGGAGAGGCCATGGCCAAAGAAAGCACCCAGCATAAGCTCGACCGCGTGCGGTCGCCGCGCGTGCACATCACGTACGACGTGGAGACCGGCGACGCCATCGAGATGAAGGAGCTGCCCTTCGTGGTGGGCGTGATGTCGGACCTGTCCGGCAAGCCCGACGAGGCGCTTCCACGCCTGCGCGATCGCAAGTTCGTGGAGATCGACCGCGACAACTTCGACGCCGTGCTGAAGGGCATGAAGCCGCGCCTGGCGTTCCGCGTCGACAACAAGCTCACCGACGACGACAGCAAGATGGCGGTGGAGCTGCGGTTCAACAGCATCGAGGACTTCGAGCCCGAGCAGGTCGTCCGCCAGGTGGAGCCGCTGCGGAAACTCCTCGAGACACGCATGCAACTGTCCGCGCTCCTCGCCAAGGCGGACGGCAACGACAAGCTCAGCGAGCGGCTGCAGGAGATCATCGGCAACACGGATCTCCTCAAGAAGCTGAGCGACGAGGCGGGCGTCGGAGCCGAAAAGGAGACGTCGAATGGCTAACGCGGAAGGGGCCAAGAGCCAGGCGGCAGCGGCGGCGGCCCAGCAGGAAGGCAGCCTGCTGGACCAGGTGATCACGGAAACGCGGATCGGTCGCAACGAGGAGCAGCGACAGGAATCGCGCCGGCAGATCTCCACCCTCGTCGAAGAGGTGATGAAGGGGACCGTCCGCATCTCGAAGGACATCGAGGCCACCATCAACGCCCGCATCGCGGACATCGACCGCCTCCTCACCCGTCAGCTCAACGAGATCATGCACGCCAAGGAGTTCCAGAAGCTGGAGTCGTCCTGGCGCGGCTTGCACTATCTCGTCCAGCAGACGGAGACGAGCACGATGATGAAGATCCGCGTCCTCAACGCGACGCGGGACGACCTCCAGCGCGACCTCGAGCGCGCGGCCGAGTTCGATCAGAGCATGCTCTTCAAGAAGATCTACGAGGAGGAGTACGGCACCTTCGGCGGCGCGCCCTTCGGCGCCTTCATCGGCGACTACGAGTTCCGGCGTCACAGCCAGGACATCGCGCTGCTGGAGAAGATCTCCAACGTGGCGGCGGCCGCCCACGCGCCGTTCATCTCCGCCGCCAGCGCCGAGCTGTTCAACCTCGACAGCTTCACCGACCTCACGGCCCCCCGCGACCTCGCCAAGATCTTCGAGAGCGTGGACTACGCGAAGTGGAAGTCGTTCCGGGAGTCGGAGGATTCGCGGTACGTGGGCCTCACCCTTCCCCACATTTTGATGCGGCTGCCGTACGGGCCGGAGACGGTGCCGGTGGAGGCGTTCCAGTTCACGGAGGACGTGGACGGCAAGGATCACGCGAAGTACCTGTGGGGCAACGCCGCCTTCGCCATGGCCACCCGCCTCACGGAGGCCTTCGCGAAGTACGGCTGGTGCGCCGCCATCCGCGGCGTGGAGGGCGGCGGCCTCGTGCAGGGTCTGCCCACCCACACCTTCAAGACCGACGAGGGCGAGGTCGCCCTGAAGTGCCCGACCGAGATCGCGATCACGGACCGGCGGGAGAAGGAGCTGTCCGACCTCGGCTTCATGCCCCTCGTGCACTGCAAGGGCACGGACTACGCGGCCTTCTTCGGCGCCCAGTCCGCGCAGAAGGGAAAGAAGTACGACACCGACGCCGCCAACGCCAACGCGCGGCTATCGACGCAGCTCCAGTACATCATGGCCGTCTCGCGCTTCGCCCATTATCTAAAAGCGATGATGCGCGACAAGATCGGCAGCTTCATGTCCCGCTCCGACTGCGAGCGGTTCCTGAATCGGTGGATCTCGAACTACGTGACGCCGGACGACAACGCCTCGCCCGCGACCAAGGCTCAGTACCCGTTGCGCGATGCGCGCATCGAGGTGTCGGAGGTTCCGGGCAAGCCGGGTGTGTACCGCGCGGCCGCCTTCCTGCGCCCGCACTTCCAGCTCGACGAGCTGTCGGTGTCGCTGCGTCTGGTGGCGGAGCTGCCGGCGTCGACACGGAAGTAGGACGGGCAGGGCGCGCCCGGGCGTTCCGGGCGGACGAGGGGCGGGAACGGTCCCGCATAACGGGCTCGAGCGAGCGGAGGGGATACGGGGATGGCGCTTGTCGACTACTTCCTGAAGATCGACGGCATCGATGGCGAGAGCGGGGACAGCAAGCACAAGGGCGAGATCCAGCTGGAGTCGTGGTCGTGGGGTGAGGCGCAGAGCGGCACCCACAGCGGCGGCACCGGTGGCGGCGGCGCCGGCAAGGTGCAGATGAACGACTTCCACTTCGTGATGGGAGTCAACAAGGCGAGCCCCAAGCTGATGCTGGCGTGCGCCAACGGCGAGCACATCAAGAAGGCCGTGCTCACGTGCCGCAAGGCGGGCAAGGAAGC
>DASXSB010000087.1:0-8956 GCA_036506275.1 Candidatus Methylomirabilota bacterium | reverse complement strand
CTTCATGGTGACGCCGAGCTTCTCCGCGAGCGGGTACACCGAGTTCTTCCACGCGTTCCGGATGTAGTCGCCGTCGGGATCGAGGGGCGGCACCGGCTCCGGCCGCAGCTCGTACGCGCGCCAGACGAAGTCGATGCCCTGCTCGGTGCGCGCGAGGTCGCGCACGGCTGGCTCCGCCAGCCAGCAGAACGGTCATACGTAGTCGGAGAAGATCTCGAGGGTGGTGTTCACAGCGCTTCTCGGAGCGTCGCCGCCACGTGGGCCACCGCGCGATTGCCGCTCTCGATGAGCCGCCCCATGGGCGCGAAGCCGTGGATCATCCCGCCGTAGCACAGGCTGTCCACGCGCACGCCCGCCTCGCGGAGCTTTCTGGCGTAAGCGTCGCCCTCGTCGCGGAGCGGATCGAACCCGGCCGTCACCACCAGCGCCGGCGCCACCCCCGCCACCGACGGCGCCCGCAGCGGCGACACGCGCCAGTCGGCGGCGTCGTCCCGGCCGCGGAGATAGTGCGCGATGAACCAGCGCATCGAGTCGCGCGTGAGCATGAAGCCGTCCGCGAAGTCCACGTACGACGGCGACTCCGCGCTCACGTCGCACACGGGATAGATCAGCGCCTGGAACGCGATGGCGGGCGCCCCCGCGTCGCGCGCGAGCAGCGCCACCACGGCGGCCAGATTGCCGCCGGCGCTGTCGCCCCCTACGGCGAGACGGCTGGCGTCGATGCCGAGCTCGGTCGCGTGGGCGGCGATCCACCGGGTGGCCGCCCACGCATCGTCGACGGCGGCCGGAAACTTGTGCTCCGGCGCCACTCGATAATCGACGTTGACCACGCTGATGCCGGCGCCCGCCGTGAGCTGGCGGCACAGCACGTCGTGGGTCTCGAGGTCACCGATCACCCAGCCGCCGCCATGGAAGAAGACCAGGCCCGCGAGCGCCTGCGATGCCGGCACGCCGTGCGGACGGTAGACGCGCGCGGGGATCGGCCCCTCCCCGCCTTCGACCGTGATGTCCTTCACCGTTCCGATGTCCGGCGCGGGCGGCGTCGAGGCCGGGCGCGTGTCGCGGAACATCTGACGGGCGTCCTTCGGCGACAGCATGTGGTACGGCGGCCGCCCCGACTTGATGATGAGATCGATCACGGCCTTGGCCTGCGGGTGGAGCGCGGGGGCGGTCTCGTGGGGCAGCATCGTCACCTCCAGCCAGATCTCGATCGTCGCCCGACGCTCAGGCGAAATCGTCCGGCGATAGCTCGATCGGTTTCCCGTGCGGCGTGCGGTCGGCGGCGCGGTCCCAGGCCTCGCGATAGCGCGCGAGGGTGCCGCGACTCGCGATGCCCTTTTCCGCCACCAGCCGCTCGAGCGTGGCGAGCCAGTGGCGGTAATACGTCTCGCCCGTATCCGGATCCCCCGCCGCCTGCGCGCGCTTGATCTCCTCGGCGAGCGTGGCCGCCCACTGCGTCCACGTGAAGACGCCCCGCTCGTGGAGCGCGAGGGCCATGGAGAACGCCTGCGCCTCCCACGGCTCCCGGAACACCGGCCCCTCGGCATCGCGCGGAATGCCGGGCACGACGTCGGCGGCGCGGCGGGCGGCGACGGGATCGACCGTCATGTCAGGCCGGATCCAGATAGGGCTCGAACGCTTCCACCGACACCCTCACCGTCGGGTCGGCACGATCGCCCCACAGCTCGCGCCCGTCGAAGACCACCGTGTAGAGCCACTGCGGATTTTCGCCGCCGCCCGTCGTCACGGAGTCCGGGAAGACGTGGCAGCCGCGGATCGCCTCCACCGTTCCCACCCGGCCCCGCACGTAGCGGGGCAGCCGCGTATGGCCGGTCGGATTGATGTTCTTCGCCCGCACGCAATCGCCCGCGTGAAAGCGCGCCGGCGCGTGGGGGTCGCGGCCGAACGAACCACGCGCGAGCACGCGCCCGACGTCGTCCTTGGTCAACACGCGGGTGAGGGGCTTGCCGGGACGCAGGGCGTGGCCGGCGGCGAGCTCGTCGGCGTCGATGAGACCTTTCTCGAGGGCGCTCTTCTCCATCCCGAGCGCCCAGCGCTGATAGTAGGAGACGGCGAGATAGACCTGAGCGGGCAGCCGCTCCTGCGCCGAGCGCGACATGTCGATGTTCCAGGCCCCCGAGAAGACCATGGCCCGCTGCATGGCGAGCACGCGCGCTTCCCACTCCGCGTGGAACGCGGGCTCGTTCGGCTCCGGCTCCACCTTGCCGAAGCCGTGCATTCCGCCCATGTCGTGGACGCCGTTCATGAGCCGGCCTCGGTCGGTTGCCGCGGTAGCCCGGTGCCGATCATGCAGTCACGCGTGACCAGCGACGCGAGCCGCTCTTCGCTCCAGCCTTCCGTGCCCGCCGGCCGCGGCGGCACCACCATGAAGCGCGTCTCCGCCGTCGAGTCCCACACGCGGATCTCGGTGGTCGGCGGCAGGGTGACACCGAAGTCGGCGAGCACCCCGCGCGGGTCCATCACCGCGCGCGAACGATACGGCGCCGACTTGTACCAGACGGGGGGGAGGCCGAGGACGTCCCAGGGGTAGCAGGAGCAGAGCGTGCAGACGACCATGTTGTGGACGGCGGGTGTGTTCTCCACCGCGATCAGGTGATCGCCCACGCGCTGCGAGAGGCCGAGGGCGGTGACCGCGCGCGTGGCGTCGGCGAGCAGCGCGGCCTTGAACTCGGGATCCACCCACGCCTTCGCGATGACGCGGGCGCCGATGTGGGGGCCGGTCCTCGTCTCGTAGTGTTCGACGATCCGGTCGAGCGCGGCGGGATCGACGTAGCCCTTCTCGGTCAAGATGCTCTCGAGAGCGCGCACGCGGAGCTGCGTCTCCGAGAGCTCGGAGCCGTGGTCGTGATCGGGGGGCGTGGTCATGGGACATAATTTAGCCCAGCCGGCAAGGATTTGAAGGGGGGGCGTGGTCATGGCGCGAGTGGAGCTGATCGACGTGTCCAAGACGCTCACCAACCGTGACCGGTCCCCCGCCGAATCCGCCTCGGCGTCGAGCGGGAACGCGCGCGGAGCGACGTTCTCCCTCCAGAATCTGAGCCTCACCATTCTGGATGGCCAGACGACGGTCATCCTCGGACCCAGCGGATGCGGCAAGACCACCGTTCTGAAAATCATTGCCGGACTCCTGGCGCCGGACTCGGGAGCGGTGCGCTACGACGGGGTCGACATGGACGGCGTACGGCCTGGCGATCGCGGCATCGGCATGGTCTTTCAGAATTACGCGCTCTATCCGCACCTGAAATCCCGCACGAACGTCCTCTCGTATTTCCTGTTCAGAAAGAAGACGCCCGCGCTCGACGCGCTGGCGGCCGCCAAGTACCAGCGCACGAGCGAGCTGATGGGGGTCGAGCTCGCGCATCTGCTGGACCGGAAGCCCGCCACGCTGTCCGGCGGCGAGAAGCAGCGGGTGGCCCTCGCCCGCTGCATCACCAGGGATGCCGCGCTCTTCCTCGTCGACGAGCCCTTCGCCAACCTCGACCAGGCCCTGCGCGAAAAGTATCGCGTGAACCTGAAGATCCTGTTGCGGCAGTTCTCCATCACCACCGTCTACGTGACCCACGACCACAACGAAGCGCTGATCCTCGGCGACGTGCTCGCGATCATGAGCCGGGGGCGGATCGAGCAGGTCGGGAGCTGCGAGGAGATCTACGCCCGGCCCACGAACGCGTTCGTGGCCGGGTTCCTCAATGTGCACACCGGCGCCCCGCCCATCAGCTTCATCGATGCGGGATCCCTGCCCCGGGAGCGGGCCTCCGGAAGGGCGCGGGTCGGCGTGCGGCCCGACGAAGTCGGCCTGTCGGCGACGCCGACGCCCGACAGCATCCGGGGAACGATCACCGCCGTGCTGAGCCTGCCCATGAAGAACGCCACCACCGTGAGCATTCGCATCGGCGAGGACGAGATCCACGCTCAAGGCGCGGGCGGCCAGCGCTTCGTCGTCGGCGATCCGGCGTGGGTGACGTTCCATCGGTACCACGTGTTCGACAAGGAGTCGGGCGTGCGTCTCCGGAGCTATCCTGCCGACGACGCCGGCCGGCGGTAGAATTCGGTTCGCGCGATCCCCTCGACAGCGACGGCGGCCGACGCGGCCGCCCGAAGGAGGACTGTGATGGGCAACCGGCTCGTGGTCGTATTCGCGATCGTCGCCGCGTGGCTGGCGGCGGCGCCGGCCCAGGCGGCCGAGGTGAACGTGCTGAGTGCGGGCGCCGTACGTTCCATCGTCACCGAGCTGGCGCAGGCCTTCGAGCGCGAGACCGGCAATACCGTGAAGCTCACCTTCGGGACGGTCGGCGTCATCCGGAACAAGCTCGCCACGGGCGAGCGCGCCGACGTCGTGATCATGACCGACGTGGCCGTCGACGAGATGGCGCGTCAGGGCGCGGTGGTGCCGGGCAGCCGAACCGACATCGGCCGCACGGGGATGGGAGTGGGCGTGCGCGAAGGCGCTCCGCGCCCCGACATCTCCACCGCCGACGCCCTCAAGCAGACGCTGCTGGCGGCGAAGTCGATCGTGTACGTCGATCCCGCGCAGGGCGCGACGAGCGGCATTCACTTCGCGAGCGTGCTGCAGCGGCTCGGCATCGCCGACGCCGTCAAGCCCAAGACCACGCTCGTTCCCGGCGGCTATCCCGCCGAGCTGGTGGCCAAGGGCGACGTGGAGCTGGTGGCGCACCAGATCAGCGAGATCGTTCCCGTCAAGGGCGTCACCCTCGTCGGCCCGCTGCCGAAGGAGCTGCAAAAGCTCACCGTGTACTCGGCGGGAATCGTGGCCCAGAGCGACGCGCCCGCCGCCGCCCGTGCGTTCGTCGCCTTCCTCACCCGCGCCGACGCGAAGCCGAAGTTCGCGCAGGCGGGGCTCGACTACCGCGAGGAGCGCTGAGCCGCGCATGCGGAGCTCGCCCGCGAAGCTGACCGCGGATGCGCTCTCCGTCCCGGGTTGGGCGGAAGCCGTCGAGACCTACTTCGACCGCGGCTGGAGCGATGGGTTGCCCGTGGTTCCCGCCACCGAAGACAGCGTGCACGCGTGTCTCGACGCCGCCGGTCTCGATCCCGGCGCCATCGTCCTCACGGAGCCGGTGCGACGCCGCGCGGTGACCGCGGAGAAGATCGCCATCAACGCCGTGCTCGCGGGATGCCGGCCCGAATACATGCCGGTGCTGCTCGCCGCGCTGGAGGCGATGGCCGATCCCGCCTTCACGCTCCACGGCGCGATCACGAGCACCGGCGGTTCGGCGACGCTCGTCATCGTCAACGGCCCCGTCCGCGAGGCCCTCGGGTTCAACTCCGGGACGAACGTCTTCGGCCCCGGGTGGCGGGCCAACGCGACGGTCGGGCGCGCCCTCCGGCTCATCACGCTCAATGCGCTCGGCGCCCAGCCCGGCACCCTCGACCGCTCCACGCAGGGCCATCCCGGAAAGTACACGTACTGCATCGCGGAGAACGAGGAAGCCAATCCGTGGGAGCCGCTGCACGTGACGCGCGGCTTCGCACGCGAAGCGAGCACGGTCACGGTGTTCGCGGCGGAAGGGCCGCACAACATCCTGAGCCACTACGGCGAGACGGCCGACGCCATCGTCGTGGCCGTGGCGGACGCCATGGCCGGACTGGGCAGCTTCAGCCGCGGCGAATCGGTGGTCGTGCTCGCCCCCGAGCACGTCGCGATGCTCGCGCGCGATGGATGGACGAAGCCGCGCATCAGAGAGGCGCTCTACGCCCGGGCGCGGCGCACACGCGCCGATCTCAAGCGCGGCGGCAAGCTCGCGGGCGCCGTCATCCCGGACGACGAGACGCACTGGATCCACCGGGGAACCGGCCCCGACGACATCCATATCGTGGTGGCGGGCGGCGGCGCCGGCGGTCACTCCGCGTTCATCCCGTCCTGGAGCCGCGAGCGCAATTCGCTCGCGGTCACCCGTGAAATCCGGCCCGCGAGAGGAGGCCCCCCATGATCAGGATCCTCGATCCCACCGTCGCCCCCGCGCCGGCGGAGAGCAGCCTCGCCAAGCGCATCGACGGCCTCGACGGCAAGGTGGTCGGGTTGCTCAGCAACAGCAAGGTCAACGGCGACGTGCTGTTGAGCCTGGTGCGCGATGAGCTCGCCGCGCGCTACCGCCTCCGCGAGGTCGTGCTCATGACGAAGTCGAGCGCGAGCCGAGTGGCCGACGACACGACGCTGGAGGCGCTCGCCGCCCGCTGCGATGTCGTCGTGACCGCCATCGGCGATTGAGGCTCCTGCAGCACGTGCAGTCTGCACGACGGGATCGAGTTGGACCGGCGGGGCGTGCCCACGGCGGTGATCTGCACCGACCAGTTCATCGCCAGCGCGAAAGCTCAGGCCGTGATCTGCGGGAACCCGCTCTATCCGTTCGTCGTCGTCCCCCATCCGATCGGCAGCCTCACGCCGGCGGAGCTGCGGACGCGGGCGGCGACGGCAGCGCCGCAGGTGATGGCAATCCTCACCGGCGCCGCCTGACCCGACTACTTGTCGAGCCACACCTCCTGCATCCTGCCCCAGCTGTAGATCGACTGGTGCGGGACGAGATTCTTCACGTACGGCCACGCCGCGAAATAGTCGAGGCGCCAGCACAGGACCGGGCGCGCCGCCGTCTCCTCGAGCTTCTTCTGGACCGTGTGCACGAGGGCGATGCGCCGGGCGGGATCGAGCTCCTGGGATTGCTGATCGATCAGGGCCGCGATCTTGTCGTCGCAGTACCCTGAATAATTGCGGGGCGAGCCACACGTGAAGTTTTCGTAGAAGTTGGCGTCGGGATCGTCCGCGATGCCGGTGCGATCGACCCCGAGCTCGAAATCGCCTCGCGTGAGCAGCGGATACCACTGCGCCGTGTCCACCTGCCGCAGGGACGCCTCCACGCCGACGCTCCGCATCTCGTTGACCACGAACGCCGCCACGTCCGCGAACGCGGGCAGCGCGCGTGTGAGCAGCTCGACCTTCAGTGCCTTGCCGGGACCAAAGCCGGCGGCGCTCAGCAGCGTGCGCGCCTTCGCCTTCTCGTCTGCGGGCCGGCCGTAGCCGGGGAGCGTGCGAAGGTCGCTCTCGACAAGGCCCCACGCGCCCGCCGTCCGCGGCCCCATCGTCGCCCCCAGCGCAGCGCCCCCCTGATATACCGCGTTGATCAAGGCGCGGCGGTCGATGGCGCGACTCAAGGCCTCGCGGACCCCGGCGTGGTTGAAGGGCGCCTTCCGCGTATTGACGATGAGTGAATCGAAGACGCTCGAGTTGACCTCCGTCACGACGAGCTTCGGCACCGTCTGCCGGAGGCGGTCGCCCGTCGGCTTCGTCGTCTCCCCCGGGAACGCCGCGTCCACCCGGGCCAGCTCGAGGGCGCCGGTGGCCATGGCGCGCTCGGCGATGATGACGTAGCGCAGGCTGTCGAGATGCGGCCGTCCCTTCATGAAGTAGTGCGGGTTCCTCGTGTACTCCACGAATTCGCCCTTGCGCCACTCCTTGAGCTTGAACGGTCCCGTGCCGACGCAGCCGGTCCGGTAGCTCGCGGGCGACAGATGAGCGGCATAGATCGGCGTGTAGCCGGAGGCGAGCATCAGCAGGAGCGCCGGTTGCGGCCGCTTGAGACGAAACACCACCGTCGCCGAATCGATGGCGTCCACGCTCTCGACGTTGGCGTACCACTCCCGGCGCGGATTGATCCTGAGCTTGGCGCCCGCCTCCGGCGCTTCTCGCACCAGGTCGAACGTGAATTTCACGTCGGCGGCGCTGAACGGCTTCCCATCGTGCCAGGTCACGTCCTTTCGCAGGAACAAGACCAGGTTGCGATAGTTGTCCTGCCACGACCATCGCTCGGCGAGCTCACCGATCACCGTCTCCGCGCTATGCGTGGGCTTGAGGGGGTCGAACATCACGAGGTTGCTGAAGCACGGCATGGCCGGCCACATCGTGGAGATGGTCACGGTCTCGTGCATGGCGAAGCCCTGCGGCAGGTCTTCGCGCAGGCGCAGCGTGAGCATCCCGCCGGACTTCGGCGCCTGGCCCGACGTCGGCGATCCGGCCAGGATCAGAAGCCCCAGCAGGGTGAGCGCGATCACGGCTCGCATGGGTGCCTCCTCTTCATCACGGCCCCGACTGTCTCACGGCTGTCGCTCCGAACAGGTCGCCCCGCGGCCACCACATCACGGCGTTCTTGGCCGCCGACAGGCCGCGATCGACCTCGGCCCGGAACGCGTTCTTGTCCTTCGGCCGGCCGTTGAAGGCGGCGACCCACGCGAAACCGTCGGCCGTTCGCACGGCGATGGTGCTGGTGCCCGGCAGCGATCCCGTGTGCCACAGCGTGATCCCGTTCTTCACGGGGCGGACGTTAATGCCGAGCCCGTAGAGGGCGACGCGGTCGTTGGCGCCGTCGTAATCCGTGCCCCTCGCCTCCGGAAGCCGGGACGGTGCGTTCATGCGGGCGAGCGTGGCGGGAGTGAGAAGCGCGGCGCCGCGCCGGCCGTCGATGGCGAGGATGAATCTTAGATAGTCGACGGGAGCGCCGATCCACCCGCCGTAGGAATCCATCGTCTCGATGGCGAAGCCGCCGTACGGTTGCGCGGCGCGCTTGAGGCCGAGTCCCGGCATGGCTGTAACGTCCTTGGCCCCGTCGTAGTCGTAGTACGTGACCTCCCCCTCCGCCGCCTCCAGCGTGCGCCCCACTTTCATCCGCGTCACTCCCGCCGGCGCCAGCACGCGCGCGCGTACGTAGGCTTCGTAGGACGTGCCTGTAACGCGCTCGATGACGCGGCCCAGGATGCAGTAGCCGACGTTGGAGTACGCGAAGCGGGTGCCGGGCGCGAAATCGAGCGTGCGCTCGAGCGCGTCGCGCATGATGGTCGGGCACGCCGGCGGCAGCGGCGCCCGCTGGCGCCGGGCCGCGTCGGCCGCGTGCGGCATGAACACCGCGTCGCCCGAATGCACGCGGTC
>DASXSB010000086.1:0-4118 GCA_036506275.1 Candidatus Methylomirabilota bacterium | reverse complement strand
TCGACGGCCGCGATGAGCTCCTCGAGGTTCTCCAGGCGCGCCTCCGCCTCCGCGGAGCGCTCGCCGCGCAGCTCGGCACGATAGCCGGAGAGGTCGAGCACGGCGTCGAGAAAGGCGGGGAGCGGCGTCGTCTCGCGGCGGGCGCGGAGGGTGGCCATGAGGGCGACGAAGTCTTCCAGGCCCCGCCGCGGCTTCCCCGTCACGTCGGCGGGCGGCGAGGCGGCCACCGCAAGCAAGGGCCGGCCTTCGCGGCCGACCACCTCTTCGAGGCGCGTGAGGGTGGTCCGTCCCACGCCGCGGCTGGGCGCCTGCACGGCGCGCCGGAAGGCCACGTCGTCGGCGGGATTCACGAGGAGGCGCAGGTACGCGAGCGCGTCCTTGACCTCTTTACGCTCGTAAAAGCGGACGCCGCCCACGATCACGTACGGAATGGAGGCGCGGCGGAGCGCATCCTCCAGGACACGCGACTGGGCATTGGTGCGATAGAAGACCGCAACCTCCTCGTACGGGAATCCCTCCGCGCGCGCGGCGAGGATCCGCTGCGCCACGAAGTTCGCCTCCTCGTGCTCGTCCCAGCCGCGGTAGAGCGCGGCCGTCTCGCCCTCCCCGTTCTCCGTCCACAACGCCTTCTCCTTGCGGGAGACGTTGTTGGCGATGACCGCGCTCGCGATGGCGAGGATGCGCTTGGTGGAGCGATAGTTCTGCTCGAGCCGGACGAGCCGCGTCCCCGGGTAATCCGTCTCGAAGTCGAGGATGTTGCGGATGTCGGCGCCGCGCCACTTGTAGATGCTCTGGTCGGGATCGCCCACGCAGCAGATGTTCCGATGCTCGCCCGTGAGCTGGCGGATGATCCGGTACTGGGCGCGGTTGGTGTCCTGGTACTCGTCCACGAGGACGTGACGCCAGAGCCCGCGGTACCAGGCGAGGACGTCGGGGTGCTCGTCGAACAAGCGGACGGTGAGCAGCAGCAAGTCGTCGAAGTCCACCGCCCCCGCCGCCAGCAGCCGCGCCTGGTAACGCCGGAACACGGCGGCCAGCTTCTCCTCCCGCGGGCCCCGCGCCTGCGCCTCCATCTGCTCGGCGGTGTGCATCAGGTTCTTGGCGGCGCTGATCCTGTGCACCACCATGCCCGGCGTCAGCGGCCGCTCCTCGAGGCCTTCCTCGCGCATGCACTCCTTCACGAGGGCGGCGCGGTCGTCCTCGTCGTAGATCGTGAAGTGGCTCGGGTAGCCGAGATGGCGGATGTGCTTGCGAAGGATGCGCACACAGGCCGAGTGAAACGTCGCCAGCAGCGGCGCCCGCAATCCCACCGGCTGCACGAGCGCTTCCACTCGCCGCGCCATCTCGCCCGCCGCCTTGTTCGTGAACGTCACCGCGAGGAGGTTCCGCGGATGCACCCCCTGCACGCCGAGGAGGTGGGCGATGCGATGGGTGATCACTCGCGTCTTTCCGCTGCCGGCGGCAGCGAGGACGAGGAGAGGTCCGTCGCCGGCGGTCACCGCTTCGCGCTGAGGAGGGTTCAGTCCTTCGAGGAGCCGATCGACGTCGAGCACGACGCTCGAATTGTACAGCAACCCCTCTTCCCTTGGGGCGGCGGGAGTGGTAAACGGACGTACCGCTCTCACCTGGAGGCGTTCATGGACATCGGCTGCCATCTCCCCACGCAAGGCCCCGTCGCTACCCGCGAGGCGCTCCTCACGTTCAGTCGCGAGGCGGAGGCGCGGGGGATTGCGTCGCTCTGGGTCAGCGACCACGTCGTCTTCCCGCGTACGGTCAGCGCCGGGTATCCCGGTGGGCGATTTCCCCATCCTCCCGACATGCCGTACCTGGAGCCGGTGGCGGTGCTGGCGGCGGCCGCCGTGTGCACCACGCGCGCGCGCATCGGCGCGTCCGTCTTCATCCTCGGCCATCGTCACCCCATCGTGATGGCGAAGATGCTGACGACCATCGACGCCCTCTCCGGGGGGCGATTGATCTGCGGCGTGGGCGTGGGCTGGTGGAAGGAGGAGCTGGACGCGCTGGGAGCGCCGTTCCACGCGCGCGGTCGCCAGGCCAACGAGATCCTCCGCATCTTCAAGGAGCTGTGGACGGCCGACAAGCCCGCGTTCTCGGGCGAGTTCTATCGTTTCGCCGACCTCGGCTTCGCGCCCAGGCCCGTGCAGAAGCCGCATCCGCCGTTGTGGGTGGGCGGCGACAGCCCCGGCGCGTTTCGTCGCGTGGTCGCCCTCGGCGATGGCTGGCACGCGACGTCGAAGCCGCCGGCGGAGCTGCGCGCCGGAATCGCCCGCCTGCGCGCGGCCGCCGACGAAGCGCGTCGCGACTTCTCGACCATCACGCTCTCCGTGCGCGTGCGCCTCGGTCCCGATCTCACCAGCGGGTCATCGCAGGCGGTGATCGATCAGCTCGCACAGTACAAGGCGCTGGGGGTGAGTCACGTGATGCTCGACTTCCGCCGCGACAGCGTCGGCGAGATGGTGGAGATCCTCGATCGTGTGACGGGAGAGATCCGGTCGGCCGTGGATCGCGCTTAGCTCAGCGCGAGGTCCACGCCGCCCACGCGAGGGCCACCCAGCCGAGGATGAAGGCGACGCCGCCGAGCGGGGTGATGGCGCCGAGCCAGCGCTGTCCCGTCACCGCCAGCGCGTAGAGGCTCCCAGAGAAGAGCACGGTGCCGGCCACGAAGAGCCAGCCGGCCGCGGCCACCGGCCCCGCCGGCCACCGCGTGCTCGCCCACGCCACCGCCAGCAATGCCAGCGCGTGGAACATGTGCTGTCGGTTGCCGGTGTCGAACACCTGGAGCATCTGCGGGCTGATGCGATCGCGGAGGGCGTGCGCCCCGAAGGCGCCGAGGGCGACGGCGAGGCCTCCCGAGAGGGCGCCGAGCACGAAGAAGACGCGGTCGATGTCGCTACTCGACGGTGACGCTCTTGGCGAGGTTGCGCGGCTGGTCGACGTCGCAGCCGCGGCGCACGGCCACGTGGTACGCGAGGAGCTGGAGCGGAATCACGGTGAGGATGGGCGCCAGCAACTCCGCCGCCGCCGGGACCTCGATGACGTGCGCGGCCTTGGCCGCCACCGCCCGATCCCCGGGATTCGTGATCGCGATGACGAGGCCGTCACGCGCGCGCACCTCCTCGATGTTGCCGAGCATGCGGTCGTAGGAGGCGTCGCGGGGCGCGAGGGCGACCACGGGCAACCCGTCGGCGATGAGCGCGATGGGGCCGTGCTTCATCTCGCCGCCCGCGTAGCCCTCGGCATGGATGTAGGAGATCTCCTTCAGCTTCAACGCGCCCTCGAGGGCGATCGGGAACTGGACGCCCCGGCCGAGGTACAGGAAGTCGGAGGCGGTGCTGAGCGAGCGCGCGAGCGCCGCGATGGCGGCGTCGTGCTCGAGCGTCGCCTCCACCAGGCGCGGGATCTCCACGAGGTCCTGGATGCGCTTCTTGACGTCCTCCGCGGTGAGAGCGCCGCGCTGGCGGCCGAGGGAGAGCGCGAGCAGGTACGTGGCCACGATCATGGTCGTGAACGCCTTCGTGGAGGCAACGCCGATCTCGGGGCCCGCGTGCATGTAGAGCACGCCCGTCGCCTCACGCGCGAGTGCGGAGCCGACCACGTTGGTGATGGCGAGAATCGGGCAGCCCTTGAGCTGGGCCGCCTTCACCGCCCCCAGCGTGTCCGCCGTCTCTCCCGACTGCGAGACGGCGACCACGAGCGTCTCCGGACCCACGATGGCGTCTCGATACCTGAACTCGGAGCCGAGGTCGACCTCGGCCGGGATCCCGGCCAGCCGTTCCACCATCGTCCGTCCCAGCATGGCGGCGTGGAACGCGGTACCGCACGCGACGAAGACGACGCGCTCGATGCGCTTCACCGTAGACGGGTCGAGATTCACGTCGGGGAGGACGATGCTGCCCGTTTCGGGGGCGACGCGGCCGCGGAAGGTATCGGTGATCGCGCGCGGCTGCTCGTAGATCTCCTTCAGCATGAAGTGCCGGTAGCCGCCCTTCTCGGCCATGATCGGATCCCAGAGGATCCTCACCGGCTCCCGCTGGACGGGCGTGTCGTCGAGCGTGGAAAGGTCGACGCCGTCCGCGGTCACCACCGCCACCTCGTTGTCT
>DASXSB010000085.1:0-44843 GCA_036506275.1 Candidatus Methylomirabilota bacterium | reverse complement strand
CGTGACGCTGCTGCGCGACGGGCAGCCGGTGCGGATGTCCAAGCGTCGCGGTGAATTCGTCCTCATGGAGGAGCTGCTGGAGGAAGTCGGGCGCGATGCCGCCCGCTTCACGTTCCTTGGGCGCCGTCACGACAGTCCACTCGAGTTCGACCTCGCGGTGGCGACGCGGCAGTCCGCGGACAACCCCGTTTACTACGTCCAGTACGCACACGCGCGCGTGGCGTCCATCCGTCGTCAGCTCGCCGAGCAGAAGATCGGGGTGCCCGCGTGGGAGGCGATCGACATGACGCCCCTCGCGCTGCCCGAGGAGCAAGCCCTCATCAAGCGGCTGCTCCAGTATCCCGAATTCGCCGCCGCCGCCGCCCGCGCGCGCGAGCCGCATCGGCTGGCGTACTGGCTCCAGGAGCTGGCGGGGCTCTTCCATCCTTATTACAAGGCCCATCGCGTGATCCAGGACGACCGCCGCCTGTTGCTCGCGCGCTTCGCCCTCCACTCCGCGGTGGGACAGGTGATTCGCAACGGCCTCGATCTTCTCGGCGTGCGCGCGCCGGAGACGATGTGAGCCCGCGTCCGCGCCGCCGACAGCAGTCGGGAAGCGGAACGGGGACGATGCTGTTCCTCGTGGGCTGTCTCACCGTCCTTGGAACGACGTTCGGCGTGGGTCTCTACGTGGGCCGCTACTCGGCGGCGCCCGTCATCAAGCCCGCCCCCGACGTATCCGCGCGCGGCACGCGCCCGGCGGCGCCCGAATCCGGCCCGCGCCTGACCTTCTATCAAGAGCTGACGGCGCCACTCACGGCGCCGCCGCCGGCGCCAAAGGCCTGGCGCGAGCCGACGCGACGTCCGGAGCCATCGCCGCCGTCGGGCGGAGATGGGGCACCGGTGACGCGGGACGCCGCCCTCCTCGCCGGGGGACGCACGTTCACGGTCCAGGTGGCGGCCTACACGGCGAAGCCGCCCGCGGAGACGCTGCGCGCGACGCTGGCGGCGGCCGGTCACGACGCGTATCTGACGGAGACCGACGCCGGTGCCGGACGTTACCGTGTCCGCGTCGGTAACTTCGCGACGCGCGCCGACGCCGACGCCGCCGCCGTCCGCCTCCGGAACGACTTCCGCCTGCCCACGTTCGTCACCGTGCGGTGAGCGCCGCTTCGCGCACCGGCATGCGTCCCGGCCGCGTGCTCATCACCGAAGAGGAGCTGAAGAGCCGCGTGGCCGAGCTCGGGGAGGCCATCAGCCGCGACTATGTGGGGCAGACGCCGATCCTGGTCGGGATTCTCCAGGGGGCGTTCATCTTCATGGCGGATCTGATCCGCGCCATCAACCTCGACGTCACCACCGACTTCATCGGCCTCGGCAGCTACGACAGCGGCACCCGACCCTCGGGGGTGGTGCGCCTGCTCTCGGACCTCTCCATGCCGATCGACGGCCGTCACGTGCTGATCGTGGAGGACATCGTCGACACCGGCCTCACGATCTCCTACCTGAAGCGCATGCTCCTCGCGCGCCACCCCGCCAGCGTCCGCGTCTGCGTGCTGGTGGACAAGATCGAGCGGCGGGAGGTGGAGGTCGACATCGACTACATCGGGTTCACGATCCCGAACGTCTTCGTAGTGGGGTATGGCTTCGACCACGGCGGCATCTATCGGAACCTGCCGTACGTGGCGGCCCTCGACGACGGCTGACGCGCCGGGTCAGTTTTCCCGCCGGGTGCTATAATACCGACGCATGAACGTCTACAAAAACCTCGCTCTCTGGATGGTGATCGGCCTCATCGTCATCCTGCTCTTCACCGTCTTCCAGGGCGCCCAGCAGAGCGGGCAAGAACAGCCGAACTTCTCGGAATTCCTGAAGGCCGTGGACCAGGGCCGCGTCGAGTCCGTGGTCATCCGCGGCAACCTTGTGACCTACAACCTGAAGGACAGCGCGCAGACCCAGCGGACCTACATCGTCGATTATCCTGACCTGATCAAGAGCCTGCGCGACCGCGGCGTCCGCATCGCCGTGAAGCCGCCCGACACCAACCCCTGGTACGCGATATTTCTACAATGGGTGCCGATGCTGCTCTTCATCGGCGTGTGGATCTTCTTCATGCGCCAGATGCAGGGCGGCGGCGCCAAGGCGCTTTCCTTCGGGAAGGCACGCGCGCGCCTGATCTCGGAGAAGCAGAACAAGGTCACGTTCCAGGACGTGGCGGGCGTCGACGAGGCCAAGGAAGAGCTGCGCGAGATCATCGACTTCCTCAAGGACCCGCAGAAGTTTCAGAAGCTCGGCGGCAAGATCCCGAAGGGCGTGCTGCTGGTGGGGCCGCCCGGAACCGGCAAGACCCTGCTCGCGAAGGCGATCGCGGGCGAGGCCAACGTTCCCTTCTTCTCGATCTCGGGATCCGATTTCGTCGAGATGTTCGTGGGCGTGGGCGCTTCCCGCGTGCGTGACCTGTTCGAGCAGGGCAAGAAGCACGCGCCGTGCATCATCTTCATGGACGAGATCGACGCCGTCGGTCGCCATCGCGGCGCCGGGCTCGGCGGTGGCCACGACGAGCGCGAGCAGACGCTGAACCAGCTCCTCGTCGAGATGGACGGCTTCGAAACCAACGAGGGCGTCATCCTGATCGCCGCCACCAACCGTCCCGACGTGCTCGACCCCGCGCTGCTCCGCCCCGGCCGCTTCGACCGCCAGGTGGTGGTGCCGCGTCCGGACGTCAAGGGCCGCGAGGAAATCCTCCGCGTCCACGCTCGCCGCATCCCGCTCGCGCCCAACGTGGAGCTGAAGGTCCTGGCGCGGGGCACGCCCGGCTTCTCCGGCGCCGATCTCGCCAACCTCGTCAACGAGGCCGCCCTCCTCGCGGCGCGGCAGAACAAGAAGCTCGTCGAGATGCCCGACTTCGAGAACGCGAAGGACAAGGTCCTGATGGGCGTGGAGCGACGCTCCATGATCATCAGCGACAACGAGAAGCGGACGATCGCCTACCACGAGGCGGGCCACGCGCTGGTGGCGGACTTCCTGCCCGGCGCCGATCCCCTCCACAAGGTGACGATCATCCCGCGCGGGCGCGCCCTCGGCCTCACCATGCAGCTCCCGATGGACGACAAGTACAACTACTCGAAGGAGTACCTCGTCAACCGCATCACGATTCTCCTCGGCGGCCGCGCCGCGGAGGAGATCGTGCTCCACCAGCAGACGACGGGCGCCGGCGATGATCTGGAGAAGGCGACCGAGATGGCGCGCAAGATGGTCTGCGAGTGGGGCATGTCGGACAAGCTGGGTCCGCTCACCTTCGGCAAGAACGAGGAACACATCTTCCTCGGCCGCGAGGTGGCCCGCCAGAAGGACTACAGCGAGGAGACCGCGCTCGCCATCGACAGCGAGATCAAGCGCATCGTGATGGAGTGCGCCACCCGCGCCAAGCAGATCCTCGAGGAAAACATCGAGAAGCTTCACGCTCTCGCCCGCGCCCTTCTCGAGCGCGAGTCGCTCGACAGCGAGGAAATCGCGCGCATCCTCCGCGCGCGTCCGTTCTCCGAGGCGGCGGCACCCGCATAGACTCGGAGGGGGGTTTCGCCCCCGCTCCGACGGTCGTCGCGCGCCTTTCGGCGCGCTCCTCCCTGCCTCCCCCCAACAACAGGATTGCGCCGGCGGAGCCGGCGCTTGGGCGCGACTTGCTGCGCTCGTCGGGGGAGGGAAGCGACGTCGATCGCGCGGGTTCGTGCGGATGCGGGATTTGGCTTGTTTTCCCGGGGGGCAGGGGGCGGAGCCGATGAAGGTGCGTGCTATCCTGAGCCGTGGCTGGTGGGGTTCGCGCGATCCTCGGGGGCGTGGTGGTGGGCGACGGCCTTCCCGTCGCCGTCATGGGCGTCCTCAACGTCAGCCCTGAGTCCTTCTACGCGGGCTCGGTTCGCACGGACGAGAGCGCGCTCGTGCGGGCGGCCATGGCGATGGTGGAGGCGGGCGCGACGCTGATCGATGTCGGCGCCCGCTCCACCGCGCCCTATCTCGAAACCGCGATCAGCGTCGAAGAAGAGACTGATCGGCTCGCGCGGGCGGTGGCGATCCTCGCCGGCAAGCTCCCCGTGCCCGTTTCCGCCGATACCATGCACGCCGGTCCTGCCGCCGCCGCGCTCGAAGCCGGTGCGCGCGTCATCAACGACGTGAGCGGTCTCGCCGATCCCGCCCTCGGGCGTGCGGTGGCCGCGCACGACGCCGGTCTCATCGCGATGGCGTCACCGCACGGGGAGGCCGGCGCAGCGGCGCCGATCGGCGGCGGGGCGGCGCCGGCCGGCCGTGCCCGCAACGCGGACGCGGCCACGCCGCTCGGTCGCGTGCGGGCCGTGCTCGCGCGCGCGCTGCAGCGGGCGACGGCGGCGGGCATACGCGCCGATCACGTCGTGCTCGATCCCGGCATCGGATTCTTTCGTGACGGCGCGGTGCCGGCGGACGTGTGGGACGTGGAGATCCTCGCCGGGCTCGCGACCCTGCGCGACTTCGGACGGCCGCTCATGGTCGGGGTCTCGCGCAAGTCGTTCCTCGGCGTCGTGACCGGTCGCGCGGAGCCGGCGGCGCGGCTCGCGGGCTCCCTCGCCGCCGCCGCCCTCGCCGTCGCGCAGGGGGCGGCCCTCGTGCGGGCCCACGACGTGGCGGAGACGATCGACGCCGTGCGGGTGGCGGAGCGCGTGCGGGCGGTGCCGCGGCCATGAGAGAGATGCTCGACGCCTTCCGGTGGCGCGATGCCGTCGACATCGCCCTCGTCGCCGTCGTCGTCTACCGGATCTTCGTCATCTTCAAGGGTACGCGCGCCGTGCAGATGCTGATCGGTCTCGGCTTCCTGGTGATGGGCTCGCTGCTGGCGCAGCGGCTCGAGCTCTACAGCACGCGCTGGCTGCTCGACAACTTCTGGTCGTTCTGGGTCATCGCCCTCGTGGTCCTCTTCCAGCCCGAGCTCCGTCGCGCCCTCGCGCGCGTGGGGCAGGGCGGCGTGCTCCAGACGCTCTTCGGCAGCGCGGGCCAGGAGCGTGCCCACGTCGTCGACGAGGTCGTGAGCGCGGCGGAGTCGCTGGCGGGCCGTCGCATCGGCGCCCTCCTCGTCCTCGAGCGCAGCACGGGCCTCCGCCACTACGCCGAGCTCGGCGTGCAGCTCGACGCCCTCGTGTCGGCGGACCTGCTCATCAGCGTCTTCCTGCCGTATTCGCCGTTGCACGACGGCGCCGTGTTCGTGCGGGGCGACCGCGTGGTGGCGGCGGGCTGCTTCCTGCCGCTCTCGCGCAACATCCAGGTCGGGCGCGCGCTCGGAACCCGCCATCGCGCCGCCCTCGGCGTGAGCGAGGAGACGGACGCGGTGGGCGTGGTCGTTTCCGAGGAGACGGGACGCATCTCGCTCGCCGTGGAGGGGCAGATCGAGCCCTTCAACGACGTGGAGGGGTTGCGGCGGCGCCTCCGCGATCTTGCCGGGGCCACTCCCGCGCCTTCCGCGCGCGAGTCGTTCTGGCGGGGCGTGCGCCGAATGCTGCCGCGGCCCGGTGACCAGCTCTGATGCTGGAGATCCTCAGCCACAACTGGCAGCTGAAGCTCGCGTCGCTCGGCCTCGCCACCGCGCTCTGGTTCTTCGTCCTCAGCGCCGAGCGCAGCGAGATCACGCTCCCGGCCGTGATCGAGTACGCGGGGCTCGATCGAAATCTCGTCCTCGTGGGACAGCGTCCGGAGACGGCCGAGGTGGCGCTGAGCGCCCTGCGCTCGGCGATGGCGCGCCTCAGTCCCGACAACGTGCGCGTGCGCGTGGAGCTGGGGGACGTCGGTCCCGGTGAGAGCGTGGTGCTGCTCTCTCCGGATCGCGTGGTGGTGCCGCCCGGCATCACCGTCTCCCGCATCACCCCCGCGCGCGTGCGCATCGCGGTGGCGCCGGCGGCGATCCAGTCGGTGACGGTGGTGCCGCAAGTGCGGGGGACGCCGGCGCTCGGCTACACGATTCGCAACGTCGCCGTGGAGCCTCGCCGCGTCGAGGTCAAAGGGGAGCGGGCGGCGCTCGCGCGGCAGCCAATGCTGGAAACCGTGCCCGTCGACATCTCGGGCAGTCGGCGCACGGTGACGCAGACGGTCGGGCTCGTGGTCCCCGAGTTCGCCCAGCTCACCAAGCAACGCGCGGTGGACGTCACCGTCGAGATCGAAGCGGAGGAGCCGATGGAGCAGGGGAAACGGAGTCCGCAGCGGTGAGCCGACTCTTCGGCACGGACGGCATCCGGGGCGTCGCCAACGAGGAGCCGTTGACGCCCGAGCTCGCGTTCCGGCTCGGACGTGAGCTGGTGGCCACGCTCCACATCGATCACGACATCGACAAGGTGCGGCTGGTGGTGGGGCGGGACACGCGGCGCTCGGGGCCCTTGCTGGAGTCGGCGCTGTCGGCGGGCGTCCTGTCCGCGGGCGGCGATCTCTACTCGGTGGGCATCATGCCCACGCCCGCCATCGCGTTTCTCACGCGCGCGCTCGACGCCCACGGCGGCATCGTCCTCTCCGCCTCCCACAACCCGTTCGAGGACAACGGCATCAAGCTCTTCTCGTCGGAGGGCACGAAATTTCCCGACGCGTGGGAGGCAGAGGTGGAGGCGCGGCTGCGGGGCCCCGACCGCTCCCCGCGCGCCCGCGGCGCCGACATCGGCCGCCTGGTGGCGTACGAGCGAGCCGAAGCGTACTACATCGACTTCGTCTGTCGTTGCTTCCCGCTCGATCTGGCCGGGCTCACGGTGGTGCTCGATTGCGCCCATGGCGCCACGTACCGGGTGGCTCCCCGCGTCTTCCAGCACCTCGGTGCCCGCGTCGTCAAGATCGGCGCCGCTCCCACCGGCACCAACATCAACGCCGGCTTCGGCGCCCTCCATCCCGAACCGCTCCGGCGCCGCGTGAAGAGCGCGCGCGCCTCGGTCGGGTTCGCCTTCGACGGCGACGGCGACCGCCTGATCTCCGTCGACCACACGGGCGAGATCCGCGACGGCGATCACGCGCTCGCCGTCGCCGCCCGCCATCTCGCGCCGCGCGGCCGTCTCAAGGGCAACGTGATCGTGACCACGGTCATGGCCAACCTCGGCCTCGATGCCGCCCTCAGCGCCGCCGGCATCAAGGTGGTGCGGACGCAGGTGGGCGACCGCTACGTGCACGAGGAGATGCAACGCATCGGCGCCAACGTGGGGGGCGAGCAGTCCGGCCATCTGCTCTTCCTCGATCATGCGCCGTGCGGCGACGGCATCCTCTCCGCCCTCGCGCTCTTGTCGGTGGTGCAGGAGACGGGACAGCCGCTCGCCACCCTCGCCGACTGCATGCGCAAGTTCCCCCAGGTCCTCGTCAACGTTCCCGTGCGCCGGAAGCCACCGATCGATTCGCTCCCCAGCCTCGGCGAGCGCGTGGCCGCCTTCGAGGCGGAGATGAACGGGAGCGGCCGCGTGCTCGTCCGCTATTCGGGCACGGAGCCGCTCGCGCGCGTCATGATCGAGGGCGCCGACGGTGCGCGCATCCGGGCCATGGCCGACGAGCTCGCGGGGATGATCCGCGCGCTCATCGGTGAGGCGTGACCAACGTGCGGGGAATCGGGGTCGACCTCGTGCGCATCCCGCGCATGCGCGACGTCATCGGCCGCTGGGACGATCGCTTCCTGCGACGGGTGTTCACGGAGGCCGAGATCGCGTACTGCCGCGCGCGCCGCGATCCCGTGCCGCACTTCGCCGCCCGTTTCGCCGCCAAGGAAGCGGCGCTGAAGGCCCTCGGCACCGGGCTCCGTCTCGGCGTGCGCTGGCGCGAGATGGAGGTGCGCCGCGAGCGCGGGCAGGCGCCCACCCTCGTGCTGTCCGGCCGCTCGCGCGAGATCAGCCTCGCCCGCGGCGGGCGGCGCATGCTGCTCACGCTCACCCACGACGGCGACTACGCGCTCGCCCACGCGATGCTCATCGACGATGAGCCGGATCATCCCGCGGCTTCTTAGGGTCGTCGTGGCGCCGCTGACCCTCTACGGCTGCGCCGCGCAGGCGGTGATGCCGTCGCTCGACGGCGCCGGCGGCCACATCGCGGCGCGACGCGGACGGCCGGGACACGTGGTGGCGGCGCCTCACGCGAGCTCCGACATCGGCACCGGCGACATCGCCGCCGCCGTCGCCGAGCGCACGGGCTTCGGGCTCGTGGTCGCGACGGGCTTCGCGGTCGACGCCGACGCGCGCGAGCGACCGGGACGCCGCTACCAGGTCAACCGGCCGCGGGAGGGCGTTCCCGGCCGGCCGGCCGCGGAAGAATCAGGCAGCGAGGGCGCGCGCCGCGTGTACGACGCCTACGAGCGACGCGTGCGGGAGACCGCGCAGAGCGCGCTCGTGTTCTACGCGGAGATCCACGGCAACGACCATCGCGAGTCGGCCGCGCAGATCCAGGTCGCCACCGTCGGTGT
Source organism: Candidatus Methylomirabilota bacterium (assembly GCA_036506275.1). Classification (GTDB taxonomy): domain Bacteria; phylum Methylomirabilota; class Methylomirabilia; order Rokubacteriales; family CSP1-6; genus DASXSB01. Next base: position 36,430 of record DASXSB010000085.1, on the reverse strand, counting down.
CGATCGCGAAGCCGCCTTCCGTCTCCGCGCGCTCCTCGAGCTGGTGCGCGATGCGCACCTGCGCGGCCACCCCGACGCCCCCCGGCTCCAGATTCTCATCGAGCCCGCCGACGTCGTGCGGTACTCCGCCTCCGGGGCCAAGCGGGATGGCATCTTGAAATTGCCGCGGCACGCCGTGCACGTGGAATTGCCCCAGGCCGCGCGTACGCAGTGGCGCGAGACGTACACGGCGATCCTCGGCGATTTCCTGCTGCAAGCGCCCGGGGTCGTCGACCCCGCCCTCGCGCCGCGTTAGCGCCGTGCTGCCCGTTTTCACCGCCGAAGAGATGCGGCGGCTCGACCGCCGCGCCATCGACGATCTCGGCCTCCCCGGTCCCGTCCTCATGGAGAACGCGGGGCGCGGGGCCGCGGCCGCCATCGCCGCCTTCGCCCGGCGCGAGCGCCTTCGTGGTGACGTCGTCATCGTGTGCGGCAAGGGAGGCAACGGCGGTGACGGGTTCGTGGTCGCGCGCGAGCTCCGGCGCCGGCGCTGGCGGGCGCGCGTGCTCTTGCTGGCGCCGCCGGCGGAAGTGCGCAGCGATGCCGCTCTCAAGCTGCGCGCGCTCCGGCGCGCGGGCGTTCGTCCGATCGTCATCACCGACGAACGCGCGCTCGACGCAGGCCTCGCCGGCGCTACCCTCATCGTGGACGCCATCCTCGGCACGGGCGCCCGCGGGGCGCCCTCCGGCCTCGTCGCTCACGCCATCGAGAGCATGAACGCGAGCGGACGCCCCATCGTGGCGCTCGACGCGCCGTCGGGACTCGACAGCGACCATGGGATCCCGCTCGGACCGTGCGTGCGCGCGGCGCTGACGACGACGTTCGCGGCATTGAAGCGCGGCCTCGTGCTCGAGCCCGGTGCCGGCTTTGCCGGCCGCGTGGAAGTGGTGGACATCGCCATCCCTCCCGCCGAGGTCGCGCGCGCGACCGCCACGTTCCTGCTCGAGCGTGCGGACATCGCGCCGTGGTTTCCGCCGCGAAAGCAGGACGTCCACAAGGGCACGTACGGCCATCTCCTCGTGGTCGGCGGCTCGCTCGGCAAGACCGGGGCCGCCGCCCTCGCCGGCAGCGCCGCCATGCGAAGCGGGGCGGGCCTCGTGACGGTGGCGACGGCGGCGAGCCAGCAGCCCGTGGTGGCCGGGCTCACGCTGGAGGGGATGACGGAGGCGCTGCCGGAAACCGCCGCTCACACGGTGTCGGCGAAGGCCCGGGAACCGATCGGCGACCTCGCCGCCGCGCGCGATGCCGTCGCGCTCGGCCCCGGGCTCGGGCTCGATGCCGAGACGCAGGCGCTGGCGCGCGAGCTGGTGCGCGATCTCGAGCGTCCCCTCGCCGTCGACGCCGATGCGCTCACGAGCCTCGCCGGCCATCTCGACGTGTTGACGTCCGCGCGCGGCCCGCGCTGCCTCACCCCCCATCCAGGCGAGATGGCGCGGATGCTGGGCGTTTCCATCGCCGACGTGCAGCGCGACCGCATCGAGTGTGCGCGACGATTCGCCGTCGAGCACCGCGTGCACGTCGTGCTCAAGGGCGCCCGCAGCGTCATCGCCGATCCCGAAGGCCGCGTGTACCTGAACCCCACCGGCAATCCCGGGATGGCGAGCGGGGGAACGGGCGACGTCCTCACCGGAATCCTCGGCGCGTTCCTCGCCCGCCGCCTCCCGCCGGGGGCGGCCATGCAATGCGCCGTCTATCTCCACGGCCTCGCGGGCGACGTGGCGGCCGCCCGCGTCGGCCACGAATCGCTGATCGCCAGCGACGTGGTGGCGGCGCTGCCGGACGCGTTCGCGCGGCTGCGCGCCTCCGAGCACGATGACCGCGCCTGAGCGCACCTTCGAGACTCGGAGCGCGGAGGCGACGGCGGCGGCGGGCGCGGACCTGGCGCGCGAGCTGCGGGCGGGCGACGTGGTGGCGCTGACGGGCGAGCTGGGAGCGGGCAAGACGTGCTTCGTGCAAGGCGTGGTGCGCGGCCTCGGCGCCGCCGTCCGCGCCACCAGCCCCACCTTCGTGCTCGTCAACGAGTATCACGGCCGCCTGCCCGTGCATCACGTCGACGCCTACCGCACGGCGAGCCTCACCGAGCTCCTCGACCTCGGCCTCGACGAGCTGCTCGACGGAGAGGGCGTCACGCTCGTCGAGTGGGCGGACAAGCTCTTGCCGCTGTTGCCCCCGCGTACGATCTTCGTCGAGATCCACGGCGTGGGCGACGAGCCGCGCGCCATCACGATTCGCCGGCCGCGGATGTCCCCTCCCGTAGCCTGACGCCGTCGCGCGGGCCCGGCCGCCGTCCGCGGGACGGATGCGGCTCCCGGCGGATGCGTCTCCGAACGGAGGCGTCGGAAGCCGGTGGCGCGCACGGGCGCCGACATTGACCCACGTACGCGACGCCTCATAGTCATGGGCCATGACGATGGAGCGGTGGCCCGTGGGCGAGCGTCCACGCGAGCGGCTCTACTGGAACGGCCCCGGCGCCCTCGCCGACGCCGAGCTCCTGGCCCTCCAACTCGGGTCGGGGACACGGGGACGGAGCGCGGTCGACATCGCGCGCGAGATGCTGGCCGCGTACGGATCGCTGGCGGAAGTGGCGGGGCGGGAGGCGGCGGAGCTGGCGCAGCAACGTGGGGTGGGGCCGACGCGGGCGGCGCGGCTGGTGGCGACGTTCGAGATCACGCGCCGGCTGCGCGCGCGCACGCCGGGCGCGCGCACGGTGCTGTCGGCGCCCGCCGACGTGTACGCCGCCTACGCGCCGCTCATGGAAGACCTCAAGCGCGAAGTGTTCCGGGTGGCGCTCCTCGACGCGCAAAATGCGCTCCTCCGCGATCGCGTCGTGTCGGAAGGAACGCTGTCGGCGAGCCTCGTCCATCCCCGCGAGGTCTTCAAGCCCGCCATCCTCGAGTCGGCGGCGTCGGTGATCCTCCTCCACAATCATCCGAGCGGCGATCCCACGCCGAGCCGCGAGGACATCCGGCTCACGCGTCAGCTCGCGGAATGCGCGCACCTGCTCGACCTGCGTCTCCACGACCACGTGGTCATCGGCAAGGGTCGCTACGTGAGCCTCGCCGAGCGCGGTATCATCTAGGCATGGCGATCCGGGTCCGGAACGTGGGTCACGTCGTGCTCAAGGTGCGGGACCTCGAACGCGCGCGGCAGTTCTACGTGGACGTGCTCGGCTTGAAGGAGGTGGCGCGCTTCCGCGGCCGCATGGCGTTCTTCTCGGCGGGCGAGAATCACCACGACCTCGCCGTGCTGGAGGTGGGGGCGCAGGCGCCGGTGCCCGATCGCGCCTCCATCGGCCTCTACCACGTCGCCCTCAAGATCGGCGATTCGCTCGACGAGCTGCGGGCGGCGAAGGCCCATCTGGAGGCGCACGGCGTGAAGATCCTCGGGGCCAGCAACCACGCCGTCAGTCAGTCGCTCTACCTGAACGACCCCGACGGCAACGGCCTCGAGCTCTTCGTCGACGCCGATCCCGCCGTGTGGCGCGACCACCCGGAGCGGGTGGCGACGGTGGAGCCGCTCGAGCTCTGATCAGCCCTTCGCGAGCTTCTCGATCTCCTTCTTCGACATCGTCTGCAGCCGCGCGAGTAGTCCCTTCACGCGACGTTCCGAGGAGTGATCGGCGAGGATGAGCTTCTTGGAGCGCGTTCCGTTCACGATGTAGGCGACCCAGTCGTCGAGGTTCGGCGTGCCGCGCCAGGCCACCGTGACGTTGCTGAGGCGCATTCGACGCCGGCCCTCGATCTTTGCGAGCGGCTTGCGACTGGCGTCCATCGGCCCGTCCTCTTCGTCGTGAAGACTCGTTGGGTGCGTTCTTGCGCGTCACGCGCGATGAAGCGGCGCACGCCACCTTACGAGCGGCGGGATTTTCCTGTCAAGGGTTCGTTTCGCGGCATGAAAGGCGCGCGCATTCGGGGCCGCGCACGCGCTCCCCGCCTCGCACGCGCGATTTCGATGGCGGCCGGCGGCGGTGGACGGAGAGCCGTGCACTTTTGCGATGGTGACCCGTCCCGCCGCGTCCCACCGTGCGAAACCGTCGCCGGTGGATAACTGTGGACATGTGGACAAGCTGTGGGCAATTAGCGCCGGTCGAGCAGGCGCTCGAGGATGCGACGGGCGAGGATCGGTCCCCGCGTGATGAAGCCGGTGAAGTAGCCGACGGCGGTGGCGCCCGCGTCGAGGAGCTGGACGGCTTTGTCCGGCGTGTCGACGCCGCCGGTGGCGATGATGTCGAGCGCATCGCCGAAGTGCTTGCGCGTGCGCCGCACGTGTTCGAGCGTGGCGGGAAAGAGCTCGGGACCGGAGAGACCGCCGCTGCCCTGCGACAAGCGCGGTTCCTGCACGCGGCGCGTGTTGCCGTAGTTGACGACGCGGATGCCGGCGGCGAGGGCGGCGGGAATGATGTGCGCCTCGTTGACGTCGGCGAAATCGGGCGACAGTTTCACGATGAGCGGCTTCGCCGACGCCGCCCGCACCGACGTCAGCAGCGCGCGCAGTTCATCCGGGCGCTCGCTCCACGCATAGACGAGCCGCGTGTTGGGGGAGGAGATGTTGAACTCCACGAGGTCGCCGAGCGGCGCCAGCGCGCGCACGAGGGTGACGTAGTCGTCCACCGATTCGCCGGCCACGCTCACGATGAGGGGCACGCGGTGCGGCAGCCGCGCGATCGAGGTGCGGAAGGCGTCGAGCCCCGGGTTCTGGAAGCCGTTGCAGTTCACGAGCCCGGGTCCGGCCGCCGTGCGGACGCGGACGAGATTCGGGATCGGATGACCGGGGCGCGCGGTCACCGTGATGCTCTTGGCGGTGACGGCGCCGAAGCCGAGGCCCATCGCGCGCGCGAGGATGCGGGAGTCGTAGTACATGGCGGCGAGGACGAGCGGGTTGGGAAGCCGGACACCGCCGAGGGTGGTGGCGAGGCGCGGATCCTCGAGCCGGAAGAAGGGGACGCGGTCGAACGGCAGCGCGCGGAGGAGCGCCTGGCCGGCAGCAACGGCGGCGCGCTCGGGGAGACGACTGAGCACGCCGTCGTAGAACACGCGATAGAGAGCGGCGACGGCTCCAGTCATGCCCGCGCCCGCCGAGGATACCACGGGTATTGCTTGACGGGGAGACGACGGCGCCCTACGGTACAGGACGGGACTCGAGCGGCGCCGACGTGAGCGCGCCGACATCATGACGAGGGGAGCGCAAGGCCTGCACGCTGAGCCCGTGGCCGTCGTCGCCGCCGGCGTCATCACGCCGCTCGGCGTCGACGTCGATAGCTTCTGGTCGGGTCTCCTCACCGGCGTCGACGGCATCTCCACCATCGAGCGCTTCCGCGTCGACGATCTGCGCGTCGGCCGCGGCGGCGAGATCAAGAAGCTGCCGGCCGTCACCGACGGGATCCGTTGTCGCGCCTCCGCGCTGCTCGTGGCCGCCGCCGCCGATCTTCGCTCGCGCGCCCCCATCGACGCCGACGCGACGCGGCTCTCGGTGGTGGTGGGGACGGCGCTCGGCGGCGTGGAGGAAGGCGAGCACGCGCTCGCGCACGATCGTGGTCCCCGGCGCGCCGCCGCCGCCCGCTACGACCGGCCCGCGCACGCCCTCGCGCGCGCGCTCGGCGCTCGCGGTCGCGTCCTCACCGTGTCCACCGCGTGCGCATCCGGCGCCACCGCCCTCGGTCTCGGCGCCGATCTCCTGCGCGCCGACCGCGCCGACCTCGTGGTGGCGGGCGGCTACGATGTCCTCTGTCGCTTCGTGATGCGCGGCTTCGACGTCCTCCGTTCGCTCACCCGCGACCGCGTGCGTCCCTTCGACCGCCGTCGCACGGGGTTGCTCCTCGGCGAGGGGGCGGCGCTCGTTCTCCTTGCGCGCGAGCGTGACGTGCGCGGCGAGCGTCTCGGTCGCCTTCTCGGCCACGGCTCCGCCAGCGACGGCTCGCACGTGGCCGCGCCCGATCCCGACGGACGCGGGCTCGAGTACTCGGCGCGAACGGCGATGGCGGAGGCCGGCATCGAGGCGGGCGACGTCGACTTCGTGAGCGCGCACGGAACCGGCACCCCGCTCAACGATCGCATCGAGAGCGCGGTGCTGCGGCGCGTCCTCGGCGACCGCGCCGACGCCGTTCCCGTGAACTCCATCAAGGGCGCTTTCGGCCACACGATGGGGGCGGCGGCGACGCTGGAGGCGATCATGTGCCTGCTTGCCTCTCGCCACGGCGCCATCCCGCCCACGGCCGGGTTCGAGGAGCCGGATCCGGAGTGCGGCCTCGACTACGTGCCGCGCGCGCCCCGGCGCACCCGGCCCCGCATCAGCGTGAGCACGTCGGCCGGCTTCGGCGGCTGCAACGCCACCCTCGTCCTGGAGGGAGAGCGCGGGCGATGACGGCCGCGCGCGTCGCCGCCGTCGGGCTCATCACGGGCTTCGGTGACGGTGTTCGCGCGTTGCCCGACGACGCCGCCCGCGCGGCGGGACGCCGTCGCGTCATCGGGATTCCGCGGACGCCGGTGAGCGGCGAACGGTTCCGTCGCGCCACCCGCGAGTGCGTGCTCGGCGTCAGGGCCGTCAACGCGCTTCTCGCGGAGGCGGGAGAGTCGGCGGGCGCCCTCGCCGGGACGGCGACCGCGCTCGTGTATGTCACCGCCGCCGCCTACGGCGCCGCCAACCGCGCTTTCATCGAGAGCACAGGGGGTTCGGCGGGTACGCTGCACTTCCCGTATACTGCTCCGAGCGCGGTACCGGCGGAGGTGGCGATCGAGTTTGGTCTGCGCGGTGACTACGCCATCCTCCTTGGTGATGGGTCCGCCACCGAGGAGGCGCTCTGGCATGCGACGACGCTGCTGGGGCGCGGCGCGTGCGCGCGCGTCCTCGTGCTGGCAGTGGAGACGTTCGAAGAGTGCGCGGACCTGTACGCGCGCGGGCGTTGGCTGGTGCGGTGGCCGCTCGTGGAAGCCGCCGCGTGTGCGTTGCTCGTTCCCGGGGAGCCCACGACGCCCGCGCCGGCATCTGCGGTGAGGGCGCGCAGCGGGGAGACGGGAGCGTGCGCGCCCCTGATCGGGTTCGCTCTTGCGCTCGCCGAGGGCGGGGTGCCGGCGCCGTGAGCCGAGACGCGAGCAGGAGAGACATGGAATCGAAAGAAGTGATCGATGAGCTGAAGGGGATCCTCGTGGCCCGCCTCAAGTTCGATCCGCGGCGGGCGGCCGAGGTGACCGGCGAGACCCCGCTCCCGAAGGGCGTGGACGGATCCATCGGCCTCGACTCGCTGGACTTCATCGAGCTCTCCATCGCGATCGAGGAGCGGTTCGGGATCGTGGTGGACGAGTCGGAGAACCTCGCCCGGCACTTCGTGTCGTTCGACACCCTGTCCCGCTTCATCACGGAGAGAATGACCGCCGCATGAGGCGGATCGCAGTGACCGGCCTCGGCGCCGTCAGCCCCTTCGGCGCCGGCGTCAAGGCGTACTGGAGCGGTGTGGCGGCAGGGACGTGCGCCATCGCTCCCGTCACGCTCTTCGAGACCGACGGTCTCCGCTGTCGCGTCGCGGCCGAGGTGCCTGACGTCACCGGTTCCGCCCGTCGCTCGCGCGCCGACCGTCTCGCCCTCGCCGCCGCCGCAGAGGCGCTCGAGGACGCGCGCGTCACCCGGCGCGAGCGCGAAGAGGTGGCCCTCCTCGTGGGCGCCGTCGGGGGCGGGATGCTGGAGACGGAAGCGTGGTACTGGACGCGCGCCGGCCGCGAGGCGGGAGGACGGTTGAGCGCGGTGCGATCGACGCTGCCCTCCTCGCACGCCGATGCCATCGCCCACCGTCTCGGCGTGCACGGCCCGCGCGAGACGCTCGTCACCGCTTGCAGCTCCGGCGCCGCCGCCCTCGCGATGGCGGCCGATCTCATCGCAGACGGCGTCGTCGACGTCGCACTGGCGGGCGGTGCCGACGCCCTCACGCGCATCTGCTACATGGGCTTCAGCGCCCTCAAGCTCCTCGATCCCGAGCCGTGCCGTCCGTTCGACCGCGCCCGGCGCGGGATGTCGATCGGGGAGGGGGCGGCGTTCGTGGTACTGGAGGAGGAGCAGCGTGCGCGCGCGCGCGGCGCCCGCATCTACGCCGAGCTCGCCGGCGCCGGCATGACGACCGACGCGTATCACGTGACGGCGCCGCAGCCGGAAGGGGAAGGAATGGCGCGCGCCATGCGGGCCGCCCTCGCCCAGGCCGGGATCGCGCCGGGCGCGGTCGGCTACGCGAACGCGCACGGGACGGCGACGCCGCAGAACGACCGCATCGAGGCGCGCGCGCTCCGCGAGGTGTTCGGAGAGGGCAGCCTTCTCGTGAGCTCCACGAAGTCGATGATCGGCCACACGATGGCGGCGGCGGGGAGCCTGGAGGCGGTCGCCACCGTGCTCGCGCTCGCGCACGATCTCGTGCCGCCCACCGCGAACCTCGAAGCGCCCGACCCCGACGTGGCATTCGATTGCGTGCCCGTGACCGCGCGTGACGTGCGGCTCGAGCACGCGATCTCGAACTCGTTCGGGTTCGGCGGCCAGAACGTGACGCTGCTCTTCCGCCGCGTATGAGACACCTCCCGGCCGAGCGCGTCGTCATCACGGGCGTGGGCGCGGTCACCGCCGCCGTCAGCGGCGGCGCCGCCGCCGTCGGAGCGTATCTCGCCGACCCGCGCGCGGTGACGCCGACGATTCCCGCCGGCACCCTGGCCACGCTCATCGATGGTGGAGAGGCGCGCCGGCTGTCGCGCGCCTGCCAGCTCACGGTGGCGGCGGCGCGCCTCGCCGTCGCCGACGCCGGGATGCCCGATTGCACGGGGGTGGGACTCGTCGTGGGGAGCGAGCTCGGGGACCTCCACTCGACGCTCGAATTCGCCGACGGCTATCTCCAGCGAGGACCGTCCGGGCTCTCGCCGCTCCTGTTCCCGAACACCGTGATGAACACGATGGCGGCCGCCGCCGCCATCGCCGTCGGCGCCAAGGAGCTCGCCCTGACGCTGAACGCGCCCGACGTCGCCGGTGAGCTGGCGCTCGCGCGTGCCGCGCACGCGGTGGCGTCGGGGCGGGTGACGATGACGCTCGCGGGCGGCGTCGATCAGATCGAGCCCACCCTCGCGCCCGTGTTCACGTCGCTGGGGGCGCCGGCAGCGCCGCGCGGGGAAGGTGCGGTGCTCCTCGTCCTCGAGGCGCGCGCGCACGCGCTCGCGCGCGGGGCGCGGATCCTCGGCGAGATCGTGAGCGCGGCCTGGCGCGGCGCGGCCGCCCGCGCGCACGGAGTCGGTCGCCGTCCGGATACACGCGCGGTGGCGCGCGCGCTCGCCGGCGCCGGCGTGGGACGTACCGACGTCGCGTGGGTATACGATTCCGCGAGCGGCGACTGCGCGCGCGACGGCTGGGAAGCGCGCGTGCTCGCGGCCGCTCTCGGTCCCCCGTTGCCGCCGGTGGCGTCGCTCGCTCCCTTCCTCGGACATTCGGCGGCGCTGGGTGCGTTGCGGGTGGCGGCGGCGGCGTGGACCGCGCGGTCCGGCCTGCTTCCCGCGTCACCGATGCGGCGGGTGCGCGGCGCCGTCGGGCTCGTGCACGGTCTCGCGCGCGGAGGCACGCACGTGGCGCTCGTGGTGGGAGCGGGCGAGGGAGGCGGCACCGCGTGAACGTGCTGATCGTGATCCCCGCCTTCGACGAGGCGCCGACGATTGCAAGGGTGGTGACGGCCGCGCGCGCGCACGCCCCCGTCCTCGTCGTCGACGACGGCTCGCGCGACGGCACGGCGACGGCGGCGGCCGCGGCCGGCGCCGAGGTCCTCCATCACCGGCGGCGTCTCGGCAAAGGCCAGGCGCTGCGCACCGGCATCGCGGCCGCGCGCGTCCGGGGCGCGACGGCGGTGGTCACGCTCGACGGCGACGGTCAGCACGATCCCTGCGACCTGCCCCGACTCCTGGAGACGGCACGCGCGATGCCCGGCGCCATCGTCGTCGGCGATCGTCTCGCCGGCGAGCACGGGCTGGCGCCCGGACGGCTCAACGCCATCCACGTCGCCGGCTTCTTCGTGAACTGGGCGAGCGGCGCGCGCGTGCGCGATACCCAGTCCGGGTTCCGGGTGTATCCGCTCGCGTTCTTCGACGACGTCCGTCCCCGTCGCGGCGGCTTCGTGTTCGAGACGGAGGTGCTGGTGGCGGCCGCGCTCCACGGCGTTCCCGTCCGCGAGGTGCCGATCGGAACGGCGTCGCGCGCGGCGCGGCGGAGCCGGTTCCGTCCGGTGAGCGACGGAGTCGCCATCGGCGCCTATCTCACCGGCCGCGCGTTCGCGCGGTGGGCGATCGAGGTCGGATATGCCGTCGACAACTTCGTCTCGGTCTTCCGGCGCGAGCGACGGGTGGCGCGGCACGCGCGCATGGTGGCGGCGGTCACGTCCTATCCGAGCGCGCCCACGATGTGGGGAGTGGCGCTCGGCGCCGCCGCCATGCGCGAGATCAGCAACGGGCTCGAGAGCTTCTGGAAATCGCCCCGCCGCCGGCGGGCGGGCGCGGCCAGCGTTGCCTGTGCGGCGGCCCCCGCCGTGCTCGTCCTCGGCGTCGCGAAGGCGATGGGCGGCCGCATGGTTCCCGATCTGGTGACGCCGATCGTCCGGCGCCTGTACGCGCAGGAGCGGCTCGATACGCCGTCGGTGGCGGACCCGACCATGCGGCGCGAGCCGCCGTCGCTCGAGAGCGATGCCTTCCCGGCGCCACCGGCGAGGCAGACATGAGTCATCCTTCCTACGACGTCATCGTGATCGGTGGCGGTCCCGGCGGCTCGTCGGCCGCCACGTTTCTCGCCCGCGGGGGGCGCAGCGTGGCGCTGTTCGAGCGGGACATCTTTCCGCGCTTCCACGTCGGCGAATCGCTCATGCCCGCCACCATGCTGCTGCTCGACGAGCTGGGGGCGCGGGAAGCGGTGGAGGCGAGCGGCTTTCAGCAGAAGTTCGGCGCCGTGTTCGTGGATCAGGCCTCGGCGCAGGAGCGGACGTTCTACTTCCTCGAGGGGCAACCCTGGCCCAATTACGCCTACGAGGTCCCGCGCGCGGAGTTCGACACGGTTCTTCTCGAGAACGCGCGCAAGCGTGGCGTGGAGGTCTTCCAGCCGGCGACGGTGACGGGCGCCGACTTCGACGCCGGGGGCGTCACCGTGAGCGTGACGCAGGACGGCCGATCGTACACGACGCGGGCGGCGATGCTCGTCGACGCCAGCGGGCGCGACGGGTTCATCTCGGCGCGCCTCGGGCACCGCACGCGGGTGCCGAACCTCGGGAAGGTCGCGCTCTTCACGCACTACCGGGGCGCGGCCCGCCGAAGTGGGCGAGAAGAGGGCAACATCCGCGTCTACGTCTACGACGAAGGCTGGTGCTGGTGGATCCCGCTCGCGGGCGATCTGACGAGTGTGGGCACGGTGGTGCACGCGAAGACGGCGCGCGCGTGGAAGGGACCGCTGCCGGCGCTCCACGACGAGATGCTGAGCCGGTGCCCGCAAGTGATGGCAGATCTGAAATCCGCCAAGCGGATCATGGACGTGCGGGTGGAGGCGAACTTCGCCTACACGAACTCGCCCGTGGTGGGCGATCGCTTCCTCGCCGTGGGTGACGCCGTCACCTTCCTCGATCCCATCTTTTCCGGCGGCGTCTACATCGCGCTGCGCACGGGCCAGCTCGCCGCGCAGGCGATTCTCGATGCCTTCGCCGACGGCCGCTTCACGGCGAAGCGCTTCGCCGGCTACCAGCGCAAAGTGGAGCGCGGGGTGGCGCCGCTCTTCAAGTTCATCAACAAGTACTACGAGCCCGCGTTTTTCGATCTCCTCCTGCGCCCGAAGCGGCGCCTCGGCGTGTACACGGCGGTGCTGAACGTGCTCTCCGGCGGCAGCTTTCTGAAGATGCGCTGGCGCACGCGCGTATCGCTCGCGATCTTGTTCCTGCTCGCGCGCTTGAACGTGCGCGCGCTGCGGCAAGCGGGGCGCCCGGTCGAGTCACGGCTGGAGTGGTAGTGCGCCGCATCCTGCGCGAGTACGTGTTCACCATCGTCGGCATCGCCATCGGCGTCGCCGGCCTCGTCGCCCTCGGCGCCATGGGCGAGCGCATCGTGCGCTTCATCGAGGGCGGCGACCGCTTCGTGCTCGGACAGATCTCGGTGGCCGGGCGCGGCATGGGCATGGGCACCGGGTTCACGGCGGGCGGACCGCTGCCCGCGGCCGCTCTGCGCGCCATCGCCGCCGTGGAGGGCGTATCCGGCGTGCAGGCGCAGGTGATGCTGCCGCTCGATCCGTCCACCTCCCAGTTCATGACGCTCACGCAGGAGCTGGTCCTCGGCGTCGACGTCTCCGTCCCCACGCCCAACCGCTATTACCGGACGCTGCCCGTGCACGCCGGCCGCTACTTGAGGTCGGACGATCGTCACGTGGCGGTGGTGGGCTCGTCGTTCGCCGCCTCCCACGGCCTCGGCGTCGGCAGTCGTCTTAGCCTGGAAGGGCAAAGCTACGAGGTGGTCGGAGTCCTCGAGCGGATGCTGACAGCGCCCGATCGCTTCGTGATCGTGCCGATCGCGGACGCGCGCGAGCAGTGGGTGGCCAAGGACCGCATGCTCCGCACCATCCTGGCCTCGGGTGCCGTCGCCGTCCGCGCCGAGGATCTGAACACGGGAGCCGCGGTGGGCTGGGCGGACGGCGCGGACCCGGACGCGGTGGCCCAGCGCATCCGCGAGCGCGTCGAGGGCGTCAACGTGCAGATCCCGAGCGAGCTGAGCCGGCTTCTTCGTTCCTCCACGGCCTTCTTCTCCGCGCTCGTGGTCGGCATCGCCACCCTCGGCCTCGTCATCGGTGGGCTGTCGCTCGCCAACACCATCGCCGCCGCCGTCTTCGAGCGCATCCGCGACTTCGGCGTGAAGCGCGCGCTCGGCGCCACCGACCTCCAGCTCGGGCGCGAGGTGCTCTCGGAGGCGCTGGGGGTGACATTGTCGGGCGGCGTCCTCGGCATCGCGATCGCGGCCGCGCTCGGGATGGCGGTGGACGGCTGGGCGGCGCGCAGCGGCCAGCAGCTCTTTCTGTTCTCGGGACGATTGCTGGCGGGCGCCGTCGTCTTCGCGGTGCTCCTCGGCGCCGCCGCCGCCGCCTACGCCACGGCGCGCGTCGTCCGATTGTCGCCCGCGGAAGCGATCCGGCGCGGCGCCTGACGACCGGCGGTGCTGGAAGCGAAGGGGCTCGTCAAGTCGTACCGGGCTCCCTCGGGAGCCGCGATCCCGGTCCTCGCCGGTGTCGACCTCACGGTGCCGAAGGGACGGCTCGTGGCCATCATGGGGCCCTCGGGCTCGGGAAAGAGCACGCTGCTGAACGTGCTCGGATTGCTGGAGGACGCCGACGGCGGCGACGTGTGGTTCGCGGGGGAGCGGGTGACCGGCCTCTCCCGCCGCGGCCAGAGCCGGGCGCGGGGGCGCTTCGTGGGCTTCGTGTTCCAGTCGTTCCTCCTCCTGCCGTCGCTCACCGCGCTCGAGAACGTGGCGCTGGCCGCGCGCTACGTGGGGCGCAACGCGGGGACGGGGCGCCGCCGCGCGCTCGAGCTGCTGGCGGAGCTCGGCGTGGCGGAGCGCCGCGACCATTATCCGGCGCAGCTCTCGGGAGGCGAACAGCAGCGGGTCGCGTTTTGTCGCGCCGTCCTCAACGATCCGCCCCTCTTGCTTGCCGACGAACCCACGGGCAATCTCGATGATGTCAACGGTCGCGTGATCCTGGATGCCCTCTGCGCGCGGGCGCGCGCGGGGGCGGCCGTCCTCGTGGTGACCCACCGCGCGGACGTCCGCCGGGACGCCGACGCCGTGTTCCGGATGCACGACGGGATTCTCGAACCGGAGGAGTGCCCATGAGGCTCGTCACGTTCGCCCTCCTGCTCTCGCTCCTGGTCTCGCCCGCGATTGCGGCCGACGCCGTCACCCAGACGTTCGCCGCCCCCATGGACCGGGTATGGTCCGTCACGGAAGGCGTTCTCAAGCAGACGGGGTGGGACATCGACAAATCCGACCGCGCGGGCGGATGGATGACCACCGAGTCCCGCAACCTGGACGGCGAGGACTACGGCGTGTACGCCAAGGGGACCCGCCAGAAGCTGCGCATAAACATGAAGGCGGCGGGAACGAACCGGACGGCGGTGACCATCGAGCGCACGGTGTTCAAGCGCGAGCGGATCCTCTGGATCGACAAGGACGAGCCCATCCAGGTCATGGACCAGAGCGTGGAGAAGGACCTGCTCGCCATGATCGCCAAGTCGCTCTGATGCTGAAGACCTTGGTGGTCGTCCTCTTCGCCGTCATCCTCGGCGGCACCGGCCACGTGCTGCTCTCGAAGGCCATGCGGCCCGTGGGCGACCTCACGGAAGCGCCGGCGGATCGGCTGGGCGGCATGGTGCGCCGCGCGCTGTCCAACCCGTGGCTCATCATCGGGGTCGCTCTCCAGGCGTCGTTCTTCTTCATCTATCTGATGCTCCTGTCCCGCGCCGACGTCAGCCTCGTGCTGCCGCTCACCGCCATGGACTACATCGTGGTGGGCATCCTCGCGCAGTACCTGCTCGGGGAAACGTTGACGCCGATCCGGTGGGCCGGCATCGGCTTCATCGTCGTCGGCGTCGGACTGGTGTCCCGCACCTGAGTCCGCGCGCGCGCGCGCTGGGACCGGCGGCGATGTCGGTGGTGGCGGCGCTGCTGGCGGTGCCGTTTTTCTTCGTGGGGCTCGGGCGCGCGCCGTTCGACGACCCCGGCGAAGGGATGCACGCCGAGATCGCGCGCGAGCTGGCCGTCTCCGGCGACCCGCTCGTTCTCACGTTGAACGGCGTGCGGTATCTCGACAAGCCGCCGCTGCTCTACGCGCTGCTCGCGGGCGCGTTCGCGGCCAGCAGGCGAGACGAGACGGCCGCGCGCGCGGTGCCGGCGGCGGCGGCGCTCGTGGCCGTCGCCGCCGTCACGTGGCTCGGCACGCGCTTGATGGACGAGGCGCGCGGCCTCGTCGCCGGTGTGGCCCTCCTCACCAGCGGCGCCTTCTTCGCGTATGGCCGGTACGTTCGTCCGGAGACCCTGTTCGTGGCCGCGCTCGCGGCCGGCTTCGCGCTC
Source organism: Candidatus Methylomirabilota bacterium (assembly GCA_036506275.1). Taxonomy (GTDB): domain Bacteria; phylum Methylomirabilota; class Methylomirabilia; order Rokubacteriales; family CSP1-6; genus DASXSB01. The sequence goes on along the minus strand of DASXSB010000085.1, from coordinate 21,302 downwards.
GGTCTCGCCGGGCTCGTCGAGCGCCGGCGTGCGCTCGTCGGCCTCGCCGCCGTCGCCGCCGGCGTCGCCGGGCTCGCGAAGGATCCGGTGGGGGCGGTGCTGCCACCGCTCGCGATCGTGGCGGCGGCGGCGGTGGCGGGGCGCGCGCGCGAGTGCTGGCGGCTCCTGCCGTGGTGGGGCATCGTCGCCTGGGCGGTGCTCGGATTCGGGTGGTGGGCGATCGCGGAAGCGCGCACGACGGGGGCGGCCTGGTACACGGTCGTGGACAACCATCTCTTCAACGTGATGCGCGCGCGCCGGTTTCCCGACGAAGACGTCCCGCTCTCGGCGCTCCAGTTCCTCGTGGTGGCGGCGGTGGGCGCGGCGCCGTGGACGATCGCGGCCGTCATCGCGCTCGTGGATCTCGTGCGGCGCCGCGCCTGGCGTGATGCCCGTGAGTTACCGTGGATCGCGCTCGCTCTGTGGGCGGTGGGCGTGGTCGGCGCCACCGTGCTGTCGCCCTTCCGGCTCCCGCACTACGGCTTGCCCGCGTATCCCGCGCTGGCGCTGCTGGCGGCGCGCGCGTGGCGAGCCGACCGCGCGCGCACGTTGATCGTGCTGCACGGCGCCGCGTTCGCCGCCCTCGCCGCCGCCTGCGTGCTCGCGTGGTCGAGCGACGGCCGCGTTTTCATCGACGACGTCATGAGCGCGACCGACGTCGCCACGCGGAAGACGGCGGCAGTAGGGCAGGCGGCCGTGCTCCCGTGGCCGGCGTTGCGATGGCTGCTCGGCTACGCCGGCGTCGTGTTCGCGGCGGGCGCCGTCGCGCTCGCCCTCGCCTGGGCGCGGCGCGGATGGTTCGGGGCACGGCGCGACGTCGTGGGCGTGATCGTGGTGTCGCTGACGATGCTGGCCGTCATGCCGGCGGTGGCGTCGGGCCTCACCGCCGTGGCCAAGCATCGCGCCGTGCGCGGGCTCGCGTGGGAGATCGCGCGGGCGGCGGGGCCCACCGACATCGTCGCCCACGAGGGACCCATCGAGAATTCCGGGGCCTTCGAGTGGTACTCGGCGCGCAGGCCCGTGATCGTGAACGGACGCCAGAGCGTCCTCGGCTTCGGCGCCACCCGGGCGGAGAGCGTCGACGTGTTCTGGGAGCCGTCGCGTCTGCGCGAGGCGTGGGCGACGGCGCGGGTGTGGCTGCTCACGGTGCGGGCGCCCGAGCGGAGCATTGCGGCCAGCCTGCCCGGCGCGCGGCTGGTGGCGGCGGAGGGCGGCCGTTGGCTGTACGTCAATCGATGACGCTCGGTTAGGATAGGGCGGCGATGCCCGACTTCTTGCGCACGCTCTTCCTGCACCCGCCCTCCTTCGCCGGTTTCGACGGGGGCGCCGGGTCCCGCTATCAGGCCAAGCGCGAGGTGCGCTCGTTCTGGTATCCGACGTGGCTGGCCCAGCCCGCGGCGCTCGTGCCCGGGAGCCGCCTCGTGGACGCGCCGCCCGCCGGACTCTCGCTCGCCGACGTCGTCCCCCTCGCGCGGCAGTACGATCTCGCCGTGCTCCACACGAGCACGCCGTCCTTCGCCGCCGACGTGAAGGTGGCGGAAGCCCTCAAGGCCGAGAATCCCGCGCTCCGCATCGGCTTCGTGGGCGCCCACGTCGCCGTCCAGCGCGAAGCGGCGCTGGCGGCGTCGCGCGCGATCGACTTCGTGGCCGGCAACGAGTTCGACTTCACGCTGCAGGAGGTCGCGCAGGGCCGCCCGCTGCCGCAGGTGGCGGGGCTCAGCTATCGCGTGAACGGCCACGTGGCGCGCACGCCCGAGCGCGCGCCTCTGGAGAACATGGATGCGCTGCCGTTCGTGGTCGACGTCTACGCGCGCGACCTCGACATCGAGCGCTACTTCATCGGCTATCTCCTGCATCCGTACGTCTCGCTCTACACGGGACGGGGCTGCCGGTCCAAGTGCACCTTCTGCCTGTGGCCGCAGACGGTGGGCGGTCACCGCTACCGGACGCGCAGCGTGGACCACGTGGTGGCGGAGATCGCCGCCGCCGTGCGCCACTTCCCCACCGTGAAGGAGTACTTCTTCGACGACGACACCTTCACCGACGATCTCCCGCGCGCGGAGGCCATCGCCCGCGGCCTCGGCCGCCTCGGCGTCACCTGGTCCTGCAACGCGAAGGCGAACGTGCCGGAGTCGACGCTGCGCGTGCTCCGGGACAACGGCCTCCGCCTCCTCCTCGTCGGCTACGAGTCCGGCAGCCAGGCCATCCTGAACAACGTGCGCAAGGGGATTCGCCTCGACGTGGCGCGGCAGTTCACGAAGAACGCCAAGCGCCTCGGCATCACGATCCACGGCACGTTCATCATGGGACTGCCGGGAGAGACGCGGGAGACGATCGAGGAGACGATCCGCTTCGCGCGCGAGATCGACCCCCACACGCTGCAGGTCTCGCTGGCGGCGCCGTATCCCGGCACCGAGCTCTATCGCGAGGCGCAAGCGCGCGGGTGGCTGGAGACGGACGCCCTCGTGGACGGGACCGGCGTGCAGGCAAGCGCGCTCGGCTATCCGCATCTGCCGCGCACGGAGATCTTCGCGTCGGTGGAGAGCTTCTACCGGCGCTTCTACTTCCGGCCGCGCAAGCTCTTCACCCTCGTGGGGGAGATGGTGCGCGACTTCGACGTGTGCAAGCGACGGCTGGCGGAGGGCGTCGAGTTCCTCGGCTTCCTCGCCCGGCGGCGCCACGACGCCACCTAGGGTGGCGGACCTGGGGGCGGGCTTCCAGACCAAGCGCTTGCCCGCCGCCGCCGATACCGTCGCCCCCGACGGCTCCGACGTCCGCGTCCTCCTCGCACTTCCGCGCGGGAGCTTTGCCCACTTCGCACTCGCGCCGGGGCGGACGTCGCGCGCCGTTGCCCATCGCAGCGTCGAGGAGATCTGGTTCTTCCTGAGCGGGCGCGGCGAGATGTGGCGGAAGCTCGATGCCGCCGAGCAAATCGTGGGCGTGGACGCCGGCGTGTGCGTCACCATTCCGGCCGGCACCCATTTCCAGTTTCGCGCGTCCGGAACGGAGACGCTGTCCGCGGTGGCGGTGACGATGCCGCCGTGGCCCGGGGCCGACGAAGCCTACGCGGTCACGGGACCGTGGAGGGCGACCGCGTAGGCGCGAGCAAGTCGCGCACGGTCGCCAGCCGGTAGCCGGCGGCACGCAGGCCGTCGATCATGGCCGGCAGCGCCGCCCACAGCCGCTCCGGCGCGCCCGGCGTGCCCTCGGCGTCGTGGAGATCGACGATGGCGCCCGGATGCGCGCGGCGCAGCACGTGGCGCACCTGCGCCGCGGCGGAGGCGGGTCGCAATCCCTCCGGCTGCACCGACCACAGCACGCAGCGGAGTCGGTGGCGGCGCAGCGCTCCGAACATCGCGGCGTTCACCATCCCCCACGGCGGGCGAAAGTGTCGAGGCGCCGCCCCCGCCAGCTCGCCGAGGACGTCCTGGGCGCGAGCGATCTCGGCCTCCGTGCGAGCAGGACTGCAGAGCCAGAGGCTCTTGTGCGACCAGCCATGGCTCGCGACCTCGTGGCCCTCGCTCGCCATCCTGCGCACGGTCGCGGGCGCGCGCGCGGCCCGCTCGCCGACGAGAAAGAAAGACGCCGGCGCCTCGTGGGCGGCGAGGACATCGAGGACGCGGGGTGTGTAGACGGGATCGGGACCGTCGTCGAAGGTGAGAGCGATGCGATCGTCGCGAGCGTCGCCGCGCCGGGCAGCGCTCGCGGTGAACAGGTGAGGAACCCAAGCGTAGCCGATCCACGCCGCCGCCACCGCGGCAGTGACGCCGACCCCGAGGCGCGGCGTCATTCGAGCACGGCGTCGGGCTCGAGCACGGCCCGCGCGATGCGTCGGCTCGCATCCGGTCGTCGGCGTCGGCGCATCGATTCCCGCAGATCGTCGATGAGCGCGGGCTCGGCGAGGGCACGGTCGAGGAGGCGCGCGAGGTCCCGGCTCGTGCGTGCCACGAGCGCGATCCCGGCGCGGGAGGCGAACCGCTCGTTCTGGCGCTCCTGGCCGGGCAGGGAGCCGTAGGTGAGGACGGGCAGCTCCGCTGCCAGGGCCTCCGCGAGCGTCATCCCGCCCGCCTTGGTGACGAGGAGATCGGCGGCCGCCATCAGCGTGCGAATGTCCTTCGTGTAGCCGACCGTGCGCACGCGGGTGCCGGCGGTGAGCCGACCCACCGTCTGCGCGAGGCGGGCGTCGGTCCCCGTCACCACGACCGCCTGGAGCGGGCGGGGCGCGTCCACGAGCGCCTGTGCGACCTCCGGCAGGCGACCGAACGAGCCCTGCGTGCCCGCCATCGCGAGCACGACCGGCGCGTGCGACGAGAGGCCGAGGCCGGCGCGCGCCGACCCGGGATCGACCCACGTCTCGAAGGCGGGCGGGACGGGGACGCCGGTCACGATCACGCGCTCGCCCGGAATCCCGCGCGCGATGAACTCGTGACGCACCTCTTCCGCCGCCACGCAGTAACGATCGACGTGGGGCGCGATCCACTGGCCGTGGGCCACGAAATCGGTGACGACGGTGGTGTGGGGCGGCACCACCTCGCCGTGCTCGGCGAGGAAGGACATGGCGGCCGCCGGCGTGGCGTGGACGGTGACGACGGCGTCGGGCGACGTGCGGCGAAGCAGGGCCGCCAGCTTGCGGGCACCGAGGTGACTGACGCCGAGGGTCGCCACGGAGTCGCTGGCCATCCAGTCGCCGAGGCCGTAGGCCATGCCCCACAGGATCGGCGCGCGCCGCAAGACCATGTAGTAGAGGGCACGGCTCGCGCTCGCGAAGCTCGGATGGACGAGCTCGCGGAAGTGATCGACGATGTCGACGCTGGCGCCGTCGCGCGCGAAGGCGAGGGCGAGGCTGCGCGCCGCGCTGTTGTGTCCCGAGCCGTAGCTGGCGGTGAGGATCAGGACGCGGCGCATCGCGGGGACATTATAGCGTCGGCGGTGGGCGGGGGACCCTGGTCGCGATCGAGTCACTCACGATTCTGTCTCCCCCGTTTGTCGGGGAGACTCGCTCGGGGTATCGCCGCGCTGCGCACGGCGCCCCTGCTCGGGTGTCTCTTGTGAGCGGCCCGACGCCAGTCTCTGCCACGTCTTGGCGTTGAAGTTGTATTGATAGACCGTTCCCGCTTCGTCGAGCCCGAAGAGGTCGTTCTGCGATGCACAGATGTGGACGAACCTCGGCTCCCTCTGCCCCCTCGCGTCTTGGTCACGATGCTCCCGGGCGTTCATGACTGGCTCCGTCGCGGTTTACGTGCGTCGGCGGCACGAGCGCGGGGACGCACCGGGCGCGCCGACGCTGCGCCCGTTGCGTGGGCGCCGTTCTGCTGTACGAGGACCGCCGCGAGCATCTCGACCGCACGCGGATCGAGGGCTCGGTCGTCGATCATCACTTCGACGCCGGTGCGAGCGCGGCTGCGGACCGCGGTGGCGGCCGACGCCGGACACACGATGACGTCCACGCGTCGCAGCAGGCGGCTCAAGGCGGCCCCGTCCGCGGGGGAACTACCGGCGAGCGTGATGTTGGACAGGCCCGCGTTCGCGAGTGAGTGCTCCAGGTTGTGCGCCGCCTCCACGACGGTGGCAACAACGCCCACGCGCGTTCCGCGCGGCAGCTGAGCCAGGCGCTGGAGGGTCTCGAGATGCGGTCCGGCCAGAAGCGCGATGACCGGGATCCCCGCGCCGTGCAGGCGACGCTCCACCTCTGGAAGGTGGCGGAAGCTGGTGGCGGCCGCTCGCCATCGATTTCGCCGAAGCGCGTGGCGAGAGACCGTGGACAAATCGCGGAGCAGCACCTTGTCGACGCGGACCGGCAGCTGCGCTTCGAGTTGCCCGCCGAAGAAGTCGAGCTCAGGCGCGCTGGCTTCCACGACGAGGACGTCGGCCGCGTCCCGGAGGGCGGTGGGGCGGACTGCGGTCACGCTCAGCACGGAGACCGCCACCTCCTCGGCGGTCATCCCGAGCGCGGCCGCCCGGATTACCGTATCCCGCAAGAAGTCTTCGCGCAGGTGAGCGGAAGGGTGTGTGGGTGGCGCGGGCGCGACGAACACGCCCTTTCCCCGTCGCGGTTGCACGTATCCGCTCCGCGTGAGGTCTTCGACGACCCGCGCCACGGTATTCGGATTGATGCCGAGGAATCCGGCCAGCTCGCGGATGCTGGGGAGCGGTTGGTCCGGAGGGACGCCGCCGGCGACGATGAGATGCTTCAGTTGCTCGGTGAGTTGCCGCCGGATTGGGATGGGGCGGCGCCCGTCCACCTGCAGGTCGAGATGAACCTTCATCGGTACGATGACTATAGTTGACGGGGTCGAAGGCAGCACGGCTTTCGTGCCCCTGCCGCCCCGCCGCCGGCCGCGCCGACGAAGAAACGGCCCGTCTGTACTACGTCGATGGTACACTGGGCGTGGAACGGCCCTCTCGGCTGCGCACGTCCCCCCGGACGAACGCCGCGCGGTGACTCACCGAATCGTGTCCGAACGCCGCTTTGCGATGAAAGGAATGCCCGAATGAACGTGATGGCATTTTCGACCCCGGCTCGCCCGGAGTGGCGCTGGCGCATCGTCAGCTACGCAGGAGAGATCGTCGAAGAGTCGCGGGAGACCTTCAGCACGATCGCGGCCGCGGTCGCGCGCGGAACGGAACGAGTGGTGGCGATGAACGCCAACGATCGCTGGATTCCCTCCAGCCGCCCCGCGACGGGATACCTGCGCGGCCGCTGAGGTCAGGTGGGGGCGGGGCGGGCTCGATGATCGTTCGGGTCGCGCCCGGGAGTTGAAACCGGTCGCGCAAGTGTGTAACTTCTCGATCGCGGACGATTAGCTCAGTTGGCAGAGCACTGGCCTCACATGCCAGGGGTCACTGGTTCAAGTCCAGTATCGTCCACCATTCCGAAACGCGGGGTGCGACCCACCCCGCGTTTGCATTTTGGCGGTCCCGTGGATGATAGTCTGAGTCACGGATGATCCGTGCCGCGCTCCTCCTGCTCGGGTGTCTCCTTGCGTTCGATGCCGCCACCCCGCTCTTGCCGGGCGCCTTTCGCTTCGCACCCGAAGAATCGGTGGAGGCGCTCCACGCTCGGGAGCGGCCCCACGTCAGCGCCGCCATGCCGCGCCTCGACGCGTCCACCGCGCCCATCCCACGCGCGCTTCCGGTTCGCCACGACGCCTTCCTGAAGCGACCGCGCCTGCTGCCGCCGCGCACCGATCTTCGCCGGGAAGGGGTCGACATGCACGCGCGCGCGGACGGCCGCGCGCCCGACGACGACTGACTCGCATCGCGTTCGCCACTCGCTCCTGACGCTCGTTCGATCACAGGAGGGTGTATGCGATGCAGACGAGTCTGACGATGATCGCGCCGCCGCGGCTGGTGATGTAGGTGCCGAACGATCTCCTCACCGCCATCGCGCTCTGCACCATGGCCGCCGCCGTGTTCGCGCTGTGCGCGCGGGGCACGCGCCAGCCGCTCGTCCTCGGCTACATCGCGGGCGGCGTCGCCCTCGGCTCCCACCTCGGGCTCGGCCTCGTGACGGACGAGGCGAGCATCGAGGTCATCGGCGAGATCGGCCTCATCTTCCTGCTGTTCATCATCGGCCTCGAAGTGAGCGTGCCCCGCCTTCTGCAGGCGGGTCGGGTCATCCTGGTCAGCGGCCTTCTCCAGTTTCCGTTGTGCGCGGCCGTCACCTGGTGGGCGTTCCGCGACGTGGCGGCGTTCCGGGAGGGTCGCTTCGACGGCCTCTACCTCGCCGTCGCCCTCGGGCTCTCCTCCACGCTCATCGTCGTGAAGCTGCTCTTCGACAAGCTCGAGATCGCGACCTTCGGCGGCAAGATCACCCTCGGCATCCTCATCTTCCAGGACCTGTGGGCGATCGCGTTCATGGCGTTCCAGCCTCACCTCGACCGCCTGCGCCCGACCCCGCTGCTCCGATCGCTGGCGGCGGGGATTCTCCTCGTGGGACTGGCGGCGCTGCTCTCGCGGTTCGTCCTCCCCACGCTCTTCCGCGCGATCGCGGGATCGCACGAGCTCGTGCTCATCACCGCCATCGGCTGGTGCTTCCTGGTGGCAGGGGTGGCCGGCTATGCGGGCCTCTCGAAGGAGATGGGCGCCCTCATCGCGGGGATGGTGCTGGCGGCGTTTCCCTACAGCATCGAGGTGACGTCGCGGCTGTCGGGCGTGCGCGACTTCTTCGTCACGCTCTTCTTCGTGACGCTCGGCTTGAAAGTCCCGGCGCCGTCACGGCAGATCCTGACGCTGGCGCTGCTGGGGGTGGCGGTGGTCGTGCTGTCGCGGTTCCTCGCCATCTTCCCGCTCTTCGCCCTCCTGCGATTGGACGCGCGCACGGCGGGCGTGGTGGCCATCAACCTCGCCCAGGTCTCCGAGTTCTCCCTCGTGATCGTGACCCTCGGCAACGGCTACGGTCACGTGAGCGCGCAGGTGACCGCGCTCGTCCTCTACACGCTCGTCATCACGGCGGTGCTGTCGACGTACGGCATCGTCTTCAACCACGATCTCGCCACCGTGATCGCGCGCCTCATCGGCCTCACCGGGGTGCCCCAGTGGCTCGGTCAGCACCGGCGTCCGCGCGAGCGCCGCGAAGGCCGCGCCGATGCCCACGACGTGTTTCTGCTCGGCGTGTCACGGGAGGGGCTGGCGCTGCTGCATCGCCTCGATCACGACGCGCCCGCCCTGAAGCGCCGCATCGCCGCCGTCGACTTCAACCCGGAGACGCTCGAGCAGCTCCAGCAGGAAGGGATCGAGTGCCACTACGGTGACATCTCGAACATCGAGACGCTGCGCCACGCCGGCGTGGAGCGGGCGACGCTGATCGTCTCCAGCGTCTCCGACAGCTATCTGCGCGGCACCGACAATCTTCGGCTTCTGCGCCTGGTGCGGCCTCTCGCGCGGGCGGCGAAGATCGTGGTCACCGCCGACACCCTCGAGCGCGCGGAGGCGCTCTACGCGGAGGGCGCCGACTACGTCCTCATTCCCCCCGCCCTGTCGGCGGAGCACCTGTACCGCGTGCTCAAGGACGAGTCCATCGAGGGGCTCGAGCGCGCCCGCCGGCGCCAGGCGACCGAGGTGTTCCGGCAGCCCGTGCGCTGAGCCGTCACGCCGCGCCCTGGCCCGCCACCGCGGCGTCGAACAGCACCGCCGCGCGCTTGACGAGGGTGGCGATGATCTCGCCGTAGAAGTGGCTCATGGCGTCGCCGGCGCGGGCGCTCATGGCGACCGGGTAATTGCCGCCGCTGCCCTGGCCCACGAAGCTCCCCGTGAAGTTCTGATCGAGGAGCGGCTTCACCCACGGGTACGTCTCCTCGGTCAGCTCCACCACCGCCACCCCCCGCACCTTGCCGTCGGGCGCGAGCCCCACCGCCACCCGCACCGGGCCATGGAGCGTGAACTCGGTCAGGAAGATGCTGGCCGCCACCATGCGGCCCTGGTCGTCGCGGCCGATGTAGAACCGATAGAAGTTCTCCTCCGGTGTCCACCCCGATTGCTTCTGGATGAGCTGACGTTGCTCCGGCGACAGCCGGACTTCTCGCACGAAAAAGCGCCGGGAGCCGGCGAGCAGTGACGCCACCGCCTCGCGGTCGGAGACGAGGATGACGGGCGGGGTGATGTGGGCAACCGCGAGCGTCGCCGCCAGCAACACGACGACGGTGGCGACGGCGGTGACGACGAGCGGACGTTTCATGAGCGCGCCTCCTTGAGCCACAGCTCGTAGAGCGAGATGGTCATGATCAGGACGTACCCGAGCGCGAAGGTGCTGCCGCCGATGGTGACGAGCACGCTGAAGCCGGGCCATACGAAGCGCGTGAGCCACATCGCGCCGATGTCCACCACGGTGCCGACGAAGGGCAGGGCGAGGATGATGCTCTTCTTCACCTCGGGGAGCGACGAGAAGAGGAAGATGAGCCCGAGCAGTCCGGCGATCAGCGTCTGCCCGAAGAGATGGGTGTGGCTGGTCTGGATCAGAAGGGGCGTCCGCACCCACACCTTGGCGCTGCTGCTGATCTGGGCGAGGTCGATCTCCTTCTCGCCGCTCATCTGGTTGTGGCCCATGTGCATCATCGGCATCTCGGGGGCCAGGCTCGCCTGCACGTCGCTCGGCGAGAGGCCGACGGCGGTGGCGGCCTGAGCGAGGGCGGCAATGGCCCCGCATCCGATGCCGAGCAGGTAGAGGGTACAGAAGACCTTGCCGCTCAGGGGCAGTCGCCCGAGGTACAAGCCGTTCATCCGCGTGCTCCTAGTAGTTCACGACGAACTGTAGCGTCACTTGATGGCTGTCGCGATCGGCGCGCAGGATCGGGACTCCCGGCGGTTGATCCGAGAACACCGGCCGGTTGGAATGATTGAGCCGGTATTCGAGGCGGATGTCCACCCAGTCGAGCGGATGGCGGGTGCGCGTGTAGGCGACACCGACCGGCCTCAGATCGGGGATCAGCCGCGAGAGATGGAATACGGGCGCGATCGTGAACGACTGGAGGATCTGCTTCACGCCCGTGCGGGCGGCGTCCATGTCGTTGAAGTATCCGTAGCGGAAGGAGACACCGAGCCAGTCGAAGATATCGTAGTGGGCGAGGGCATAGAGGCCCCACCAGTTCACGTCCTTGTCGGTGACGGCGTCCGCCTCGAAGGGCACACCGCGGCGGCGGAACGACACGCCCGACTCCCCGCCGTAGAGGAACTCGGCGGCCAGCAGCAACCGTCGCAGCGGTGACCACGTGATGTCGGCGTCGATGATCCAGCGCGGATTGGCGGTGTCGTTGGATTGCTCCGGCCCCCACCAGCCGCCGATCCCGATGTTCAGGAGTTGGTCTCCGTGCAGGGGCGTGAACCCGATGCGCCCGCCGAAGCTCTTGTCGCGGTTGTTGTCCTCGAGCGGGTCCTCGGTCGTCTCGTTCTCCCAGCGGTTGGCGATCCATGCCACGGCGTCGAGCCACGGCGCGAACTGATAGGCGACCTGGAAGCCGGTCATGCTCTGCGGCCGCCCGAACTGCTGCAGCTCCGAGATCGTCGCGGTGAGGTTGAGGGCGGCGTCGTGGCGCTCGTAGCCGTACGGCGTGTCGAAGCGGCCGAACGAGATCGCCACGCCGTTGCCGATGGGCGCGATGCCCGTGATGTTGAAGCGGTGCAGGCTCACCTCCGTCTCGATCTCCTCGGTGCCGAACTGCTCGATGCACATGCCCGTCCCCGGGCATCCGAAGGCGGGATCGAAGCCGTGACTGTGGCGGTGTCCGTGCCGCTCCACCTCGATGCTGGCTCCCGCCGAGAGCCAGGGCGAGAACGTCTTGTAGGCGCCGATCGTGAACTGGTCGAACCGGAAGTCGAGGCTGCGCGGCTCGGAGCTGACGGGCGCGTTGCCCGCGAACTCCGGCACCATCTGGATGTGGCTGTTGAAGTTGGCGGACCCCACGAAGAATCCTGAGAAGCGGACGCCGCCGATCTCGGGCTTCGAGAGCCCGAGCGTCTCGAAGGGGTGCTCGCGCTCGAGCTTGATCTCCTGCTCGCCGGGGGGCGGCGCCACCGCGGGCACGATCGCGCCCGTCGGTCCCTGGCGTACGGGCACCACGCCCGCTTTCTCGCGCGGCTCTCCGCTCGCCGGCTGTTCGACGCTCTGACCCGGCGCCGGAATCGGACGCGGCGCGGGGGCCTGGCGCGGCGGCTCCGTCGGCCTCTGCTCCTGCTTCTGCCGTTCCTCGAGAGTGTTGAGTCGCTGCTGGAGCCGCTGGATCTCCTGCCGGAGCACGTCCAGCTCGGAGGCCATGGCCTGCGCGAAGGCGGTGTGCGGAGCGCAGGCCATGGCCACGGCAAAGCCGAGGCTGCCCACGATGAGACGGTGCCCATGGAGTCCCATGTCGTCCTCCCGGAATCTGTCGATGCGCAGTCACGCCGGCGATGGACGGCAATGACGTCCACGCCGGGGCAGGCGGATGACCGCCCACCGGTTATCGGCGCGCTGTGATCGGGCTCGCGATCAGGAGAGGAAGGCGGGCGGTGCTCTCGCGGCGGCCGTGCGAGACGGCGCTACCGGTAAGAGCGAACGGCTGGAGACGACCAGCGGCAGCGTCACGTCGTGGACCGCGTGCAACGTGACGGATTCGGCGGCAGTCGAGACGCCGCGCTCGGCGATGGCGGCGAAGACGCACTCGTGCGCGGGCTGGACCTCGTCGGAATCGAAGAGGTGGTGCACGGTGTGCGGCGCCTGCCACACGACCACGACCGCCAGCATCACCGCCAGGAGGAGCGCGGTGAGCCGTGGTGACGACCGCAGCGGGTCCCCGGCCATGGCGCGCATTATACGCAAAGCGGCGGCGGTGGCGATGCTCGACTGGCGGTCAGGGCAATCGCACCCGCTGGCGGCGCCGGTAGAGCCAGACGCCGGCGACGACGATCGCCACGAGGGCGGCGCCGATCAGCGTCGCGCGCCCGATCCAGCGCTCCGCCACGTACCAGCTCGCGCCGAGGACGTAGCCGAGCAGCACGAAGCTGACCGCCCACAACACGCCGCCCGTCGCGTTGTAGAAGAGAAAGCGCGGGTACGGCATGCGCGACGAGCCGGCGACGAACGGCGCCAGCGCGCGGAGGAAGCCGACGAAGCGGCCGAGGAGCACCGTCTTGCCGCCATGGTCGGCGAAGAACCGATCGGCGTCGGCGAGCATGGTGGCGCGGAGGCCGAAGCGCGGCCCGAAGCGTTCGAGCCACGGCCGCCCGAGGCGGCGCCCCAGCTCGTAGCCGATGCTGTCGCCGATCACCGCGCCCAGCGCCACCACCACGAGCACGGGCAGGAGGTCGAGAACCCCCGCCGCCACCAGAAAGCCGGCCACGAGGACGAGGCTCTCCCCGGGAATCATGAAGCCGATGAAGGCCGCCGACTCGAGGGCGGCGCCGACGAAGATGATGACGTAGCCCCAGTGACCGAGGCGCTCCACCAGGTTGACGAGGAAATCGAGGACAGCCGACACGCGTCCAGTATCGTCCGTGAGAGAAGGGGGCGCGAGGGGCCGGGCTACTCGGCGGTGACGCGGAGCACTTCGTCGACGCTGGTGACGCCGTCGATGACCTTCCGCAGCCCGGCCTCGCGCAGCGTCTTCATGCCCTGGTTCCGCGCCACCTGCCGGATCTCCGCGGTGGAAGCGCCCGCGAGCACGAGGTCCCGAATCTCCTGCGTGATCGGCATGACCTCGTAGAGCGCGCAGCGGCCCTTGAGGCCGGTGTAGTTGCACCCCGAGCAGCCGGTTCCGCGCGGGACCATGAGGCCGACGAGGTCGAGCGGCGTGTGGCCGTGGGGAATCAGGCTCTCCTCGTCGATCTCGTACATCTCCCGGCAGTCCGGGCACACCTTGCGCACGAGCCGCTGGGCGACGATCAGCCGCACCGCGGAGGAGAGGAGGAACGGCGCCACGCCCATGTCGAGGAGCCGCGCGATCGTGGACGGCGAGTCGTTGGTGTGGAGCGTGCTCAGGATGAGATGGCCGGTGAGGGAGGCGCGGACGGCGATCTGCGCCGTCTCCCCGTCGCGCATCTCGCCCACGAGGATGATGTTGGGATCGTGGCGCAGGAAGGAGCGGAGCGCGCTCGCGAAGGTGAGCCCGATCTCCTCGTTCACCTGCACCTGGTTGATGCCCTTGAGGTTGTACTCGACGGGGTCCTCGAGGGTGACGATGTGCACGTCGGGGGAGTTGATGCTGGAGAGCGCCGTGTAGAGCGTCGTCGTCTTGCCGGAGCCGGTGGGCCCCGTGATGAGGATCATGCCGTGCGGACTCCGGATCGCCTTCTCGAGCTGCTCGCGGCTCCATTCGTCGAGGCCGAGGGCCGCGAAATCGAGCTGCATGGCGTCGCTGTTGAGCAGGCGCAGGCACACGCTCTCGCCGAAGATCGTAGGCAGGACGGAGACGCGGAAGTCCATCTCTCGCCCGCTCGAGCGGAAGCGGATGCGGCCGTCCTGCGGCAACCGGCGCTCGGCGATGTCGAGGCTGGCCATGATCTTGACGCGGGACACGACCGCGGCCTCCAGGCGCTTGGGCGGTGTCATGACCTCGTGCAGCATCCCGTCGATGCGGATGCGCACGCGGAAGATCGACTCGTAGGGATCGAGGTGGATGTCGGACGCCCCCCGCCGGATCGCTTCCAGGAAGATCATGTTCACGAGCTTCACGACGGGCGCGTTCTCCGTCATGGCGCGGAGGTCGCCCACGTTCGGCGTGTCGGCGGCGCCGTCCATCATCGGCAGCTCGACGGCCGGCGCTTCCGCCTCCGCCTCGTTCAGGACGTCGGTGAGCGAGGTCGGCGAATCGCCGTAGGCGCTCTCGATCGTCTTGAAGATCTCGGATGGCCGCGCGATGACGGGCACGACCTTGAGACCGGTGCGGAAGCCGACCTCGTCGAGGGCGGAGAGGTTGGTGGGATCGATCATGGCCACCGTGAGCGAGCCCACGGTGCGGCCGATGGGCACGAGCTCGTATTTCCGCGCCACCGCCGCCGGCACCAGGCGGAGGATCTCGGGCGCGATGGTGGGGGGAACGCCGACGACGGGGATCGTGTACTGCCGCGACAGGAAGCGCACGAGCTGCTCTTCGGTGATGAGACCCAGGCGGACGAGGACGGCCCCGAGCTTCTCGTTCGTGCGCTTCTGCTCGACGACCGCGCGCGCGAGATCTTCCTGCGTGATGAAGCCTTCCGCGGCCACGAGGTCGCCGAGCCGGCGGCCCAGCGATGCCGAACCCGCTTTGACCTCGGGATCGCCGGCGCCGGAGGGAACTGTTCGCCTGGTCACCGGGGGCGCATCGTGCAAGCGGGGCACCAACCTTTGGGTGGTCGTTGCGGCAAGCGGGACGCGGACTTCGGGGCCGGGGGGGACCCCCGTCGGCTCACTTGTCACCCCCGTGTCGGGCTGTCCGGCCAAGAAGTGCCCAGCCCGGGTACGGGACACTTGCCACCCTGTGGTACCATCCCTCCCGCGAGCCGACCAGCGTCATTCAGCGTTTGGCAGCGCAACCTTTGGCCGCGTTTCGGGAGCCGTCCATGAAGGTGTGCATTTTTTTTGATGGTCAAAACTTCTACCGATCCCTCATTCGCTACGACGAAACTCTCCGTGTCGACTATGACCGGCTCGCGATCTGGATCACGCAAGCCGTCGGCGGCCCCACCGCCGTCTTCGGCGGCGCGTACTACTACGTGGGCGTGGCCGCGGGCGCGCCGCCGCTCGTGGAAGGATTCCTGAAGGGCCTCGAGCTTCGTCCCGGCTATTTCGTGAAGCGCGAGCCGCGCGTGCGTCGCAGCGGACGGTGTACGGCGTGCGGCAGCGAATACGAGTACACGACCGAGAAGCGCGTGGACACGCGCCTCGTCGCCGACCTCATCCATCACGCCGCCAACGACAACTTCGACGCCGCCGTCCTCGTCTCCGGCGACGACGACTTCGTGCCGGCGGTGGAGGCGGTGAACGCGCTCGGCAAGCAGGTGTGGGTGGCGACGTGGTCGGCCGAGGAGCTCTCCACCGATCTGCGCGTGCGGTGCTTCGGCCACCTGCATCTCAGCGAAGGGCTCGGCGCCTTTCGCGTCGAGCGCGGTCGCGCCGACCGCGTCGCCGGCCGCGTCGAGGCCCGCGTGCCCGGCCGGGCCGCCGCGCGGGCGCCCCGGCTCGTTCCGGAGGATGCGCTGGAGCGCGCGCTCCTCGAGCTCCAGCGCGCGGAGGCGCGGCTGCCGCACGTGAGCCGCGGCTACTTCGTCACGCGCTGGAAGTCGCACCAGCTCCCGCCCGCCGGCCACGAACGCGAAGCCCTCGTGCAGCGCCTCATCGACGCCGGCCTCGCCGAGCAGTTCGAGGTCACCGACGTCGAGGGGCGGTCCGTCGTCGCCATCCGCAGCCGCGAGCGCGATATCGTCGCCGGCTCCGCCTGACCGCGTCTGACGGCCGCGCGTCGGTCGTGCGCTACAATGCGGCAGTGACGCGTTTTCCCACCATCACCGATGCCGCCCTCGCGGAGTTACGGGCGCGCATCGGGCGTCCCGTCCCCCGGCCCGAGCCGTACATCGACACCGCCACCCGCGACGCCATCCGTCACTGGGCGCACGGGATCGGCGACCGCAACCCGCGCTGGCAGCGAGGCGAAGCGCCGCCCACCATCCTGTTCGCGATGGATCGCATCGTTTCCGGATACGTCGGCGGCCTTCCCGGCATCCACGCGATGTACGCGGGCACCGACTTCCGGTGGCGGCGCCCCATCCGTGAAGGCGAGCGCCTGCACGGGGCCAGCGTGCTCCTCGACCTCGTGGACAAGCCGTCGCGGTTCGCCCGGCGCGCGCTCCAGCAGACGTACCGCACCATCTTCACGGCCGCCGACGGCGCCGTCGTGTGCGAGGCGGACTCGTGGTGCTTTCGCACGGAGCGCGACGCCGCCCGCGAGGGCGGGAAGTACGCGGAGGTGAAGCCCCACCACTACACCGACGACGAGATCGCGGCCATCCGTCGCGCGTACGCCGACGAAGCGATCCGGGGGGCGGAGCCGCGCTTCTGGAACGACGTGAAGGAAGGCGAGACCCTGCCCGAGATCGTCAAGGGTCCGCTCACGGTGACGTCGGTGATCGCGTTCGTGCAAGGCTGGGGGAGCCTCTACGTGCGCGCGCACGGTCTCGCCTTCGACATGTTCGAGCGGCACCCCGCGCTCGGGATCCCGAACGGGCTCGGCGTCCCGGAGCCGCCCGAGCGCGTGCACTGGGACGAAGACTTCGCGCGGGCGGTGGGCGTGCCCGGCGCCTATGACTACGGTCCCGAGCGCGTGTCGTGGCTCGGGCACCTCGTGACCAACTGGATGGGCGACGCCGGGCAACTCCTGCGATTGAACGCGCAGGTGCGCCGCCACAACCTGATCGGCGACACCACGTGGTGTCGCGGCGTCGTGCGCGCCAAGGAAGGCGCGGGCGATCGCGCGCTCGTCCACCTGGAGCTCTTCGCGGAGAACCAGCGCGGGGAGCACACGGCCACCGGCACCGCCACCGTGGCCTTGCCCCGTCGGTGACGGCGTGACGCTCGCCGAGCGGCTGGCCGCCTTCGCCGAGCGCCTGACCTTCGCCGAGCTTCCCGCCGACGTCGTCGACAACGTGCGCCTGCGGGTCCTCGACACGCTCGGGATCGCGCTGGGCGCTTCGGCCTCCGAGGTGGCGCCCTCCATCCAGGGCGCGCTCGAGGGATGGTCGGCGCGCGGCGAGTGCACGGTCCTGAACCAGAAGCTCACCACTTCGGCGCCGCTCGCGATCCTGCTCAATGGCGCGCTCGCCCACGCCCTCGACTTCGACGACACGCACGCCGCGTCGATCACGCACGCCTCCGCGGTCATCGTGCCCACCGTGCTCGGACTCGCCGAGTACGGCGAGCTCGACGGCCGCACCGCCATCACCGCCGCCGTCGCCGGCTACGAAGCGATCGCGCGCCTGGGCATGGCGGCGCCCGGAGCGTTCCACGCGCGCGGCTGGCATGCCACGGCCGTGTGCGGCGCCTTCGCGGCCGCCCTCGCCGCCGGCAAATGCGATCGCCTCGATGCCGCGCGCCTCACGTCCGCCCTCGGCATCGTGGGGAGCTTCGCCTCCGGCGTCATGGAATTCCTCGAGGACGGCTCGTGGGTGAAGCGCGTGCACACGGGCTGGGCCGGACACTCGGGAGCGGTGGCCGCCGCGTTCGCGCGCGGCGGCTTCAAGGGGCCGGCGACGATCTTCGAGGGGCGCTTCGGCTTCTACTCCACGTTCCTCGGCGTCGCCCCCGACGAGCGGCCGTTCGAGACGCTCGGACGCGAGTGGGAAACGCTCCGCGTCGGCTTCAAGCCATACCCCTGCTGCCACTACAACCACGCCTACATCGACTGCGCGCTCGCGCTTCGGCGGGAGCACGGCATCACTCCGGATGCGATCGAGGCCGTCGAGTGCCGCGTGCCCGCGGGCGAAGTGCCGATCGTCTGCGAGCCGCGGGACACGAAGATGCGACCGCGCACGCGCTACGAGGCGCAGTTCAGCCTGCCCTACAGCGTGGCCGCCGCCCTCGTCGATGGCCGCGTAGGCCTAGATACCTATACGCGCGCGCGCCTCGGCGATGAGATAGTCCTCGCGCTGGCGTCGCGAGTGCAGCACGAGATCGATCCCGACAGCACGTTTCCGGAGGGTTTCCCGGGCTGGGTGCGCGTGCGGCTCCGGGACGGCCGGACGGTGGAGGCGCGGGAGCCGGACGGGCAAGGGGGTCCGGCGCGGCCTTTGCCGACGGAGGCCATCATCGCGAAATTCCGGGAAAATGCGGCGCTGGCCCTGCCTCCGGAGCGGGTGGAGGACCTGGAGCGGACGGCCCTCGGGTTGCATACACTGACGGACGTAGGAGAGTTGATGCGCCTCGGCCGGGGCTAACGGAGGTCGCGGCCGACCGCGTCTGATAGGATGAAAACATGAAGACGCTCATGGTCACGATCATCGCGGCGAGCACGGTGGCGCTGACGGCGCCGGCGTTTGGCCAGGTCGAGATCGAGACGAAGGCGCGTCAGCAGCCGAGCATCCTCGCCCCCGGCCTTCTCAACGAGCATTCCCGTCCCACGGACGGTGACTGGTATCTCCCGGGGCCGAAGGTCGAACACGATCCCGCGTTCATCGAGCCCTTCACGTTGGAGACGTCGACGGGACGCTTCGGGCTGTCGGGCTGGACGGCGCCGACCACGCCGGTGGGCGCGCAGGACGAAGAACAGAACCCGGGGTACCTGGCGTTCGGGCTGACGTTCACGTGGGGCGGTCCTCCCCGCAAGCTGCCGACGACCCCGGTGACCAAGCGTCCCGTCCGCTGAGCCCCCGGGGCCGGGCCTGATGCCGCGCCTTCGGGGGAACCTCCACGCCCACACCACGTTCTCCGACGGCGTCCGCTCTCCCGAACGGCTCGTGGCCGAGTACGAAACGCTCGGCTACGACTTCCTCGCCATCACTGATCACGACGAGCACGAAAACCTGGTCGAGCCCGATTATCAGCGCGCCCTCGACGCCCTTCGCTCGGACATGATCCTGTTCCGCGGCATCGAGCTGGACTTCAAGCGGCTTTCGCAGCACGTGGGCAAAGTGACGGGCGACCGCGAGACTCTCTATATCCTGAATCACCCCGCGCGGTATCGCCTCACCGTGGACGAGACGCTGGACCGCATCGCGATCATCCGCCGCGCGGGCTGGCCGCTGGAAGCGATCGAGATCACCGACACCGGCCACTACCGGCCTCTGTACGATTCCGACGCCATCCCGCTCGTGAAGGTGGCCACCGACGATGCGCATCGGCCGCCGCACTTCGGCCGGGCCTGGATCGAGGTGGAGGCGAGCCGCGCCCCCGACGCCATCATCCGCGCCATCCGCGCGGGCGACTTCGGCGTCGGGTTCTCGAAAGACCCTCGCTGACCCCGGCCGCGGGCTCCCCGCGGCGCCGGATGACGCCTGAGACTTCACTCGAAGTGGCGGTGATCGGGCGCTGAGATTTCACTTCAACTCACGCCTTCGCCGTCTCGCGCCGCCCCTGGTATCCGCGCGGACGCCTTCAGATTCTGGTCGAACCGGCGAGCGATCGGCGTGGCGCGGCTGTGGTAGCCTGAGGACCCTCATGCAGACCATCCGCATCGGTCACAGTCCCGATCCCGACGACGCGTTCATGTTCTATGCGCTCACGGCGGGCAAGGTGGCGGTGGCGGGGGCGCGCATCGAGCACGTCCTGGAGGACATCGAGTCGCTGAATCGACGCGCGCGCACCGGTGAGCTGGAGGTCACGGCGGTGTCGGCCGCCACCTACACCCTGGTCGCGGACAGATATCGGCTGATGGATCCGGGCGCGTCGATGGGGAAGGGCTATGGCCCCATCCTCGTCGCCCGGGAGCCGATGGCGGTGAGCGAGATCCCGAAGCGCGTGGTCGCGATCCCCGGCAGCCACACCACCGCCGCCCTCCTCCTGCGGCTCTACGTGCCGGAAGAGCCGCCGCTGATCGAAGTCGCCTTCGACAAGATCCCGAAGGCGGTGCTCGAGGGCCAGGCCGATCTCGGGTTGCTCATCCACGAAGGCCAGATCACCCACGGCTCCATGGGGCTCACGAAGGTGCTCGACCTCGGCGAAGCCTGGCAGTGCGACACCGGGCTGCCGCTGCCGCTCGGCGTGAACGTCATGCGACGCGATCTCGGGGAGACCATGCACCGTGCGCTCTCGCAGGGGCTCCGCGATTCCATCGCGTGGGCGCACGCGCACGTCGACGAGGCGCTCGAATACGCGATGCGCTACGGCCGCGGTATCGACAAGGAGACGTGCCGGCGCTTCGTGCTGATGTACGTCAACGACTTCACGCTCGCGCTCGGTGACGAGGGCCGCGCCGCCCTCGCCCGTCTCTTCGGTCTCGCCCACGAGCGCCGGCTGATTCCGGCGGTGCCGCCGATCGATCCCGTGTGATCGTCCGCGACTACCAGCGCTTCAGGATTTCGTAGGTGGTGGTGCGCTGGGCGGGGACGAAGCCCTCGTCGCGGATGAGGGCGGTGATTTCCTCGACGGTGATGCGATTGACGTAGTCGGCGGCCTTGTGGACGTTCTCCTCGAAGAGCGTGCCGCCCCAGTCGTCGGCGCCGAAGTGGAGCGCGATCTGGCCCGTGCGCTTGCCCTCCGAGAACCATGACGCCTGCACGTGCAGGAAATTGTCGAGGTAGAGCCGGGCGACGGCGAGCATCCGGAGATACGCGTTCGGGCCCTGGTACCGCTTGATCCACTTCTCGAGCAGCGTGTTGCCGGGCTTGAACGACCACGGCACGAACGCCGTGAAGCCGCCGAGCTCGTCCTGTAGGTCGCGGATGGCGTCGAAATGGTCGAGCACGTCTTCCACCGTCTCCACGTGGCCGTACATCATGGTGGCCGTGCTCTTGAAGCCGCGGCGGTGCGCCTCGCGGTGCACCTCGAGCCACGCCCTGGGGCCGCCCTTCTTCGGCGCGATGCGACGGCGCACGCGCTCGGAGAGGATCTCGGCGCCGCCGCCCGGCAGCGTGCGCTGTCCGGCTTCGTATAGATGATCGAGCACGCCGCCCACGCCGAGACCGGTCTGGGCGGCGATCGTCTGGATCTCCGACGCCGTGAAGAAGTGCGGCGTCACCTGGGGGAAACGGCGCCGCGTCTCGCGCACCAGCGTCAGGTAGTAGTCCAGCGGCAAGACCGGATTGTGGCCGCCCTGGAGCAGGACTGTGGTGGCTCCGAGCGTCGCCGCCGATTCCACCTTCGCCAGCACCTCGTCCACGGTGAGCGTCCA
>DASXSB010000084.1:0-59250 GCA_036506275.1 Candidatus Methylomirabilota bacterium | reverse complement strand
CCGCGCGGGCCCGCTCTCTCGGGACGTCGCCGGCCGGTTCGTCGGCTGGAACGTGCCGATTCACATCTTTCACGCCGTGACCTTGACCGTGGCGCTGGGTGCCCTGCTCTCGGTGCCGCTGGCGGCGCTGCGTCGGAGAGGGTAGGGATGGAGAAGTTTCGGGGCGTCGACTACTACGCGATCGATGGCCTGCTGTCCGAAGAAGAGCGGATGATTCGCGACGCGGTCCGCGACTGGGTCGAGGCCGAGTTCCTGCCGCTCATCACCGACCACCATCGCGCCGGCACGTTTCCGGTCGAGCTCATCCCGAAGCTCGGCGAGCTCGGCGTGTTCGGGGCCACCCTCAAGGGCTACGGCTGCGCCGGCCTCAACAACGTCGCCTACGGGCTGATCATGCAGGAGCTCGAGCGCGGCGACTCCGGCCTGCGCTCGGCCGCCTCCGTGCAGAGCGGGCTCGTGATGTACCCGATCTACACGTACGGCTCCGAGGAGCAGAAGGACGCGTGGCTGCCGCGGCTGGCCACGGGCGAAGCCGTGGGCTGCTTCGGGCTCACGGAGCCCGATCACGGCTCCGATCCCGGCTCCATGAAGACGCGCGCGGTGAAGAAGGGCGACGGGTACGTGCTCAACGGCACGAAGCTGTGGATCACCAACGGGTCCATCGCGGACGTGGCCGTGGTGTGGGCCAAGGAGGACGACGGCGAGATCTACGGCTATCTCGTCGAGAAGGGGACGCCGGGATTCTCCACGCTGGACATCTACGGGAAGTTCTCGATGCGGGCGTCGATCACGTCAGAGCTGTCCTTCCAGGACTGCCCGGTGCCCGCCGAGAACAAGTTCCCGAACGTGAAGGGGCTCCGCGGTCCTCTCGGCTGTCTGAACCAGGCCCGTTACGGCATCGCGTGGGGAGCCACCGGCGCCGCCATGGCGTGCTACGACTGGGCGCTCCAGTACGCGCAGCAGCGCGTCCAGTTCGGCAAGCCGATCGGGTCCTTTCAGCTCGTCCAGCAGAAGCTGGTGTGGATGGTGACGGAGATCACCAAGGCCCAGCTCCTCTCCCTCCAGCTCGGACGCCTGAAAGATCAGGGAAAGGCGCGGCCGCAGCACGTCTCCATGGCCAAGATGAACAACGTGCAGACCGCGCTCGACACCGCGCGGCTCGCCCGCGACATCCTTGGCGCCGCCGGCATCGTGGACGAGCATCCCGTCATCCGCCACCTCCTGAACCTCGAGACCGTGAACACGTACGAGGGCACACACGACATCCACACCCTCATCATCGGACGCGACATCACGGGCCTCGACGCCTTCGGAGCCTGAGAAAGAGCGGGCCGGAGAAAAAGAGGGCCGGGGATTGCTCCCCGGCCCCCGTGGCGTCGGAGTGCCGGACGTGACGGCTACGCGCCGTTGGCGATCGACTCGCCGTTAGCGGTCGACGAGCGCCACCAGCAAGAGGTCACCTACCTGTACGCGCTCGGCGTCCTCGGGAGATACGAAGAGGCCGATGAGCCCGCGCTCGGTGGCGACGATCAACCGACCGGTGTCGGAGTCAACCTCGGCGACGTAGGCTCGCAGGATCGGCCGCTCGGTTTGCTCGATGAGAACCACCCGCGTCGAACCGTCCAGGTCGTAGCCGCGGATCGCGACCACACCGTCCCGCACGTCCTCGAACACGCTCCGCGGGAGCGCGGATTCATCGGCGACCGCGCGCGCGGACGGTACGGAGGCCGTCAACGCGGAGGCGACAGCGAGGACCGAAAGGCTCTTCCACATTTTCATGGCTACCCCCTTTCGCCACGTCCATGGTGACGCAAGCGGGGTGCCATCGGGCGCTGTTGGTAGAAAGTGCGCGGCACGAAGGAACGGCGACTTGCACGTCCGCGGCGGCCACTCGTGTCGCCTCGGCGCCGACGCTCAGCGCGCGGCGGGAGAGTCGGAGTCGCCCGGGAAGCTGTGGCCGCCGCGCTTGGCGATCTCGCGGACGACCTGGTTGATGCGGTCCACCGCGACCCTGATGCGTTCGGTTGCCTGCGAGGTGGCCTCGCTGGGGGCGCGGATCGAGAGCAGATCGGCGCTGCCGAGGATGACGGCGAGCGGGTTGTTGATCTTGTCGCCGAGGTAATCACCGAGCTCGCGCAGCAGCTTCAGTTCCGCCGCCTGCACGGTCACGTCCGACCGCTCGCCGAGCGCGCGCCGCTCGGCATCGAGCCGCGTCACGACCTCGTCGAGCGCGCGCGCGCTCGAGGACACCGCGGCGCGGACTTCCGGCTCCGCCCCCGGGATGGAGGAGAGCACCACCTGGTGGTAACGGCGCGTGAACTCCGCGTCGTCGCGCAGCTTGCCCAGGGTCTCCGTGTACTGGTCGCGGACGTGGCGATTGACGAGCGCCTCCACCTCCTTGGCGACGTCGCCGGGCGCGACGTCCTTGGCGTCCAGGTACGCGGTGGCGCCGAGATCCATGCCGAGGGCGTGGGAAGGCGCGTCGATGAAGATGCTGCTGTAGAAGATGAACGGCAGGCGTGACCAGCGGGTGCTCGTGCGAAGCGTCCGGCAGAGCTGAAAGCCGTCCATCTTCGGCATCCGAACGTCGGAAACCACCGCATCCACGTCCTGCCCCTCGAGAACGGCGAGGGCGGCCACGCCGTCGGGAGCGGTGATGACCTCGTGACCGGCACTTCCGAGGAGGAGCGTCAGCAGGCGGCGGTGGGGTGAGGAGTCGTCGACGACGAGGATCCGCATCCGTCCCGATGATAGCGCAGGTCCCCACCGGGTGAGTTAGAATCGCCGCTCCGACCTCGACGACGAGGCGCGGGCAGGATTGCCGCACCACCGGATGACAACAAAGGAGGAGCTATGAGACGGATCCTGGTCGTCCTCGCCGTGCTCGCATCGATCAGCGGTGTCGGCTTCTACGCCCTCGCCCAGCAGAGCGACGCGAAGCGCGATCTGAAGGTGTCGTACGCGGGCGGCACGTATCACGTTCTCCCGGCCACCCTCGAGACCACGCAGTGGGGATGGCTCGACCCTGCCGAGCCGCCGAAGCTCGTCATCAACTCCGGCGACACGGTCGCGGTCGAGACCATGATGCACGCACACAACGCCATCCAGCCCGGCACCACCATGGACGAGATCGTCAAGCTCAGGCTCGCCAACCCGGGCGGTGGCCCGCACTCGGTGACGGGACCGATCTACGTGAACGGCGCCGAGCCCGGCGACGTCATGGAGATCCGCATCAAGAAGATCGTCCCCAAGGCCTTCGCCACCAACTTCCATCTCCCCGGCGCCCAGTTCCCCACCGTCGGCCAGCTCGCGCCGGAGTTTCCGCAAGGATTCGTGCGCTACTACTATCTCGACTGGGACAAGCGCCAGACGGAGTTCAAGCCCGGCGTCACCATCGATCTCCAGCCGTTCCCGGGCACGATCGCGGTCGGTCCCGATCCGAACGAGCCCAAGGAGAAGGCGGGGCCGGCCATCCGCGACGCCAAGGGGCGCACGAGCACGCTCAGACCGTGGAAGAACGGCTCCAACATGGACCTGAACGAGCTCCAGGAAGGCTCGACGCTCTATCTGCCGGTGTTCCTGAAGGGCGGTCTCATCTGGACCGGTGACTCGCACTGCCGGCAGGGGAACGGTGAGGTGAGCCTCACCGCCCTCGAGTGCGCGTATCGCGAGATCGTGCTCCAGCCCGTGGTGCGCAAAGACATGAAGCTCGAGTGGCCACGCGCGGAGACGGCCACCCACTGGATCGCGATGGGTTTCGACGAGGACCTGAACGAGGCGATGAAGATCGCGACCCGCGAAGCGGTGAGCCTGCTGGCCGGGCAGAAGACCGTGCCCCTGAGCCGCGACGAGGCGTACGCGCTGACGTCGATGGTGGGCGACTGCCGGGTGACCCAGGTCGTCGACATCCGGAAAGGCGTGCACTGCATGATCCCGAAGGCGATCTTCGCCAAGAAGTAGCTGTGCTCCTCCCGCTCGTGGCGGCGGCGACGATCACCGTCGCCGCCACCACCACCGACCTCCGCGACCTCGTCGCCGCCGTGGGCGGTGAGCGCGTCCGCGTCGAGAGCCTCACCGACCCCCGCCAGGACCCGCACGCGCGCGAGATCCACCCCCGCCAGCTCGCGCTCCTCGGCAAGAGCGACGTCCTCGTGCGTGTGGGGCTCGACCACGAGCCGTGGCTCGCGCGCGCGGCGAAGGCGGTGACGCCGCCCGCCCATGACGTCGACTGTTCGCGCGCGGTCACGCTGCTCGGAACGGAAACGCCGCGCCTCCGCGCGGATCGCGGCGCCCACGTCCACGCCTTCGGCAACCCGCACTACTGGCTCGACCCCGAGAACGCCCACGGCATCACGGCCGCCATCGCGGACGCCCTCGGCCGCGTCGATCCCGACGACCGCGCGCTCTTCGACGAAAACCGGCGCCGTTTTCTCGCGCGGCTCGATGCCGGGCTCGCACGGTGGCGGTCACGCCTCGCCCCCTACGAAGGGACGCGCGTGGTGGCGGTCCACGACACGTGGCCGTACTTCGCCCGCCGGTTCGGGCTGGTGGTGGCGGGGACGGTGGAGGAGCGGCCGGGCGTCCCGCCTTCGCCCGCCTACGTCGGTCAGCTCATCGAGCGGATGCGGGCGAGCGGCGTGCGCGTGGTGCTGGCGGAGCCAGGAGCGCCCGGGGCGCTCGTCCGTCGTGTCGCCGACGGCGCCGGCGCGCGCGTGGTCACGCTGGCGCCGTCGGTGGGAGCGGATCCGCAGGCGACGGACTACCTCGCGCTGTTCGAGACCAACGTCGCGCGCCTCGCCGACGCGCTTGCGGGTCTGCGATGACGCTGGCCATCGAGCTCTTGGCGCTGCCGTTCGTCGCCTGCGCCGTGCTCGCCGGTATCCACGCCTACTTCGGTCTCCACGTCCTCGGCCGCGGCGTGATCTTCGTGGACCTCGCCCTCGCCCAGGTCGCCGCGCTCGGCATGACGGCGGCCCTCCTCGCCGGCCACGGCCCGCAGAGCGACGCCGCGTACTACTACGCTCTGGCCTTCACTGCCCTCGCCGCCGGCGTCTTCGCTCTCGCGCGCCGCCCGGAGTCGCCGGCGGGCGCGCACGCGGTGCCGCAGGAAGCGTTGATCGGCATCGTGTACGCGGCCGCGGCCGCGCTCACCGTGCTGGCGCTCGACCGCGTTCCGCAAGGCGGCGAGCAGATCAAGCAGCTTCTCGTGGGCGGGCTCCTCGGCGTCACCGCGGACGAGGTGGCCCGCGTGGCCGCGCTCTATGCGGGCGTGGGCGTGCTGCACTGGCTCTGTCGCCGCCCGCTTCTCACGCTCGCCGCCGGCGGCAGCGTGCCCCACGCGGCGGCGTGGGACTTCCTCTTCTACCTGACGCTCGGCCTCGTGGTGACGAGCTCCGTGCGGATCGCCGGCGTGCTCCTCGTCTTCTCCTATCTCATCGTTCCCGCCGTGGTCGGGACCTGGCTCGCCGACTCCCTCCCGCGGCGCCTCGTTGTCGCCCTCGTGATCGGGGTCTCCGTGAGCGCGCTCGGGCTCGGCGCCGCCTTTGCGTGGGACCTGCCGACGGGCGCCGCCATCGTGGCCACCTTCGCCGCCGCCCTCGCCGCCACCGCCCTCTTCCGCGGCGCCGTCGCGCTCGCGCGCCGTCTGCGTCGCGACGGCGCCCGCATCCTCCGCGCGACCGCGGGCGTGGCGGGAGCGCTCGTCTTCCTCCTCGGCGCCGGCCTCGCGGTCTTTCCGGGGGCCGACCACTTCTGGCTGGACGTCATCGAACGCGCGGCTCCGGCCGTCCGCGACGTCTTTCTCACCGCCGCGGAGCGGCAGGTGGTCGCGGAATCGGCGGCGGCGATCGAGCGCGGCACCGCCGAGCTCGGTCGCTTGCGCGCGCTTCAGGCGGATGCGCAGTGGGGAACACGGGATCTCGGTCCCGAGCAGCGCGAGCGGCTGCGTCAGTTCCTGGCCGGCCGCGACGAGCTCGTGGCCGGAGATCGTCTGGTCTTGCGGACGCTGCGCCAGCGCGTTCGCGAGCGGCAGCGGTTCGTGGTCGGCGTTCCGCTCGCCCTCGGCGGCGCCGCCGTCACCGTGGCGGCGATGGTCGCGCCCCGGTGGAGACGCCGGCGTCGCGGTGAGAGCCCCCGAATGCCCCCCGCGACACCGGCGGAAGTGTCTAGGACGTCACGCTGTTGAAGTCGAGGGACGGGTTCGACCGCAGGCGGCGCATCACCTCGTTGAGCGGCTCGTGCATCTGGCTCAGGTGCTCCATGACCTTGGTGAAGTGCTCAGTCATCGTCATCTGCTCGTTCCGCACGTATTCCTTCTCGGACTGGAGATCGGCGATCTCCTTGCGCAGCTCGTGAACTTCCTGGCGAAGGCGGTCGGCCTCCTGCTCGGCGCCTTCGGCCCGGCTGCGGAGTCGATCCCGGTCATCGAGAAGGCCGGGGACGATCCGCCCGATGAGGTATTGACTCTCCTCGATCCACCGGGTCACGCGCTGACGCTCTTCCGCAACGTCCACATCTCCCATGCTGGTGCTCCCTTGCCCTTCTGGGCACTTCGGTTGGTGTCCCTCTGCTGCGGGGCCTGAGGCCGCCGAGGCGTGGCACGGCGTCACAACGACCGCGTGGAAGCGGAGATCCCGCTTGAAGGCCTGGTGGCGTCGTCGCTCCGTCTGCTCTCGCGCCGGCCGGCGCATCCCGACGGAGTCCCGCCTCTCCGTCTCGCGCCGATCGAGGATCACGTCCACCTTCGGGTCCGCGCTGAAGCGTCGCTTCAGGTACTCGTGGAGACTCTCCTGGTCGCGGGCGACGATGACGAGGTAGCGATCGCCCGCGCCCGGTGTGTGCTCGGTGGCGTCGTCGTCGGACGGTGCATCGTGCGACCAGTCGAACGACGGCGACAGCATGCATTGCGCGAAATACAGCGGGAAGAACATCGGAAACAACTGAGGGAAACTTCTGGATGGCGTATCTCGATCTTGCAGTTCGTTGAGCCTCTCGCTCTCGTATCTCTTGTGCACGGACTCTATCACGGGTGACGCAGTAGTCGTCAAGGAGAACAACACTGAACGTGCTCGAAGTCGCGCGCGTCTCGGTCTTTCCATCGCCGCCGCCCCGCTCGCCATCCGGAAGGGCATTCATTTGTGCTCGTGCCGGAGTTCGACTCGTGCGGCGACGTCGCCATCGTGCGATCGCGGCCGACGCTCTTCCCGGCGGCGCACTGCTCGCCGCCCATCGGCCCTCTCTATGGGTGGTTCTCCCCACCACCGACCCGGGAAGGCGCTCGGGAGCGCGGGCGGGTGGCCGGGTCTTTCGACGTGACGGGAGCTACGTGCCCGCGTTCGCCTTCGCGGTGA
Organism: Candidatus Methylomirabilota bacterium; assembly: GCA_036506275.1. Lineage (GTDB taxonomy): Bacteria > Methylomirabilota > Methylomirabilia > Rokubacteriales > CSP1-6 > DASXSB01. The sequence goes on along the minus strand of DASXSB010000084.1, from coordinate 51,901 downwards.
CCGCGCTCGCGGGCGGACTCTTCTGCGTCTGGCGCGTGCGATCGGTGAGGTCGACGTACAGCTCGACCTCGTGACCATCGGGGTCGCGGACGGAGAACGAGGTGGCGGTCTCGCCGAACGGCGCGAGGCCGTGGCGCTCGATCCACGCGCGGGCGGCCGTCAGCTCGGGAAGGGAAGCGCCGACGTCGAACGCGATGTGGTAGAGCCCGGGCACGCCCTTCGGCTGGGGGCCCGGTCCCTCCGCGCGCGCGCGCTCGCAGGAGACGTCATGGTGATGCACGCCCGCGGAGAAGAAAACGATCCGCCCGTCCTTCGCGGTGCCGGTCTCCCGAAGCCCGAGGAGATCGCGATAGAACCGGCGGGACGCTTCGAGATCGTTGACGAAAAGCGATACGTGACCGAGCTCACGAACGCGCACGCCTTCGCGCTCGGGGTCCATCGCGCAGTTAGTGTACCATTGGCTCGTCATGCTCGAGTCCAAGCCGGCGGCGTACGAAGCCGCCGCTCCGTCGTCGTTCATCCCCGCCGCCGAGCGCATGCGACCTCACACGCGACTGATCGCCTTGCTGGCGCTCGGACACCTGGTCACCGACGTCTCGCAGGGGTCGTTGCCGGCGGTGTTGCCTTTCTTGAAAAATGCGCACCACCTCTCTTACGCCGAGGCCGCCGCCATCATGCTGGTGGCAAACCTGACTTCATCGATCATCCAGCCCGGGTTCGGGTATCTCTCCGATCGGACGGCGCGCCGCTGGATCTTGCCGGCATCGATCTTCGTCTCCGGCATCGGCATGGGCCTCACCGGCGTCGCTCCCGGCTATCTGAGCGTGCTCGTCCTCGTGCTGGTGATGGGGCTCGGGGTGGCGGCGTGGCATCCGGAAGGGTACAAGACGGCCACGGGCGTGGCGGGGGATCGCAAGGCCACCGGTCTGTCGTGGTTTTCCCTCGGGGGAAACGTGGGCATCGCGCTCGGGCCGCCGATCATCACCGCGCTCATCACCGGCTTCTCGCTGGCGGGCACGCTCGCGCTGATCGTGCCGTCCACACTGGTGGCGGGTCTCATGTTGCTCGCGCTCCCGGCGGTCGTGCGCGCGTCGACGGACCGCCCCGCGCCCGTCGCGGCCGGACGCGGCGCCCCCAGCATGCCGTGGGCGATGGCGCTCCTGATCTTCGTGGTCACCATCCGCTCGTGGGCTCAGCTCGGCTTCACGACGTTCGTTCCCTTCTATTACGTCGATTATCTGAAAGCCGATCCGCGCCTGGTCGGCCCGTTGCTCTTTGTGTTCCTGGGCGGGGGCGCGCTCGGTACGGTGGTGGCCGGTCCGCTCGCGGACCGCTGGGGGCCGCGCACGTTCATGAAGTGGGTGTTCCTGGCCGCCATTCCCCTCGGCGTCCTCTTCCTCGAGATGTCGGGTCCGGCGGCGTTTCTCGTGCTCGGCCTCTTCGGCGCCGTCCTCACCTCGAGCTTCTCGGTATCGGTCGTGCTCGGGCAGGCATATCTGCCGCGGCATGCCGGGATGGCGTCGGGGTTGATCGTGGGACTCGCCATCGGCACCGGCGGGCTCGGCGTCACCGCCCTCGGTGTGATCGCGGATCGCCAAGGGTTGCCGGCGGCGCTCTGGGTCAGCGCGCTCCTTCCGCTCGTCGGCTTCATCGCCACCCGGTTCCTGCCCGCCCCACGCACCGCATGAACGAAGGGGCGGCATTTCAGGACGGTGAGCAGGTCCTGCTCATCGATCAGCGTGGCAAGCGACATCTCCTCTTCCTGCGCAAATCCGAGACGTTTCACTCCGATCGCGGCTGGATTTCCCACGACGGCGTGATCGGGCAGCCGGAAGGGAGCTGGGTCCGCAGCTCCCTCGGGCTGCGCTATCTCGCGCTCCGTCCCTCCCTCGCCGAGTACGTCCTCGAGATGCCCCGGGGCGCCCAGGTCATCTATCCAAAAGATCTCGCGATGATCCTGTTCTGGGCCGACATCTATCCCGGCTGCCGCGTGCTCGAAGCCGGAACGGGATCGGGGGCGCTCACGCTCGCGCTGCTGCGTGCGGTCGGGCCCGAGGGAAGAGTCATCACGTTCGAGCAGCGCGACGAGTTCGCCCGCCGCGCCCTCGCCAACATCCACATGCGCATGGGAGAGGTGAGCAACCTCATCGTCCGCCTGCGGCCGGTGGAAGAAGGCCTCGCCGAGGAAGCGCCCGTCGACCGCGTTTTGCTCGATCTCCCCGAGCCGTGGAAGCTCACGCGCGCACTGGCGGACGTCCTGCGGCCGGGCGGGATCTTCCTCTGTTACGTCCCCACCATCATCCAGTCGCATCAGGTCTCGGAGGCGCTCAGCCGGGAGCGCCAGTGGGCGCTCGTGGAAACGTTCGAGACCCTCGTCCGTCCCTGGAACATCGAAGGCCAGTCGGTCCGACCGTTTCATCGGATGGTGGCCCACACCGGATTCATCACGGTGGCCCGCCGGGTCGTGCCCGAGGACGGTCCGGCGATCCCGCGCTTGCCGAATCCCGACCGCGAATAGCGACGGCGGCAGGCGGCCGCAATGAGCCGCCCGTGATAGGCTTTCTAGGTTCGGCGCGTGTCCATGCCCGTTCCATGAAGGAGTCCAGATGATCGGTGTCATGCGACGCTACCGTCGGTTACTTCAAGTGAGCCTCCTGCTGGTGATCGCCGCCTTCGTGGTGTCGTCGGTGGTCGTGTTCGGCTCCGGCACGCGCGACTCTGGCGCTCGCCTCGGTGACGCCATCGCGGTCGTGAACGGCGAGCGGATCCCGTACGACCGCTACGAGCGCGCCTATCGCGCCTACGTGAACTCGTACGCGCAGGCGACGCGCGGCCAATTCACGCCCCAGATGGCGGAGCAGTTCGGCGTGCCGCAGCAGGTGGTGGACGCGCTCGTGCAGGAGGCGCTCGTCGTCCAGCGCGCGCGAGCGGAGGGGCTGGAGGCGAGCGACGAGGAAGTGAATGTCCAGGTCCACGCCATTCCCGTGTTCCAGGAGAACGGTCGCTTCACGCGGAAGCGCTTCGACGAGGTCCTGAAGCGAGCGGGGCTGAGCGAGACGGCCTTCGTGACGGACGTCCGGCGGGAGCTGACGCTCCGCAAGGTGCAGGGACTCGTGCGCGAGGGGGTGAAGGTCTCGGACGCCGAGCTGCAGCAGGCCTTCGTCGCGCGCAACGAGGAGGTGCGGGCGGCGTGGGCGCTGGTGGAGCTGGCGCCGCTGGTGACGGCGGCCACCGCGAGCGACGCCGAGCTGGACGCCTACCTGAAGGAGCACCCCGCGGAATTCCGGCTGCCGGAGCGGCGTCGCGTGCAGTACGTCGCCTTCCATCCCAAGGACTTTCCCGTCAACGTGCCCGAGGCCGACGTGGAGAAGTACTACACCGAGCACACGCGGGACTGGGAAACCCCCCGCCAGGTCAAGGCCGCCCACGTCCTCGTCACGGTGCCGCCGACGGGCGGCAGCGAAGCGGAGGACAAGGCGCGCGCGAAGGTGGCCGAGGTCATCCGGCGTGCCCGCGCCGGTGAGGACTTCGGCAAGCTCGCGCGCGAGATCTCGGAGGACCCCGGATCGGGTCCGAACGGCGGCGACCTCGGCTGGGTGAGCCGCGGGGACATGGTTCCGCAGTTCGAGGAACCGCTCTTCGCGCTCGGCAAGGGAGAAATTTCGAAGGAGCCCGTCCGCACGCCCTTCGGCTTCCACGCCATCAAGGTGAGCGACGTGCGCGAGGGCGGCCGGAAGACCCTGAAGGAAGTCGCGCCCCAGATCCGTCAGCGGCTCGCGACGACGGCCGCGGAATCGGCGGCGAGGGCGAAGGCGGAGGAGCTGAAGCCCGTGTTACAGGCGGCGCCCGACTTCATGGCGGAAGCGCGCAAGCTCGGGCGCGCACCCGTGGAGACGACGATCTCGCGCATCGTCCAGATGCCCGGGCGCACGGATCCGCTGGAGGAAGCCGCGTTCGCGCTCGCCGTGGGCGGCGTCTCGCTGCCGATCCAGACGCCGGCGGGCTTCGTGGTGCTGAAGAACGTGGAGGCGCTGCCGGCGGCGGTGCCGCCGCTCGCCGAGATCAAGGACAAGGTCGCCACCGCCGTGAAGCGGCAGAAAGCGGAGCTGGCGGCGCTCGAGCGCGCCAAGAAGCTGGCGGCCGACGCCAAGGGGGGCGACTTCGCGGCGGCGGCCAAAGCGGCGGGCGCCGCCACCGGCGAGACACCGCGCTTCTCGCGCGCGAAGCCCGCGGAGCGCCTGCCGGGCGACGCGATGCTGGCCGCGCTCCAGACACCGCAAGGCGACGTCACGGAGCCGGTGAAGACGCAGCAGGGATACTACGTGCTGAAAGTGCTGAGCCGCGTCGCGCCCGACCCGAGCGCGCTCGTCGCCGAGCAGGAGAAGCTCTCGCGCGACGTCCTCGCCCAGAAGCAGAGCCAGGCGTGGGAGGCGTGGCTGGGCGCCGCGCGGGCGGGAGCGAAGATCGAGACGAACGTCCAGATGCTGCGCCCGCGCCGGAGCTGAGGCCGGCGCGCGTGTTAAGGTAGCCCCATGGCCACGCCCCGGACGCCCATGACTCGCGCCGGCTACGAAAAGCTGAGCGAGGAACTGGACCGGCTCAAGCGCGTGGACCGACCCGGCATCATCAAGGCCATCGCGGAAGCGCGCGCCCACGGCGACCTCAGCGAGAACGCGGAGTACCACGCGGCGCGGGAGAAGCAGAGCTTCATCGAGGGCCGCATCGCCGAGCTCGAAACCAAGGTCGGCGGTGCCGAAGTCATCGAGCCGCCCACCACGGGCGACCGCATCACGTTCGGCTCCACCGTGCGACTCGAAGACGAGAACGGCAAGGAAGTCCGCTACCAGATCGTGGGCTCGGACGAGGCCGATCCCGCGCACGGCCGCATCTCCGTGCTCTCTCCGCTCGCGCGCACGCTCATCGGCAAGCGGGTGGGGGAGTCGGTGAAGGCGCAGCTCCCCGTGGGGACGCGGGGCTTCGACGTGATCGAGGTCAACTTTCCATGGGCGTGATCGCGCCCGCGGGCACGGTGGTGTCGCTCCACATCGCGCCCACGGCGGGGGCGCCCATGGAAACGGTCACCGAGGTACGGGCGCTACCGGGGCGGGGCCTGGAGGGGGATCGTTATTTCCTCGGCACCGGCGTCTACTCCGCCAAGCCGAGCTTCGGTGGCCGCGAGGTCACGCTGATCGAGCGGGAGGCGATCGAGGCACTCCTCGACGGCGTCACCAACGCCGCCGGCCACCGCCTCGGGATCAAGCTCGAGCCGGGGGCGGCGCGACGCAACATCGTGACCTCGGGCGTGGCGCTGAATCACCTCGTGAACCGCGAGTTCACGGTGGGCTCCGTGCGGATGGTCGGCACGCGTCTCTGCGAGCCGTGCAAATATCTGGAGTCGCTCACGGAGGCGGGCGTGATGGGCGGGCTCGTCCACCGCGGCGGTGTGCGCGCGCGGATTCTCACGGAGGGCATCATCCGGACCGGCGACGTCGTCCGCGCCGGCGGGCGCTGACGCGTCAGCGAAGGGCGTCGCGGAGCTCACGGGAGAGAACCTCGACGGTTCCCCGCGTACCGCCCGCGAGCTTCAACTTCCACTCTCCTTCCGTCTCGAAGCGCCGGTCGCGCAGCCGCTCGCCCCACGGCTTGATCGCCTCCCGGATGGCGTTGAGGTCGAACGGATCGCGCCGGAGTTCGCGCGCGCGCGCCATCACGTCCGGCGCCACGCGAATGAAGGCGCGGAGGGCGGCGCCGGTCTTGATCGAGTACTTCCGCCCCGCCCACGCGCCCGGAAACGTCGTGGAGAGCGCCTTCACGTAGTTGAGGAAGAAGCGCTTGGCGCCCTGACGCACTTCCTGGATCTTGCCGCCGCCGCCCACCTTCTCCACCGTCTCGAAGAAGTCGACGATCTCTTCCGCGAGCGGGGCCTGGCTCACGCGCCCGCGCCCGGTGCCGAGCATCTTGATCTCGCCGTGCAGCGGCGAGGAATCGTCCTCGTTCAGGGAGCGGATGACGTCGTGGGCGAGCGCCTGGTTCGGATCGGGATAGAGCTTGCGGCCGGCGAGGCTGATGATGTGCGACGGGTTGAGCCGGGTGTGCTTGGCGTTGATGGTGACGAACAGCTCCACGATCTGTCGCGCGTCGAGGGAATCGAAGAGCACGGCGGGAACCTCGATGGCGAGGTTGTCGCCGTTCTGGGCGAGCGCGTGGAGCGCGAGCAACCGGTGCTGGCCGTCGAGCACGCGCAGGACGCCGTGCTCCTCGGGAATCTGCAGGAGACCGAGATCGTGGTGACCGGCCACCGGCGTGAACGTGAAGCGCTTCTCCGAGGTGATGATGACCGCGCCCGGGATGGCGGGGAGGGTGGCGGCGTCCTTACATTCCTTGTAGTAGGCGACGAGCTCGTCGATCTTCTTGCGGATCACCGGCCGTTGATACGCGGTCTCGCTCTCGCCGATCCGCTTCTCCAGGCTGTCCCAGTTCACGCGGGAGCGCGTGGTGGCCCGCGTCTTGGGCGGTTCGTTCCTCGGTCCTCCCGCCCAGCCCAGCACCTCGAACTTCACGAGCCGGTCGATGTCCTTCGCCGAGAGCCCGGCTTGATAGAACTCCACCCCGAACTGCTTCACGCGTCGGGCAGGCACGCTGATCATAGAGCAAGAACACTACATGAGACGCAAGTACTTGTCAATAGAGCGTTTTTCCGATCGGTTCGACCATGAGCGCCGAAGCCCTCGCCCTCGTCTTCGCCGCGGCCGTCATCCACGCCGCCTGGAACGCGCTCGCCAAGCGCGGTCGCGATCAGTTCGTCTTCCTCTGGTGCGCCGTCTCCGGCGCCACCGTGGTCCTCCTGCCCCTCGCGCTGTGGACGGCGGGCGCGAACGGCATCCCCCGCGCGGCGACGCCGTTCCTCGCCGGCACGATCGTCGTCCACGCCCTCTATTTCTACGCGCTGGGGCGGTCGTACGGGGCCGGTGATTTCTCGCTTGTCTACCCGATCGCGCGCGGACTCGGGGTGGCGCTGGTCCCCGTGCTCGCGCTCGCACTGTTCCGGGAGGCGCTCTCGCCGCTCGGCACTCTCGGAGTCGCCCTTGTCGTGGGCGGCATCGTGGTGCTCCAGCTCCGGCCCGACCTCTGGCGCGCGCGCGATGCGCGCTCGGGGCGGCTGGGACCGGGCACGGCGTGGGCGCTCGTCACCGGCGTGTCGATCGCGCTCTACTCGGTGATCGACAAGGGCGGGGTGAGGGTCCTGCACCCGGTGCCGTACATCGCGCTGATGGGCGCCGGCCTGAGCCTGCTCCTCCTTCCCGCCGTCCTCCGTCGGCGCGCCGCCCTCCGGCACGAGTGGACGACGAACTGGCGCGCGATCCTCCTCGCCTCCACGCTCAACCTCACGGGCTACCTGCTCGTCCTCTTCGCGTTCCGGATGTCGAAGGTCGGCTACGTGGTGGCCGCGCGCGAGACGTCGATCGTGCTCTCCGTCCTCATCGGAAGCTGGTGGTTCCGCGAAGGCCGTCTCCGCGTCCGCCTCATTGGGGCCGCCATCGTCCTCACCGGCGTCGCCTGCGTGGCGTTCGCGCGGTGACTCCGAGCGGCTACGTGAGCGCGAAGTTGTCGGCGGCGAGGCACGCGATGTGGCGGCCGATGGCGAGGGAGGCGGTGGCGGCCGGGGAGGGCGCGTTGAGGACGTGGATCGCATCCTTGTCGGCGACGATGCGAAAATCGTCGACGAGCGAGCCGTCGCGCGCCACCGCCTGCGCGCGCACGCCGGCGCCGCCACGGATGACGTCGCCGGGCTGGAGCGCCGGCACCAAGCGCTGGAGCGCGCGCACGAACGCGGGCGTGCTCACCGAGCGGAAGACCTCGTAAGCGCCCGTGCGCCAGTAGCGGCCCGCCATGCGCCAGAACCCGGGGTAACCGAGGGTCGCCGCGAACTCGCCGGGATTGACACGACCGAAGCGATACCCCTCGCGCGCGAAGGCGAGCACCGCGTTGGGTCCTGCTTCGACGTCGCCGTGCACTGTCCGCGTGAAGTGGACGCCGAGGAACGGAAATTCCGGATCGGGCACGGGATAGATGAGCCCGCGGACGAGATCGTTGCGCTCGGGACGGAGCATGTAGTACTCGCCGCGGAAGGGGATGATCTGCACGTCCGGCGTCGCGCCCGCCATCCGCGCCACGCGATCGGAGTAGAGCCCGGCACAGTTGACGAGCCGCCGCGCGCGCACGGGACCGCGGGCGGTGCCGAGCTCGATCTCGCCACCGACCCGCGCGATGCCGCTGACGCCGGCGCTGGTGAGAATCGAAACCCCGCGCCCCGCCAGCTCGCCCGCGAGCGCCTTCGCGACCTCGCCGTAGTCGACGATGGCCGTGTTCGGCGAGTGGATGGCGCGGAGGGCGGCCGCGTGCGGCTCCAGCTCGCGCAGACGATCGGCGTCGATCAGCGTCACGCCCGGCACCCCGTTGGCGAGGCCGCGCTCGTAGAGCGTCTGCAGACGCGGCAGCTCCTCGGCGGCGGTGGCGACGATCACCTTGCCGCAGCGCTCGACCTTGATGCCGTGCCCCTCGCAGAACTGCGTCATGAGTCGCGCGCCCTCCACGCAGAGGCGCGCCTTGAAGGACCCCGGCTTGTAGTAGATTCCGGAGTGGATGACGCCGCTGTTGTGACCGGTCTGATGCGTGGCGAGCAGCGCTTCCTTCTCGAGGAGCACGAGGCGGGCGCGGGGGGCTCGCTCGAGGAGCGCGCGCGCGGTGGCGAGGCCGACGATCCCGCCGCCGACGAGGGCGACGTCGTGGAGCTCCGGCATGGCGCCGTAGTATAGCCCTTGTCCGCGTCGGCGCGCCGGCGCTACCCTGGACGTCCTTTCACGGGAGAGCGCCATGGCGGGGAAGTACTACGACGAGCTCGTGGTCGGACAGCGCTTCGAGCATCAGCCCGGTCGCACCATCACCGAAGCCGACAACGTCTTCTTTTCCTGCCTCACCATGAACCCCCAGCCGCTGCACGTCGACTTCCACTCGGCGGCGACGGCGGAATTCGGCAAGCCGCTCGTCAACAGCCTCCTCACCCTCGGGATCGCGGTCGGCCTCTCCGTCGGCGAAACGACGCTCGGGACCACCGTCGGCAATCTCGGCTTCGAGAAGGTCGAGTTCCCGCGACCGGTGTTCCACGGCGACACCATCTACGCGCACACCGAGGTCGTCGACAAGCGCGAGTCGAAATCGCGCCCGCAGTGGGGCATCGTGACCTTCGAGCATCGCGCCCTCAACCAGCACGGGGAGGTCGTCATGCGCGCGCGCCGGCAGGCGATGATGCGCAAGCGGAGTGCGTGATGTCGCGTCGATCGATCCATTTCGTCCCCGGCGGCAACGAGAAGATGATGACCAAGGCCCTCACCCTCGCCGCCGACGGACTCATCCTCGACCTCGAGGACGCGGTCCCGCCCGACCGCAAGGAAGCGACGCGACCGATCGTGGCCGACTGGCTCCGCCACCGCGACTTCGGCGGCCGCGAGCGCTGGGTACGGATGAACCCGATCTCGAGCGGGCTCGGCGCCGCCGACATCGAGGCGACGCTGAGCGCGCGGCCCGACGGCTACGTGGTGCCGAAGCCGCGCCACGCGGGTGACGTGCGGCGGATCGTGGACGTGCTCGACCGCGAGGAGCACCGCCACGGCATCCCCCACGGCACCACGCGCTTGCTGCTGATCGCGACGGAGACGCCCGAGGGTCTGCTGAACATCAACGAGGTGGCGACGGCGTCGCCGCGCATCGTGGCCGTGTCGTGGGGCATCGAGGACCTCGGCGCCGCCATGGGTCTGCCCCGCGTGCGCGACGCCGACGGTCGCTACCTGGACATCCCGCGCTACGCGCGCACGATGTGCGCGGTGGTGGCGGCGGCGGCGGGGGTCGATGCGATCGACACCGTCTACACCGACATCGCGGATCTGGCCGGTCTGCGACGCGAGTGCGACGACGCCGTGGCCATGGGCTTCGCCGGCAAGATCTCGATCCATCCGGGGCAGATCGACGTCATCAACGCCGCCTTCACGCCGCCTCCGCACGCCCTCGACGAGGCGCGCCGGCTCGTGGCCGCCTTCGAGGAGCACCGCCGCCGCGGCGTGTTCGCGTTCGCGTTCGATGGCCAGATGGTGGACGCGCCGCACCTCGCGCGCGCGCTCAAGCTCCTCGCGCGGGCGTCCCCCTAGCGATCGCGCTCCCCGTGCGGGCGATGGTGGTGCGCGCGCAGGGACCGATCGAGTCGCGGCCGCTGGTTGCGGAAGAGCGGCCGCGTCCGGTGCCGGGGCCGCACGAGATCCTCGTGCGCGTCGCCGCCTGCGGCGTGTGCCGGACGGACCTGCACGTGGCGGAAGGCGATCTGCCGCTGCGGGGCCCGGTCGTTCCTGGCCACCAGATCGTCGGCAGGATCGAGGAGCGCGGCGCCGGCGCCACCCGGTTCGCGCCCGGAGATCGTGTCGGCATCGCGTGGCTCCGATGGACGTGCGGCACGTGCGAGTTCTGCACCTCCGGCCGCGAGAATCTCTGCCGCGGCGCGAAGTTCACCGGATGGTCCGCGGACGGCGGCTTCGCCACGTACGCCATCGTCCACGAGCAGTGGGCCTATCGGATTCCCGACGTCTTCGACGACGTGGAGGCGGCGCCGCTGCTGTGCGCCGGCATCATCGGCTACCGCGCGCTCCGCCTCGCCTCCGTTCCGCGCACCGGACGTCTCGGTATCTACGGCTTCGGCTCCTCCGCGCACCTGACGCTCCAGGTGGCGCTCGCGCGCGGCGCCACCGTGTACGTGTGCACGCGCGGAGCGGCGGGGCAGGCCCGCGCGCGCACGCTCGGGGCGGCGTGGGCGGGCGACGTCGGGAGCGCGATGCCGCACGCCACCGACGGCACGATCATCTTCGCGCCCGCCGGCGAGCTGGTGCCCCGTGCGCTCGAGAACCTCGCCGCGGGCGGGACGCTCGTCCTCGCCGGCATCTACATGACGCCGTTTCCGTCGATGCCGTACGAGCTCGTGTTCCAGGAGCGGATGATCCGCAGCGTCACCGCCAACACGCGCGCCGACGGCGTGGCGCTCCTGCACGAAGCGGCGTCCATCCCGCTCCGCCCGGAGATCCGGTCGTTTGCGCTGGCGGACGCCAACGAGGCGCTCGCTCTCCTGAAGCAGGGCGCGTTCCGCGGGACCGCCGTGCTCGTGCCGTAGGCCTCTTGACGCCCCCGGCGGCGGACACCGACAATCGGGGACCACCGATCGGCGCCGCCCGGCGCAGGAGGCCCGTCATGAGCGAACAGAAAGACCTGGTCCAGCGCGCGGCGCGCGTGCTGCCGGGCGGCGTGCTCGGACAGCACCGGAGCGCGGAAGGACTGGAGTTCGTGGTGCGCGAGGGCCGGGGCGCGTATCTCTGGGACGTGGCGGGCCGCCGCTACTTCGACTACCTCCTCGGGTCCGGGCCCATGGTCCTCGGGCACGCCCATCCGGCCGTCGTGGAAGCCGTTCAGCGTCAGCTCGGACGCGGCACGACGTACATGCTGCTCAACGAGCCGATCATCGAGCTCGCGGAAGAGATCACGCGCGCGGTGCCGTGCGCGGAGCAGGTCCGCTTCACCGCATCCGGGAGCGAGGCGACGTTCTTCGCGCTTCGCGTCGCGCGCGCCTACCGCGGCCGGGACAAGATCATGAAGTTCGAGGGCGGCTTCCACGGCACCCACGACTACGCCCTCATGAGCGTGAGCCCGCGCTCGCCGAAAGCCTTCCCGGCTCCCATGCCGGACTCGGGTGGCATCCCGCACGCCATCGAGGGCGAGGTCCTCATCGCGCCCTACAACGATCTCGCCACCACGGAGGCGCTCATCGCGGCCCACCATGACGAGCTCGCGGCCGTCATCGTGGAGCCGTACCAGCGCGTGATCGTTCCCGCCCCCGGCTTCCTGACCGGGCTGCGCGCGGTGACGCGACGCTACGACGTTCCGCTCGTGTTCGACGAGATCGTCACCGGCTTTCGGCTGGCGTACGGCGGCGCGCAGGAGTTCTACGGTGTGGTGCCGGACGTGGCCGCCCTCGGCAAGGTGATTGCGGGCGGGTTCGCGATGGGGGCGGTGTGCGGATCGGCCGCCATCATGCGCCACTTCGATCCCGCGCTCGAAGGCACGCCCCAGTACGTCGCGCAGGCGGGAACGCTGAATGGCAACCCGGTCGCGGCCGTGGCCGGGCTCGCCACGCTCGCCGAGCTGCGGAAGCCGGGGACGTACGAGCGCCTGCATCGCACGGGCGCCCGGCTGCGCGACGGGCTGGCGGCGGCGGCGCGGCGACGCGGTCTCGCCGCGCGCGTGAGCGGCGAGCCGCCCGTGTTCGACATCATCTTCACCGAGCGCGAGATCGTCGACTATCGCGCCACCCTCACCGCGGATCGCGAGCGCATTCGCGCGTTCAACGACGGCTGCCTCCGGCGCGGCGTGGTGAAGGCGGTGAACAAGATCTACGTGTCGCTTGCGCACGGGGACGCCGACATCGACGCCACGCTGGCGATCTTCGACGACGTGCTGGCGGAGGTCGGCTAGAGTCGCTTGACCTCCGCGCCCGGGCGGCGTAAAGAGAGAAGTTGACGGCAGCGTGCAGCACAGCGCGCCGTCGTGGCCATCGACTCCGATCCAGGAGGTGTGGATGGAGAACGCGCCACCGGACTCAGTCGTCGCGCCGTGGGGAGCCTGCTAGCGGCTCCGGGCGGCGCCCCCGACGATCGAGGACCACCCTCGCCCGGCGTGCCGGGCGGCGCAGCTGAGGCTGCGCAATAGCCAAAGGGGGGATCGCGGGCGGGTCGAATGCCCGCTCGCGCCCCCGACGCCGCTCAGTTGTGTCCTTCGAGCCGTACCCGCGCCGACGCCGCTTGAATCAGCCCCGAGTACCAGTCCCGCGTCTCGATCACGACCACCACGCTCATCCCCCGCAGCACCGTGAACTGATAGGTCGTGGCGTCGGTAGACTTTTCCTCTGGGCAGTCGTCGTTGGGGAACATGTTCAATCGTCGAGCAACCGTGGTGCCATGGCCGAATGGGCGGACTGCTCGCCCGGGACGTGACGCGACGGGTCGATCGGTCGCGGCGGGCGCGGGGTCAGGCGGCGCGCAAGGCGCTGCAGTGGCGACAGCGCCGGCCTTCGAGCTCCGTGCGGCTTGCGAGCGGGCCCTGGCATTTCTCGCAGCGGGTGTCGCGGATCAAGACGTGGTGTGAACGGCACGCGTTGGTAGCGAGCTTCTCGGCGTGACGAGTACAGCCATCCCACACACACTTTCCAAACGTCATGGTGGCTCCCTTCGTGGCGGCGGCGGCGCTGAGCCGCGGCCGGCTGGCGGCGCACGATTGCAAGCGAGGTGCCGTCGTTTCCGACGCGAGCAACTCGCGGGAGTCACGGTAATGTATCTCCCACCGACAGGAAGATTCTTGCCGCGTTCGCCCAAACCTTCTCCGAAGGAGGCCGGCGCGTTCACGGGATGACGGATCTATTCGTCGTCGCCTCTGGTCTGGAGCCGGCCTCGGTCATGGCGGCAGTGCCGCCTTCGTGCCGCCGCGAGATCGACGCGCCACCGCCCGGCACGGCCGACGGCCGCGACATCGTCCTGGCGTTTCCGGAATGGCGCCCTCGCCGCCCGGCTCTTCACCTCCTTCCGTCCTTCAGCATGCTCACGCCGGCGCCGCCGGCATTCCGCTTCGAGGTCGCGATCGAGACGGCGGGCGGCTGGTCACCCTGGGTGGCGACGGAGACGATCGGGGAAGCATCGTTTTCTCCGCTGCCCGGCGCGGTGGACGGATTGCGGTGTGACGTCGACGTGTTCGCCGCCGCGCGGCCCGCGGAGCGCGTCCGCCTTCGCCTGCGCCTTCCGGTGCCGGCGGCAGCGACGGTGACGGGGGCGCCCTGGCTGGTCACGCTGTCCGCGGCCGGCGAGCATCAGCGTGATGACGGCGCGCGGATCGGCAGCGCGCGCATCCAGGTGCCGGGCCTGAGCCAGATGGAAGCGCCCGACGCCATCCGGGCGCGCATCTGCTCGCCGACCTGTCTGACGATGGTCGCCAGGTACTGGGGCGTCGCCGCCGACGTCGATGCCGTGGCCAGCGCCGTCTTTCATCCGCGTCTCGACATGTACGGCGTGTGGCCCGCCGCGATCCGGGCCGCAGGCGCCCTCGGAATCGGCGGGTATCTCCTGCGGGTGCCGGACTGGGCGACGGCGGCGTGGTGCCTCGACCACGGGCTGCCGCTGATCGTGTCCGTGCGCTACACGTCGGGGGAATTGACGGGGGCCGCCATCGCGAAGACGGACGGGCACCTGCTCGTGGTCACGGGCTACGAGGGGGACACCGTGATCGTCAACGATCCCGCCGCCGGAACGCGCCGAGAAGTGGAGCGGCGGTATCGGCTGGACGAGCTTCGACGGGTGTGGCTCGAGCGCACCGGCGTCGCCTACATTCTCTTCCGACCCGCGCCCGCCGGAAGCGGAGCGCGCGGCCGCCGCCGCTAGGAAGCGGTCCGCGTGATCCGCGCGCGGTCGCTCAGAGGTGAGTGAGGCGCTCCCGTTCCGGAGGGGCGTCGCGACGGAGCCGGCGCTCGAGGAGCTCGCGGGCGATCGTGCGACCGCCGAGGCCGAGGGCCAGCGACACCGCGAACACGAGGCCGCCGAACGTGATCCCGAACGCCACCAGCACCATTTCCTTGCCGATTCCGAGATGGGTGAGGGCCATGGCGGCCGCGAAGAGCAGCACTCCCCAGTGGGCGGCGCGCGCGAGGAGTCGCGCCTCCGGGACGCCGGCGTTGACGGCGGCGATGAGAAGCCCCTGACTCAGGAAGTTCGCCACCAGCCAGCCCACGATCAGGATGAGGACGGCCGCGAAGAGCGGAGGCAGGAACGCGGCGAGAAACGCGGTGGCGCCCGGGGAGCCGGGCAACGCCAGGGAATCGATGCCGACACCCGCGAACACGACGAAGACCGCCCACAGGGCGAGGAGGCCGAAGGCGTCGGACGGTGCCCGCAGAACGCCGGAGCGACGCAGCGCCGCCGCCAGGCCCAACCGTTCCATGTGATGGTCGAACTGAATCGCCCGCGCGCCCCGCGTGATCACGAACCGTGCGAACCAGCCCAGCACGAGCCCGATCGCCACGAAGGCCAGCATCACGACGAAGCCCGGCAGGATGGTGAGGAGCCGATCTCCCGCGTTTTCCATGGCATTGCGGAATTGCGCGGACCACGACTCTGTCATGGGGGAACGATACACCCGGCTCCCGCGGTGAATCCAGGCCCTTGCCGACCCCCCGCGCCTCCCCGGGCGCGACTGGCCAAAATCGACCGGCGCCTCTACAATGCCGGAGCCATGATTGCCCGATACGTCGGGATCGCCCTCGGTGGCGTCCTCGTTCTCACCGGCTGCGCCACCGAGCGGGGCGGCCGGCAGTGGATGAAGGTCAATCAGAGCTACACCACCGAGGAATTTCGTCGGGATCACGCTGCCTGCACGACCAACAAGGGTCTGGACGACGCCTGCATGCGGAACCGGGGCTGGGTGGACGTGAGCCCGTCCAAGGACGAGAAAGTGACGCCGACCGATCCCGATGCGCGCCGGCCGGCCTCCACCTACGGGTCGCAACCCACATCGCCGCCGGCTCGCAAGTGACGCGCCGGCGCCCGCCCGCGATCTGATGCGCTTCGGTCTGTTCACGAGTCTCACCAACACCACGTGGAGTGACGTCGCCGACCTGTGGCGCCACGTGGAGGCCAACGGCTGGGACGCCGCCTGCGTGACCGATCACTTCATGCCGAACACCCCCGAGAAGGTCGGCGACACGCTCGAGGCGTGGACGATGCTCTCCGCGCTCGCCTCTCACACGACGCGCATGCGCGTGGGAACCATCGTGCTCGGCAACACGTATCGTCACCCCGCCGTGACCGCCAAGATGGCGGCCACCCTCGACGGCATCACGGGCGGGCGGCTCATCTGCGGACTGGGGGCGGCCTGGCAGGAGAACGAGCACCGCGCGTACGGCATCCCGTTCTACACGGTGGCGGAGCGTCTCGGTCGTCTGGAGGAAGCCTGTCAGATCCTCACGTCGCTGTGGACGCAGCCGAGGACGACGTTCAAGGGACGCTACTACCAGCTCGAGGACGCGCCGCTCAGCCCGAAACCGGTGCAGCGCCCTCGCCCGGAGCTGATGATCGGCGGTGGAGGCGAACGGGTGACGCTCCGTATCGCGGCCCGGCATGCCGACCACTGGAACGTCTGGGGTGGACCGGAGACGCTCGCGCGCAAGGGCCGGATCCTGGACGAACACTGCGCGGCGATCGGCCGCGACCCGCGCACGATCGTCCGCTCCGCCAACATGGCGCTCGCCCTCTCTGACGACGGTGCCGAGGTCGACAAGGTGCGCACGGCGCTCGCGCGCCGCTTCGGCATGGCAGAGGAAATGGCGCGCGACACCATGATCGGCGGCTCCGTGGCCGAGGTGCGGGACAAGCTCGCCCGCTTGCGGGACGCGCGCGTGGACATGCTGTGGGTCCCCTCCATGCTCTTGCCCAAGGACCCGCGCCCCATGCTCGACCGGTTCATGGCCGAGGTTGCGGGAGCGTTTCGATGACGTGCCCGTTCGCGTAGGGTAGCCCCAGCTCGACGCCGTCGCCGTCGTGATCGAGCGCGCTCCCGCTCGGGTAGTGCGGGGCGAGGCTCTGCGCGATCCGAATGCACTGCGCGACCATCGCGGTGTCACCGAGGGCGCCGAAGCCTTCCGCGGCCTTTAGCACGCCCGTGATCGAGCGCTGCTGGCGCGCGCGGAACTGCGCCGTCCAGTACGTCTCGCGCGCCCGTGCTCGCGCCGCCGTCCCGAAGTTCGGGAGCTTGCCGATCCGGGTGGAGGCCGCCGCCACCTCGATGAGACCGCGCCAGCCCGGATCGTCGAGGGCGGCGCCGTAGGCCTCCCGCCACGCCCGCACGGCGACAGCGCGGTCACCGTCCGCGATGGCCGCGTCCATCGTGCGAAGGGGCCGCGCCCACGGCATTTCTCTTGGCATTCCGCTGATGTCGCTCATTGCACGATCTCCTCTCGATTCGTGTGTGCGCGCGTCGACCATCGTTCCGTGAAGGCGCGCACGCGCCCGTGGGCGACGGCGTCGCCGCCACGGTCCGCGATCCGTCGCGCCATCACGATGCTTTGCCGGACCACCTCGTAGTCACCGAGGGCGCCGAACCCCTCGCCGGCGCGGAGGACGCCATCGACCGACCGACCATGGCGGGCGCGTACGAGGGCGGCCAGATATGCGGCGCGGGCCTGTGTGACCGAATCCGGACTGGCGCCCGTCGCCAGCGCCAGGCGCCGGAATCCGTCGCCGACATCGAGCAGACTCTCCCAGCCTGGCAGGCGGGCGGCGGCGGCGTAGGCGGCGCGGAGATGAAGCTCGGAGGCGGCCACGTTGCCGCGATCGAGCTCGTCGTCGGCGATGCGAAGGTGCGCGTTCGACTCGACGAGGGGGGCGCTGTCCGGAGTCTCCACCGTCACCATCTGCGCCGCGGCCACCACCATCACGATCAGCGCGACCATCGCCGTGGCGCCGAACGCGATCGGGACGTACCAGCGCGAGAACAACGGCTCCCTCATCGCCTCCTCCTGGTTCATGTCGATCATGCTGGGAGGGAAACGCAAGCCGGGTACCACGGTGGTGGCGCGCAGAATCGAGGACTTACGCGGAGCGCCGGCGGTCACTGCGCAGAAGTTGAACAGTGGTTTGAGCAGCGTCCGGCGACGCGGGGTAAGATGCAGCGCGATGAACCCGCTCCGCGAGTTGCTCGGCGACAGCGCGGCGATGGGGGCGATCCGCGAGAAGGTCGAGCGGCTACTGGAGCGGCAGCGCGATGCCCGCCGCCTCCCTCCCGTGCTCATCCAGGGTGAGACGGGGACCGGGAAGGGCCTGCTCGCCCGCGTGATCCATCGCGCCGGCCCCCGCGCCGATGGCCCGTTCGTCGACGTGAACTGCGCCGCCATCCCCGACACCCTTCTGGAGTCGGAGATGTTCGGCTACGAGCGAGGGGCGTTCACGGACGCTCGGCGCTCCAAGCCGGGGCTTCTCCAGACCGCGCATCGCGGCACCATCTTTCTCGACGAGGTCGCCCTGCTCCCGGAGGCGCTGCAGGCGAAGTTTCTGAAGGTCCTCGAAGAGCGATCGGTGCGTCGGCTCGGCAGCACGCGCGACGAGCCCATCGACGTCTGGATCGTCACTGCCAGCAACGAGGATCTCCGGCGCGCCGCCACCGAGCGCCGCTTCCGCGAGGATCTCTACCACCGCCTCGCCGTCCTCACGCTCCAGTTGCCGCCGCTGCGCGACCGCGGCCACGACGTCGTCCGGCTCGCCGAGCACTTCCTGGCCCGTGCGTGCGCCGACTACGGCGTCACCGGGAAAACGCTCACGGAGGACGCCCGCGCGCGCCTGCTCGCGTATAGCTGGCCGGGGAACGTGCGCGAGCTGGCGAACGTGATGGAGCGGGTGGCGCTGCTGGAGATCGACACCGCCATCACCGCCGACGCCCTCGGGATCACGGAGGTGGCGCCGGCGTCGGCGCGGACGGCGATGCCGGACACCGGCGACACCGGGCGGCTCGACGATGTCGTCCGCGCGCGCGTGGTGGAGGCGCTGCTACGCACGGGATGGAACATCTCCCGCGCCTCCGCGCTCCTCGGCATCTCGCGCAACACCCTGCGCGCCCGGATCGAGAAGTACGGACTGGAGGCGCCCGCCCGTCCCTCCCCCGCCACGCGCGGCCAAAGCTCGGCGCCGCCCACGCCCGTCGCCGCGCCGGCGGCGGCCCCGGCGCCGGGGCCGCTCCGGTGGGAGCGAAGACCGGTGACGCTCCTGCGCATCGTGCTCACGGACGACGCCGACGCCGAGGCTCCGGCCGACAGCGGGCGAGGGTTCGAGATCGTTCTCGACAAGGTCCGGACCTTCGGCGGACGCGTGGAAGCGGTGAGCCTGACGGGGGTGGTGGCCGCCTTCGGCGTCGATCCGGTGGAGGAGGCGCCCGATCGCGCCGGCCACGCCGCGATGGCGATCCAGCGCGCATTCGACCGCGAGCGCGAGACCGGCCGCCGGCTCCCCGTGCTACGGCAAGGCATCCACTTCGGGCACTTCGTGGTGGGACAGGGAAGCGGCGCCCTCGAGCTGGCCGAGGAGGCGAAGGCGCCGGCGATCGCGGCGCTCGAGCAGATCATGGCGTCCGCCGACGCCCCCGCCATCGTCGTCTCCGATTCCGCCGCCCCCGTCCTCCAGCGCGCGTTCGATCTGATCGAGCTCGGCGAGCGCGCGGGCGCGAGGACGCCCGTGTTCGCGCTGGTGGGGCTCGCGCGCGGCGTGTTCGGTCAGGCCCGCCTCGTGGCCACGTTCGTCGGCCGTCATCGCGAGCTGGAGCTCCTGTGGAGCCGGATCGAGTCGACGTTGCGCGGCGAGGGCCAGATCGTCGGCGTGGGCGGTGAGCCGGGGATCGGCAAGTCACGGCTGCTCTTCGAATTCAAGCAGAGCCTCACCGGCAAGGCGCTCCACTATCTCGAGGGGCACTGCCACGCCTACGCCGCCTCCATGCCGTTGACGCCGGTGGCGGACATCGTCAAGGCGGTGTGCGGGCTGGAGGAGAGCGACACGCCGGAGTCGATCGTCGAGAAGGTCAACGCGGTGGGCGTGCGCGCGCGGCTCGAGAGCGACGCCGCCGCCAGCATCCTGCACCTGCTCGGCGTGAAGGAGGGAACGGGACCGCTGGCGGCGATGGAGCCGGAGGCCGTCAAGAAGCGGATCTTCGATGCCGTGCGCCAGCTCCTCGTCACCTTGTGCGAGGAGTGCGCGCTCGTCCTCGTGCTCGAGGACCTGCACTGGATCGACCGCACGTCGGAGGAGTTCTTCGTCTCCCTCGCCGACACCGTGCCCGCCACCCGCATGCTGCTGATCTCGACCTATCGCCCGGGCTATCGCCCGCCGTGGATCGAGAAGTCCTACGCGACGCAGGTGGCGCTCCCGCCTCTCGCCCCCGAGGACAGCTTGCGCGTGCTGCGCGCCGCCCTCCGGCGCGACGACGTCGCCGACACGCTGGCGGGCGCCATCGCGGCCAAGGCGGAAGGGAACCCGTTCTTCCTGGAGGAGCTGGCCCGTGCCGTGCGCGAGAACCCGGCGCCCGACGTCACGCTCCGGGTGCCGGACACCGTGCACGGAGTGCTCCTGGGGCGGATCGACGGTCTCGCCGCCGAGGATCGACTGCTCCTCCAGACGGCGGCGGTGGTGGGCAAACGTGTCCCCTTCTCGGTCATCGCCGCCGTCGCCGACGTGTCCGAGGACGATCTCCGCCGCGGCTTCGGTCGCCTGAAGACGGCGGAGTTCCTGTACGAAGCGCCGGCGGCCGGCGCCGCCGAATACGTCTTCCGTCACACGCTCACGCACGACGTCGCCTACGCGACCGTGCTCGACGACACCCGACGCCGCCTCCACCGTCGCATCGTGGAGGCGATGGAACGACTCTACGCCGGGCGCCGCCACGAATACGTGGAACGCCTCGCCGATCACGCCTTCGCGGGCCAGGCGTGGGCGAAGGCCGCCCCCTACCTGCGCGAAGCGGGTCAGAAGGCGTTCAACCGCGCTGCCTATCGCGAAGCCGTCGCCCACTTCGAGCGCGCCCTCGACGCCATGAAGCAGCTTCCGGAGAGCGAGGACACGATCCGGGATGCCATCGACGTTCGCTTCGAGCTCCGGAACGCGCTCCAGCCCATCGCAGCCTTCGCGGCCATCGTCGACCGCTTGCGGGAAGCGGAACGTCTCGCCCAGGCCCTCGACGACGAGCGGCGGCTCGGCCGCGTCTACGCGTACCTCACGGACTACTTCCGGCTCGCCGGCGACACCGCGCGCGCCATCGAGAGCGGAGAGCGCGCGCTTGCCATCGCGGACGCCCTCGACGACTTCGGGCTCAAGGTCTCCACGCGCACCTACCTGGGCCAGGCGTACTACGCGCGCGGCGAGTACCGCCGCGCCACCGAGTTCTTCCGGATGAACGTGGATCTCCTCGCCGACGACCTCGCCCGCGAGCGCTTCGGCCTCCCACAGTTCCCCTCGATCCACTCGCGCACGTGTCTCGTGTGGTGCCTGGCCGAGCTGGGGGAATTCGCGGAGGGCGGGCGCCGCGGGGAGGAAGCGGTGCACCTCGCGGAAGCCTCCGACCAGCCGCTCGCGCGCACGGTGGCGATGTCGGGCATCGGCATCCTTCATCTCCAGCAAGGAGAGCTGGAGAACGCCATCGCAGCGCTCGAGCGCGGGGTGGAGCTGAGCGAGACGTGGCGCATTCCGCTCTGGTGGCCGCGGGTCGCCACCGGCCTCGGCGCCGCCTACGTCCTCGGCGGCCGCGGCGAGGAGGCGGTGCCGCTCCTGGAGCAGGCGGGCGAGCGCGCCGCCGCCATGCAGCTCCTCGGTGGTCAGTCATGGTCGATGCTGTGGCTGGCGGAGGCGTACATGGACGCGGGGCGAGGGAG
Organism: Candidatus Methylomirabilota bacterium; assembly: GCA_036506275.1. GTDB lineage: Bacteria > Methylomirabilota > Methylomirabilia > Rokubacteriales > CSP1-6 > DASXSB01. The sequence goes on along the minus strand of DASXSB010000084.1, from coordinate 30,369 downwards.
CGACGCGCGCGCGGTGGCGACGCGCGGCCTCGATCTGGCCACGCATCACGGCCACCGCGGCAACGAAGCCTATCTGCGCCGCCTGCTCGGTGAGGTGGCGCTCCGCGCCGATCCCGCGGATCTCGACGGAGCGCGACGCGCGCTCGCGGGCGCGCTCGAGCTGGCGGAGCGCCTCGAGATGAAGCCGCTCGTCGCTCAGTGCCGGCTCAGCCTGGCCCGGCTCGCCGAGAAAGAGGGCCGCCCGGCGGAGGCTTCCGAGCAGCGTGCGAGCGCCGTGGAGCTGTTCCGCCGTCTCGGGATGCGCTGGTGGCTCGACCGCGCGTTGGCGGAGGCGGGACGGAACGCCGCCTGATCGCGCGCCCGCCCGCGCGCACCGCGGCCGGCGCGGCGTCGAAGAGCTCGTCGGCGTGGACGATGTCCGGTAGCGTATCGAGGTCGCGCACGATGTAGTGGTCGGCGGCGGCGTCGTACGGATCCGCGATGTTCACCGGCTCCCCGAGGGCCAGCCGCACGTACGTGACTACCATGTTGTGCTTGCCGGTGAGGTCGAGCAGGTTCGTGCCGGCCAGGAAGCGTCCCGCGTTGATCTCGGTCACGCACGGGACACCGTCCGCGTCTTCCTTGAGGTCCACGCTGAACACCCCGCTCGCGCGCCGGTCCACCGTCCGCACCGCGCGAACGGCGACGTCGACCACGCGCGGCTCCACCACCGTCTTCGCGAGGGAGGCGACCGACGACACGCCGCTCGGAGTCCCGCCGCCGACGAAATAGGCGAGCCGCTCGAACGTCTTGACGAGCACGAGGCGGCCGTCGAGCCAGAGCGTCTGACAGCCGAAGTCGCGACCGGGCAGATATTCCGAAAGCGTGAACGCGGTCGGGGCCACCCCGCGCATCTGATGCCAGTACTCGATCCAGTGCCGCGCCACCGCCGCGCTCGCCACCGGCGCCGCTCCCCGCGAGCCGGCGCCCGTCCGGATCCGGCACCACGCGAGAGGTCCCGACGCCACGCGCCGGAAGTCGCGCCCGATCGCGGACAGACTGCGCACGCGGACCGTCCGTGGCGCCGGAACGCCGTGGGCGCGCAACAACTCCGCCAGCTCGTCCTTCTTCCGGCAGCGGTGGATCGCGCGCAAGCGCGGAAGGAGCAACCGCCCGCGCAGGCGGGCGCCCGCTCCGGCCAGGCGCAGGACGCTTTCGTCCGTGGTGGGGATGACGAGGGCGACATTCTCGCGCCGCACGATGCCGGCGATGGCGCCGAGCATCCGGGGATCGCCGGGGACGACGTAATTGCGATCCGCCGTCGACTTCTTCAGGGCGAAGCGATCGTCGTGACAGCCCACGATCACCAGCGAGGAATCGCCGGCGCGGAGGCTGCGGATGAGGTTGTTGGCAGGTCCGCCGCCCGCCTCTGTCACGAGGAGGGTAGCGCCGCTCATCGACGGCGCGGCGTCCTCCCCGGGCGCGTCACGACTTCCCGCTCCATCGCCATCACCGTGAAGCCATGCCGCGCCCCCAGCCGGCGGATCTCGAGCAGGAGCGCCTCCAGGCGAGGCCCGTCGAGGTTGCCGATCACCTCGAGGCGCTCCTTGACGTCGGAAGCGCGGGGGGTCAGCCCCGCTTGCGCGGGCGGCGCTTGATGGCGGCGCTGTGCTTCTTCAACAGGCGCTGGAGCGCCGTGCGGAAGGCCGACTGCTCCTTCCGGGAGCGCGGGCCGCGGATTTCGATCACGGCTTTTCGTCGCTGGCCGTCCTTGATTGGTCCAAAGGGCACGGTGTGTTCTCCTTGTCGTCGAGCGTTTCGTCACGAGCGGGTCAGCCCCTTCCGCCGCGGGGACGCTGCTTGAGCTGCGAGTTGTGCTTCTTCAGGAGGCGGTTGAGGGCGGCGCGGAAGGCGAGCTGATCCTTGCGGCTGCGCGGGCCGTGAATCTCGATCACCGCCCGCCGTCGCTCGCCTTCCTTGAGTGGTCCAAAGGGCACGGCGTGTCCTCCTTGTCGGCGAAGATCCCGTCACACGCGGGGCGTGATCCCACGCTGGTCGAACAGCGCGCGCAGGATGGGACCGTACTGGCCTCCGTTCACCTCGCGGTCGGCGGTGATCAAGTTCGCGACCGCCTGTCCGTACGAGAAGCCGTCGGGAACCAGCTTCGGCCACGCGTGCGCGAGCAGGGTGGCGAACGAATCGCGGGCGTCGAGCAACGCCTCCTTGAATTCGGGCGCGGCTCCCGCGTAGAGGCGCGGGAAGTCCTCTTGCACCTCCGTGAGCGTGTTCCACGACGGGTGATGCCGGGCGCTGGCGACCTCCGGGGCCACCTTGCGGTCCATCAGGTTGCACTGGTAGATGGCGACGAGGACGTCGTAGGCGCCTCCCGAGAACGGCTGCGAATACCCGTGCGTGTCGTAGTCGAACCAGGCGGGATCCGTCAGCTCCATCGTCTCGTGATTGAAGAGCTTGCGCGCCTCGCGATCGTCGCCGTGATCGCCGCGGTGACCCTCGCGGTACTCGCCGATCCGTGACAGCGGATTGGCGGTGTGGAGCCGTCCCTGCGTGCCGGCGAGGACGTGGTCCACGATCTGATCGACGTGGAGGGACGTCACCACGCTCGCGAGGTCGGCGCACGCCTCCTCGTGCGCGCGGTACTCGATGGTCTTCTTGTCCTCGACGGGGTTGCCGACCACGGACTTGAAGATGAGGTGCCCCGCTTCGTGCGTGACGGTGTCGAAGCTCTCGCAATAGGCGTCGGTGTTGAGCGGGAAATCGCGGAATCCGAACTCGAGGAAGCCTTCCCCCGACCACGCGTTGCTGGAGCCGATACGCGGGATGACCTCCAGGTGGTCGTAGGTGTCGGCGAAGTACCACCGCACGGGGCCGCCCAGGTAATGCGACCAGACGTCGAGCGCGTAGCGGATGCTCGCGAACGTGGCCGCCGCCGCGAACGGCCGGGAGCCGGGCCTGACGTGATCGAAGTGGCCTTCGCGCGGCGCCACCGGCTCGTACGCGGGTCCGTCGAAGGGCGGCTTCCAGCGCGTGTTCCAGGTGCGGTCGTCGCGGTACGGCTCCTTCTCCTTGGCGTCGATGACGCGAATGTTGCCGTCGTCGGGACCGGCCGCGATCGTTCCCGGGCGCGCGTTCACGTAGAGGGGGAGCGGGCGCGCGAAGCCGTCGATGATCTTCGGCTGCAGATAGACGAGGAAGCGCGTGGCTGACTCGCGATCGACCTGGAACCGTGGGCGTCTCGCCATGGCGCCTCCTTCCGCGGCATTCCGCGCCGGCGGCCGTCGGGAGACGGTGAATTGCGCGGGACTTTAGGCGACGGAGCGGAACGTTGTCAAGGCACGCGCGCTCACGCTTTCCCTTCCAGCGCGCGGCGGAGCTGGTCCAGGTGATTGTCGTCGTGCCACGCCATCAGGGTCAGGAAATCGTCGATGGTCATGCGACCGCGGACGGCGTGGATGCCGCCGCGCTGCCAGTGCTCGGGGCGCAGGCCGCGGAAGAACACCAGCGACTCGTCACGCCGCTTCCGGAAGGCGGCCAGGGCCGCCGTCGCATCATTTTTCGAGTACTGCCGGTCTTCCGCCCAGCGGTCGGGGGTGATGCCGATGAACTTCGGATCGTCCATCGTCATCATGGTCTCGAAGCGGCCCATGAACGACTCCTCGGTGTCGCGCAGGTGACAGACGACCTCCTTGGCGGACCAGTTCTTGGCGTCGGGACGCCGCGATAGCGTAGCGTCGCTGTGCTCGCGGATGGCGGCGGCGAGCTCGTCCGCCGTGCGCGCGAGGCGGGCGATGCGCTGTTCGGCGGGTTGCTTGGCGTATTCCTCGACGGTGGGCAAGGCGCTCTCCTTCCTGGGCACGAGCTGATAGAACAGGCTCGACTCTCGCTTGTAGAACCCTTCCGTGTGGAAGGAGTCGGGCAATTTCAGGAGCGTGTAGTCCAGGTGGTGTCCGACCTCGTGCAGGAGCGTTCGAAGATACGTCCGGAAGGCGACCACGCGCTTCTGCTTGGCCGTCCGCATCCAGAGCTGGATCTTGGGCGGGCGCCCGGGCGTGGAGGTGTAGAGGCCGTGCAGCTCGCCCCACTGCGCGTGCGGCCGCGCCGCCAGCACTTCCACGCGCACGGGCGGGAGGCGAAGGGCGTCGGTCATCCCGCGGATGAGGCGCTCGCTCGCGGCCTGCGTCGCCTTCCGGTCCTCGGACTCGAGGGCGGCCTGCAGTCCCGACACGCGCCCGTGAAGCTCCGTCGCGCGTGGCAGCACCACGTCCGTGATGGCGTCGCTCTTCCGGTAGATCGCCTGCTGGGCGCGCGTCAATCGCGCGTAGTACGCGAATGGCATCAGACCTGACGATGGACGCGCGTTCCGCTCACCGCCCCGTCCACTTCGGGCGGCGCTTCTCGAGGAAGGCGCGAGCGCCCTCCACGCGATCCTCGGTGGTACGCAACAGAGTGGAGAGATCGTTCTCGAGCCGGAGGCCGTCCGCCAGCGGCAATTCGAGGCCCTTCACCACCGCTTCCTTCGCGTAGCGCAACGCCACCGGCGCCTTCTCCGCCATCGTGCGCGCGAGGGCGGTGGCGGCGGTCACCACCTCGGCGGCGGGAACCACGCGTTCGACGAGCCCGATGCGCAGGGCCTCCGCGGCTCCGATGCGGGCGCCGGTGAGGATCATCTCGAGCGCCTTGCCGCGGCCGACGAGGCGGGGCAGGCGCTGCGTCCCCCCACCGCCGGGGATGATGGCGAGGTTGACCTCGGTGAGCCCGAGCTGCGCGTCCTCGCTCGCGATGCGGATGTCGCACGCGAGCGCCAGCTCGAGGCCACCCCCGAGGGCGAAGCCGCGGATGGCGGCCACGATCGGCTGCCCGCAGCGATCCATGGCCTGGCGAAAGTCGACGCGGCGGCGGTGCTCGCGGAAGCGCACGGGAATCTGGGGCTCCACGAACTCGCGGATGTCGGCGCCGGCGGAGAACGCGCGCTCGCCGGCGCCCATGACGACGATCGCGCGCACCTCTTCGTCTTGCGCGAGGTCGCCGAAGCAGCGCGTGAGCTCCTGGCGCATCGTCTGGTTCATCGCGTTGTGGACGTCGGGACGGTCGAGGGTGACGGTGGCCACGCCGTCGGTGATCTCCAGTCGGATGGCCTCGAACGCGCTCATCGCACCACTCCGCGCTCGCGCAGCTTCGCCACCGCCGCCTCGTCGTAGCCGAGCTCGCCGAGGACTTCGTCCGTGTGCTGGCCGAGCGTGGGCGGCGGCCCCGGATCGGGTGGAGGCGTGTCCGAGAACACGAGCGGCGCGCCCATCAGGCGCAGCTTGCCGACCTCGGGATGGTCGTACTCGCGCACGAGGTCGTGGTGCTTCACGGCGGGATCGTCCATGAACTCGGCGAGCGTCTGCACGGGCGCCGCCGGAATGTCGTGCGCCTTCAGCACCTCGAGCCAGTGCGCGCGCGGCCGACTCCGGAAGCGCTCTTCGAGGATCGGCATGAGGGCGTCGGCGTGGTCCAGGCGCAGGACCCAGGACGCGAAGCGTGGATCGGCGGCGAGGTCCTCGAGGCCGAGCGCCCTGCACAGCTTGGCCCAGAACGATTGATTGCCACAGGCGAGGAAAAACCATTCCGCGTCGCCGGCCGCGTAAAGGCGATACGTCGGGTTCGGCCGCGAGAGCAGTGGCTTGCCCGCGTAGTCCACCACGTTCCCCGACTGGAGCGCGAGGACGCCGTGCAGGAGCGACGTCTGTACGTGCTGGCCGACGCCGGTGCGCTCGCGCGCGTAGAGGGCGGCGAGGACGGCCTGGGCGGCGAGCGCGGCCGTGTAGTAGTCGGTGACGGCGATGCGGAGGTATTGGGGCGGTCCACCGATCCCCTGCAGCGCCATGACGCCGCCCATCGCCTGCAGGAGCGGATCAAAGCCGGGACGCTCCACGTAGGGCCCGCTCGTCCCGAAGGCGGTGACGGACGAGTAGATGAGGCGGGGATTGAGCGCGCGCAGGCGAGCAGCCCCGACGCCGAGGCGATCGGCGACGCCGGGGCGCATGTTGTCCATCACCACATCCGCGCCGCGCGCGAGGCGCTCCACCACCGCCACGCCCTCGGGATTCTTGAGGTTCAGGGCGACGGAGCGCTTGCCCCGGTTCCAGCCGAAGAATCCCGGCAGCTCGCGGAAAGAGTCGCCCTCGAGCGACTCCACCTTGATGACGTCGGCGCCGAGGTCGGCGAGCATCATCGCCGCGTACGACCCCGCGATGTAGCTCGTGAGGTCGACGACGCGAATGCCGTCGAGAGGGCTGGATATTATAGGAGCCGCGAGCACGGCTTCGATCGTGGGTGGGCTGGGAAAGATGGGGAGTGGCTGCGGTCCCCCAAGTCCGATTTCATGACGGGGTGGCTGCGCTGCTCCAAGTCCGATTTCATGCAGCGACCAGGCGCACGATGAGCTCGCGGTGGTGGTCGGCGTCGCCGTACATGGTCTCCAGCGCCTTCGCGTGCTTGAAGTAGAGATGCAGGTCGTACTCCCACGTGAAGCCGATGCCGCCGTGGACCTGGATCGCCTCCCCGCAGACCTTGCGGGAGGCGTCGCCCACGTAGGATTTCGCGACGGAAGCCGCCATGGCGGCGTCGTCGGCGCCGGCGTCGATCGCCCACGCCGCGTAGTACGTGGCGGCGTGCGCGTTCTCCACCTCGAGCAGCATCTCGGCGCACTTGTGACGGATGGCCTGGAAGGAGCCGATGAGCTGTCCGAACTGCTCGCGCACCTTCGCGTAGTCGACGCTCATCTCGAGACAGCGTCGCGCCGCTCCCAGCATGCCCGCCGCCGCCCCCACCGCCCCCCGCCGGAGCGCCGCCTCCAGCAGCGGCGTCGCGCCGCCGGGCGCGCCGAGGACGGCATCGCCGCCGACGCTCACGCCGTCGAGCTTGACGTTCACCCACCGCGTAGAGGCGTCGATGGCGGCCATCGGCGCCAGCGAAATGCCGGGCGCCGACGCGGGAACGACGAAGAGGCCGAGACCGTCAGATGTGCGCGCGGGGATCAGCAACGCGTCCGCCACGTGCGCCCACGGCACGAAGCGCTTGGTGCCGGAGAGCCGCCAGCCGCTGCCGGCCCGCTCCGCGCGGGTGGCCACGGCCTCCGGATTCCAGTCGAGGTCGGCGTCGAGGAACGCCACCGCCGCCCGCGCCGTCCCCGTCGCGATGGCCGAGAGCCACTTTTCTTTCTGGGCGGAGGTGCCGGCGTCGGCGATGACGGAGGCGGCGAGGATGGTGGAGACGTACGGCCCCGGATAGGCCACGCGCCCGAGCTCCTCGAGGACAATCGCGGTCTCCACCATGCCGAGACCGCTGCCGCCGTATGGCTCCGGCAGCGCGAGGCCGAGCCACCCCAGCTCGGTCATCTCCTTCCACAGCGTGTCGCTCTCGCCGCGCGGGTCCTCCGCGAGCGAGCGGACGAGGGTGGACGGACAGTGCGCGTCCAGGAACGTGCGCGCGGAGTTTTTCAGCAATTGCTGGTCGTCGGTGAACGCGAAGTTCACGATGCCTCTCCTGCTTTCACGCGATCCGCGCGCGTTTCCTTCGGCAGCCCGAGCACGCGCTCGCCGATGACGTTCTTCTGGATCTCCGACGAGCCCGCGTAGATCGTCCCCGCCCGCGACCATAGAAACGCGTGCGCCCACGTGCCGCGGCTCCCCGACGAGGTGTCGACGTCGACGGCGACGTCGTCCTCGGCGAGCGGCACCATGAGCTGGCCGTAGGGGCCGAGGATCTCCTCCACCAGCTCGTAGTAGCGCTTCTCGAACTCGCTGTAGGAGAGCTTGGTGACCGAGGAGGCGGCGCCCGGCGACTCGCCCTTCTCGAGGGCGGAGAGGATGCGCAGGGCCGCGTAGCGCTGCACTTCCAGCTCCGCGTAGATGCGCCCGATCTTGGCGCGCACGACGGGATCGTCGAGGAGCGGCCGGTCGCCGCGGCGCAGGGTGCGCGCGGCCTTGAGGAGCTGGCCGAAGGCGCCCGCGTAGCGGGTGACGCGCGCGAGCGAGTTGCCGCCGCGCTCGTACGAGAGCGTGGTCTGCGCGATCTGCCAGCCCTGCCCGAGGCGCCCGATGAGATCGCTCTTCTCCACGCGCGCGTTCGTCATGAAGACTTCCGAGAATTCGGCGCTGCCCGTGATCTGGCGCAGCGGCCGCACTTCGACGCCGGGCTGGCGCATGTGGAGCAGGAAGCACGAGATGCCCTTGTGCTTGGGCACGCGCGTGTCGGTGCGGGCGAGGAGCAGTCCCCAGTCGGCGATCACGCCGCCGCTCGTCCAGATCTTCTGGCCATTCACGATGAAATGATCGCCGCGATCTTCCGCGCTCGTCTTGAGCGATGCGAGGTCGGAGCCGGCGTTGGGCTCGGAGTAGAGCTGGCACCACAGTTCCTCGGCGGTGAGGATCTTTTTCAGATAGCGCTGCTTCTGCGCCTCCGTCCCGTGCACGATGATGGTCGGGCCCACGATCGAGATGCCGAGCGCGTTGATGGCGGCGGGCGCGTTGGCGCGCGCCAGCTCGTCGGCCACGATGGCCTGGCGCATCGGCCCCGCGTTCTGACCGCCGTACTCCTTCGGCCATCCCATCCCGATGAAGCCGCGGTCATAGAGCTTGCGATGCCACCCACGGCGGTCCTCGAGCGTCTTCAGCTCTTGACGAGGCGCGTTGGCCTGGAGCCAGCGCCGCGTCTCCGCGCGGAATTCTCGATCTTCGGGAGAGTAGTTCAGGTCCATGGCGGTTCCTCGCCGGCGTCGGGCTCAGGCGCCCGGCGGCGGTAGCTGGTAGATCGCGGTGTGAAGGATGTGGGCGACGGCACGTCCGCGCACCACCACCGCGAGGTCGAGCTCGACGTACTCGCGCCCCTTGCGCGTGTAGAGCGACCGCACGCGGCCGCACGTGGCGAGGGTGTCGCCCACGCGCGCGCCTCCCAGATGCCGGATCGTGCTGGCGACGTGGACCCAGGGACCGAGGCGCACGTTGCGATCGAGCGCGCGATTGGCCTGATCCAGATAGAACGCGGGGTGCACCCAGCCATTCCCGCCCCGGTAGAGCAGCAAGTCGTCGCTCACCTTCTCCACGTACGCCGCCGCCTGGGCCTCGTCGTACACGGTCTCAGGGGTGCCGAGGAGCGCGAGGCCGGCGAGGTGCTCGCGGCTCACCGGCGGCCGCGTGGCCGGCAGAGGCGCCACGCCGTAGAGCGAGAGGTTCACGGGCGTCGGGGTGCCCGCGGGAACACCCGCTGTCGCCACCGCGCACTCGGGTGTGGCCGGCGTGCCGGCGCCGACGGTGATCGTGACGCCCTCGGCGTCGCGCGCGGTCACGGATCCCGTCACCGTGACTTCTTCATCGGGCAGCACCGGCCGCAGGAAGCGCACGGTGGCGGTGCCGCGCTCGAGCCATGACGTCCCCAGTCCCTGCGCGAGAGCGTGGGTCAGGTAGGCGTAGACGGTGACGCCGGGGACGAGCGCGCCGCGGAAGCCGTACTTCTGCGCGACGGCGTCGTCGTGGATCGGATTCTCGCCGTTCGCCGAGGTGTTGCGCGCCTTGACTCGATATTCTGGTAGTGTTTCCGCCGACACAGCGCGGAGTCTACGCGGTGGTCGGGAGGCGGTCAACCGACGCCCCGGTTGCGGCCGCGGTGGCCCTTTCGACGGGCGGTGCAGCGGGCATGCGATCTGCATCGAGGGCTGATATGGCGGACGAGCCTTCTCCCTGGAAACTGGGCGGACTGTCGGTCGTCGAGCTGGCGAAGCGGGTGTGGCGGGAGATCGGCGACGACGAGGTGACCGACCGCGCCGCCGCTCTCACGTACTATTTCGTGTTCTCGCTGTTTCCCACTTTGCTCTTCCTCACCGCGCTCATCGGGCTCCTCCCCATTCCGAATCTCATGGATCAGCTCATGGGCTACGTCTCCCAGGTCTTGCCCGGCGATGCCGCTTCCATCGTCAGCAAGACCCTCGGCGAGATCGTCGCCGGCGCCCATGGCGGCCTCCTGTCGATCGGCGCGCTCACCGCGCTGTGGGCGGGGTCGAACGGGATGGCGTCCATCATGACCGCCCTCAACGTGGCCTACGACGTCAGCGACAACCGCCCGTGGTGGACGCGACGGGGACTCTCGATCGTCCTCACCTTCGGGTTCGCGATGTTCATCCTGACCGGTCTCATCTTCATGGTCTTCGGTCCCAAGATCGGCAGCGTCGTGGCAGCGTGGTTCGGGCTCGGCGACTTCTTCATGAGGATCTGGAACCTCGCGAATCTCCCCATCGCGATCTTCCTCGTCACCATCGGCATCGCGCTCGTGTACTACCTGGCGCCCGCGGCCAAGCAGCGGTGGCGCTGGGTGACGCCGGGTTCCGTGGTGGCGGTGGCGCTGTGGCTCGCGATGTCGTACGTGCTGCGGCTCTACGTCAGCAACTTCGCAAACTACAACGCGACCTACGGCTCCATCGGCGGCGTGATCTTGCTGATGCTGTGGCTCTATCTCACCGGTGTCGTCCTCCTCGTGGGCGCGGAGGTCAACGCCGAGATCGAGCACGCGGCCGCGCGCCGCGGCGCCGTCGACGCCAAGGAGAAAGGCGAAGTGGCGCCCGGCGTCGAGTCCCCGCCCGCGCCGCTGTCGGTCACGCGCGAGGGTGACGATGCGCGGGTGGCGGCGCGCGTGATCACGCGCCAGATGCAGGCGGCGCACGAGCGCGGCTTGGTCGCGGTCGCGAGCCTGGCCGTGGGCGCGGTCCTCGGCTGGGTGATGGCGCGCCGTCCGCTCGACGAAGTCTCCGACACCGCCGCCAAGGGCCTCGACATCGCTCACACCATCGCCGCCGCCGACCGCTTGCGGGAGGCGCGCGAAGAGGCGCGGCGCGCTCACGGCAAGGACGCCGCCTGAGGCGACGCGCCCGCCGCGTTTGCGCGTCATCTGTATAATCTGTCCGTGATGGGTCGTGCCGCCCTCATCGCCCTCGTGGTCCTCGCCGTCATCGTCATCGGCGCCGGCATCCTCATCGCCTGGGGCGTCGGCGTCTACAACCAGCTCGTGGCCGCCGATCAGCAAGTGGGGGCGGCGTGGGCGCAGGTCCAGAACCAGTATCAGCGTCGCGCCGATCTCATCCCGAACCTGGTGGAGACGGTGAAGGGGTTCGCGACGCAGGAGCGCACGGTGCTCGAGGAAGTCACGCGCGCCCGCGCCAGCGCGAGCAGCATCCAGCTCACGCCGGAAGCGCTGAATGATCCCAAGGCCCTCGAGCGCTTTCAGCAGGTGCAGAACCAGCTCTCGGGCGCGCTGAGCCGGCTGCTGGTGACGGTGGAGCGCTATCCCGACCTCAAGTCGAACCAGAATTTCCTGCGGCTCCAGGAGCAGCTCGAGGGTACGGAGAACCGCATCGCCGTGGAGCGGCGACGGTTCAACGAAGTCGTGCGCGACTACAACACGCGGCTGCGGACGTTCCCCGCCACCCTCGTCGCCCGCTTCGCCGGGTTCCAGCCCAAAGCGTTCTTCGAGGCGGCGCCCGACGCCACCACGGCGCCGAAAGTGAAGTTCTGATCTGATCCTCACCGCGGTACTGGTGCTCGCCGTCGCCCTCACCGTCCCCGCCGCGCCGACCGCTCGTGTCAACGACTACGGGGGTCTGCTCTCCGCCGCCGACCGCGATCGTCTGGAGTCGCTCCTCACCGAGCGCGAGCAGGCGACGGGGACGCAGGTGGTGGTAGCGATCTTCCCGTCGCTGGAGGGCGAGAGTCTCGAGGACTTCTCCATCCGCCTCGCCGAGAAGTGGCGGATCGGCCGCAAGGGCCTCGACACCGGCGTGATCCTGCTCGTGTTCGTGAAGGAGCACAAGGTCCGCCTCGAGGTCGGCTACGGCCTGGAGGGCGTCATCCCGGACGCGGCGGCCGGCGACATCATCCGGAACGTCATCGCTCCCCGTTTCCGGGAAGGCCAGTACGCGGCCGGATTGCAGGCGGCCATCGAGGCCGTCTACGCGCGCGTCGGCTCCGGGCCCGGCGCGCCCCCGGCGGCGCGCCGGGACGGCGGCCAGCGCGGCGTGTCGCCGCTCGTGTTCTTCGGCGTGCTCGCGATCATCGCGTTTGTCCTCTACCGCGAGATGGCGAGCGGTCGGCGCTTCACGCGCGGTCAGGGCTACACGGCCGGCCGTCGCGGCTGGGCAGGACCGGTCATCGTTCCGCCGATCTGGTGGGGCGGCTCGCGTGGCGGCGGGGGCGGCTGGGGCGGTTTCGGGGGCGGCGGCTTCGGCGGGGGCGGAGGCTTTTCGGGAGGCGGCGGCAGCTTCGGCGGCGGCGGCGCGAGCGGAGACTGGTGACGATGGCTCGTCATCCCCGGTGGACGCGCCCACACTTCAGCGACGACGATCTCGACGCCATCGCGCGCGCCGTCAGCGCCGCCGAGAGCCTGACCTCCGCCGAGATCCGCGTGCACCTCGAGCGCCGCCTGCCGCGCGCCGCCGGCACCGACACCCTCGCCCGCGCCCGCGAGGTCTTCCACCGGCTCGGCATGCAGCACACGCGCGACCGCAACGGCGTGTTGATCTATCTCGCCCTCGGCGACCGGCGCTTCGCCATCCTGGGCGACGAGGCCATTCACCGTCAGGTGGGAGACGTCTACTGGGAGCGCGTCCGGGACGCGATGCTGGAGAAGCTCCGCGGCGGCGCCGCGCGCGATGCGATCGTGGCCGCGGTGGGCGACGTGGCCGCCGTGCTGCAGAAGTTCTTTCCGCACCGCCCCGACGACACGAACGAGCTCAGCGATCGCGTGAGTCTGGGATAATCTCTCGGCCGGAAGAGCCGAGGGCCGCCGGGCGCCGTTGTCGGCCGGGATAGCCGAGGGAGGTTCGTCATGTCACACACGCTCGAGAAGTTCGCGTCCGCCGTGCACGACATTCTCGAGGCCGATCCAAGCCCGCGCGGCCGCCAGAAGGTCTGCGCCCTCGTGCAAGACGTCCTCAAGGACGACGCCTTTATCGCCCGTCACCTCGGCGACGACGTCCCCGAGCGCAAGATCCTCTACGAGGATCCCGATCTCGGCTTCTGCATCCTCGCCCACGTCTACGGCGAGCCCCGCGAGAGCCAGCCGCACGATCACGGCCCCTCGTGGGCGATCTACGGCCAGGCCCGCGGCGAGACGATGATGAACGACTGGGCGCTCGTGGACCCGGCGAGCGCCGCCGCCCCCGGGAAAGTGCGTCACGTGCGAAGCTACACGCTCAAGCCCGGCATGGCGCACGTGTACAACGAGGGGGATCTCCATTCCCCGCGCCGCGACGGCCCCACGCGCCTCCTCCGGATCGAGGGCACCAACATGGATAAGGTGAAGCGGCTCGCGTACGAGAAAGTTGAGTGACTCTCGAACTAGCCCACTAACATTAAAGTTGGTTCCGTCAGTTGGATTGGTAGACCGTCAGACCCGCGAAGCTCCCGAGAGTCATAGGCGAGGTCACGGTGGCGCCGACCGAGGTGCGGAACGCCCCCGGCGGCAACTCGATGCTGACGGGCCCGTCGCTGAAATTCACGTACGCGATGGCGTTTGTGAACTGGCGACGCCAGACGTTCGGATAGACCTCGGTCGCGTTCTCGATCGGCGCGCCGAGGTCGAGATCCATCTCCGGATAGTGTCGCGGGATCCACTGCCTGCCCATCTTCGTGATCACGGAGAACATCTGCAAGTCGCCCCTGCGCATGAGGTTGAAGAACGCCCACGCGTAGTCGACCTGGGTCTGCGTCGGCTCCTCCGCCATCGTCACCCCGATGTTCGGGAAGAACACCTTGTTGCTGTCCGCCAGCCAGCTCGCGAACGCCATCGTCGTGAGGAGCGCGGTGCGCTTGCTGTCGTTGGGATCGACGTCCCAATAGGTGCCGTCGTTGGTCAGGGACTCGCTGTAGTAGCCGTCGGCCTTGGACATGACGCGCGTGAAGAACGCCATCTGGTCGTGCGTGGGCACGTAGTCGAGCGGCCCCGTGTTGATGGCCATCCTCTTGTTGGGCCACCGCGCGTGGAAGGCGTCGAGGAAGGCTTCCCACGCGCTCTGCACGCCCTCGTTGGAGTTGTAGCGCTCGCAGACGGTGTCGCCCGCGCCGCAGTTGATGAACATCCGCGTGAACACGCCTTCGTCCTGCATGAACCAGGTCACGCGGGCGGGGTCGGAATCGGTGCTGTCCATCACGTACTGCGGCAGCCACGTATTCATCACGTAATCGAGCAGCGCCGGATTACCGAAGTCGAGCGCTTCCTCGGTAGGAAGGAAGAGCCGTACGGGATTGTTGAAGACGTCCCGAAGGACCCACTCCGGGTGATACGTCTTGACCCACGTGTAGGGGAGTCGGCCCTCGATCTGAGAGTCCTCCTGCGTGGAGTCGATCGTCCGAATGTTGATGTGCTTCATGAAGACGCCGCCGGGATTCAGGAGGCGCGGGTCGGCCCCCGCGCGCAGCCACAGCGTGAAGGCTGACGGGTTGTGCATCATGCCCGCAAAGGTCTGCGCGAAGCCGGCGTGGGTTGCCTCGAAGGTGCTCTCGTGCAGCTGGGGGTAGCTGAAGGCGAAGCGCCCGCCCGACCGGGGCGGCGCGGTCGTCACGACGGGGCCGAGGTCCGGCGGAGACTGCTCGACGCTGGGCGCGGGGGGCGGAGAGAATTCGCCGCTGCCGACCTTGAGCGGAGGCGAAAGTCAAGCAGCGACGCTCAGTCATTGCGTTCCCCTGTGTTGGCATGCGGGACAAAATCCGCCCCGCGTCTCGAGCCGACGGCGGCTCCGGCGTGTCTTCGTTCGGTTTCGGGCAGCCGTCCGCGAAGATCTCCCGGCTTTCGCGGATCAACGGTCGATAGCGATCAGATCGTCGCGTCAGGTCTGGTCGCGGCGTGTGTGACGGGCGTAATCGTGTCGCCGCGTGACCTCGACGAACGCGATGCTCTCCATGAGAGCAATCACGTTTTCAAGCGGGCGGGCTCGATCTTCGGTCGATCCCGAGAAGTCAGCGTGTTGATCCGCGACGACCACGACGAACGAACTCGAGGTCAGTCGCAGAGATCGAGTGCCCTATCGAAATGCGCAAGGATCCCCTCTCGCAAATTGACTTCATGGGCTTGAATGAGAACGTGGGCTAGACGTGCCCGCGACGGCCCTTACCCTAACCCAGACCCGTTCAAGAACGCTAGGCGAAAAATCGCGGCGCGCGTAACATCCTCAACGGTGTCCCGCCCGTTCGCGCGTCACGCCGTCCGGTTCTTGCTCACTTGAGTCGTCGTGACAGTCTTGGGTATGGTCCGGATTGCTACTCTTAATCAGCGGGTCCCAGCAGCGATCAGAGCAGGGCTTCTTGCGCCGCCGCCACCCCCGCTCCCAGACGTACCGGGATCCCGAAGTCCTTCAGCATCAGCTCCACGCCCGCGAGGCCGCCGAGCAGCTCCAGCTCGTTGAGGCTCCCGAGGTGGCCGATGCGGAAGACCTTGCCTTTCACGGCGCCGAGGCCGACCCCGAGGGACATGTCGAGACGGCGCGCGGCGTGACGGACGAAGTCGTCGGAGTCGAAGCCGTCCGGCATGACGACGGCGGTGAGGGTATTGGAGTAAAGGGCGGGGTCGCGACAGAGAATCTGGAGACCGAGCGCGCGCACGGCGCGACGACACGCCTCCGCGAGGCGCGCGTGGCGCGCGAAGACGTTCTCCAGCCCCTCCTCTCGTAGCATCGCGAGCGCTTCGCGGAGGCCGAAGAGCAGCGTGGTGGCGGGCGTGTACGGGAACTCGCCGCGACGGTTGCGCTCCAGCACGGGCTGCCAGTCCCAGTAGGAGCGGGGGCAGCGCGCCTTCTCGCTCGCGGTCAGCGCTTTCTCGCTCACGGCGAGGATCGCCATCCCCGGCGGCAACATCAGCCCCTTCTGAGGACCGGTGAGCGCGACGTCCACGCCCCACTCGTCGAGGCGAAAATCGATCGACGCCAGCGACGAGACCGTATCCACGAGCAGCAGCGCGGGGTGGCGCGCGCGGTTCATGGCGGCGCGGACGGCGGCGACGTTGGACGTGACGCCCGTGGACGTCTCGTTGTGCACGACGAGGATGGCGCGCACGTCGTGGGCGGTGTCGGCACGCAGGCGGCGCTCGATCTCGTCGGCGGGGACGCCCTCGCCGTAGTCGACGTTCAGGTGATCGCACTCGATGCCGTAGGCGGTGGCGGTCTTGGCGAAGCCCGTGGAGAAGTGGCCGTTCACGCAGGCGAGGACGTGATCGCCGGGCGAGAGCGTGTTCACGATCGCGGCTTCCCACGCGCCCGTCCCCGAGCCCGGATAGAGAACGATGTGGCCGCGCGTGGCGCGGAAGACCTCCTTGAGGCCGTCCAGACACTCCGCCACCAGGGCCGCGAACTTCGGGCCGCGATGGTCGATCACCGGCTGCGACATCGCGCGCACGACGCGCTCGGGGACGAGGGTGGGACCGGGAATCTGGAGGAACGGCCGCCCTGGCATCGCCGGCGAGTCTATGGGTGGGGAAGGGGTCGGTCAAGCGACTGTGGTAGATTGCGCTTCCCGATGATGCGCGACGAGATCCCGACGCCGGCCCTGCTCCTCGACCTCGACCGTTTCGATCGAAACGTCGCCAAGATGGCCGCCCACGTGCGCGCGGCCGGCAAGCAGATCAGGCCGCACGCCAAGACCCACAAGTGCCCCGAGATCGCGCGGCGACAGGTGGCGGCGGGCGCGCTCGGGGTGGCGTGCGCGAAGCTCGGCGAGGCGGAAGTGATGGCGAGCGCGGGGATCCGGGGACTGCTCATCACCACCGAGACGGTGTCACCGCCCAGCGTGCGGCGGCTCATGCATCTGTGCGCGCAGGCGCCCGATACGCTCGTCGTCGTCGACAATGCGGACAACGTGAAAGACATCGCGCGCGCCGCCCGCGCCGAAGGCGTGACCGTCAACGTGCTCGTCGACGTCGACGTGGGTGGGCGTCGCACCGGGGTGGCGCCCGGGGAGCCGGCACTCGCGATGGCGCGCGCCGTGATGGCGGAGTCGGCGCTGCGTCTGCGCGGCCTGCAGGGCTACGCGGGACAGTGCGCGCACGTGATGGGCTGGGAAGAACGGCGCCAGGCGTCGCTGGCGGCGATGACGCCGCTGATGGAGACACGCGCGCGATTCGAGCAGGCGGGCGTGCCGGTGGAGATCGTGGCGGGGGGCTCGACGGGTACGCACGACATCGACGTCGCCCTCCCCGGGCTCACCGAGCTCCAGGCGGGCTCGTACTGCGTGATGGACCTCGACTATCGCCAGATCGGCGGTCGTGCCGGCGACGCCCTCACGACCTTCGAGATGGCGCTCACGGTCGTCGCCACCGTGGTCAGCGTCCCCACCGCCGATCGCGCCATGGTCGACGCCGGGTTGAAGTCGTTCTCGACGGACCGGCCCCTCGTGCCGGTGGCGGTGGAGCGGCCGGGCGTGACGTTCACGTGGGCGGGCGACGAGCACGGCCGCCTCACCATCGTGGATCGCGATCGAGCGCCGCGTCTCGGCGAGCGCATCGAATTCTTCCCGCCGCACTGCGATCCGACGATCAACCTCTACGATCGAATCCACGCCGTTCGCGGCGAACGCGTGGAGGCGGTGTGGGAGATCGCCGCCCGCGGCCGCTCCGACTGAGGTCCTCGCGCCGCACGATCGTCCTCGCCGAGCTGAAGGCGCGCTGTGACGATCTCGCCGCCGTGCGCGCGCAGTTGCGAGGCCGTGCGCGGCACGAGCGTACGGTCCGCCAGATCGATACCTACTTCGTGGTCTCTCGCGGCCGCCTGAAGCTCCGCGAGGCGCGCGGAACCGCGCAGCTCATCTACTACGAGAGGCCCAACCTCGCGGCCGCCAAGCGCAGCGACGTGGTCGTCGTTCCCGTGCGTGCGGACGGCGCGCTGCGCGCGTTACTGGAGCAGGCGCTCGGCGTGCGGGCGATGGTGGCGAAGACCCGCGAGAGCTGGCGGTGGCGAGGCGTGCAGGTGCTCCTCGACACCGTGGACGGGCTCGGCACGTTCGTGGAGCTGAAGAAGGTCGTGCGCGGACGCCGCGCGCTCACCGCGGCCTCCCGCGAGCTGACGGCGCTCCGACAACAGCTGGGACTCGCCGCCGCGGCCGTCCAGGCGCGATCCTATGGAGACCTCCTCGCGCGGCGCCGCCGCCGCTACCAGGCGCCCCCGAACACGTCGTAGACATCCGCGGGCGTCGCCGCCGCGAACAGCCGTGGCCGCATCCGCGCCGAGAACGGCCGCCCTTCCGAATACCACGCGAGGTGCTTCTTCATCTGCACGAGCGCGAGCCGCTCCGGAAGATGCGCCTCGATCAGCGCGCAGTGCCGGCGAATGATGGTATCCCGCTCGGCGGCGGCGACCTCGCGGCCCGCGAACACCCACGGGCGGCCGAGGGCGCCGCGGCCGATCATGACGCCGGCACAGCCGGTGGCGGCGATCATCGCGCGCGCATCGGCGACGCTGCGCACGTCGCCGTTGCCGATCACCGGCACGCGCACGGCCGCCGCCACGCTCGCGATCACCTCCCACGGCGCGCGTCCCGTGTACTGCTGCGAGCGCGTGCGCGGGTGCACGGTGATGCCGGTCACGCCCTCGCTCTCCGCGATGTGCGCGATCTCCACCGCGTTGACGGTGCGGTCGTCCCAGCCGCCGCGGATCTTGATGGTGAGCGACACCGTGATGGCCTTCCGCATGGCGCGAAAGATCAGCGCGGCGCCCAGTGGGTCGCCCATGAGGGCGGCGCCCTGGCCCTTGGCCACGATCTTGGCGACGGGACAGCCCATGTTCAGATCCACGGCGTCGGCGCCGGCGGCTTCCAGCCGACGTGCCGCTTCCGCGAGGACGTCGGGATCGCCACCAAGGAGCTGCATGGCGAGCGGTCGCTCCTCCGGCAGGTAGCGCGCGAGATCCCGGGTGCGCGCGTTGCCCTCGACGAGGGCGCGGGCGTCGAGCTCCTCGCTCGTGAGCCAGCCCGCGCCGCACTCGCGCGCGATGAGGCGGAAGGGCGCGTTGGTGACGCCGGCCATGGGCGCCAGGCGGAGATCGAGTGTCATCGATCTCACCCTATCATCGCCCACCGCCGGCGCCGGCCGTTCAGGGATGGGCGGCGATCACGGCCACCGGGAAGCCGTAGCGGATGACGTCGCCGTCACGCCGGGTCTGGATCCCGAGCGCGTCGTCGGCGAGCGACTCCCTGAAGAGCCCGCGAATGACGTCGGCATCGCCGGGCTTCGGGAACGAGCGCGCGAGCAAGCCCTCCAGCTCGCCTTCCAGCCGGTACGTCGTCACCCGTGGCTCCTCGAGCCCGGCGCGGCGGAAGAGCTCGAGATGCTCCTCGAGCGGGAGCGCGCGCACGTGGGAGGGATCGCGCAGCCGCTCCATCGCGTTGAAGGCGTCGGCCTTGTCGGGGGCGGGCGCGCTGTCGACGACCATCACGGTTCCACCCGGAATGCACACGCGCCGCATCTCGCGCAGGACCGCGAACGGATCGAGGAAGTGATGGAAGGCGAAGCGCGCGGTCACGATGGTGAACGATGCGTCCGGCCACGGGAGGGGAAGGACGTCGCCGAGACGCCAGGAGACGTTGGTGAGGCCCTGCTCGGCGGCGTGGGCGCGCGCGCGCTCGAGCATGGCGGGCGTGAGATCGATGCCGGTCACGTGTCGCGCCACGCGCGCGAAGGCGGCCACCACCAGTCCCGGTCCGCACGCCACGTCGAGCACGGTGTCGTCGGGGCCGGCGCCGCTCCACTCCACGATCAAGCGCAGCGCCGCTTCGTCCCGAATGGAGGGCGCGGTGGCGAACGGGATGGCTTGGCGCGTGAACTGGTCGAGGATCGCGTCGCGGTGCTCGGTCATGTCGTCCTCACAGGGTCTGCTTGTGGAGCGCGCCACCCTTCATGATCACGCGCAGGTTGTCCTGGTTCTGGAACACGCGGAGATTCTTCAACGGATTGCCGGTCACCACGATGAGGTCGGCGTACTTCCCGGGCTCCACGGTGCCGATGCGGTCCGCCATGCGGAACAGCTCGGCGTTGACCTTGGTGGCCGACAGCAGCACTTCCATCGGCTTCATCACCTGCGCCTTCAGCTCGAACTCCACCGTGCGCTGGACCATCATGTCGCCGAGGAGATCGGAGCCGGAGCCGATCTTGCAACCGGCCTTGTACGCGTAGGTGAGACCCTGCACGCTCTGCTCGCGCGCGAGGTTGATCTTCTGGATCTGGTGATCGCCGATCCCGTACCGCTTGCCCTCGCGATAGATCGCCTCGTACGTCACCATCGTCGGCACCAGAAAGGCCCCGGCGTCCTTGATGGCCTTGGCCGCCCCTTCTCGGATCAGGTTGCCGTGCTCGATGGAGCGCACGCCGGCGGCGATCGCGTTCCGGACCGCGGTGTCGGAGTAGGCGTGAGACAGGACGTACTTGCCGACGGCCTGCGCTTCCTCCACCGCCGCCCGCATCTCGGCCACCGTGTACTGCGTGGTGTCCAGCTCGTCGGCGGGCGACATGGCGCCCCCCGAGGCCATGATCTTGATCTGATCGACGTCGCGACGCAGTTGCTCGCGGGCGGCCTTGCGGACTTCCGCTTCACCGTCGGCGATGGAGCCCACCATGCCGACGCAGCACTCGATGGGCGCCATCCACTCCGCGCGCCTCCGCTTGTCCCCGTGACCGCCCGTCTGCGAGAGGTAGTTCCCGGAGACCAGCATCCGCGGCCCCGGATAGAGACCTTCGCTGATGGCCTCGCGGAAGCCGTAGTCCGCGCCTCCCGCGTCGCGCATGGTGGTGAAGCCCTGCAGGAGGCACTCCTCGGCGCGGCGCAGCGCCTTGGCGGCGAGGAGGCTCGGGGGATACAGGCGGTGCTGATCCGTGATGTTGCCCTCGACGGCGCAGATGTGGACGTGGGCGTCGGTGAGTCCGGGCATGAGCGTGGCGCCCTTGCAGTCGAGCGTGGTCACGCGCCCGGGAAGAGCGCCCACCTTGCCGTGCGCGAGCACGTCCTTGATGCGGCCGTCCTCGACCACCACCGCCGCCCCCTCCACGGGATCGGCGCCCGTGCAGTCGATCAGGACAGCGTTGGTCAGCGCCGTGATCGTCATCTCGGCGTCACCTTCGCCTCGTACATCCAGACTTTCTCGTCGGCGCGCGGCTGCCATTCGACGTGGGCGGCCACGCCGTAGAGGTCGTGCTGCTGCCAGAGGAAGACCCACGGCGCCTCCTCGTGGACGAGCTTCTGGAGCTCGGCGTAGGCGGCGGCGCGTCCCTTGGCGTCGACGATCGTGACCGCGCGCGCGATCTTCTCGTCGAGCACCTTGTTGTTGCCGTAGGAGGAGTACGTCTGGTCGGCGCGGAAGAGTGGCTCCATCGTGCCCTGGCCGAAGAGGGCAGGGCCCCAGCCCAGGAAGAAGAGATCGCCCGTGTTGCGGTTCTTGATCTTGTCGAGATGCGTACCCCACTCGTTCGCCACCACGTTGGTGGTGATGCCGAGGCGCTGGAGCTGAGCGGCGATGGCGAGGGAGACGTCCTTGTCGAGCGGATAGCGGCCCGACGGCGTGTCCAGCGTGAGCGAGAGCTTGGCGGGATCGACGCCCGCTTCCTTGAAGAGCGCGCGGGCCCGCTCGGGATCGTGCTTGAAGCACTCCACGGGCGCGTAGTCGACGTTGGTGGGCGCCAGGGGGCCGCATACGCGCGTCGCCCGTCCCTTCAGGACCTGGGCGATGAGCTCCTCCACGTCGACGGCGTGATTCATGGCGCGGCGCACGCGCAGGTCCTGCATCGGCCCCGGCTTCAGGTTCACGAGGGCGAGGTAATTGATCCGCGACGACACCGTCGCGCGCACCTTGGCGCGGCCGCTCCGATCGACGGTGTCCGCCACCTGGGGCGGGACGTCCTTCATGATGTCGATCTCGCCCGAGAGCAGCGCCGCCAAGCGCGCGCTGAACTCGGGGATGAACCGGAACGTCACCCGGCTCACGTCCGCGGGGCCGGCCCAATAGTCGGGATTCCGCTCGAGCACGAGCCGTTCGTCGCGCTTCCACTCCACGAAGCGGAAGGGTCCGGTGCCGATGGGATGCTGCGCCAGCTTCTGCACGCCCCCCGGCTCCCGCAGCGCCTTCGCCGGCATGACCAGGAAGTCGGTGAGCGCCGCGTGGTCGAGCAGGCTCGGGTACGGCTTCTCCGTGATCAGCCGCACGGTGTAGTCGTTGACGACCTGGACTTCCTTCACCGGCTTCCAGTAGGACGACGTCGCGTAGTGGCTCTTGGCGGCGGGATCGAGCATGTAGTCGAACGTCGCCTTCACCGCCTGCGCGGTGAAGGGCTCGCCGTTGTGGAACTTCACCCCCTGCCGGAGCGCGAACTCCCACGTGGTGTCGTTGACCAGCTTCCAGCTCGTGGCCAGCATCGGCTTCGGCTTCAGCGTCTTCGCGTCACGGTCGAGCAGCCGGTCGTAGATGTGCTCGATCTGCGTGTTGGTGGTCCAGTCCACGATCGTCACCGCGAGCAGCGTGCGGGGCTCGGCGCCGAGCCCGACAACGATCTCCTTGCCGCGCCCGCGATCCTGGGCGAAAGAGGCGGCGGCGAGCACGACGACGAGGAGGACGGCGAGGGCGGTCGGTCGGCGCATTCGGTGTCTCCTTGGAACGTTCACGCGCGCGGCGCGTTCACACGCGGAGCTTGGGATCGAAGGTATCGCGCAGCCAGTCGCCGAGCAGGTTGACGCCGAGGGCGGTGAGCGCGAGGGCGGCGCCGGGGAAGGCGGCCAGCCACCAGGCCACGTAAAGAAAGTCGCGGCCTTCGGCGAGCATGCTGCCCCACGCGGGCGTGGGCGGCTGCACGCCGAAGCCGAGGAAGCTGATGGCCGCTTCCGCCACGACGAACTGCGAAAACTGGAGGCTCGCCACCACCACGATGGAGGGCGCCACGTTCGGCAACACGTGACGCCACAGCAAACGCGCGCGCCCGATGCCGAGCGCGGCGGCGGCGTGCACGTAGTCGCGCTGCTTCACCGAGAGCACCTCCCCGCGAATCACGCGAGCATACACGACCCATCCCGCCGCGGAAAGGCTGAGGATGATGTTGCGGAGACCGAGGCCCACGATGGCGTTGATCGTCATGGCGAGGAGGATGAACGGGAAGGAGAGCTGCACGTCCGCCAGCCGCATGACGATGGCCGACGGCCAGCGCTCGACGAACCCCGCGAGGAGGCCGAGCACGCCGCCCACCACCATCGTGATCACCACCGTGCAGATCCCGATGAAGAGCGCGAGGCGCGCGCCGTGGAGCACGCGCGCGAGGAGATCGCGGCCGAGCTGGTCGGTGCCGAGGGGGTGGCCGGGGGAACCGGGTGGACGCAGACCGCTCGTGAGGTCGGCGCGAAGTGGATCGTGCGGCGTCAGCCAGGGCGCCGCCACCGCCGCCGTCACGACCACGAGCGTGATGCCCACCCCGAGCCAGGCCTTCGTCCGCTTCACGCGCGCACCCGCACGCGCGGATCGAGCCAGCCGTAGAGGAGGTCGACGGCGAGATTCAGCATCGTATAGGTGAGCGAGGTGAGGAAGACCGCCGCCATCACCACCGGGAAATCGCGATTCAGCAACGCCTGCACGGTGAGGCGGCCCACGCCCGGCCAGGCAAAGATCGTCTCCGTGATCACGGCTCCCCCCAGGAGCTGACCGGCTTCGAGGCCCGCCAGCGTCACGATCGGAATGGCGGAATTCCGGAGCGTGTGCTTGCCGACGACCCGCACTTCCGCGAGGCCCTTGGCCCGCGCCGTCTGCACGTAGTCCTCGTGGAGGGCGTCGAGCACCGCGGAGCGCGTGAGGCGGGCGATGCGGGCGGCGAAGAACGCGGCGAGGACGATCGACGGCATCACGAGGTGGGCGGCGGTGCCGGTGCCGCCGGTGGGCAGCCAGCGCAGGTGCACCGAGAAGAGATAGATGAGCATGAGCCCCAGCCAGAAGCCCGGCGTGGCCTGGCCGAGGACGGTGGCCACGGTGCCGACGTGATCCACGAGGGTGTCGCGGCGGACGGCGGACACGATGCCGAGCGGCACCGCCACCAGCAGCGTGAGCAGCAGCGACGTGGAGCCGAGGAGCAAGGTGGCGGGCAGGCGCTCGACGACGAGTCCCATGGCGTCGCGCCGGTAGCGCAGCGATTCCCCGAAATCGCCACGCACCGCGCCCGCCAGGAAGCGCCCGTACTGGACGGGGAGCGGATCGTTGAAGCCCAGCCGCTGGCGGAACTCGTTGACGTCCTTGGCCTGGATGTCCATCGGCATGAAGAGGAGGACGGGATCGCCGCCGAGGCGCACCATCCCGAAGACCGCCGTCAGGGAGAGGAACACCACGAGCGCCGTCTGCGCGAGGCGGGAGAGGACGTAGCCGCGCATCAGGTGCGCGTCGCGTCCTCGAACCGTCCGTGCAGCTTGACGGGCGCGCGCCGGCGAAACCGGATGTTGAGCAGCTCGACGAACAGCGAGAACGCCATCGCGAAGTAGATATAGCCCTTGGGGAGATGTTGCCCGAAACCTTCCGCCACCAGCATGACACCGATGAGGAGCAGGAAGGCGAGCGCGAGCAGCTTGACGCTCGGGTGGCGCTCGATGAAGCCGGCCACCGCCTCCATCGACACCAGCATCACGATCATGGAGACGACGATCGCGACGACCATGATGCCGATGGCGTTGGCCATACCGACGGCCGTGATGACGGAATCCAGCGAGAAGACGACGTCGACGACGGCGATCTGGGCGAGGACGGTGGCCACGCCGCGTCGCGCGCCCGCCGCCGGCGCCTCCTCCTCGTGCGTCGCCTCCAGCTTGTCGTAGATCTCCCACGTGGCCTTGAAGATCAGGAAGAGGCCACCGCCGAGCAGGATGAGATCGCGCCCCGACAGCTTGCCGCCCAAAACCGAAAAGAGAGGGGCGGTGAGCCCCATCATCCACGAGATGCTGAAGAGGAGGCCGATGCGCATCACGAGCGCGAGGGCCAGCCCCGTCCGGCGCGTGCGCGCCTGCTGGGACGCGGGCAAGCGACTGGTGAGGATGGCGATGAACACGACGTTGTCGATGCCGAGAACGATCTCCATGGCGGAGAGGGTGACGAGCGCGATGATCGCGTCGGTGCTGAAAAACGTCTCCATGGCTACCCGCCGTCCCTCCGTCGTGTACTATTAGCCGCCATGTGGCGCCGCGTCTTGCTCGCCGCGCTCGTCACGCTACTGCTCTTCGCCGGTGTCGCCGTCGCGCATTCCCCGGGTTCGGCGCCTGCCCAAGGCAGCGACTCGGCACCGCCGGCGCCGGCCGTGGTCGCGCCGCGCGACGGCGCCGGCGTGGACGAGATCGTGGCCGACGTCCGCCGCGCCACCGCGCGCTATCTGGACATCGCCAAGGCGCGCGAGGACGGCTTCATCCAGGCGAGCGGGATGGAGCCGCGCCACGGCTACCACTTCATCCGCCCCGACGTGCAGGCGCTCTCCGCCGCCACCGGCGTCGACCTCGCGCGTCCACCCATGCTGATCTACGTCGAGCGCGACGGCGCCTGGCAGCTCGCGGGGGTGGAGTACGCGGCGCCGGCGCCTCCCGCCGTGAGCCCGTTCCCGGGCGCGCGGTGGGGCTGGCACGAGGCCTCCTGTCACTATCGCGATTTTCGAGAGCTGCCGGCGGCGCGAACGAGCGAGTGTCCGACCCGCCATCCCGAAAGCGATGCGCCATTCGTCATGTGGCACCCCGCCTTCGCGGTGGCGCACGTGTGGGCATGGTATCCCAATCCCGCCGGGCCCTTCGCGGCCGAGAACGCATACCTCGCGGTGTACGGCGGAACGCCGAGCGCCACCGGACATCGGCACCCGCGCAATCCCGCCGAGCTGTACTACTCGGAGATCACCCATCGCGTGGCCGGCGCCGTGCTCATCACGCTCGCCGCGCTCGTGCTCCTGGAACGGCGGCGGCCGTCATGGCGATACCGGCCATCGGCCGTGCTCTGGATCGTGTTCGGCTGCTATCTCTTCGTGACGTCCGATCCCGAGTCGTGGCCGGCGGGCCCGCGGCCCTTCCTGGAAATTTTCAGCGACGGCCTCGTGCTCCAGCACAAGACGCTGGCGCTCATCCCGATCACCTTCGGTGTGGTCCAGCTCCTCGGCCTGCGCACCGTGCTCGTCCCCGTGCTCGCGGTGCTGGGCGGCATCTCGCTCTTCTTCCATTTCCACGACGGAACGTTCCACCTCGACCGCATCTACCTGCAGCACGCGGCCATGGGCGCCACCGCCGCCGGCCTCGGCGTCGCGCTGCTCGTCTCGCGCCTGAAGCGACGCGGCGAGCATGTGCTGACGTGGGCGTGGCCAGGCTTCCTCACACTGCTCGGTCTCGTCCTGCTCTTCTACGTCGAGCGCTGAGCGCGGGTGCCGCGCATCACCCTGCGATGCGGGTGGCGATGCGCTGCCACATCAGCTCGGCCCAGCGCGCGTAGCCCAGGTCCGACGGATGGTAGCCGTCGCCGGCGACCAGCTCCGGATGGCGCGGCACTTCCTGCCGACTGGCCGCGAAGAGATCGACGACCTCCACGCCGTGGTGGCGGGCCGTGCGCGCGAGGGCGCGGTTGTAGCGCTCGGTCTGCTCCGCCACCGCCGCCCGCTCCGGTGACGCCCGGAACCGCGGGGTGACGGCGAGGTCGGGGAGGAGATTGGCCACGAGCACCGCCTCCGTCTCGCGCGCGAGCCTGCGAAAAATCGCGTCGA
The DNA here is from genome assembly GCA_036506275.1 of Candidatus Methylomirabilota bacterium. GTDB lineage: Bacteria > Methylomirabilota > Methylomirabilia > Rokubacteriales > CSP1-6 > DASXSB01. Next base: position 3,630 of record DASXSB010000084.1, on the reverse strand, counting down.
GGTTCCGCTCGTACTGGGCGACGTCGCGGCCGTCGGTGATGTCGTTGGGACCGATGGAGAGCGTCACGAGCTGTGGCTCGAGCCGCACCGCCTCGTCGAGCTGCTCCTTGACGACGTCGGCGGACGTCGCCCCGCCCACCCCGAGATTGACGACGCGGGTGGCGGGATACACGGCGCGGAGCCGATCGCCGATGCGGCTCACGTAGTTGGCGGCGGCGGAGGTGGCGCCGATCCCCTCCACCGTGCTGTCGCCGAGCGCGACGTAGACGATCGCCGCGCCGTGATCACGCGGGAGAGTGCGCGTCGGCGCGCTCGGCATGAATCCGGTGCAGCCTGCGATCACGAGCGCGATCGCCGGCCCCGACAGAGACCGGCGGCTCAGCACCCCGCCATCGTTTCCAGGGTCGGGCGATACCAGGGTGCGTCGGGGAACGTGATCGGCCGCACCGCCGGCAACGTCACCCCCGCGTCGCGATAGGCGCGAATGAACGCACGCCCGTCGCGCGCGGTGCCGACCACGCCGAGGGCGCGGGCGAGGGCGTCGGTGACCTCCCCGTCGGTGTCGAACGCCTTGAGATCGGCGCCATGGCCGCTCGCCTCCAGCATCCTGCGATAGAAGGGCAGGCGGAGGTAGCGCGTCAGCTCGGCCTTGAACGCGGTCGTGGCCGCGCGCGTGTCGTCGGTGATCGCGAGCGGCACCGCGCACACGATCTCGAAGTCCTCGAGCGTCTTGCCCGCGCGGAGCCGGCCGCGCGCGAGGGCGGGCACGGCCACGTCCTTCACGTAGACGGGCGGCGTGAGCCAGAGGACGGCGCCGTCGGCGACTTCGCCCGCCAGCTCCAGCATGGGCGTGGACAGCCCCGCCAGGTAGAGCGGGGGCGGCGCCGGCCGCTCGGGGATCGCCATCGCCCACTGCACGCGATAGTGCGTGCCGGTGAACGACGCGCCCTCCCCGAGGGCTCCGCGTACGACCGCCACGTACTCCCGCATGACGGCGAGGGGCTTCGTGAGCGGGAGCCCCAGCATCGACTCCACCATGGGCGCGTGGCTGATGCCGATGCCGAGGCTGAAGCGCCCGCCCGACAGCTCGGCCAGGCTGAGCGCCGCTTGCGCCATCGCGACGGGATGGCGCGGATAGATCGGCACCACTCCGTTGCCAACGCGCAGACGGCTGGTGGCGGTGGCGTAGGCGGCGAGCACGATGAACGAGTCACGGCCGAGGCCGTGCGTCACCCACGCGCTCTCGTACTCGAGGCTCTCGGCGCGGCGGGCGAGGTCGACGGCCTCGGCGAGATGGCGACCGGGGACGATGAAGGCGCCGAGCTTCATGACCGGTCCCTGGCGTCGAAGATGCTCACTTCCATGGCGTCCTCACCAACTTCGTATTCGCGGCTCCGGTATCGTCCGGCGCCGTTGCGCACGTGCTCCAGGTACGGCGCGACCTCCCGGCGATAGATGCCGGTGTTGTCCGCCACCACCACCGCGCCCCGCACGAGCCGGGGCTCGAGCTGCCGCAGGTAATCGAGGTAGTCCTCCTTGGCGGCGTCGATGAGGACGAAGTCGAATCGGCTCGTGAGGAGCGGGATCACGCGGAGCGCGTCACCCGCGACCACCTTCACGCGGCCGCCGAGGCCGGCGCGGGCGGCGTTGCTCTTCACGAACTTCGCCAGGTAGTCGTTCGCCTCCACGCACGTGAGGCGGCCGCCCGCCGGCAGGGAGCCGGCGATCAGGATGGCGGAGTAGCCGAACAAGGAGCCGATCTCGAGCGCGCGCTTCGGGCGATGCCGATCGATGAGCCGCCGGATGATGCGGCCCTTGGCGCGGCCGATGACCGGGAAGTGCCAGAGCGCGGTGGTGCGGTCCATCGTGGCCAGCATGCGCTGCGCGCGCTTGCTCAGCATGACGCGAGCGATCTATCGCGGCCGAGCCGCCGGAATTCGCGCCGCCACCGCGTCGGGGGCGGGATAGCGACGATCCCACTTTCCCGCCTTCACGATCTGACCGGGAAGCGTGCGCCCCACGACGTCCTGCACGCGCTTCGAGGTGGCGATGAGCCGATCGAGGTCGATGCCGGTCTCCACCCCCATCGCGTGCAAGCAATGCACGAGGTCCTCGCTGCAGACGTTGCCGGAGGCGCCGGGCGCGAACGGGCAACCGCCGAGGCCGCCGATCGACGAGTCGAAGTTGGTGACGCCGTGGTCCATGGCGGCCAGGATGTTCGGGATCGCCATCGCCCGCGTGTCGTGCGTGTGCAGCGTCCACTCGATGGAGGGAAAGCGCGGCATCAGGTGCTCGAGCGTGCGGGCGACCTGCGCCGGGTTCGCCACGCCCGTGGTGTCGGCCAGCCCGATCGCGCGCGCGCCGATGTCGACGAGACGGCGGACGACGGACTCGAGCTGCGCGAGCGGCACGTCGCCCTCGAACGGGCAGCCGAACGAGGTGGAGATGCCGCAGCCGACGTGCACCTTCGCCCGCTCGGCCACCCGCATCACCGCGCGGAGCTTGTCTACGGACTCGGCGACCGTCATGTTGACGTTGGCCAGGTTGTGGCTCTCGCTGGCCGACAGCACGGTGTGGATTACGTCCACCCCGGCGTCCACCGCGCGGACCGCGCCCTTGTCGTTCGGCACGAGGGCGGCGTAGACCGTGCCCGGCCGGCGCCGGATGCCCGCCATCACCGCCTCCGCGTCCCGGAGGGCGGGAATCGCCTTGGGCGACACGAACGACGTCACCTCGATCTTGGGCAAGCCGGTGGCCGACAGCCGATCCACCACCTCGATCTTGAGCTCGGTCGGGATGAAGTCGGGCTCGATCTGGAACCCGTCTCGGGTGCCCACCTCGCAGATCGCCACGCGCGCCGGACGCTTCATGATGTCCTCTCCTGTCTCTGTTCCCACTCGTCCTTCAGGATCTCACCCAGCCACGCGTCGTGCCACCGGCCGTCGACGAACACGTGGCGCCGGTAGAGGCCGCACTGGCGGTACCCGACTCGCTCGAGCGCCCGCCGGCTCGCGTCGTTGGGCAGGACGACGTGGGTGACGACCTTCTCCAGCCCCAGCTCGCGAAAGGCGTAGGCGGTGCGGAGCGCCATCGCCTCGGTGGCGTACCCCTTGCCCCACGCGTCCTTTTCGCCGATCACCGTTCCGCTCTCACCCCGCCGATTGCGCCAGTCGATCTTCTCGAGGCCGGTGCCGCCGACGAGGCGGCCGCTCTCCTTCGCCATCACCGCCCAGACCACCTTGTGCGGGTCCTTGGCGGTCTCCTCGAGCCAGCCTTCCTCCTGCTTCGCCGTGAATGGAAAGCGGGAGACGAGGTAGCGGGTCACCTCCATGTCCGCGAACCAGCGCACGTAGGCGGGCAGGAACTCCGCCCGCGGCGGCTCCAGCCGGATGCGCTGGCCCTCGATGACCGGCCCCAGCATGGGCTATTGGACGTGGGGGGGAGCGGCGGCGGATCGTTGGGCCGAGGGGAGCCATGCCCCCCTCGGACTCCCCCGGCCCCACACCCCCCCACCACACTGATCCTGCCGGCTGCGCGCGAATCGCACCTTGCGGCTCTTATTGGACGTGGGGGGGAGCGGCGGCGGATCGTTGGGCCGAGGGGAGCCATGCCCCCTCGGACTCCCCCGGC